>NZ_JBOICF010000019.1:0-99486 GCF_050739935.1 Pseudomonas sp. | reverse complement strand
GGCGAATGCGGTGGGTCAGTCACCAATGCGCTCACTGCCAGAATCGGTTCGCCAGCAAGCCGGCTCCTACATGGATCGTGCTCGGCGAAAAATCCCGCTACTCCGCAGCTCTGTAGCAGCACGGCTTGCCGGCGGTGGCGTATTCCAGGACGCTGCCGCCGTGAAGCCGGACTGCTACAGGGTGATCGCTCAGGTCCGAACTCTGGCCGCTAGAAATCCCGCTTATAGAAAATATCCAGCGAACTGGCCACGCCGCCAGCCGCCTCGAGATACACCTTCTTGCTCAACAAATACCGCAACGCAATGGTGTTGGCCGGTTCGAACACCCCGACCCCATAACGCAGGCTGAGCTTGTCGGTGATCTTGCCGCTGGCGACTACGGCGGTTTTGTCACCACTGCCTGAGGTGTCGAGATCGAAATCCTTGATCCCCAGCCCGGAGGCCAGCTTGCCAGCGGTCGACGAACCGCCTGCCAGTCCGAGCGCCAGTGCTGCCTGGGCCACCATGTTGTTGTCTTCGCCGTCGGTACTCAACGGGCGTCCCAGCACCAGATAGGACAGGGCCTGCTCCTGGCTCATGGCCGGTTCCGAGAAAACCGTGGTCGTGGGCTGCTCGGCGCTGCCGGTCAGGCGGATACCGGCGATCACGTCGTCGGTCTGGCGGATCGCTTCGATGTCCAGATACGGCTGATCCACAGGCCCGGCGAACAACAACCGCGCCTTGCGAATCGTCAGGCGCTGGCCGTACGCCCGGTAACGGCCGTCATTCAGGTTCAGCTCGCCGCGGGTGTCGAGGTTGTCGCCGATATGCACACGACCGGCCAGATCAGCAGTCAGCCCAAACCCGCTGAAGCTGAGCTTGTCCTGCCCGACTTCAACATTGACGTCCATCGCGATCGCCATCGGCGGTTTGCCCTCCTTGGTCTGCGCGCCGACGATGACCGTGTCGTCAGATACCTTGACCGTGGACGGTGGCAACTGGCGAACCGTGATCTCCCCTTTGGGGATCAGCAACTTGCCGGACACCGCCAGCCGATCACCCTGCAGGGTAATCTTCAGGTCGGGCGCCGCTTCGAGCTTCGCGTAAGGCTCCACCGTAATCGGCAGGCGCGAGCCTTGCAGGCTGACATCGACATCCAGCGCCTCTGCCCAGCCAATGTGCCCACCAATACTGCCCTGCCCGTTCGGGCCACTGGTCCAGTTGCCTTTGAGCTGCACGTTCTCACCGGCGATCAGCGCCTGCACGTTGAGCTTTTCCAGGCTGACAGGCAGTTCCGGACCGGACACCTCGCCATCGCTCAACGTCACGTTGCCGTTGACCTGTGGCGCCAAGAGGCCGCCTGAAATACGGCCATTGCCGTTGAGCTTGCCGTTGAGTTTTTCAATCATTGGCACGAACGGCCTTGCCACCGACACGTCCAGGCCGGTCAGGCTGAAGTCGCCGGTAACAGGCTTGTTCTTGCCCAGCGGGTCGATGCTCAGTTGCGCCAGCAGCTCGCCCAATTTGCCGCCGCGGAAATCCAGGTTGGTATCGACCTTCTTCGGCGTCAGGCTGCTGGTGAGCTTGAGGGTCTGGTAAGGAAAATCCAGCCATTGATTCTTGTCTTTGACTCGCAGCGTGCCGCCACTGGCATCGATCACGATCTGACCGTTAGGCCCGGCGGCGGGAACGTCCAGCTGCACGTCGGCATTGAGCGAGCCTTTCCAGGCGAAATCCCTGGGCAGCCACTGCGCCAGGCTTTCCAGCGGAAATTGCTTGAGGTGGTAACGCAGCCGAGGATCAGGCATCAGGCGCTGATCTTCGCCGCACAGACTGGCTGGCCCGGACATCCAGCAGTGGGCGCCGAAATTGATCCTGCCGTCCGCCAGACGCTCCAGCCTGGCAGGCTGTTGCAGCTTCCAGTCCTGACCGCCGGTTTGAATGTCGCCAGTAGCAAGACGTCCGCGCCAGTTGCCTTTGTCCATATTGCCATCGAGTGCAAGCGCCAGCTTCAGCAGCGGACCTTGCAGATCAAGTTTGACCTGTTGGTGTTTGATGTCGCCCTGGCCATTGACTGTCAGCGTGCCCAGCGCGGTATCCCCGTTCTGAATGCCGGTGGTTTTCAGATCGATATTGGCGCGTTGGGCATTATCCAGCTTCGCTGTCAGATTCAGGCTTTGCAGTTTATTGGTGTCGTATGCCAGTTGACTGCCCTGCAAAGCCAGTTGTCCTTGAGGCGCCTGAAGCGTACCAGCCAGATCGAGTCGACCTTTGACCTGCCCCTGCAAACGCGGCCACAGTTGGCCCAGGCGCGGCAAGTTCAGGTCCAATTGCCCCGCCAGTTTTTGCTGCAGACTGCCAGCGCCCTGGATGCGGTTATCACCCAGGCGGATGTCCAGTGTGCTGACGTTCCACCTGTCCCCGGCGCCATCGGCCTTGGCCTGCAACACGGCAGGCTGGCCACGCAGCCGCCCCTTGAGATCAAGGTCGGCGTTCAGGTTCAGTTGCTGGTTCTTGAAAGCGCCCTTGCTGCGCAGTGGGCCGGCAAGGGAACCTGGCAATTCAGCGACCCAGAACGACGGATCGACTGCGCTCAGGTCCAGCGCGGTATCCCAGGAAACGCCATCGGCAAACCCGACATTCAGGTGACCGCTGGCCTTGCCTTGGCCGGCAACCAGTTCCAGTTGTGGCAGGAAGATTTTTTGCAGGTCGCCGCTGAACGGACTTTTCAGGCTGAAGGCCCCGGCCGGGCCTTTGAAGTCGCCGTCGAAGTTACCCAGATATTTACCGTCGGTGTAGGACACCTCGCCTTTGAAGGTGTGAATACTGACTTGAGGCTCGTCGATCACCGGATACAGTCGATGCCACGGGAAGTCGAGCCAATCGATTCTGGCGTCGGCGCTAAATCCATTTTGCCAGTCCGCCTTGCCGCTCACCTTGAGCCGCTGTTCGGCAGCAGCCGTCAGGTCCAGCGCACCGACTTCCGCGCCTTTGGCATCGACCCGACCTTGCAGCGCGAGCGTCACCGGTCCTTGTTCGGCAGGCAGACTGGCGTTGCCGAGGATCGCGTAACCCTGCGCCAGGTCGCCCTTGGCGTTGAGCGTCAGTTTGTTGAGTTGCAGCGTGTCCGGCAAATCGGCGCTGGGCTTGAAGCTATCGCTGGTGATCGCAATATCTGCCGGAAGATTGTCCACCAGTGGCTGCAACTGGCCGACCAGCTTCGCCTCGATGTAACCGCTGGTCTGCGCATTGAGGTTGAGCGTCTTGAGCAAGTCGCCCTCCACGTTCAACGCCAATGACAGAGGCTGACCGCTGACATCCGGCAGTTTGACCTGACCCTGGGCAGTCAGCGGCCAGTCAGCTGTCGGTTTGAGTAAGCCGGTCAAATCCAGAACGATATCGTCACGTTGAGCATGGACCGAATCGATCTTCAACCCATCAGTTGTCCAGTGCGCCGCCAGTTGCACGTCGCGCACCTGCTCCGTGCCATCCAGATGCAAACTGCCGACTTGTACCCGCCCCAACTCCAGCGCCAGTGGCAGCTTGAGGTCGGGCAAGGTGATCGGACCGCTGCTTTCTGCCGCACCCGAGGGTGCAAAATGCAGACGTACATCGCCGGTTTGCAGGTTGTCGATGCACAAGGTCATGCGCGTCAGACAAGACATCGACCAGGCAAAAACAGGCGCGTCCACTTCGACCTTGCTTTCGCCTTGCTGCCAGGTCAGCGAGTCGGCCTGCCACTGCCCACCGAGACGACCGGTGAAGTTCTCGACCTGCAAGCCGGGAACCAGGCCCAGTGCCCAGCGGCTGCCGGACTCGGTACCCAGAATCAGCCCCAGAGCCGTGCTGATCAACAGCACGACGGCGAGCAAGCCGATGACGAAATAGAGAGTGATACGTTTCAAGAGCGCGGTGTTCGTCACAGTTCAGGTCCCATCGAGAAATGCAGACGAATACCGCCGTCATCATCCAGCGCGTGAGCCAGGTCCAGGCGCAATGGGCCGACCGGCGAAACCCAGCGAATACCGATACCGACCCCGGTTTTCAGGCTCGGCAAGTCCAGCGAGTTGAAGGAGTTACCTTGATCGACGAACGCCGCCACGCGCCATTTTTCGGCGATCGAATACTGATACTCAGCGCTCCCGGCGATCATGTAACGCCCACCGATCTTGTCACCATCGGAGTTCTCCGGTGACAGCGACTGGTAGTCGTAACCGCGCACGCTCTGATCACCACCCGCGAAGAAGCGCAACGAAGGCGGGATGGATTTGTAGCCATTGGTAGCGGTGCCGCCGACCTGTATCCGGCCAAGAAAGCGATGATTCTGCGCCACTGTGGTCAGGCCCTTGAGCAACGCGGTGCCATGCAGGACATTGGCGTCCGATCCCAGACCCTCTTTAGCTACCTGAGTTTCGAATTGCAGGCGATAGCCGTTGTGCGGGTCGATCCGGTTATCGCTACGCAGGTAGGAATAGCTGATGCCGGGCATCAGCAAAGTGCTAAGCCCTTCATCGTTGCCCAGTCGATATTCTTCGCGCTGCCATTTGAGCGAGATCACCCGTTCCCACCCGCTGGGCAGCTTGCTGTGCCACTCAGGCCCCACGGTCAACAGCTTGCTCAGGCTGTCGGTGTCGGCGATTTCTTCGTATTGATAGCCGCCCGCGAATCGCAGTTTGTCGGTCAACGGCGGGTCCAGGGGGATGTCATAGAACAGGCCCACGTTCTGTCGCGGCGCCGAAAGTTCCGACTCCACGCCATAACTATGCCCCTGAGGGTTGACCCAGTGACGCGTCCAGTTGGCCTTGACCCGTGGCCCGACGTCCGTCGAGTACCCCACGCCAAGGCCCATGGTGCGAGGCTTGCGGGTCTGCAATTGCACGTCTACCGGAATCACCTGAGCCTGCGCGGCCGTGGGCGAGGCATCCACCCGTACGCCTTCGAAGTAGCCGCTGGACTGCATGGCCTGGTTGAGTTCGGCGATCAGCTCGGAGTCATAAGGCGTATCTTCCTTGAACGGCACCATGCGCTGCAGCAAGTCCTCGTCGAATGGCGCATCGCCGCTGAACGTCACCTTGCCTAGAGAGAAACGCGGCCCGCTGTCATAGACCAGTTCGATGTCAGCCACGCCAGCGCGAGGGTCGACGGAAAGCCGTTGGGTGACGAAACGGCCGTTGAAAAATCCGTAACGCGCCGCTTGATTCTGGATCAGTTTCTTGGCGTCTTCGTAATAACCATGATTGAGCGCAGCGCCGGGCTTGAGGGCGTCACTTTTGGGCACCTTGAATGCCCTGAGCTGGCTGGCTTCGCCCTGGATTCGCACGGTGACGTTGCGCAGATGTACCGGCTCCCCGGGTTGCACGGTCAAGACCAGATGCAGATCCTTGTCGGTGCGTTTGACTTCGCTGTCGATCTGCGCCTGGTAATAGCCCAGCGCCTGCGCGGCCTTCTGCGCCTGTTCGACGGCGCCCACGCTGAAGCGCTCAAGAGCCTGTTCATCGCGCTCGCCGAGGCTGCCCACATACCCTTCAATATTGGATTTGAGCTCGGAGTTGGCAGGCTTGATCCGCACATCCAGCTGCGCATCGGCAAACGCTGCGCAGCTGGAGAACATCAGGAGAAAACCACTTGTATATCGACCGGGAAACTTCATAGGCGCGGATGCTAACACGAGCGGCGGGTGCTGCTGGAGCCCGCAAAAGTTTAGGGAAGGTCCGCGGTCAAGCGATGGAACCCGGTAAAACCTGAGGGTTGGGATGAAAAAACACGTGCTCGCGGATTGGCCCTACAGCAACTTCGCCGATTTCTTCATAACCCTGTCGCTTGTAAAACTCCAGGTAATGTCCGTTTCCGGTATCCAGGACGATGCCTTGGGAGTTTCCGTCCACTGCGCACCAGTCATGCAGCGCCTGCAACAACTGCTCGCCATAGTGCTGGCCCTGGAAATCCGGGTGGACGCCGAACAGAGGCAGCACATGCACAGCGTCCGATGGCAGACACGCCAGCACTGCCTGGTAATACTCCAGATAGCGCTGTGTGCAACGCAGGCCGGTGCTCATCACCATGCGCAGACGCCATGCCCAGCTTTCCGTGATGCCCAGGCGGCGCTGCGGCGGCGCGATGAGCGCGACGCCCACCAGACGGTCCTCGACGAAAAGGCCTAGCGCAGGCATGTCTTGCAGGAAGTGTTGTTTGACCAACTCGCGAATGGTCGCCCGGACCCGCTGCTCGTAGCCCGGGCGTCCGGATTCGAACAGGTAGCCAAAACTTGGCTCGTGTCGGTACGCCTGATACAGCAGTGAGCGTGACTCGCGGGAATAACCACTGTCCAGTTGACGGATATCGGCCAGTGCATTCGCTGATTCAGGCATATGAGTGTGTCCCTTTCAATGACCATCCGACGCGTTCGACCGGTTCATGGTGTCAGGCGTTCGAGTCGTGGCCACTGACGACAGTTCCGGCGATTTTTTCAGGCATTTCCCACAGCGTAGCAGCCTGCCCGAATCGCGAGATTGCGCGCTGAGGCTGGTCGTCGTCCGGCAGGTCAGCTAGCATCGCGGTTTGATTTTTGCCAGGACTGCCGTCTATGAAAATTGTGTCTTTCAACATCAACGGCCTGCGCGCCCGCCCGCATCAATTGGCGGCGCTGATTGAAAAACACCAACCTGACGTCATCGGCTTGCAGGAAACCAAGGTCTCGGACGATCAGTTCCCACAGGCCGAAATCGAAGCGCTGGGTTATCACGTGCATTTCCATGGGCAAAAAGGTCATTACGGCGTAGCCCTGCTGTCGCGGCAGGCGCCGCTGGTCGTGCACAAGGGTTTTGACAGCGACGATGAAGAGGCCCAACGCCGTTTTATCTGGGGCACCTTCGCTGATCGCAATGGCGTGCCAGTGACCATCATGAATGGCTACTTCCCACAGGGCGAAAGCCGCGACCACCCCACCAAGTTCCCGGCCAAGACCAGGTTCTACGCCGATCTTCAGCAGTTGCTGGAAACCCGTTTCAGCAACGACCAGCCGCTGGTGGTCATGGGGGACGTGAACATTTCCCCGGAAGACAGCGACATCGGCATCGGCCCTGACAACGCGAAGCGCTGGTTGAAGACCGGCAAATGCAGCTTCCTGCCCGAAGAGCGGGAGTGGATGGCCAAGTTGAAAAACTGGGGTCTGGTCGACAGCTTCCGCCACCTGTACCCCGAAGTAGTCGACCAGTTCAGCTGGTTCGACTACCGCAGCCGCGGTTTCGAGGACCAGCCCAAGCGTGGTTTGCGCATCGATCTGATCCTGGCCTCTCACGGTTTGCAGCCGAGGATCAAGGCAGCCGGCGTGGATTACGACCTGCGCGGGATGGAAAAGCCTTCCGACCATGCGCCGATCTGGCTTGAGTTGAGCTGATTATTCAGAGCATTAACGCTGGGTGGCAGTCCTTGCCCGGGGACAGTTTCACGGACGCCTCCGCCCAGCAAGCCCGCTCCTACGCGGAATGCGCCCTACGCAAAAATCCCGGGTGCCGCAAAATCTGTAGGAGCAGCCGGCTTGCTGGCGAATGCGGTGGCTCAGTTACAGTTGTGCGGTCTGACACACTAGGTTCGCCAGCAAGCCGGCTCCTACACGGGACCGCGTAAACACACGACCCCGATACACCGCAGAATCCGTAGCAGCCCGCTTACCGGTGGTGGCGTCCGAAAGATCGCCATTGCCAACAACCCAGGCCACTACCCGGTAATGCGCGCTACGCAAAAATCCCAGGCGCCGCAAAACCTGTAGGAGCCGGCTTGCTGGCGAATGCGGTGGGTCAGCTACAATTGTGCGGTCTGACACACCCAGTTCGCCAGCAAGCCGGTTCTACGCGGGACCGCGTAAACACACAATCCCGATACACCGCAGAATCCGTAGCAGCCCGCTTACCGGCGGTGGCGTCCGAAAGCTCATCACTGCCAAAACCCAGGCCTCTAGCCGGTATGCGCCCTACGCAAAAATCCCAGGCGCCGCAAAACCTGTAGGAGCCGGCTTGCTGGCGAATGCGGTGGAGCAGCTACAGTTGTGCGGTCTGACACGCCCAGTCGCCAGCAAGCCGGCTTCTACGCGGGACCGCGTGTACGCACAATCACTCCCACGGAAGTAACCCACATGGATTCGTTTAGCGGGTGTTAGCGATGCTCGCTGCGCATCATCTCCTTGGGTACATATTTGCCGACCTCGTATTTGCCGATTGCTGCCCGATGGACCTCGTCCGGACCGTCCGCCAGGCGCAGGGTGCGCTGCATGGCGTACATATAAGCCAGGGGGAAATCGCCCGAGACCCCGGCTCCGCCGTGAATCTGGATTGCGCGATCAATCACCCGTAGCGCTACGTTCGGCGCCACCACCTTGATCTGCGCGATCTCGCTTTTCGCCACCTTGTTGCCAACCGTGTCCATCATGTACGCCGCTTTCAGGGTCAACAGCCGCGCCATGTCGATTTCCATCCGCGAATCGGCAATCTTGTCGATGTTGCCGCCCAGACGCGCCAGTGGCCGGCCGAACGCCGTACGCTGTACCGAGCGTTTGCACATCAGCTCCAGCGCGCGCTCGGCCATGCCGATCGAACGCATGCAGTGGTGAATGCGCCCCGGCCCCAGACGTCCCTGCGCAATCTCGAAGCCTCGCCCTTCACCCAGCAGTACGTTTTCGTATGGCACGCGGACGTTTTCGAAAAGTACTTCGGCGTGACCATGAGGCGCGTCGTCATAGCCGAACACCGGTAACGGGCGCACGATCTTCACCCCCGGCGCGTCGGTCGGCACCAGAATCATCGAATGCTGTTCGTGACGCGGGCCATCGGGGTTGCTCAGGCCCATGAAGATCATGATCTTGCAGCGCGGGTCACAGGCGCCGGAGGTCCACCATTTACGGCCATTGATCACCCACTCGTCGCCATCGCGCACGGCTCGCGCGGCCATGTTGGTCGCGTCGGAAGACGCCACGTCAGGCTCGGTCATGGCAAACGCCGAGCGAATTTCGCCACGCAGCAAAGGCTCCAGCCACTGCTGTTTTTGCCCTTCGCTGGCGTAACGCACCAGCACTTCCATGTTGCCGGTGTCCGGCGCCGAGCAATTAAACGGCTCCGGCCCGAGCAGTGAACGGCCCATGATTTCCGCCAGCGGTGCATATTCAAGATTGGTCAATCCTGCGCCCAACTCCGACTCGGGCAGAAACAAGTTCCACAAACCATCGGCTTTGGCCCGGGCCTTAAGCTCCTCCATGATCGCGGTCGGCTGCCAGCGATCTCCCTCGGCGACCTGGCGTTCGAACACAGGTTCGGCTGGATACACATAGGCGTCCATGAACGCCGTGACGCGTTCGCGCAATTCCTGAACCTTGGGGGAGTAAGCGAAATCCATGGGGCAGCTACCTTCTGGTGGGTGTTTCAAGTCATGCAAAGGATGCTAGATCAGCGCCCTCTATTTATCTAACCTATTCTCAGCGTGTATAAACATTCATAACCGATATATGATCGGCCAACCCAGAACAAACCAGACCAACAACAAAAACAGCGTGAGGCGCACAGCAATGAATCTGAGCAAGGTCGATCTCAACCTATTTATTGTGTTTGACGCCATCTACACCGAAGCCAACCTCACCCGCGCCGGCCAAATCGTCGGCATCACTCAGCCGGCCGTGTCCAATGCCCTGGCCCGCCTGCGGGAAACCTTCAACGACCCGCTGTTTGTGCGCACTGCCCAAGGTATGGTGCCCACGCCCATGGCCCAAAACATCATCGGGCCGGTGCGCAACGCCTTGTCGCTGCTACGGGTTTCGGTACAGGAAAGCCGCATTTTCAATCCGCTGCAGGCGAACAAGAACTACCGCATCAGCATGACTGACCTGACCGAGGCGATCATCCTGCCCGCGCTGTTCCAGCGCCTGCGTCGCCTGGCCCCAGGCGTGACCATCGAGAGCTTTTTATCCAAACGTCGGGAGACCACCAAGGAACTGGCCGCGGGCCGACTGGATTTTGCCGTCGATGCGCCCCTGAACACCGATCCGCAGGTGCGTCACGTCAAGCTGATGGAAGACAGCTATGTCTGTGCCATGCGAAAAGGGCACCCGCTGGCGAACAAGGGTTCGATCACCCTGGACGACTATCTGTCGGTGGCCCACATCCATATTTCCAGCCGTCGCAGCGGATTGGGCTATGTCGACCTTTCACTGGGCAAGATGGGCATACAGCGTAAGATCGCCCTGCGCTCCCAGCATTACCTGATGGCGTCCCAGGTGCTGCAACAGACCGACATGGTCATGACCGTCCCGGAACGCTTCGCCCGCCGCAATGATCTGCACTTTGTTCATCTCCCGGTCAATGACGTGCCGAGTGTCGAGACTCATTTGTATTGGCACGAAAGCACCGATCAGGATCCGGCGAACCGTTGGATGCGAGAGCAGATCATCGAGTTGTGTCAGTTAGTGATTGCGCAGGAACGAAGACTTGAGAAAGAGCTTTAACCATAACCTAAATAATCAGTTATATCAGCGATTTATTTCCGTTTATTAAAGCGGTATGGAGGAATTGTTTAGGTTTTCTCCGGATATGACTTTCTATAGTCCGGCAGTCCGGCTCGCCGGCGGCAGCGGCCTGAAATACGCCACCGCCGGCAAGCCGTGCTGCCATAGAGCTGCGGAGTAGCAGGATTATTGCAGGGCACGATCCATGTAGGAGCCGGCTTGCTGGCGAACCGACTCTTTCAGAGAACGCATTGGCGACTGACCCACCCCATTCGCCAGCAAGCCGGCTCCCACAGGTTTTGCGGCGTGCCGGATTTACGGTCGGCACAAACCCTGTAGCAGCCCGGCTCGCCGGCGGTGGCGGCCTTGACACCCATCATAGGCAAGCCGGACTGCTACAGAAATCAACGCTCGCATAAGGCTCGTCGCTTGACGTTTACGTCAAGCGCGCCGTACGTTTAGTTCTCGCTTTTCTCGTTCGAGTCTCCCATGAGCAATCCGACCTACAGCATTTCCGACCTCGCCCGCGAGCTAGACATCACCACCCGGACTATTCGCTTTTATGAAGAGCAAGGCATGCTCACTCCAGAACGCCGTGGTCTCGAGCGGGTTTACTCGGCGCGGGACAAGGTAACCCTCAAGCTCATACTGCGTGGCAAACGCATCGGCTTCTCCCTGGCGGAGTGCCGTGATTTGATCGGGCTTTACGATCCGGCCGGGGATAATCAGAAGCAGCTCACCACCATGCTGGCAAAAATTGCCGAGCGCCGCGCGCAACTGGACCAGCAGTTGCTGGACATTCAGCAAATGCAGCTGGAATTGGATACCGCCGAAGAACGCTGCAAAGCAGCTTTGGAAAATACCGTTTAAAAACATCAAGATAATAAATACACCTCCAAACGTTTCGAGGAATAATCCTGCCATGTCGCTCCCTCAACATGTACGCCTGGTCGAAGTCGGCCCACGAGACGGCCTGCAGAACGAAGCCCGCCCCATCGACGTAGCCGACAAGATCCGCCTGGTGGATGACCTCACCGATGCCGGCCTTGGCTATATCGAAGTTGGCAGTTTCGTCTCGCCCAAGTGGGTGCCGCAGATGGCAGGCTCTGCCGAAGTCTTCGCAGGCATCCAGCGCAAGACAGATGTCACCTATGCCGCCCTCGCGCCCAACCTTCGCGGTTTCGAAGACGCATTGGCGTCAGGCGTCAAGGAGGTCGCAGTGTTCGCTGCGGCGTCCGAATCGTTCTCCCAGCGCAACATCAATTGCTCGATAAGCGAAAGTCTCGACCGCTTCCTGCCGATCATGGAGGCCGCGCGCCTGCATGGGATTCGGGTCCGAGGTTACGTGTCCTGTGTGCTGGGCTGCCCGTACGAAGGCACTGTTGCGCCAAAACAGGTAGCGGCGGTCGCCAACGAGTTGTTCGGCATGGGCTGTTACGAAGTGTCACTGGGCGACACCATTGGCACCGGGACGCCAGGCGCGACCCGAACGTTGATCGACGCCGTGGCAGGGCAGATTCCGCGTGGCAAGCTCGCAGGTCACTTCCACGACACCTACGGCCAGGCGCTGACCAACATCTACGCCAGCCTGCTGGAGGGTATTCAGGTATTCGACAGCTCGGTCGCCGGGCTCGGTGGCTGCCCTTACGCCAAAGGGGCAACGGGCAATGTCGCCACTGAAGATGTGCTGTATATGCTCAACGGTCTGGACATCGACACAGGAATCGATCTGGACAAGCTGATCGCTGCCGGTCAACGCATCAGTGACCTGTTGGGTCGAGCCAATGGCTCAAGGGTGGCAAAGGCACGTTTGTCGGTCTGATGTGCGACAAGTTGTCACAGAGTGTTACCCTGACCGGCAAATGAAACACTGAAACGGGTAACACGGAAACACTCGGCGATTACCCTGGCAACAGCCTGATTTTCTGAATGTCCTCAAGGCCCCGGTTTCCGGGCCTTGCAAAGAATCGGAAAAAGTTGGCATGGCATCTGCTATGTCTCACGTACAACAAAAATAACAAAATGCAGTAACCCAATAAAAACAAGACGTATCGGCTCTGACATAACAAGAACAACACGGACAGAGACGCAGCTAACTGATTTTTTTGAAGTGGATCGCTTTGTGAGGCGCAGGCTTCTCGATCAGGCAGAGAACAATAAAACTACCTTCAGGTAGCTACCGCACGGGTTGAATCGCAAGATCGAAGCAGCATCAGCGCTCAAAAAAATACGTTTGCTCTTAACCCCGGATGGGGGTTGCTCAAAAGCCAAAAAGGTCTGGCCACCAAAAACAACAACAGGTCGCCTAAAAACAAAAAAGAGCATGCAGTTGAACTTGGAGGGGAGCCTTGGCTCCCCTTCGTGCTGTCTGGCGTTTGGAAAATCCCCTTTAGTCGTTTGAACCACGAGCAGCACTGTTTGACGGCGGTGACCCTCAAAGCGACCGCCGGCAAGCCGGACTTCTACAGGTCGGCATCACATCTTTATGATCCCTCTTCAAATTGTTTTCGCCCTCACCACAATTGACATCTGCACACCTGTGCCTTTACGTTAACGTAAAGGTGATACAGAATGTTGCTCTGACAGCCCCTCCAAAAACAACAAGGGAACGCAGTCTCATGAACTACCCCACGCTCAATTTCGGCCTTGGCGAAACCATCGACATGTTGCGCGACCAGGTGCAGGCCTTCGTGGCGGCCGAGCTGGCTCCACGGGCCGCGCAGATCGACAAGGACAACCTGTTTCCCGCCGACATGTGGCGCAAGTTCGGCGACATGGGTCTGCTGGGCATTACGGTCGATGAGCAATATGGCGGCGCGGGTCTTGGCTATCTGGCGCATGTGGTGGCGATGGAGGAAATCAGCCGCGGCTCGGCGTCTGTCGCCCTGTCCTACGGCGCGCACTCCAATTTGTGCGTCAACCAGATCAACCGCAATGGCAACCCCGAACAGAAATCCCGTTACCTGCCCAAACTGATTAGCGGCGAACACATCGGCGCGCTGGCCATGAGCGAGCCCAACGCCGGTTCCGATGTGGTGTCGATGAAGCTGCGCGCCGACAAGCGCGGTGACCGCTTCGTGCTCAATGGCAGCAAGACCTGGATCACCAACGGCCCCGACGCCCACACCTACGTGATCTACGCCAAGACCGACCTGGAGAAAGGCCCTCACGGCATCAGCGCGTTCATCGTCGAGCGTGACTGGAAAGGTTTCTCGCGTGGCAACAAATTCGACAAATTGGGCATGCGCGGCTCGAACACCTGCGAACTGTTCTTCGACGACGTTGAAGTCCCGGAAGAAAACCTTCTCGGCGCGCTGAATGGCGGCGTCAAGGTACTGATGAGCGGACTGGACTACGAACGCGTCGTGCTTTCAGGCGGGCCGACCGGGATCATGCAGGCCTGCATGGACGTCGTATTGCCCTACATCCACGACCGCAAGCAGTTCGGCCAGAGCATCGGCGAGTTCCAGCTGATCCAGGGCAAGGTCGCCGACATGTATACCCAACTCAACGCCAGCCGCGCGTACCTGTATGCCGTGGCGCAGGCCTGTGAACGCGGAGAAACCACGCGCAAGGACGCCGCCGGGGTAATTCTCTACAGCGCCGAACGTGCAACCCAGATGGCGCTCGACACCATCCAGATTCTTGGCGGCAACGGCTACATCAACGAATTCCCCGCAGGTCGGCTGCTGCGCGACGCCAAACTGTACGAAATCGGCGCTGGCACCAGCGAGATTCGTCGCATGTTGATCGGCCGCGAACTGTTCAATGAAACGAGATAAGCAGCGGCGAGTTTCGAGCTGTAAGCGGCAAGCAGAAGTGGTTCGTGCATGCCGTGACTTCGGATTCACGACAGAGGTTGGAGCAAGGCTCAAATGACAATTCTAGGAACCCGAATCAACCCACGCTCGGCAGAATTTTTAGCCAACAGCGAAGCGTTACGCAAACAAGTCGACGATTTGCACACCCTTTTGGCTCAGGTTCACGAGGGCGGCGGTGCCAAGGCTCAAGAGCGCCACACCTCTCGGGGCAAGTTGTTGCCACGTGAGCGCATCAACGGTCTGCTCGATGCTGGCTCCCCCTTCCTCGAAATCAGCCAACTGGCTGCCCACGACGTGTACGGTGAAGACGTGCCCGCAGCGGGTGTCATCGCCGGGATCGGTCGAGTGGAAGGCGTCGAATGCATGATCATCGCCAATGACGCCACGGTCAAAGGCGGTTCGTATTATCCGCTGACGGTCAAGAAACACCTGCGCGCTCAGGCCATCGCCCAGCAGAATCGCCTGCCGTGCGTGTATCTGGTGGACTCGGGCGGCGCCAACCTGCCACGACAGGACGAAGTGTTTCCGGATCGCGAGCACTTCGGGCGGATCTTCTTCAATCAGGCCAACATGAGCGCTCAAGGCATCCCGCAGATCGCCGTGGTCATGGGCTCCTGTACCGCAGGCGGGGCGTACGTGCCAGCCATGGCCGATGAGGCCATCATGGTCCGTCAGCAGGCGACGATCTTCCTCGCCGGGCCTCCTTTGGTCAAAGCCGCGACTGGCGAGGTTGTCAGTGCCGAGGATTTGGGCGGTGCCGACGTGCACTGCAAGGTTTCCGGGGTCGCCGATCACTACGCCGACAGCGACGAACATGCGCTGGAACTGGCCCGTCGCAGCATCGCCAACCTCAATTGGCGCAAGCAGGGCGAACTTCAGGTACGTACGCCAGTGGCCCCGCTGTATGACAGCGACGAACTGTATGGCGTGATTTCCGCCGATCCCAAGCAGCCGTTCGATGTGCGTGAGGTCATCGCGCGACTGGTCGATGGCTCGGTGTTCGATGAATTCAAGGCGCTGTTCGGGACCACGCTGGTGTGCGGCTTCGCCCATCTGAATGGCTATCCGCTCGCGATCCTGGCCAACAACGGCATTCTGTTCGCCGAAGCCGCGCAGAAAGGCGCGCATTTCATCGAACTGGCCTGCCAGCGCGGCATCCCGCTGTTGTTCCTGCAAAACATCACCGGCTTCATGGTCGGCCAGAAGTACGAGGCCGGCGGCATCGCCAAGCACGGGGCCAAGCTGGTGACCGCCGTTGCCTGCGCCAAGGTGCCCAAATTCACCGTGATCATTGGTGGCAGCTTCGGCGCCGGCAACTACGGGATGTGCGGACGCGCCTACGATCCACGCTTCTTGTGGATGTGGCCCAATGCGCGCATTGGCGTGATGGGCGGCGAACAGGCGGCGGGCGTACTGGCCCAGGTCAAGCGCGAGCAGGCCGAACGCAGCGGCCAGAGCTTCACTGCCGAACAGGAAACCGAGCTCAAGCAGCCGATTCTCGACCAATACGAGAGGCAGGGTCATCCCTACTATTCCAGCGCCCGACTGTGGGACGACGGCGTAATCGATCCGGTGCAGACCCGCGAGATTCTTGCGCTGGCCATCAGCGCCGCGCTCAACGCCCCTATCGAACCGACCCGCTTCGGCGTGTTCCGGATGTGACCCGAGGACCGAATATGACCGATTTCGACACTATCGAGCTTGAGCACGACCCACGCGGCTTCGTCACGCTCTGGCTCAACCGGCCTGACAAGAACAATGCTTTCAACGCGCAGATGATTCGTGAACTGATCATCGCCCTGGAGCGTATTCGGAACGACAGCAGCCTGCGCTTTCTACTGTTGCGCGCGCGGGGGCGGCATTTCAGCGCCGGGGCCGATCTGACCTGGATGCAGGAATCGGCCAATCTGGACTACGACACCAATCTGGGTGATGCCCGTGAGCTAAGCGAGCTGATGTACAACCTGGCCAAACTGAGAGTGCCGTCCCTGGCGGTGGTGCAAGGCGCGGCCTATGGCGGCGCGCTTGGCCTGATCAGTTGCTGCGACATGGCGATTGGCGCCGAAGACGCGCAGCTCTGCCTCTCGGAAGTCAAGATCGGCCTGACGCCTGCGGTCATCAGCCCGTTCGTGGTGCAAGCGATCGGCGAACGTCACGCGCGTCGTTACGCCCTGACCGCTGAACGCTTCGATGGATCGCGCGCCCGGGAAATCGGCCTGCTTGCCGAGGCTTACCCCGCCGCGGAACTCGAACAGCAGACGCAGCAATGGATAGCCAACTTGCTGCTCAACAGCCCGCAGGCGATGCGCATCAGCAAGGACCTGCTGCGTGAAGTCGGTCACGGTGAGTTGACGCCTGCCCTGCGCCGCTACTGCGAGAACGCCATTGCCCGCATCCGGGTCAGTCCTGAAGGCCAGGAAGGTTTGCGCGCATTTTTGCAAAAACGCGACCCGAGCTGGCGCGGCGACAATAACAATGATGGAGAATCACGTTGATGAGCGGCCCGAACAACCCTGCCCTGACCTCTGTGCTGGTCGCCAATCGTGGCGAGATTGCCTGTCGGGTCATGCGCACTGCCAGGGCAATGGGCCTGACCACCGTTGCAGTCCACAGCGCCACCGATCGCGACGCTCGGCATGTGCGTGAGGCGGATATCGCGGTGGATCTGGGTGGCAGCAAGGCCGCAGACAGCTACTTGCAGATCGACAAGCTGATCGCAGCGGCCAAAAGCAGCGGCGCCCAGGCGATCCATCCAGGCTATGGATTCCTTTCGGAAAACGCAGGCTTCGCCCGAGCGATAGAGCAGGCGGGCCTGATTTTCCTCGGCCCACCCGCCTCCGCCATCGACGCCATGGGCAGCAAATCGGCTGCCAAATCGTTGATGGAAACCGCAGGCGTACCGCTGGTACCCGGTTACCACGGTGAAGCTCAGGACGCCGCGACATTCAGGGAAGCCGCCGCGCGTATCGGCTACCCGGTGCTGCTCAAGGCTACAGCGGGTGGTGGTGGCAAGGGCATGAAAGTCGTCGAGCGTGATGAGGATCTGGCCGAAGCGTTGGCCTCGGCGCAGCGCGAAGCACAATCATCGTTCGGCGATTCGCGGATGCTGGTGGAGAAATATGTTCTCAAGCCGCGTCACGTGGAAATTCAGGTATTCGCCGATCAACATGGCCACTGCGTGTACCTGAACGAGCGCGACTGCTCGATCCAGCGTCGCCACCAGAAAGTCGTCGAAGAGGCCCCTGCCCCCGGCCTGAGTCCCGAGCTACGCCGCGCCATGGGTGAAGCGGCGGTGCGTGCGGCTCAGGCAATCGGTTATGTGGGTGCGGGGACAGTGGAATTCCTGCTGGATGCTCGCGGCGAGTTTTTCTTCATGGAGATGAACACGCGCTTGCAGGTCGAGCACCCTGTCACCGAGGCTATTACCGGGCTGGATCTGGTCGCCTGGCAGATTCGCGTCGCACAGGGCGCGCCGCTGCCGATCAATCAGGAGCAGGTGCCGTTGACCGGCCATGCGATCGAGGTGCGGTTGTATGCCGAGGATCCGGTCAATGATTTTCTGCCTGCCACTGGCACATTGCAGATTTATCGTGAATCGGCGACCGGTCCGGGACGTCGTGTCGACAGCGGCGTGAGCGAGGGAGATGCCGTTTCGCCGTTCTACGATCCGATGCTGGGCAAGCTGATTGCCTGGGGCGAGGATCGCGAACAGGCGCGCCTGCGGTTGCTGGCCATGCTCGATGAATTCGCCATTGGTGGGCTGCGCACCAACCTTGCGTTTCTGCGGCGGATCATCGCTCATCCAGCCTTTGCCGATGCTGAGTTGGATACCGGTTTCATCCCGCGCTATCAGGCTGATTTGTTGCCGCCTGCGCAGGGGCTGTCCGATGACTTCTGGCAGACGGCAGCGCAGGCTTATCTGCAAAGCACGCCGAACTCAGCCTGTGACGGTGACCCACATTCGCCTTGGGCCGTTACCCATGGAATGCGATTGGGGCTGCCAGCCGAGACGAATCTGCATCTGAGCTGCGCAGGCGAAACACGCAAGGTCCAGTTGCGGGGCGCAGCCAACGATCACGTTCAATTCCACGGCGAAAAACTGACGTTGAGAGACAACGGCGTACGCCAGCAAACGCTGGCGATTCGGCGTGATGGCACGTTGTACCTGCATTGGCAGGGTGAACTGCATGCCATCCAGCGCGTCGATCCGATTGCTGCCGTCGAGGCCAGCCACAGCCAACAGGGCGGCCTAGGCGCCCCCATGAACGGCAGCATCGTTCGGGTACTGGTGGAAGTCGGCCAGCAGGTCGAAGCGGGTACGCCACTGGTGGTGCTGGAAGCCATGAAAATGGAGCACAGCATCCGGGCGAATGTGGGCGGCACGGTTTCCGCGCTGTATTGCGCCGAGGGCGAGATGGTCAGCGAAGGTGCCGTGCTGGTCGACTTGACGCCGTTATGACCAGCAAACGATGACCTGTGGAGCGAATTCATTCGCCAGATGGCGGTAGTCCGATAGAGCTGTATCGGATGTACCGGCTTCTCGCGAATGGGCTCGCCTCCCCAGGAATCGCTCAGTATGGACCCGCACAGGACGTCGGGCGCATACGCGTGACCCCGCCACTGATCCAGCCCGGCGGCTAGCCAGAGTGAAGATTTTCTGGACTCTAATCCAAGCAATACTCCCTTTAATTATTCTTCAGCGCTTTGCACTATAGCCTCCGCCGCGCCCGCCTGAGGATTGGCGCGGTCATAAAAAACAACAAGAATTGCTGGAGTGCTCATGCCCTACATGCTCGATAGACGCCGCCTGCTCGGAGCAATGACGTGCCTGGCGCTGATGCCGGCCTTCTCCTTCGCGGACGATAAATCACCTGCATCCGATGCTCCCCCTGGCGCACCAACCATTGCCGACCGGCTCGCCGATTATGTGGCCACAATCCAGTACGGCAACCTCCCCGCCGAGATAGTCGAACGCGTGAAAGCGCACTTCATCGATGCCATGGGTTGCGCCATCGCCGGGCTGAACAAGCCTGAAGTACAAGAGGTGCGCCAGGTTGCCCTCGCCATGGAGGGCGGAGTCTCGACACTGATTGGCAGCACGCGCAAGACCAGCATGGACCTGGCTGCCTTCGCCAACGGCGCGGCCCTGCGCTACCTCGATTTAAATGATTCCTACGCGGGCAAGGAAGTTGGCCATCCGAGCGACAACATTACGCCGTGCCTGGCGGTCGCCGAGGCGCAGAAGCGTTCCGGTCAGGAGCTGATACTGGCGATCGCGCTGGCCTATGAGATCGACTGTCGCTTGCTGGACACCGTGCAGATCAGCGCGCGAGGCTGGGACCACCCCAACTTCAGCCTGCCAGCGGCGGCGTTGGCGAGCGGTAAACTGATGAAGCTCTCGGCGCAGCAGTTGACGCAGGCGGTCAATCTGTCCCTGGCCGGTCACTTGGCGATGAACCAGACCCGCCTGCAAGTGTTGTCCAACTGGAAAGGTCTGGCCGATGCCGAAGCCGGGCGCAACGCCGTATTTGCCGCCCAGCTGGCGCGCGCCGGGCTAACCGGCCCTGCACCTGCATTCGAGGGCAATGCCGGGTTCTTCAAACAGGTTTCAGGGCCGTTCACGCTGGACACCGAACAATTTGGCGGGCGCGCGGGGACGTTCAAGATTGCCGAATGCCAGATCAAGCCCTACCCCGCTCAGGCGTTGTTGCAGACGGCCATAGCCGCGGCTGCCAAGGTCGGCAAGGCCATCCCCGACACGAACAAGGTGCAATCCATCGTGATCGCCACCTCCCATGTCGGCCATCAGTATTCAGCGGAATCGCCGGAGAAGTTCGCCCCCAAGACCCGAGAAACCGCCGACCACAGCCTGCCTTATATCGTGGTGCGGGCGATGCTCGACCATGAGATCAAGGATTCGAGCTATTCGGATGAAGCGCTGAAAGATCCGCGTCTGGTGGCACTGCTCAAAAAGCTGACGGTTGAAGAAGACGACGCCCTCACCAAAATGTCCCCGCAACGCCTGCCTACGCGGGTAACGGTCACCCTGGAAGATGGCCGCGTCATCAGTGAACAGGTCGATGACTTGCCCGGTTTTGGCGGCAAACCCCTCACGCGCCAGGGTGCCGAGGAAAAATTCCTGCGCTCGGTCAAAGGTGTCTGGTCAGAAAAACAGTCGCGTACGTTTTTCGATGTGGCCTGGAAGCTGGATGAACAACACGACCTCACGGAATTGCTCAAGCGTTTGCAGACCGGTGATCCACGGCATAGCGGACAATCCACGACCTAGCATTCGCTTGGGTCGACCGCCGATGAGACGCTGAAGCAAACGTCTTAAACCACCGGGTGAGGTCAGTCTTGACCTCACCCGGCCCGATTACGCCGCTACCTCATACAACTTAGGCAGCTCAACCTCGCCACTGATCAGGCTCTGGCGCATCCGCGCTGCCTGCAGCTCCGCAGCCTTCATCGCGCTTTCCTTCACATGACCGTAACCACGAATCCGCTCCGGCAGACGAGCCAGGCTCAGGGCCGTGTGACGATTTCCGGCGTTCAAGTGCGTCAGAATCAGTTCGATATCGGCAACATAGCTGTCGATCAACGCACGCTCCTGACGCCGCTCCAGACTGCGACCGAACGGGTCAAACGCTGTCCCGCGCAGGAATTTGAATTTCGCCAGCACGTCGAACGCCTTCAGCATCCACGGGCCGAAACTGCGCTTGCGCGGTGCGCCGCTGTTCGGATCACGCTTGGCCAGCCACGATGGCGCCAGATGAAACTCCAGACGGTAATCGCCTTCGAACTGCGCGTGCAGCTGACGGGTGAATTCGCCGTTACTGTAAAGACGTGCGACTTCATACTCATCCTTGTAGGCCAGAAGCTTGAAGTAGTTGAACGCCACCGCTTCGGTCAGCGCCATTTGCTCGCCGGGAAACAGGCGGCTTTCTGCGTCGCGCACTCTGTAAACCAGTTGCAGATAGCGCTCGCCATAAGCCTGGTTCTGATACTCGCCGAGGGTCCTGGTGTGGGTGGCCAGACGTTGTTCCAGACTCAGAAACTTCGGTTCAGCAACGACCGCCTGAGGATTGGCGGCCGCTTGTACCGCAGGCAGATCGAACGCTGCACGCCGGCCCCACAGAAACGCCTGCTGGTTCAGATTGACCGCCACGCCGTTGAGCTCGATCGCCTTCTCGATCGCCGCCGAGGTCAGCGGAATCAAGCCCATCTGGAAGGCATAACCCAGCATGAACAAATTGCTGGCGATGCTATCGCCCATCAATTTAGTCGCCAGATCCGTGGCCGCAACGAAATGGGTTTTTTCCTCGCCGACCGCTTCGCGAATGGTCTGCATCATGGCGTCGGCCGGAAACTCAGCGTCTGGATTACGAGTGAATTCGGCAGTCGGGGTTTGCTGGCTGTTCACTACCGCGTGGGATTTGGCGCTGTTGAGTTTGGCGATCGCATCCGGACCCGAGGAGACCAGCAGATCGCAACCCAGCAACAGATGCGCTTCACCGGCTGCAATCCGCACGGCGAACAGGTCGGCCTGGCGCGCAGCGATGCGGATATGGCTGACCACGGGACCGAACTTCTGCGCCAGCCCTGCCTGATCCAGCACGCTGCAACCCTTGCCTTCCAGATTGGCCGCGTAGCCCAGCATCGCGCCTACCGTGGTGACGCCTGTACCGCCGACTCCGGGCAGCAGAATGTTGAACGGTTGATCGAGGCTCGGCAGGGTTGGCTCAGGCAGTTGGGCAAACGCCTGTGCCTGTTTAGGTAATTGCGGCTTACGTAATTTGCCGCCGTGGACCGTGACGAAACTCGGACAGAAGCCTTCGACGCAGCTGAAGCCCTTGTTACAGGCACTCTGGTCGATTTCACGCTTGCGTCCCTCGGTGGTTTCCTTGGGCAGGATTGACAGGCAGCCGGATTTCGCCCCGCAATCGCCGCAGCCTTCGCACACCGCCGGGTTGATGATGGCGCGCTTGTCGAGATCGAGCATGGTGCCGCGTTTGCGACGGCGGCGCTTCTCGGTGGCACAGGTCTGGTCGTAAATGATCACCGACACGCCTTTGAACTCGCGCAGTTCGCGCTGCACGCTGTCCAGATCGCGACGGTGGTGGAAGGTGGTGATCGGCGCGAACTGCTCGCGGCTCGGGTATTTTTCCGGATCGTCCGACACCAGTGCGATGCGCTGGACGCCTTCGTTGAACACCTGCCGGCTGAGCTGATCGACCCGCAGAATGCCGTCGATAGGCTGGCCACCGGTCATGGCCACGGCGTCGTTGTACAGAATCTTGTAAGTGATGTTGACCTTCGACGCCACAGCCGCACGCAACGCCAGGTGACCCGAGTGGAAGTAGGTGCCATCGCCCAGGTTCTGGAATACATGAGGCGTTTCAGTGAAGGGCGCCTGGCCGATCCAGGTCACGCCCTCGCCGCCCATCTGGGTAAACGTATCGGTTTCCCGGTCCATCCAGATGGTCATGTAGTGGCAGCCGATACCGGCCAGCGCGCGACTGCCTTCAGGCACTTTGGTCGAGGTGTTGTGCGGGCAACCGGAACAGAAATGCGGGGTGCGTTGGGTACTGAACAGCGGCGCGGCCAGAGCTTTTTCCTTGTCCTGGAGGAATTGCAGACGCGCTTCGATCTTCGGGCTGCTGTAGATCGGGGCCAGGCGTTTGGCAATGACGCGGGCGATCATGGCCGGGGTCAGCTCAGCCAGATTCGGCAGCAACGAGCGACCTTCCTCGTCGAACTCACCGACAACCCGCGGACGCTGATCCACCGGCCAGTTGTACAGCTGACCGGTCAATTGGTCTTCGATCACGCTGCGTTTTTCTTCGACGACGAGGATTTCGTCAAGTCCCTCGGCGAAGTCGTGGACCGAGACCGGCTCAAGCGGCCAGCTCATGCCAACCTTAAGCACGCGGATGCCCACCGAGGCGCACAGGTCTTCGTCGACGCCCAACTCTTCCAGAGCCTGGCGCACATCGAGATAGGATTTACCGGTCGTGATGATGCCCAGACGAGGCTTTGGCGAATCGATGACGACCCTGTTCAGCTTATTCGCCCGAGCAAAAGCACGAGCGGCGTAGATCTTGTAGGTATTGAGGCGTGCTTCCTGGGCCAGTGGCGGGTCGGGCCAGCGAATATGCAGACCATCCTTGGGCAACTGGAAGTCTTCGGGGATCCGGGTCTGGATGCGCAGCGGGTCAACCTCGACCACTGCGGACGAATCGACGTTTTCGGCAATGGTCTTCATTGCCACCCAGCAACCGCTGTAACGCGACAACTCCCAGCCGATAATCCCGTAATCGAGGATTTCCTGGACGTTGCTCGGGTTGAGCACCGGAATCATCGAGGCGATGAAAGCGTGTTCGCTCTGGTGGGCGATGGTTGAGGATTTGCAGCCGTGGTCGTCACCGGCGAGGATCAGCACCCCGCCGTTTTCCGCGACACCGGCCGAGTTGCCATGCTTGAAAACGTCGCCGCAACGATCGACACCGGGCCCCTTGCCGTACCACAGCGCAAAGACGCCGTCGTATTTGCCGTGAGGAAACAGGTTGACCTGCTGACTGCCCCACACCGCCGTGGCGGCCAACTCTTCGTTGACCCCCGGCTGGAAATGGATGGCGTTTTCCTGAAGATAATCCTTGGCGTCCCAGAGGCTCTTGTCGAGATTGCCCAAGGGCGAGCCACGATAACCGGAAATGAAACCCGCAGTGTTCAGACCACGGGCCTCGTCGCGCTGTTTCTGCAGCATCGGCAAGCGGGTCAACGCCTGGGTTCCGGTCAAATACAGATTGCCGGTTGCGAGTCGGTACTTATCATCCAGACGAATATCAGCCAAAGACATTCAGGCACTCCTTTATTTTTATCAGTGCGTTTTGAATGTGGCGAGCAGTGGCCTTGCGGGCCTTGTGGGCCGTGGCCCTGCCGCTCGGTCGTCGGGACGGTTGACCCGACGCACACAGAGCCAATACTGCCTGTGCGGCGTAGGCTTTTTCTTTCTAAATTGGCCGAAATCTGCTCATATCCTGCATGCCTGTTTCATTTCAAGAATAAAAAAGGGTCAATTCATGCAGGTCAAACTCAGCCCCATCGACCGTAAAATCCTGCGCCTGCTACAGCACGACGCTGACCTCTCTGCCGCCGAAATCGCCGAAAGGGTCGAATTGTCTCAGTCGCCGTGCTGGCGCCGGATCAATCGACTGGAAGAGGAAGGCGTGATCGAGCGCAAGGTCGCCCTGCTCAACCCGGCCAAGCTGGGGCTAACCATGACCGTGTTTGTGGATGTGAAGCTGTCGGGCCACGGTCGGCGCTACCTGACCGAATTCGAGGAGGCGATCATCGGCTACCCCGAAGTGCTGGAATGCTACACGATGGCCGGGGATATGGACTTCATGCTCAAAGTGGTGGTGCAGGACATCGCCAGCTACGAGCGCTTTCTACGCGATCACCTGCTGCAAAGCCCTCATGTCCAGGAAGCGCACTCGAACATCGCGATGAGTGTGGTCAAGCGCACTACGGAATTGCCACTGGACTAGCGAAGCTCCACGCCGTGGCGATCCGGCTTGCCGGCGGATGCGCTGTGCCAGCGGGCACAGCTGTTACAGACATGACGCCACCGCCAGCAGGCCGTACTGCTACAGGGAAGCGCTGCAAATTCGAGCGGGAGGTTCGCACGCACAAAAAGTTATTTCGCGAGAATGCGAAAAAACATTTGACGCGCAAATGATAATGATTATTATTGAGCGCAACCGGTCGCGAGATCGGTTGGTAACCCGGAAGCCTTAGGTCGGCTTCCGGATTATCTCCTCATCAGGCTAATCACGGTTTTTGACCCGGCTTTTGCCGGGTCTTTTTTTCGTGCCCTTGAAGGGTCTGATTTGGTCGGGTGTTGCTTCTTCAGGCTAATGAAGAGGGGTCGACTGTTCGATGGCGCGCATGATAGCAAAAGAAAAATGAGCGCTGAACCGCCACCGAGGTCAAAAACGACATATTTGGCAAAAAAATCTTGAATAAACGATGCTCAACTTGAGAACGACTCTCATAAACACTAGCATCGAACTCCATCACGGATGATGCTCCACTCCTTTCCCCAAGGACGATCCACGGATGACCCGCGAGTGAAATGCCATGACTAATCAGCTCAGCTCGATGTTCTCGCTGCCTACTCATCAGCCAGACGCGCCTGTCAGCCAGCAGACCGATGCTTATCGGCGCCGAATCCAGAAGCTGCCGCGCAAGACACAGCAGGTGTTTCTGCTCAGCCGTCTCGATGAGCTTTCCTACGCTTCAATTGCCCATCTGCTCGAACTGGATGTCGATTCAGTGGAGCGCAAGATGGTTCGCGTGTTCGAACAATGCCATGAAGAAGCCCCCACCTCGCCGGACTCTTTCAGCCAGGCCCTGCGCTGGTACGTGCACCTGCAGAGCCCCCAGGCGACCGCCAGTCAACGAATCGAATTCCGCCTCTGGCTCGATGCCGATGCCCTGCACCTCGACGCATTCCAGGAAACCGAAGGTCTGTGGCGCAAGCTCCTGGCGCCCGCGACGATCATGGGCGCCAACGGCTGGCACCGACGCAAGCGCCGCGTGTACATCGGCTGGCTGTTACTGACAGCGTTTCTGTGCAGCCTGCTGGTCACCGCCGAAGCGTTCACCTGAGTCTCATCGTCAAACGTTTCTGTCGTCTTCCGGCTACCTGATGCGTGTAAAGTACCTGCCATGACAGCCATCCAACGGCGATGAGCTGGTACTAACGTATTCAGGACTTTTCCGTGACTCAGACCGCCCTTTCCATCACCTGCGATTTCGACAGCGGCAACATCGTCGTGCTCGATGCAAGCAATGCGCAGAATGTACAACTGGCCATCCGCCCGGACACCCGCAGCCCACATTTCCAATGGTTCCATTTCAAGGTTGACGGCATGCAAATCGGCCAACCTCACGCCTTCAGTCTGACCAACGCCAGCGAATCGAGCTACAACCGCGCCTGGACCGGCTATAACGCCGCTGCCTCCTACGACCAGAAAACCTGGTTCCGCGTGCCAAGCCAGTTCGACGGCAAGGCGTTGAACTTCGCGCTCTCGCCAGAGCAGCCGCAGATCTGGTTCGCTTATTTCGAGCCCTATAGCCGCGAGCGTCACGTGTGGCTGATCGATCAGGCGCTGCACAAGGCGGGCACCGAACTACTGGCCACAGGCTCCAGCAGCGAAGGCCGCGATATAGCGTTGCTGCGCAAAGGTGACGGCGCGCCGGGTAAACGCAAGATCTGGATCATTGCCCAGCAGCATCCCGGCGAACACATGGCCGAATGGTTCATGGAAGGCATCATCGAGCGCCTGCAAGAGAACGACGCCGAATTGCAGGCCCTGCTCGCCTCTGCGGATCTGTATCTAGTGCCACACATGAACCCGGACGGTTCGTTCCATGGCCACCTGCGCACCAACGCTCAGGGCAAGGATCTCAACCGCGCCTGGCAGGACTCGACACCGGAGTTGAGCCCTGAAGTGTTTTTCGTCAAAGAACAGATGGAAAAACACGGCGTGGACATGTTCCTCGACGTACATGGTGACGAAGAAATCCCTTACGTCTTCACCGCTGCCTGCGAAGGCAATCCCGGTTACACCGAGAAACAGAAGGAGCTGGAAGCCGATTTCCGCGGGCGCCTGAGCGGGCTGACCAGGGATTTCCAGACCCGCTACGGCTATCCGAAAAGCGCGCCGGGCAAGGCCAACATGAACCTGGCCTGCAACAGTGTCGGCGAACGCTATAAATGCCTGTCGCTAACCCTGGAGATGCCGTTCAAGGATAACGACGATGCGCCGGATATCGTCACCGGCTGGTCGGGCAAGCGCTCCAAACAATTGGCTCGGGACGTGCTGACCATCCTGGGGCAGATGGTTTCGGTGCTGCGCTGAACCTTTACCCCCCTTTGTAGGAGCCGGCTTGCTGGCGAACGCGGCGGCGCAGACACATCTGCGCGGCCGGGTCGAATGCTTTCGCCAGCAAGCCGGCTCCTACGCGCTGCGCCCGGAAGCACACCGTGTGCGTTCGGCCATCTGCGGGCCGACCTTACCCCTTCGATTTCCCCCGCAACATGCTGTCCAGCACCTCGTCCCTGCGGATCCATCCGTGAAACAGCGCCGCCGCCAAGTGCGCGAGGATGGTCAGGAAGAACAGATACGCCAGATAGCGGTGAGCGTTGCGCAGAAAGGCGAAGGTTTGCGCGTGGGCGGCGACGATCGAAGGCAGGCGCAGCGAACTGCCGAGCATGACCGGGTCGCCCGCCGCCGAAATCATCGCCCAGCCGATCAGCGGCATTGCCAGCATCAGTGCATAAAGCAGGTAGTGCGAGAGCTTGGCGGCCAGCACTTGAACGGGAGGAAGATCGGCAGGTAACGGCGGCGTTCGCGTGGTAAAGCGCACGATCAGTCTCACGATGACCAGCACCAGAATCGCGATACCCAGCGGTTTGTGCAGGTTCAGCAGCCACTCGTGGCGTTCGGATATCGACGCGACCATTCCGGCGCCAATGAACAACATGGCAATGACCATAAGCGCCATCAGCCAATGCAGGGCGCGGGCCAGTGGAGCGAAGTGCGTGTTGGGCGAACTCATGGCTGTTTCTCCTGGGCAGGCGCGGCTTTCAACTGATCGACTTCACTGGTACGACGCAAGTACGAAGACGCGTACGCAGCGGATCGTGCCGCCAACAGCGGGTCATCCGAGCCTTCGATGCCGTTCGGCAATACCAGCGGGTCGTAGTTGATGTCGCGGCAATTGCCGTCCAGCTGCGCGCTGTCGCTTTCCACGACCAGGGTGCCGGCGTTCACGGTTTTATGCTCACCCGACCAGCTCTTGGAAGCGTCGTTGGTCGGGTCTTGGGCATTGGCCATCGTCAGCACCAGATTCCAGCGTTGCGGACCACTGGCGAGTTTGTCGCTGAGGTCCTGTTGCAGGTAGTCCTTGGCATCTGGCGTCGGCGCATCACCTTTGGCTTCCGGCACCAGACTCCAGCGCACGGGCTGGCGTTTGCCCTGGGCATCGATCAGTACGAACGCGTTAATGCTGTTGTAGGTCTCGGTCGCGAAGCTGGCGGACGGTTTGGCGGTCTTGACCCACGCAAGAAACGGCTGGGCTTCGGGGTGTGCGGCGAAGAAGGCAGGCGGCTTGGCCGGGTCGGGTTTGCCGGTTCTGGGATCTGGCGCGGTGGCTTTCTGCAGATCGATAAACGCCTCAGGCGTGCCGACGGGGAACACTGGCATGCTGTTCATCCCGGTGCGCCATTGCTGGCCGTTGGGCTGGGTGAACTGCACGGCGAAACTGCGGATTGGCGCGGCGCTGTCCGGCGAATACGGATTGCCGGTGGGCAGCGCGAGACGTCCGATTACAGGCGTGCGGCCGTTAGCAAATACCTGCGCTTTGGACAGGGAGGCCGCCGAGCCATTGCTCTCAAAGTACCCGGCGACGCAGATTCCTTTGGGATGGTTACGACGAAAACCTGCATGGACGCCGTTATTGTGTTCGAACACATCGACGACACGGGCGGGCGTCAGGCGCTGTGGGTCCAGACTGCCATTGACGTAGGCGAACGCTCCGGCGGCGATCAGCACCACCAGCCCAATGCCCGCCAGACGAACGAGTTTTTCCGAGGTGCTCAAGGGCGGTTTACGGGGATACGGCGGCTCATGGTCAATCATCGGTCACACTCCGGGCCTTTGGCCTCTATGGATAGCTGCAAGTCAGTCGTGCGGTAGGACGTGGCATCCACGGGTTTATTCCATGGACGATATTTATTTTTTCTGCGGTGGAATAACCTGCATCGACGTGCGTCTGGCAGGTCTACGATCCGAGCTATCCCGCTGATCGACCCGGAAGCCATCCCATGAATGATGTCGACGATCAACTACGAGAATTGCTGCCGCGAATGCGTCGATTCGCCGTGTCGCTCACCCGTGACGCCAGCAGTGCCGACGATCTGGTGCAATCGAGCTTGGAAAAAGCCCTGTCTGCCTGGAGCGGCAAACGGCCCGAGGGTGACTTGCGCGCCTGGTTGTTCTCCATTCTTTATAGGCAATTTCTCGACGCTCATCGGCGTTCGCGTCGATATAGCCGCATGCTCGAACTGTTTACCGGCGGCAAGGAAGATCATTACGAGCCCTCCGTGGAGCGCACAGTCGTCGCGCAAACCACCTTGCAGGCGTTCGAGCGCCTGAACACCGAACAACGCGCTTTGTTACTCTGGGTTTCGGTCGAAGGCTTGAGTTACAACCAGGTTGCTGAAATTCTCGATGTCCCGGTGGGAACCGTCATGTCCCGCTTGTCTCGCGCGCGTCAGGCCCTGCGCCTGCTCAGCGAAGGCGAAATCACCACCCCTTCCCTGCGGATACTGAAATGATCACTCTGCCCCCCAGTGAACGCGACTTGCACGCCTACATCGACGGTCAGCTCAACGATGCCGATCAGCAGGCCATGGAAACTTACCTGGCGGCCCACCCCGAACGGGCGAAACAGGTGCTGGCCTGGCAACTGGATGCGCAGAACCTGCGCGCTAGCCTCAGTGGCGAGCTGCACCGGCCGACGAATCCTGAACTGGATCCGGCGTTCATTCGCCAGCGTCTGCGGCGAAACCGTACCCGGCATTTCGCGACGGCAGCGGTGTTGCTGATCGCTGTCGGTATCGGCGGGCTCAGTGGCTGGCAGGCGCGGGAGATGACGATGTTCAGCGGCGTGTTGCCGATGGCAGATGCGGTCCAGGCTTATCGCATGTTCGCGGTCAACGACAACATGGTCAGCGACTGGGACACCGGCAAGCCGAACGATGTGCAGGTCTGGCTGGACAAGAATTTCGCCCAGGCCAATCGCGCGCCCGATCTGGAGGCAGCGGGATTCAAGCCGGTGAGTGGGCGCCTGACCAGCACCGAACAGGGCGCAGCGGCGATGGTGGTGTATAAGGATGCGCAAGGCCGGACGCTGAGCTTCTACATCCGTCCGCCGGGTGCGAACAACCATCTGCTGGCGTCTGGCACCCGCCGCGATGGAGAGCTGCAAGCGAACTATTGGTCCGGTGGGGGTTACAACTACGCGGTGGTCGGTCCGGCAGACGACCCGGCGGCGCAGGCGGCACGTCAGGCGTTGAAACAGCCGATTTGATTCGGCAGCGGCATGACTTGCCAGCGCCAGCGACCTCGAATACGCCACCGCCAGCAAGCCATGACACACGCGTCCACCAACTTGCCCTTTTATAGCCGGTGCTGGTCTTTCCTGATGGGTGCATTCCCATGCAAGTGGCCGCCGCTAACCGGTTCAGCTCAACGCGGTGGCGATTTCCTGAAGGATCGCCGGATCATCGATAGTCGCGGGGATGGTGTAAGCCTCGCCGTCGGCAATCTTGCGCAGCACGGCGCGCAGGGTCTTGCCGGATCGGGTTTTCGGCAGGCGCTTGACCACCACCACGCGGTTGAAACAGGCGAGCGCGCCTATTCGTTCCCGGACCAATGCGATCAACTCACCCTGGAGTTGCCCGGCGCCCTCCCCGACCCCATCCTTGAGCACCACCAGCGCCAATGGAACCTGCCCCTTTATCTCGTCCTGCACGCCGATCACCGCGCTTTCCGCCACCCCCGGATGCTGACCCACGAGATCCTCCATCTCGCCAGTGGACAGGCGATGGCCCGAGATGTTAATCACATCGTCGGTGCGGCCCATGATGTAGACGAAGCCATCCTGGTCGACATAGCCCCCGTCGCCGGTGTTGTAGTAACCAGGGAATATCTTCAAATACGCCTGCAGATAGCGCGAATGATCGCCCCACAACGTCTGACTGCAGCCCGGCGGCAGCGGCAGAGTGATGACGATCGAGCCCGGCTCGCCAGGCCCCAGCAAGCGCCCTTGTTCATCGATTACCCGGACGGCGTACCCCGGAACGGCCCGATTGCTTGAGCCTGGCGCCGGCTCATGCCCTTCCAGCCCCAGGCAACGCGCAGTCACCGGCCAGCCGGTTTCGGTTTGCCACCAATGATCCAGCACCGGTTTTCCGGTCAGCGTTTCCAGCCATTGGTGAGTGCTGGAGTCGAGCTTTTCGCCGGCCAGAAACAATTGCCGGATCGAGCTCAAGTCCCTTCCCTCAAGCAATCGCCCATGCGGGTCTTCCTTGCGAATCGCGCGCATGGCGGTCGGCGCACAGAACAGCGCGTTGACCCGATACTCTTCGACGATTCGCCAGTAGGCCCCGGCGTCCGGAGTGCGGATCGGTTTGCCTTCGTAGAACACTGTGGTGCAACCGGCCATCAACGGCCCGTAGACGATCAAGGTGTGCCCGACCACCCAACCCACGTCGGAAATCCCCCACCAGACATCCCCGGCGTCCATGCCGTAGACCTGTCTCATGGTGTAGAGCATCGCTACCGCATGACCGCCGTTCTCGCGAACGATGCCCTTGGGTTTGCCGGTGGTGCCGGAGGTGTAAAGGATATACAGCGGATCGAGGCTGGAAACGGGGACTGGATCGACCGGCGCGACACTTTCGAGCGCCGTATGCCAGTCCAGATCACGTCCTTCGTGCATCGGCGCCAGCGATTGCGGGCGCTGCCAGAGCAGTACATGGTCAGGTTTGAATGTCGCCAGTTCCAGCGCTTTGTCCACCAGTGGCTTGTAGGGAATGACCCGGTCGAACTCCAGCCCGCAGGAGGCCGTAAGCAGCAATCTGGGCTTGAGGTCATCGATGCGCAATGCCAGTTCATGGGGCGCGAAACCGCCGAACACCACTGAGTGCATGGCGCCGATCCGCGCACAGGCCAGCATCGCCATGGCGGCCTGAGGGATCATCGGCATATAGATGATGACGCCGTCGCCCTTCTCCACGCCCAGCTTGCGCAGCAACCCTGCCAGACACGCGACCTCGTCGCGCAATTGATTGAAGGTGTAGGTCGCTTTGCAGTCAGTGACGGGCGAGTCGTAAATCAATGCCAGTTGCTCACCACGACCTAGTTCGATCTGGTGATCCAGCGCCAGATAGCAGGTATTGAGTTGCCCGTCGGCGAACCAGCGGTGGGTGCCGTCGGGCATCGCTTGCAGCACTTGCCGTGGCGCGTGATACCAGGCCACCTGTCGCGCCTGCTCGCTCCAGTACGCCTCGGGATCAGCGATGGAGTGCTGGTGATGGTCTGCATAATGCGCGCTGGCAGGCATGCGTTTTCTGTCATTCATCCGTGGATCCCTGTGATTGTTTTTATGAGGGCTGACAACACAGGAATGAAACTAGCAGAAGCTCAGGCGCCTGCCACGGGGTATCAGGCGGCTTTGATTCGGGCCGCGCGCTGCAACAGCAATCCACCCAGAGCGAGCAGGGCCAGCACCACGACCACCGCGCCATAAACGTTGGTGGTCACGATCAGGCCTTCCGTTTTCACCGCCAGCCCCGCGACGAGCGCAGGGACGCAAAACGCGAGGTAACTGAACGCCAGAAAAGTCGACATCAGACCGGCCCGCTCATGGGCATGGGCCAGGGGCAGCAGTAACCGCAGCGCCCCAAGGAAGCTGGCGCCAAATCCAACGCCTGCCACCACGGTCCCGGTGAAGAACAACCACAGCCAGCCCAGATTGACCGCCAGCAGTACCACTGACACGCCCATGGCCAGGAAACTGCTGCCGATGAGCAATGCCAGTTGAGGCGGCCGCAGGCGCAGGTTCATGATCGAAATCGCCCCGCTGATGGTCAGTGCCGCCACGGCCAACCCGCCATTGAGCACGGAGTTCGAGCCGGTGGCCGCCGCCAGCAAAGACGGCGCAAGTGACAGAAAGAAGCCACCCAGCGCCCAGGCGGCGATATCCGCGGGCAGCACCAGCAGCAAGGTGCTGCGCGCACGCTGAGGCACATAGAGCCTGGGCTTCAGGGTTTTCAGCACGCCAGGCTGCGGCGTTACGGTTTCCTGTACGCGCCACAGATACAGCACCTGTGCGACGAAAGCGGCCAAAAGCAGGATGTAGGCCAACAGCAATGGCATGGGCGCGTACTCCACCAGCGCACTGGTGCCGAGCGCGCCTAGCGCCATGCCGAACATCGGGGTGATGCTGTTGATCAATGGCCCCTGGTTTTGATCGGTGTCGAGCATCGCCGCGCCCAAGGCACTGGTAGCGATACCGGTTGCCACCCCTTGCAGCACTCGCGCCGCGATCAGCCAACTGACGTCACTGGCGCCGATAAACAGCAGCAATGAAAGGATCTCCAGCAACAGCGCGACGAAAATCACCGGTCGACGACCCAGATAGTCCGACAGCGAGCCGAACACCAGCAGGGTCGCCAGTAGACTCAAGGCGTAGACCGCGAAAATCAGCGTCAGCAGCGCCGAAGAAAATCCCCACGCCTGCTGATACACGTGATAAAGCGGCGTCGGCGCGCTGGAGGCTGCGAAGAAACACAGCATGACAAAAGCGAGATACCCCAGGTGCCCCCGGCTCCGACCATCGACTTGCGGGTTCTGCAACGAATCAGACACGAGTACACTCTCCCGAAAAAGCACACTATAAAAGCTATGAATTTGCGTTAGAGAGTGTGCGAGCAGATTCCGCTTAAAGCAAATACTTTGTGTTAAGGTTCGATCCATGGCTATCAAAGAAGGCATTCGTACTGGCGGGCGCAGTGCCCGGGTGCAGACATCGATTCACGCAGCGGTACGTGATCTGCTTCAGGAGCAAGAGCGTTCTGCGCTTAGCGTGCCGATGATTGCTGCACGTGCCGGGGTCACGCCGTCGACCATTTACCGTCGCTGGGGCGACCTCACCTCACTGCTTGCCGATGCGGCCGTGGAGCGTCTGCGCCCGGACGAACCGGTGGATTGCGGCAGCCTGCGCGAGGATTTGCGCACTTGGGTCGAAGTCTATCTGGAGGAAACCAACTCGGCGCCCGGTCGCGAAATGATGCGCGATGTCGTCGCCAGCAGCGCCACTCTCTGCTCGGGCAAATGCCTGAATATCGTTCGTGAGCAATTGCAGATCATCATCGACCGCGCGCAACAGCGCGGCGAGCGCAGCCCCTCGGCCGATGAGCTGGTGGACGCCGTGGTCGCGCCGATGGTCTACCGGATCCTCTATGCCGAATCAGCGCCCACACTCGAGCGCATGCATCAGTTGCTCGACCGCTGCCTGGGTTGAGCGCAGAGCCAGCGAACTGGTTATGATGACGGGCTTTGGGCCACGGGTTTCTCTTCCCATGCATACTCTCGCAGACCTGCGCGCCGGCAAGCTGGCGGGCAGCAAACGGCTGGACCTCAACTGCGGCCTCACAGAGTTTCCTGTTGAGATATTCAGTCTCAGCGACTCACTCGAAGTGCTGAATCTGTCTGACAATCAGCTGACCGATCTGCCTGCCGACCTGCATCGGCTCACACATCTCAAGATCCTCTTCTGCTCCAACAATCTGTTCACCCGTCTGCCCGAAGGGCTGGGCCAGTGCGAACAGCTGTTTTTTGTCGGCTTCAAAGCCTGCCGCATCGCCGAAGTACCACCACGCTCATTGCCGCCGCATCTGCGCTCGCTGGTGCTGACCGATAACTGCATCGAGTCGCTGCCTGAGGAGCTGGGCGAGTCCGAGCATTTGCAAAAGCTGATGCTGGCCGGCAATCGCCTGCGTAGTCTGCCGGCGTCCATTGCAGCGTGCCATCGACTGGAACTGGTGCGCATCGCCTCCAACGACATTCGCCAGTTGCCGCAATGGCTGCTACAGATGCCTGCGCTGGCCTGGCTGGCGTTCGCTGGCAATCCGCTCAACGACATCCACACTGAGGAGCCGATCCGGCAGATCCCCTGGTCACAACTGACCTTGCACCAGATGCTGGGCGAAGGCGCGTCAGGGCTCATCCAACGGGGCGAATGGGTGGACGATGCCGGGGTGTGCGAAGAGGTCGCGGTCAAACTCTACAAGGGCGATCTGACCAGCGACGGCTCGCCGTTGGACGAGATGGCGGCGTGCATCGCGGCCGGTCAGCATCCGCATCTGATTCCAGTCGAGGGCGAAGTGGTCGGCCACCCACGCAATGCCAGGGGGCTGGTCATGGAGTTGATCTCGCCTGCCTTTGTTACCCTTGCTCGTCCGCCGAGCCTGGAATCCTGTACCCGCGACATCTACAGCGACACCCGCTTGAGCCTGGAGACCGCCCTGCGCATGGCGTCAGGCATCGCTTCGGCCTGCCGACACCTGCATGGGCGCGGCATCAACCACGGCGACCTTTACGCACATAACATCCTTTGGGAGCAAAACGGCGAGAGCCTGCTGGGGGATTTCGGCGCTGCGGCGTTTTATCCGGATGAAGAAACCGGGCGAACACTCGAACGTATCGAAGTGCGGGCCTTCGGGATTCTGTTGGGGGAATTGTTAGCGTGCTGCGATGCCAGTGAGGCGATTGCGCAGTTGCGGGAGCTGCAGCAGCAGTGTGTGGGGCCGCGGGTGATGAGTCGCCCGAGCTTCACAGAGATAGAGCGGGCGCTGGAGACACTTAAGCGCTGCTTGTAGCGGCAGTTGCCGGCGGTGGCGTCTTTGAAATCGCTACCGCCGGCAAGCTGGACTGCTCGGGATGAACGTGTGCCCAAAATCCCAGCATGCCGACAGAATTGGTGAAGCGAATTCATTCGCGAAGGGCCGGTACATCCGACGCATATCTGCCGAATTTACGACCGCATCGCGAATGAATTCGCTCCCACAGGTGGATGGCGTGCGTCAGCAAGCTCTCTTTCCGGCCAGTCGGATGGCGTTGCGTCGGCGAGCTCTCATTCCGGCCAGGTGGATGGCGTTGCGTCAGCGAGCTCTCTTTCCGGCCAGGTGGATGGCGTTGCGTCAGCGAACTCTCATTCCGGCCAGGTGGATGGCGTTGCGTCAGCGAGCTCTCATTCTGGCCAGTTGGATGGCGTTGCGTTAGCGAACTCTCATTCCGGCCAGGTGGATGGCGTTGCGTCAGCGAACGCTCATTCCGGCCAGGTGGATGGCGTTGCGTCAGCGAGCTCTCATTCCGGCCAGTTGGATGGCGTTGCGTCGGCGAGCTCTCTTTCCGGCCAGTCGGATGGCATTGTGAGTCAGAGCTGTTCGGGCACCGCGGCCGCGATCAGGTTTGACGGCGTGTGATGACCCTCTGTGGGAGCGAATTCATTCGCGAAGGGCCAGCACAGACGACGCCTTCCTCCAGGGAGAATCCCTACCCTGCCAGCCCTACATACACGTTTTGCACGTCGTCATGGCTGTCGATGGCTTCCAGGAACGCCTCGACTTCTGCCATCTGCTCGTCACTCAGGCCCGACACCGGGTTTTTCGGACGATAGCCGAGCTTGGCCGACTCCACTGTAAAGCCCTGCTCCGGCAATGCCTTGCACACGGCATCCAGGTCGGTGGTCTCGGTGTAGAACAGGGTCAAGCCCTCTTCGCCCGCCTCGACATCCTGCGCACCGGCTTCGATAGCGGCTTCTTCAGGGTCGGTATTGCCGTCGCCAGCCGCTTCAATCATGCCCAGATGGTCGAAATCCCAGGTAATCGAGCCCGCAGCGCCCATCTGGCCTTTGCGAAACAGCACACGAATCTCGGCGACGGTGCGGTTTACGTTGTCGGTCAGGCACTCGACGATCACCGGCACCTTGTGCGGCGCGAAGCCTTCGTAAGTGACGAAATGGTAGTTGACCTGCTCACCCAGCAGGCCCGCGCCTTTCTTGATCGCCCGCTCCAGGGTTTCACGGGGCATCGAGGCCTTTTTCGCCTGCTCGACCACCAGACGCAGACGCGAGTTCATGTCGGGATCAGCGCCGGAACGCGCGGCAATCATGATTTCCTTGGACAGCTTGCCGAAAATCTTACCCTTGGCGTTGGCTGCTGCTTCTTTGTGTTTGACCTTCCACTGTGCGCCCATGATTGCTCTCTTGTTCCGATGGCGATAAACCGTCGATGCCGGTCCGGCGTGGGGCGTCGGACCCAGGACGATAAATGCTGAAAATGGTGAACGATGATGAAACGCCCGGACAGAGCCCGGGCGCCCGGCGCATTTTATACGCGCTGACGGCAGATGAAACCCCTGATATGGCGCCGTCGATCAAAGGATGGCCGATAAGTTTCCCGGAAAAGGTCTACACAATGCTCAGGATAGTCGGACAAACCTTGTAGTCCGCTTCCGAAAATTCAGAACTGGCCCCTTTGTCTTGTAGCTTTTCGTACCCTCTGCGCCTCGAAATTTCAGGGTGCCCCAGCAGATGTGCGAAGACTCGCAGGTGACAATGACTTTGGCTATCGCCAACAACCCAAGCGATCTGCTGGTGATCGGTGTCAACGGCCGTGACCGACTCAATGCGCCGTTCTGTTTCGACATCGACCTGGTCAGCCCGGATCCGACTCTGGACTGCGCCGCGCTGCTGCTGCGCGATGCCTGGTTGGAGATTGGTGTGGAAATACTCCAAATGCATGGGCTGCATGGACAAATTCACCAGGCGGACAGACTGTACCGAGGCCCCGACCTGAGCCTTTATCGCTTGCGCCTGATGCCGAGCCTGCAGCGCCTTGACGGAGCGCCCCGGCGTCGCGCGTTCAATGGACAAAGCGTCCCACAGATCATCACCCGGCTGCTGCACAGCCACGGCATGGGTGACGACGCATTGCGCTTTGACCAACTGATTGGGGTTTACCCGCCTCGGGAGCATTGCCTTCAGTACGACGAAAGCGATCTGCATTTCCTGCGCCGACTGTGTGAAGAAGAAGGGATCTCCTTTCGCTTCGAACACCACCTTCATCGGCACATCCTGGTATTTTCCGACGATCCCCTGGGCTTCCCGGAATGGCCGACACCGGCTTGCGTCGATCATCTGGCAGAGCAACTGTCGGTACGCACCAGTTACAGCAGCCATGCCGGAGAGCACTACAGTCCGCAAGGCCGCATGCCACCCCACGACGCATACGAGGCTGACAATCAGGTGCCATCCGTGCCGTGGGATGTCCATGCCAGTCCCGGCCAGCATCAACAGATCAGCGCGCGTCAGCTTGAGCGCCTTAGGTGTGAGCGCCGGGAGATCATGGGCCGTAGCCGTCTTCCGTGGCTACGCGGCGGCTTGGTGATGCGGGTCGACCAGCATCCTGACTCGTGTTTCAACGACCAATGGCTTTTGACCGACGTAAGCCATTGCGCGTGGCAACTGGCCCCGTTGCGCGGTTGCGCGTCGAACGATGTAATTCAGATCCTGCAAGCAATGGCATCGGCGAACGTTTCCGGGATGGGCGTCGCCGGACTGCTGCGTCCCCGCCCCGACCTCGACAGGCCGGCCCTGGCGGGCTATGAAAACAGTTTTCAAGTGCTGCCGTGGGCAATGCCGTATCGGCCGGCGCTCGAACATCCCAAGCCGATTGTCGCCGTGAGCCAGGCCGCCTGGCAGGTCGACGACCAGGCTGACGCGTCGGGACGCATCCGCATTCGCTACGACTGGCAACCAGAGTCGCCGGCCAGCAGCCCTGATGACAGTTGGGCACGGGTGGTCAGCAGACTGGAGAGGCAGGCGGCCGGGACACGGCTACAGATCAGGTTTTTCGAGGGGGACCCCGATCAACCACTGATATGCGAAGCATTGAGCACAGTCGCGAACACAACAGGGCCACCCGGAATGTGGTGCGACGAGGGCGGATGCGATGAACGCCTCGCGCCGTCAACGGCGCCTCCCGAGGATGGACAGTTGCGCCTCGACAGCGCCAGGCCGCTGACCCTGCGCAGCGCGCGGGCCACGCTGCATATCACCGAACAGGGTGTTCATTACACGCCCCGTAATGCAGCGGACGACGCCGGTTAGCGCCGCAGCTTCTGGACTTAGCGATGCTTGAAGATCGGCTCGCGCTTCTCGATGAAAGCCGCCATGCCTTCTTTCTGGTCCTCGCTGGCGAACGCCGCGTGAAAAACCCGCCGCTCGAAGCGTATGCCTTCGGAAAGGCTGACCTCAAACGCCCGATTGACGCTTTCCTTGACCATCATGGCCACCGGTAATGACTTGGCGGCAATGCCTTGCGCGACGTTCAGTGCTTCTTCAAGTAGCTGGTCCTGGGGCACGATGCGCGCCACCAGCCCGGAACGTTCAGCCTCGACCGCATCGATCATGCGTCCGGTCAGGCACATTTCCATGGCCTTGGCCTTGCCCACCGCTCGGGTCAGACGTTGAGTACCACCCATCCCGGGCAAGACGCCGAGCTTGATTTCCGGCTGACCGAATTTGGCGTTATCGGCCGCCAGGATGAAGTCGCACATCAGCGCCAGCTCGCATCCACCGCCCAGCGCGAAGCCGGACACTGCCGCGATGATCGGTTTGCGGCGGTTGGCTACGCGATCACTGTCGCTGAAGAGGTCATCGAGATAAATCTGCGGATAGGTCAGCTCAGCCATTTCCTTGATATCAGCGCCCGCGGCGAAGGCTTTGGCCGAGCCGGTGAGAACGATGCAGCCGATGTCCGGATCACGTTCCAGTTCATCGAGGGCGTGGTTGAGCTCATTGATCAACTGCGCATTCAGGGCATTCAGCGCCTGGGGTCGATTCAACGTAATCAACGCTATTCGCCCTCGAATCTCTTTAAGAATAGTTTCGTAACTCATTGATATACATCCTTATTAATATTTAGTAGAAAGCGAGAAAAAAGCCTTACTCAGCCTTAAATAGCCATCTCAACTCATTGATTTAAAAGACTTCCAGCGCGATCGCCGTCGCTTCACCGCCACCGATGCAGATCGCTGCGACACCGCGCTGCAATCCTCTCTGCTTGAGCGCTGCAAGCAAGGTAACGAGAATCCGTGCTCCCGAGGCGCCGATGGGGTGTCCGAGGGCACAGGCGCCGCCGTTGACGTTGACCTTGTCGTGGGGCAGCTCAAGCTTGTTCATCGTCACCAGGGCGACGACGGCAAACGCCTCGTTAATCTCGAACAGGTCAACATCGCCGAGGGACCAGCCGGTCTTGCGCATCAGCTTCTCAATCGCACCGATGGGCGCTGTGGGAAACAGACCCGGCTGGTTGGCGTAGGCGGCGTGGCCGTGAATGACGGCCAGCGGCTTGAGCCCTCGCCGCTCGGCTTCCGACTGGCGCATCAGGATCAATGCGGCGGCGCCGTCAGAGATCGAGCTGGAGTTGGCCGCCGTGACCGTTCCACCTTCGCGAAATGCCGGCTTGAGCTGGGGAATCTTGTCCAGTCTGGCCTTGGGAGGCTGCTCGTCTTGAGTGATGGTTTTTTGCTCTTTGCCAACGCTGACTTGCAATGCAACGATCTCGCTCTCGAAACGGCCCTGCTGCATTGACTCTTGGGCGCGAGTCAAGGAGGCGATGGCGAAAGCGTCCTGCGCCTCGCGACTGAAGCCTTGGAGCGACGCGCAATCCTCGGCGAATGTGCCCATCAGTCGGCCACGATCATAGGCGTCTTCCAGCCCGTCGAAGAACATGTGATCGATGATTTGCCCGTGGCCCATGCGATAGCCGCTGCGGGCCTTTTCCAGCAGGTATGGCGCGTTGGACATGCTTTCCATGCCGCCAGCGACCACCACATCGGCGCTGCCGGCGAGCAACAGGTCGTGGGCCATGATTGCCGCCTGCATTCCGGAGCCGCACATCTTGTTCAGTGTGGTGCACAGCGTGCCGTCGCCCAGGCCGGCACCCAATGCGGCCTGACGCGCCGGCGCCTGGCCAAGCCCGGCGGGCAGCACGCAGCCGAACAGCACTTGCTCGACATCGGCAGCCGCAAGGCCGGCGCGCTCGACGGCAGCGCGAATGGCTGCCGAGCCGAGCTGAGGCGCGGTCAGGCTCTTGAGATCCCCCTGAAAGCCGCCCATGGGCGTGCGGACGGCGCTGACGATAACCACCGGATCTTCGATCTGTGGCTGACGCTGGTTCAGTGACATGTCGGATCTCCTCGGTTAGCGGGCGGCCATGCGCAAGGCGCCGTCGAGACGGATCACTTCGCCGTTGAGCATGCTGTTTTCGATGATGTGGCGCACCAGGGCGGCGTATTCGTCAGGTTTGCCGAGCCGTGGTGGGAACGGCACGCCCGCCGACAGGCTTTCGCGTACCTGCGGGGTCATGCCAGCCATCATCGGGGTCTCGAAGATGCCGGGGGCAATGGTCATGACGCGAATGCCGAAACGCGCCAGTTCGCGTGCCGCGGGCAGGGTCAGGCTGGCGATCGCGCCCTTCGAGGCGGCGTAGGCAGCCTGGCCAATCTGCCCGTCATAGGCAGCTACGGACGCGGTATTGACGATGACACCGCGCTCCCCCCCTTCATCCGCAGCGCCCTCGGCGATCGCAGCGGCGGCCAGACGCAGAAGGTTGAAGCTGCCGATCAGGTTGACGTTGATGACCCTACTGAAGCTGTCCAGAGGATGGGGGCCTTCCTTGCCAAGGATCTTCTGCGCACCGACGATGCCGGCGCAGTTAATCAGGCCGTTGATCTGGCCGAACTCCGCCAGTGCCTTGTCCACCGCGGCCTGGGCGGCGGCCTCATCGGTAATGTCGGTCATGCTGGCGCGCGCATTCTCGCCGAGCTTCGCTACCTGGGTTTCGAGCGCCTGAGCGTTGACATCCACCAGCACGACCTTCGCGTCCGCCTCAATCAGCATCTGTGCTGTGGCGGCACCCAGACCGGATGCGCCGCCACTGACCAGAAATACCTTGCCTTCGATCTGCATGATTGTGTCGTCCTTACATTTTTATTGTTCGAGTGACGAAATACTCCGCCCTGCCGCCGCAATCGGCAATAGTCAAAGCGTGCACAGGCGGTGGTGGTTTTAGACAGTGCACCGGCATACCGCTCGGGTGCCGCACACATGTTCGCAGGGGTAAGCGTTCGCTGTAGCAGTCCGGCTTGCCGGCAGCGGCGTTCCTGAAACCGCTACCGTCGGCAAGCTGGACTGCTGCGTCGGAATCAAAGTATTCGGAATTTGATCAAGCCTTGCGCTGCAACACCGCGTCGCCCGCCTGCGCCGACAGCCGCCGGTTGTCCAGTAATGCCAGCAGCGCGATCAGCGCGACCCAGACGAAGGTCAGCTGGAAATCGCTGGTGTGCGCCTGCCCTTCATTGCCATGCAGGTACATCGAACCGCGCAGCAGCAACGCAGCGATTGCCACGCCCAAGCCCATGCTGAGCTGAAAAAACATGCTGAACATGGTGGACGCATCGCTCATCTGCGGTTTCGGCACATCGGCGAAACCCAGCGTGTTGAAGGCCGTGAACTGCATCGAGCGCGACAGGCCGCCGACGAAAAGAATCAGCAGGATCATCGGCCAGCCCATCTGTTCGTCGAGCATGGCGCAGGCAGCGATGGCGATTACCCCGATGAACCCGTTGATCATCAACACTGAGCGAAAGCCCCAGCGCTGCATGATGATGCTGGTGAACGGCTTCATCGCGAGGTTACCCGCGAAAACGCCCAGTACCAGCAGGCCGGAATCGAACGCCGACAGCCCAAAGCCCAGCTGAAACATCAACGGCAGCAGAAACGGCAAGGTGCTGATGGCAATGCGAAACAGCGACCCGCCGAAAAGGCTGACACTGAAGGTGCGAATACCAATCACGCTGACGTTCATCAACGGCTCGGCACGTCTGCGCATATGCGCCCAGGCCAGTGCACCGCTGACGACACCGATTCCGGTGACCAACAGCCCCGGCCACTGGCTGTCGCGCCCTTGCCCGAGCATCTCCATGCCGTACAGCAGCGCCGTACAGGCCACGCCCAGCAGCACGAAACCGCCGAAATCGAAAGCCCGGCGACCGACTTCATTGCGGCGCGGAATCAGCACCCACGTGGCAATCAAAGCCATCGCCCCCAACGGCAGGTTCAGATAGAAAATCCACGGCCATGAGGCGTGGGTGACGATAAAACCTCCCAGCGGCGGCCCGAGTATCGGCGCGACCAGACCAGGCCAGGTAATCAGCGAAATGGCGCGCACCAGGTCCTTTTTCTCGGTCGCGCGCATGACGGCCAGCCTTCCGACGGGGACCATCATCGCTCCGCTTACACCCTGCAACACTCGCGCGGCAACAAAGGTTTCAAGACTGGAACTCACGCCGCACATCAAGGATGAAAGGGTAAACAGCACAATGGCGCCGCCGAACACCAGCCGCGAACCCAAGCGGTCCGCCAACCAGCCACTGATAGGAATGAACGCCGCAATCGCCAGCATATAGGCACTCATACCGATGTTCAGATCGACCGCCGCCACGCCGAATGTCCTGGCCATTTCCGGCAGTGCGGTCGCGATCACCGTCGCGTCGAGGTTTTCCATGAAAAACGTGACCGCGACCAGCAAAGCGATCAGCGTCGATTGGCGTTGCGACATCAGCAAGCTTCCTTGAGTGAATATGGCAGGCAGCGCTCTAGAGTAGCTGTTTCAAGGTGTTTCGCGCAGATCGAAATGACCTCAGGGATTACCGGGCTGCCGCACGCGAGGCGGCAGCACCACGGCAGCGTTTCAGGCGGTCAGGGCATTCGAATCATTTACCGGTCACAACGCTGATGCAGAACGGATGCAAGGTTTTTTCAGATCGCTTGATCTCCGATCTTCCTGCTGTACGGGACTTGTAGCAGAAGGGCTTGCTAACGCAGCATGCAACGACGCCACCGCCGGCAAGCCGTGTTGCTACAGGGACGTCACCGGAAATTCAAGGCAGCAGATATCGCGTCACCGAGTCACTCACCATCGCCCTGTGCCGCGCCTTGACCTGAGGGTCTTCCAGCTCGATCTGAAAAATTTCCGAAAAGGTATGGCGGTTGGACACGCGATAGAAACAGAACGAGCTGATCAGCATATGCAGGTCAACGGCCTGCACGCCCGACCGAAACACCCCCGCTTTCTCGCCACGACGCAGGGTTTCGTCCAGCGCCTGCAGCACGTGTTGGCTGAGCGTCCGAATCGTCGGCGATTGCTTGAGGTTCTCGCCGTTGTGAATGTTTTCAATGCAGACAATGCGCACGAAATCAACGTTGCGATCATGGTGATCGAAGGTGAATTCCACCAGCCGCTGAATCGCCGCCATGGGCTCCAGCACATCCAGTTTCAGGCTGCTCTCGGTGTGGCGGATATCGCCGTACAACTTCTCCAGCACTTCGCTGTACAGCTGTTCCTTGCTGTTGAAGTAGTAATAGATCATCCGTTTGGAGGTTTGCGTGCGCTCGGCGATGGCATCGACTCGTGCGCCCGACAGTCCTTGGGCAACGAACTCGGCGACGGCGGCCTGAAGGATGCCATCGCGGGTCTTTTCCGGGTTGTTCTTGCGGCTCTTGCGTGGCGACTCTACGGACGCTTCGAGCAGAGTCTCATCGACAGTTTTCATGCTTGGCTCACGACCACGGGGAATCGCGCAATTATGAGCCGCGGCGCCCCGTTACGGAAGCGGCATATGCCAGCATTCCATCAGTCGTTCACAGACGCGCCTTTGCGCGACTTGCGTGCGGATGAACGCGGTTAAGTCTGTGAGAGGGAATCCGACGAAGTCGGACCAAACCTCATCCCCCCTTCTTGCGCTGCTGCCAAGCCGCCGCCAGACCACTCAGACAAATAATCGCAATCCCCGCCTGTGCCGTCAGCGACGGCGCATGATTGAACACGATGAACCCCCAAAGCCCTGCAAACACAATCTGGCAATAACCAAACGGCGCCAGCAAGGCCGGCGCGGCGAACCGAAACGCCTGGGTCAGCATCAAATGCGCAACCATCCCGCACGTCCCCAGCGCCAGCATGAACGGAATATGCTTCCACTGCGGCGACTGCCAGAAGAACGGCACGATCGCACTCATCAGCAGGCTATTAAACAGCCCCGCGAAAAAGTTGCTGGTGGTCGGACTGTCATGAGCGGCGACCAATCGAGTCAACAGCTGGTAAAAGGCAAAGCACAGCGCCGAGCCCAAAGGCAGCAGTACCGCTGGGGTAAACAGCTCGCCTCCCGGATGCACGATAACCATCACCCCGCTGAACCCCACCAGCACAGCAATCCACTGCCCGCGCGACACCGTCTCCTTGAGCAACGGCACCGACAGCGCCGTCACCAACAGCGGCGCGAGGAAGTTGACCGCGGTGGCTTCGGCAATCGGGATGAACATCAGGCCGCTGGTAAACAGCAAACTGGTACCCAGCAGGCAACCAGCCCGCAACGCCTGCAAACCGGGCCGTTTGGTGCGCAGTACGCGCAGCCCCGCCGACGGCATGAAAATGCACGCCATCAGCCCGGTATGCACCACATAGCGCACCCACACCACCATCATGATCGGGTAAATGCCGGAGAGGTATTTGGACAAGGTGTCGTGACTGGAAAACAGGAACGTTGCCAGGACAATCAGTGCGATGCCCTTGAGTGGCTGGTTGACGCCGGAGAGCGGCGTGCTGGTGGTACTCATCAGCTTTCCTTTGGTCTTGCGTGGGTGCGGGTCGGCGCCCTGCCTCTGTGGGCATCAGGGTAGACACGGAAAGAATATAGACGCTGTCGTCAGATCACCAAACAAACCGCAAACATTGCCGGTTTTCCGGATGATTCGCGGCAATGACGGAATCTGACGCGCATGTCGATGTTCACGGCAATGTCGCCAACGGCACCGTAAAGCGGAACACACTGCCTACGCCCGGCTCACTGCTGGCGGTCAACTCACCACCGTGAGCCCTGACGATCCCGCGAGAAATGTACAGACCGAGGCCGGTGCCGGTCGGATTGCCCTCGCGAATGCGCCAATAACGTTCGAACACATGTGGCACCTGATCCGGGGCTATACCCACGCCGGAATCGGTAACGCTGATCACTGCGGCGTCACCTTCGATCACTGCGGCGACACTGATACGCCCCTGCCTGGGAGTGAATTTGATCGCGTTGCCAATCAGGTTCGACAACACCTGAAACATCCGCTCCGGGTCGCCCATGATTTTCAGCGTAGGCTCAGTGGCAAACGTCAGGTCGATGAACTTGCTCTGCGCCACGGGAGTGAGCAACGACCAGGCGTCCTCGAACAGTTGGCTGACTTCCACAGGTTGCGGCGAGATCGAATAGCGCCCGGCCTCGATTTTCGAGATATCGAGCAAGTCCTCCAGTAGATGCGTCATACGTGCGGTGGCGCGTTGCAAGGTTTCGATGGCCGAGTGCAGTCGTTTCGACGTGGGGCTGGCATCCGCCACCACCAGGCGCTGCATCATCCCGCATTGCATGACGATGGCTGTCAGCGGACTGCGCAGGTCATGGGAAACCACCGCGACCAGTTCATCCCGCGCGTGCACCGCATCTTTTTCGCGCAGCACCTGACGTGAAAGGTCGTACTCCAGGGCCGAGCGGCGCAGGTCCGACACCGCATACACCTCGCCAACGGTCCACTGCAGTGACGTGCCGTCGACCTGCTGCTTCCAGGCTTCAAAGGACTCCCGCGGCTGTAACCGGTTCGCTACCACGACCTTCGATGCGTCCGGATTGCCGCTCCATTGCACGTTGCCCTTGACCTCGGGGCGAAACCACAACACGGCATTGTCGACCGGCTTGGGCAGGCTGAAGGCCAACAGGCCGCTGGCGACCGATTGGTAATCGCGCGCTTCGGGAAACAGCACACTCAGGCATGAGGTTTCGACCACCGGCCCCGGTTGCTGTTGTACCCAACGCTGCAGCGACCTCACCAGCTTCGCTGGCGGGCACTGACCGAATAGCTGTATCCGGCCTTCGATGATCACCGCCGCGCCATCGGCGCCAGCCACGGCCAACAACGCTTGTGGATGCTGGATCAGCCCGTGATAGACGTCGCCGTCGGCTTCGGCCATCGCACTGGCAAGAGAGGTAAGCAGACCGCCCTTGGCCTCGCGCTGACGCTGCGCCTGCAGTTCCTCCAAGACGCTGATCTGCATCGACAACACCTGGCCGATGGTTTGGCAGGCGGCACGTAGCGCATGGGGCACTTGCAGCGGCTGGCGATTGCCGCAGCTGATCAGGCCCCACAGGCGGTCTTCCTTGAGCAGGGAAATACTCATGGATGACAGCACGCCCATGTTCTGCATGTACTGACAGTGAATCGGCGAGACGCTGCGCAGGACGGCGTAACTCATGTCCAGCGGCTCGCCGTTGTCCGGACGCAGCGCAGGGACCATCGGCACCGGCACATAAGCGGCATCGGGGATGATCCGCAACCAGTTCAGGCGGTACAGCTCGCGCGCCTGTTCGGGAATGTCGCTGGCCGGAAAAAACAGGCCTTGGTAGGTATCGAGTTCGGGGGCTGCGGATTCGGCGATGACCTGGCCATGACCCTGCTCTTGAAAGCGGTAGATCAGCACCCGGTCGTATCCGGTCAGCGCACGGATCTCATTGACGCTGATTTCATAAAGCTCAGGCAGGCTTTTCGCCGAGTGCAGGCGGCGCAGGGTCCGGCTGAGATTTTGATTCAACGATGGCGTCGGTGCCTCATCTACGGCTCGCTCCAATTCGACGAACAGCAAGCCGTCGTGGCGATGGATCAAACCATCCAGCGCCTGACCTCCGCAGCGCAAGGGCAACGGATCGAGGTCCTCCAGCGGACCGCTGGCCACCGCTTCGCGCAAGGTCTGCGCCTGATCCTCACCAAGCCATGCTGACAGCGGCTGGCCCGCACGCAGGTTATCGGTGCCGCCGAGCAGCAGAAAAGCGTTGGCGCTGGCCTGTTGTACGGTCCACGACAACTCGTCGACCGTCAGCAACACGCCGTGGGGCTGGATAGCACCGGGGATACGGATCGGCTCATCGGCGCAGTTCTGCAACAATGCGTTCAGATTCTGTTCGGTGGTGGAGGTCACGACAGCACTCCCGCGCGGTCCAGCCAACTTTCGAAGCAGGCGAAAGTGGCGCACGCTGCGTCCACCACTTGATTGTTGTGCTCAGGGTGGTCGAAGTCGGCCAGCTGTTTCAGAAAAGCTTTCCACAGGCGGCCTGTGTCACGGCCGTAGACATCGAGAAACTCGCCGCCGCTGTCGGCGTGAATTCCCAACCTGTCGGCGATGATCCGGCGCAATACCTGACCGCCCAGTGTCGCGCCTTCCATGACGTACATGATGCCGAGCAGCTGTGCCTGAGTCTCCAGAGTGGGCAACGTCATGCACAGCGGCAAGGTCCCGATCTGCGGATCGTTCAGGCCAAGCGCGCGTAAATCCTTGATCAGCGCCGCAACCTTCCGCCGCTCGGGGGCTGTGGACCGAGGGCCGAGGAATTGCTCGATTTTGCGCTGCAGCGGCGCGTGAAACCCGTAATAGGCTTCGATGATTTTCGTGTAGGTGGCGCGGTCGAGATCGGGATGAGTCAAAGGCAATCGCGCCTCCAGTGCCCTGTGTTGCGCGGCGGTGGCGGCGCGCAGCATGTGCAGAACGCTGGTGGGCAGTGCCGGGGCAGCGGTGGTGGATGTCGACTCGCAAGTAACTTCAACCAAGGGCAGCGGTATCCAGTGGGGTATGAAGAATTCGGGTACGCAGACATCCGCTGGTTCAAGGCAAATGGCTACCGCGCACACTAATGGACGCGGTGCCCGGGTGTAAACATGCGGATGGATAGCGCGACAGGTTGCGGCGCGCCCGTTCAGGCGCGTCGCAGATGGCCATTCGCTGGCGATTCACGGTATCGCCGCCTACCCCTTAGCAGTCCGCCTTGCCAGCGGCAGCGACCTTACTAACGCCACCGCCGGCAAGCCGTGCTGCTACGGAGGCTAAGCCTGAGCGATCGATGGCAGCTGTCAGAAGATGTAATCGGTGGTCAGGAAGCTCGACTCGCGGTTGTGGATGATGTCGCTGATCAATTCCTTGTTGCTCTCCTGGAACTTGGTCGCCACCAGCGTACGGATCGAGAACACGCGCAGCGCGTCATCCACCGACAAGGTCCCCTCTGCCGAGTTCTTGCGTCCGTTGAAGGGGAAGCTGTCCGGGCCGCGCTGGCACTGGGCATTTATATTGATGCGCCCCACCTGATTGGCGAACGCATCCACCAGCCGCCCGACCTGCTTGGAGTCGTTGCCGAAGATGCTCAACTGCTGACCAAAGTCCGAATCCAGCACGTATTCGATGACCGTCTCCAGGTCGCGATAAGCCACTACCGGGACCACGGGGCCGAACTGCTCCTCGTGATAGACGCGCATTTGCGGGGTTACCGGATACAGCACGGCTGGGTAGAAGAACTGATGATTGGTGGCCCCACCGCCTTCGTTGACCACTCTGGCGCCCTTGCTCACCGCATCGTCCACCAGCCCTTGCAGGTAATCGGTCTTGCCTGGCTCAGGCAGCGGGGTCAGCGAAACACCCGGTTCCCACGGCATGCCCGGCTTGAGTTGCGCCAGTTTTTCCTCGAATTTCTCAAGGAAACTGCCGACCACGTTCTCGTGCACGAACAGGATCTTCAACGCCGTGCAGCGCTGGCCATTGAACGACAGCGAACCTGTAACGGCCTCGCTGACCGCATTGTCCAGATTGACGTCGGGCAGCACGATACCGGGGTTTTTGGCGTCCAGCCCCAGCGCTGCGCGCAGACGATGCGGTTTTGGGTGGAGCTTTTTCAGGGCGCTGGCAGCCTTGTTGGTGCCGATGAAAGCGAAGACGTCGATCTTGCCGCTGGCCATCAGCGCACTGACCGTCTCGCGGCCGCTGCCGTAGATCACGTTGATCACGCCGGCCGGGAAACTGTCGCGGAAGGCTTCGAGCAATGGACGAATCAGCAGTACGCCGAATTTGGCGGGTTTGAAAACCACGGTATTGCCCATGATCAGCGCCGGGATCAGCGTGGTGAAGGTCTCGTTCAGTGGGTAGTTATAAGGCCCCATGCACAGGGTTACGCCCAGAGGGACGCGGCGGATCTGGCCGAGAGTGTCCTGTTCCAGCTCGAAACGGCTGGAGCGACGATCCAGTTCCTTGAGTGCGTTGATGGTGTCGACGATGTAGTCGCAGGTACGGTCGAACTCTTTCTGCGAGTCCTTGAGGTTCTTGCCAATCTCCCACATCAGCAGGGTGACCACGGCATCGCGCTGTTCGCGCATGAGCTTGAGGAAGGTCTCGACATGATGGATACGCTCGACAACGCGCATGGTCGGCCAGGCGCCCTGCCCTCGGTCATAGGCTTTCACGGCCGCGTCCAGCGCGGTCATTGCCGTGTCGGCGTCCATCAGGGGCGTGCTGCCCAATACCACCGATTCCAGCCCCGCATCAGTCTTCAGCGACACCGGACTGAGCACCGGCGCCAGTGGTCCTTGCCACTGACGAAGCTCACCATTGACCAGATACTCGCGCTGCTCGATGGCGGGCCCTGCGCGGAACTGCTCAGGAATTTCATCGGCGCTCGGGTACAGGTTGTCCAGGCGGTTTTGCAGGGTCATCTCTCTTTACCTCTTCCAGTCGGCAAACGTGCGAACACACTACGCCACAGCTGCGCCGGAATGAAAAGAGTTGAGATGAATGTCACGGTGGCGTGACGAAAATGGCTCGCCGAGAATCAAAATCAGACCAGGGCATGTCATACCCCGGCCTGGCGTGCTGAAAGAACGCGCGGCGTTTTTTCAGCCTCGTCCAGCCGTTAAACAGCGGAAGCCAGAAAACGCTGATAAAACCCTTCGGCAGCCAGATTCTTGTCCTTGGCTTCGAGCATGATGTCGAAGCGATCAAGGAATTGCAGGGCGTAGGTGTTGGTCCAGTCGTTCCACATGCGATCGCTGTGCAGATACAGATCGCGCTTGTTGACCACCTTCAACAGATCCTCCATTTCCAGTTTCTGCTCTGCAGTGAACCCCAGCTGCTGAAGGCTTTCCGGCGGCTGGGAGTAATGCATGACCGGCCGCACGCCACGCCAGCTTTCGATAATGCGCTCCACACGCGGATCGTCGGGCGAGATATAGCTGTTTTCGTGAATCCAGCAGTGGTGGATGTCCAGCACTACGGGCGCCAGATCCGCCAGTTGCAGGCAGTCGTCGACGCCGTAGGTTTTCTCGTCGTTTTCGAAGGTGATGCAGTTGCGCGCCACTTCTGACAACCGTGGCCATACCGCGCGCACGCCTTCGCCCCCCTGGCGTCCGGCGATATGCACGTTGCACTTGAAATCCTGAAAGCTTCGGCCGTAGCCCATCATGCGGATCATGTCGGCGTGATATTCGAACTCGGCGAGGCTGTTCTCGACCACCTCGGGGCGATCCGAGCCGAGCACGCAAAACTGGCCAGGATGGAAAGACAACCGGATATCGCCTTTACGTGCCGTTTCACCAATCATCGCAAACAGCTGCTCCAGGCGCGCCATGACGGTTCGCGCCTGGTAAAACTCTGCCACTTTCGGATGGCTATAGAACGGCAGCAGGTCACTGCTCAAACGCAGCATTCGTCTGGCCTGCGGCAGCTGCGCCACGTAGCCCAGCAGCCGAATCTGCGCGGCAAGGTTGTGCTCGACGATGTCCAGCAGCTTTTCCTGCGCCACCTGCAAGGTCACGCTGTCCATCCAGCGCAAAGTGGTGGTCCGCGGGTTATAACCGCCCTCCAGAGCCTTGAGCTCCTTGAGCGACAACTCGCGCTCGTGATGGCGATACATGCAGGCGAAACCAATGCGGGGTGTGTTCACGAATGTTCCTGGGGCGGTAGTGGACGCAGGCAAACCCTGTCTGCTTTGAAAGAAGACTTTGCCTCTAACCCGGGCGTTCCCTCGGATTCAATGCGTGGCCATTTATGGCTTGCCGGCGGTGACGGCCCCAAGCGCTACTGCCTACAAGGCCGGACTGCGGCAGCGAGGTGTTGCAGGCTCGATAACGGATGACCGTACCTGCTTTCGCGCTCAAACCTGCGGCTGATCAGCCACGTCTTGCCGCCGCGTATGCCGTCCCAGCAACAGCCCGACCGGCAGGACGACCAGCGCCGTGCCCGCGCTGGCCGCCCAGTGCACCCAGCCTTCTTGTGGCAGCCAGGCTTGCAGAACCGGCTCGCCGGCCGCCATGCCCCCGGCGATCCAGCCGATCAGCGCACCGCCGGCAGGCACCAGCCACGGCAAACGGTGCAACGCCGTCAACACCAGGCGGCTGCCCATGACGATGATCGGGATGCTGATCAATACTCCCGCCGCCACCAGATAAACGTTGCCGTCACCCGCCGCGGCCACGGCCAATACGTTATCCAGCGACATCACCACATCGGCCACGATAATGGTACGGATCGCAGTCCACAGCCGCGTGCCGCCGTCGAGGGTCTCGTCTTCGTCGTTCTGATTGGCCACCAGCTTGATGCCGATCCACACCAGCAACAGGGCGCCCACCAGTTTCAAAAACGGCAACGCCAACAGATGCACCGCACAGAACAGCAGAATCACCCGCAGCACGATAGCGCCGAGCATGCCGCCATAAATGGCCCTGGTCTGCAGCTCGCGGGGCAGACGACGGCAGGCCATGGCGATGACCACGGCGTTATCGCCCCCCAAGAGCAAGTCGATGGCGATGATCTGCGCCAAAGCGCTCCATAGCAGAGGGTCGTAAAGCCAGTTCATGGAGGTAAACCTTATCGGACAAAAAGAGGAAAGATGCCGGTCAGCAACGACACCGGCGAAACGATGGAATATACGAAGAGGACTGTCTTGGGGGCTCAATGCCTTGAAAATATCCGGCACAGGGTAACAATCGCCTCGGCAAATCACCATCGAGCGCCTCCGCACTCGCTGATGAAGGGCCTGACCAAGCGGCGCTTGCGCAGGCTCACGGCAGGCGAGCAAACTGGGTCACGAATTGAAACCAGTGCGCTCACTGCGCCACAGGAAGGATTGATCCATGACCACACAAACCGAAACCGCCCTGCTCGCTGGTGGCTGCTTCTGGGGTATGCAGGATCTGCTGCGCCGCTATCCGGGCGTGCTGTCCACGCGAGTGGGCTACTCGGGCGGCGACGTCGAAAATGCCACCTACCGCAACCACGGCACCCATGCCGAAGCCATTGAAATCGTCTTCGACCCGGCGCTGATCAGCTACCGCAGGATTCTCGAATTCTTCTTTCAGATCCACGACCCGTCGACCGCCAATCGCCAGGGCAACGACATCGGCCTGAGCTATCGGTCGGCGATTTTCTACCTGAATGAAGAACAGAAACGCATCGCCGAAGACACGGTGAAGGATGTCGATGCCTCGGACCTGTGGCCAGGCAAGGTCGTGACCGAGATCAGCCCGGCCGGCGCGTTCTGGGAAGCCGAACCTGAGCATCAGGATTATCTGGAGCGCATTCCGAACGGCTACACCTGCCACTTCATCCGTAAAGACTGGGTCTTGCCCAAGCGCGCTTGAACGTCAGTGACAGACCAGGCCGTCGCTGATCTTCATGCTGTCCACCAGAAATGCGTTGCTGTGCAGATCCCAGGCTTTCAGCTGACCGCCTTCGGACTGCCAGTCGCGCAATCCGGCCTGGAGCAGGCGCAGGCTTTTGGGGTCCGGCTCGGCGAGGTAAACCCGCGCGTCGCTGCTCGCGTCAAGGGTTTGCGGCAGCATGCGATAGAAACGCCAGTCGGGGGTTTGCAGCAGGCTAGTCAGCACTGTGCGTTCATCGGCCAGCAACTGGCAGTCGCCGGCCATGAACGCGGTCGCGGCGCGGATACCCGACACGTAGGTTTGAATCCGCGCGCCCTGTCGCTGCAGGGCGTGGGTCCAGGGGCTGCCATTAGCGACACAGACCGTCTGGCCTTCAGGCGAAGATTGCGGCGAATTGCGCAAGCTCAACAGCGCACCTTTGTCATAGGCGCGGGGCACATCGCTCAACGCTGCACGCTGACGTTCCAGTCCAGGAATGTCGAGGCTGCCCGCGATTACAGCATCCACTTGTCCCTTGCGCAGGAAGTCTGCGACGTCTTGAGATGGAATCGCTGTCAACTGCACCTTTACACCCAGATAGTGGCCCAGAGCGGTGGCCAGTTCGCTGTCCATTTCATCCGGCTCGGAAACCAGCGCTTCGGTGCTGTAGGTCGGCCTTGGATAACTGCGCACGCCCACACGAAACACCTGTTGCTCGCGTGCCTTGACCAACACCGGGCCAGGGACTTGCTCTGCGCCGTCGAGCATGGGTAACAGCCATATTGTGCACACCGCGACCGCACCGATCACGCCCGCCAGACTCCAGTGAACCCAGCCGCCGGTGAACGCAGCCGCGGGCTTACCCCGCATCTCAGCCCGCATGCTTCAGCCCGCGGCGCCAGCGGGTGAAACGCCGCTCCAGCAGTGCCAGGAGAAAGTTCAGCAGCAACCCCACTACCGCCAGCAGAAGAATGCCTGCGTACATGCTCGGAATCTGGAACACCTCCTGCGAATTGAGCGTGAGGAAGCCCAGCCCCGAGTGAGCGCCGATCATCTCAGCGGCCACCAGCGCGGTGATGCAGTAGGCGCCCGCCAGTCGCACGCCGGTGAAGATCGAGGGCGAAGCGGATGGCAGCACGATTTTCAGAAACAGGAAGCGTCGGTTGGCGCCCATCGACAGCGCCGAGTTGATCAGCAGACTGTCGACTTGTTTGACACCGCTGATGGTACTCAACAGGATCGGCCAGAACGACGCCCAGAAGATGATCGCCACCTTCGACAGTTCGCCGATACCCAGAAACAGGATGAACACCGGAAACAGCGCCAGGGCCGAGGTTTGCCGGAAGAACTGCAGCAACGGATCGAGGATCCGCTCCAGCCGTGCGAACCAGCCCATCAGAAGGCCGAGGGAAATACCGGCGAAGATCGCCAGCGCAAGTCCGGCGAGCGAGCGAATCAGGCTGGCCTGGAGGTGCTTGACCAACGCGCCGTTGCCCGCCATCTCGACGATGGCCGCCAGCACCGCCGACGGCGGGCTCAGGTAGCCGGGATTGACGACACCCAGGCGCGGCAGCGTTTCCCAGAGCGCGAGAAACGCCAGAATACCGATGGAACTGTCCAGTGCCTTGCGCGATGTCTTCACCCAGCGCGACGTGGCAGTCCGGCGCGGTGGCGGGGTCTGGGCCATGTTCATACGCCCACCCGATAGCCGCTGCGGCGTGCGACCTGCTGCCAGCTTTCGTGGCGAGGGCCTTCTTCGACCTCCAGTGCATCCGGGACCGTTCCGCCCATGCCTTCGCGTAACGAGGCCCACGCCCGTTGACGCAGATGCACGAACGCATGGCTGTTGCGCAGTTGCGGTAGCCGGGGTCGGGGAAGATCGATATCGATAATCTCTTTGATGCGCCCCGGACGTGGGGTCATGACAGCGACCCGATCGGACAGAAAGATAGCCTCGTCCAGGCTGTGGGTGATGAACACGATAGTCTTCTTGTGCAGGTCCCAGATGCGCAGCAATTCGTCCTGCAAGGTTTCGCGCGTCTGCGCATCGAGGGCCGCGAACGGTTCGTCCATCAGCAGCACATCCGGTTCGTAAACCAGCGAGCGGGCGATCGCCACGCGTTGGCGCATGCCGCCGGAGAGTTCGTGGGGGTAGCGCGAGGCGAAGCCTGTCAGGCCGACAAGGTCCAGGTATTCGCGGGCTCTTTCACGCCGCTCGGCCTTGCCGACGCCACGGATTTCCAGCCCGACGGCAATGTTGTCGAGCACCGAGCGCCACGGCAGCAAGGCATAGCCCTGGAACACCACGCCCTGATTGCGGTTGATGCCTTGCAAGGATTTGCCGTCGATTTCCAGCGTGCCGCCGGTTTTTTGCACGAGCCCGGCGAGGATGTTCAGGTAGGTGGATTTGCCGCAGCCCGATGGACCGAGAATCGCTAGAAACTCGCCCTCGCGCACCTGAAGATCGAAATCCTTGAGCACCTCTACCCGCTCGCTTTTGCCTGCTTCGTCTTGCGCTTGGTATTCCATGTGCAAGCCGGATGTGGAGATTTTGTGCACGCATGCCTCTCATCTGTTGTCTGGCGTCTATTTGTCTGCCGATACAGGACCTGTGGGAGTGAGCTTGCTCACGAATGCTTGCGTACACCCGCAGCAGATTCGGCGGCTGTCACATCCTGTTCGTGAGCACGCTCACTCCCGCGGGGGTCTTGCCTGGCTGACCGACCGCATAACGCCGAGGCTGGCGACCTACACGTTCGCCTTGGCCAGCGCATTGAACTCATTGGTGTAAACATCCTTGACCGCGACCGCACCGGGCTTGATCTTCTTCTCGCTTTCGAGGATGTCGATGTAGTACTGAATCGGCGGTTCGGTGACGACCAGGTCGTCGACGTAGGCGTAGCGTTCCACCAGTTCCAGCTTGGTGCCGATGCGCTGGGAGACGATCTTGCGGGCCTCGTCCGGGTTGGCGTTGACCCAATTGGCCGCCTTGGCGATCGCAGCGACGAAATCCTCCGTCGCTTCGGGGTTTTCCCGGATGAACTTGCCGTAGCCGCTGTACGGCGCCATGCCGCCGAGGCCCTTGTCCAGGTCGTAGTCGCTCCACAGCTTGCGCAGCTCAGGGTTGTGCTCGGCGCCGCCGGACGCGGGTGGATGGATGATCGCGATATCGACATTGCGGCTGAGCACGGTCTGCTCGCCCTGATTGTCCGGGACTACCACCCAGTTGATCTTGTCGACGTCCACCTGATGCTCGCGCAGGTATTTCTTGGTGACGAACTCGGCGCAGGCACCAAAACTGTTGAAGCCCACAGTTTTGCCTTCCATGTCCTTTGGCGTGAAGATCCCCGAATCGGCACGCACGAAATACTTCATGTGCGGCGCTTCCTGCAGGGTCTTGCCGCCAGCCGCCACTACCTTGAGGTCAAGGCCGCTGGCAATCGCCGAAATCACCAGTGGCACCATGCGCGAGCCGAAGTCGATTTCGCCGGTGCCCACCAGCGGGATGATCTGCGGCGCTGCGATCTTGCCGATGTAGTTGGGTTTGGTGCGAGTGCCTTCGAAATAACCCAGAGAGTCAGCGAGGTAGACCAGATCGAATGACGGGTTATCGGGGTATTTGAAGCTGACCACCTGATCGGAGCGCTTTTTGATCACGGCAGGCGCCGCGCTGGCGGTCTTCTCGGACTTGTCGCAGCCGGGTAGGATCAATCCTGCGGCGGCAGCCGTTCCCAGCAATGCAACGTGTTTGATGAAAGCCCTGCGGCTGTTGCGCTCTTGCATAGCGAGCTTCCTTGGTTGTTTAAATCAGGGGGTTAGAACATGAATGACGCGCACGCGCACTCCATGAATTTGCACAACCTTCAACTAACGACGGAAAGTCTTTCATATGAAGACGCGGATCGGGGCGACAATAAAGACCCGGCAGAGACAGCGTCAATAACATCCTGAAATAATCGCTATAACGTTTTCAGCTAAAGTTATTCCGTTGAATTAGACGAAGGTGGAAATAAAGTTTATCTGTATGTAGCAGCATGGCTTGCCGGCGATGACGTCCTTGAGATAGCTGCCGTCGGCAAGCGGATTGCCACGGCGAGTGAGATAGCCCTCATTTAAGAAGTGTTGCTACAGCAACAGCCATTAAACAGATATCGCACTCTCTGCGCACACTTTTCAAATAATTAAACGCCGGCCAGTGTCGTCTGACTCTTAATACAACTTCTTCGATCAGCCTAATGATCAGCGGCACATCTCTTGCAACTTCACCGCCATAACTTCTAGCTTCCTGAAGTCCATCACTCGATTCTCAAACGTTCCGATCTCCCCTTGGCGATCGCTTGCCGAATATTCATGCCTATTAAGGAGTCATTCCATGAGCAAACGTCCTGACACTCTCAAACTCGGCCTGTTCCTGCGCGCCACCGGGCATCACATCGCCGCCTGGCGCGACACGGGCTCACAGGCCGACGCGGGGATCCGCCTGGATCATTTCATCGATCTGGCGCGCAAGGCCGAAGCCGCCGGTTTTGACACGTTGTTCCTGGCTGATAGCGTTTCGGTGCGCGGTATCGATGCGCCGACCTTCGACCGGGTGATCGCGCCGAGCCTGAGTTTCGAACCACTGACCCTGCTGTCGGCACTGGCGGCCGTCACCTCGCGGATCGGGTTGGTGGCGACTGCCAGCACCAGCTACAGCGAGCCGTTCAACCTGGCCCGTCAGTTCGCCTCGCTGGATCAGATTAGTGGTGGCCGGGTGGGCTGGAATCTGGTGACCAGCAGCGACCCGGATGCCGCGAAGAACTTCGGTGGCGCTTCCGAGGGCAATCAGGCCGCCCACGCTGATCGCTACAGCCGGGCGCGGGAATTCCATGAGGTGGTCGACAAGTTGTGGGACAGCTGGGAGGACGACACACTGCTGCTGGACAAGGAAAAAGGCGTGTTCCTGGGCCGCAGCAAGCTGCACCTGACCGATCATCATGGCGAGCATTTCCATGTCCGCGGTCCGCTTAACGTGCTGCGCTCGCCCCAAGGCAAACCGGTGCTGGTACAGGCAGGGGCCTCAGAGGATGGCCGTGCACTGGCTGCCGCGACTGCCGAGGCAATCTTCGCCGCGCATCAGAGTCTGGCCGATGCACAGGCGTTTTACAGTGACATCAAGTCCCGCGCTGCCGTCCTCGGACGCAAACCCGAGCACATCAAGATTCTGCCCGGCGTGACTATCTTCACGGCACCAACCTCGGCCGAGGCCCACGCCAAGCACCAGCGTTTGCAGGACCTGGTGCACCCGCAGGTCGGGCTGAGCCTGCTGTCGGGCCTGCTCGGCGGCGTCGATCTGTCGCATCTGCCACTGGACGGGCCGCTGCCGCAGGATTTGCCCGCGACCAACGCCTCGAAAAGTCGCCAGCAGTTGATTCTGCAACTGGCCGCCGAGGGTTTGAGCATCCGTGAGCTGTACCTGCGACTGGCCGGAGCGCGGGGTCACTGGACCCTGGTCGGCTCGCCGGAAGAAGTGGTCGACCAACTGCAAGCCTGGTACGAAGGTTATGGCGCCGACGGCTTCAACATCCTGCCGCCGACCTACCCCGAAGGCCTGGACGATTTCATCGCGCTTATCCTGCCCGAACTGAAACGTCGCGGCCTGGTGCCCGCAGACGGGCCGAGCGGCAGCACCTTGCGCGAGCGTCTGGGCCTGCCCTTCCCGGCACACCCGGCGACCCTGTTGCGCGAACACTCGGTTGCTGTCTGATCGTCATCCATGATTGCCCATGTATGAGCAGGTGCCACAACCCGCGCATCTACGAGGACGGATCGTCCACGACTTTGCCGTCAATGGCACCACGCCGCTCGAACAACGGAAAATCGGCGTGGCGACAGAGTAAGTCGTACGCGCCTTACAAATCGCGATCCCACCTAACGTGGCTGATCGCTGAAATGCTCGAGCATGAAATCAATGAAGCTGTTGAGCTTGGGTGAGCGCCGACGATCGCTGAGGTAGACCAGATGCAAGGGCCGTTCGGCGAAGCTGTAAGCCGGTAGAATTCGGCACAGACGCCCGCTCTCAAGGTCGGCTTCGACCAGTGCCAATGGCAGCAGCACGATACCGAGCCCCGCCGCTGCCGCTTCTCGCAGGGCCGGGCCGTTGTCCATTTGCAGGCGGGTACGAACGCTCAGCTGCAACTCGCCCTCTTCACCGTGCAGCCGCCACAGCGCACGCTGCTTCTGCTCAACCGGGCCGTTGGCATAGCGATAGGTGATGCAATCATGCTCCTGCATGTCTTGAGGGCGCACCGGCGTTCCCCGTCGCGCCAGATAATCAGGCGCGGCGCATAGCACGAGTGGGTGGGCATGCAAGCGCCGGGCAATGATGTTCGAGCTGGGCAGCTCGCCGATGCGCACGGCGGCTTCGAAGCCTTCTTCAAGCAGATCGACCATGCGATCGGTGAACGAGATCTCGACATCGACCTTGGGATAACGCGCCATGTACAGCCTCAATGCCGCCATCAGCCGCTCCAGCCCGAAGGCATGGGGGAAACTCAAGCGCAATCGTCCCTGGGGTTCCGCTTGAGCCTCAAGCGCGACGGTTTCCGCATCCTGAACCATGCTCAGGATTTCCAGACAGCGCTCGTAGTAATGCAGCCCAAAATCGGTCAGTTGCTGCTGCCGCGTCGTGCGGTGAAGGAGCTTCATTCCCAGATGCTCTTCCAGCGCGCGCAAGTGATTGCCGATCATCGTCGGCGTCAATCCGCTGTCGTCAGCGGCGCGAGTGATACTGCCTTTGTCGACGATGCGCACGAACAGCGCCATTCCACGAAGCATGTCCATTCAGAAGTTTTTCTTGGTTGTGATCGAATATTGCGCCTATTTAACACCTTTGTTCGATGACCTAGCCTCAACACGAGACATTTATCGACGAGGCCTCCAATGAAAAGCTATCGAGTCAACGGCAACACCCCCGAGTCGCTCAATATCTGTGAAGAGCAGATGCCGACCCTGCAACGGGGCGAAGTGCTGATCGAAGTCCACGCCGTCTCGCTCAATTACCGCGACCTGGTGCTTATCGAAGGGCGCCGGCTCAAGCCAACCCTGACCATGCCGATTCCGGGCAGCGACGGCGCAGGCCGGGTGATCGAGGTGGGTGAAGGCGTCAGCGATTTCGAGATCGGCGACCGCGTGGTTGGCGCCTTCCATCCGCGCTGGTTCGGTGGCGGCAAGATAAAGGAGCGCTTTTCCGGGGTTTATGGGCGCAGCCATGACGGCTGGTTTACCGAGTACAAAGTGGTGAGCCAAGAGGCGATCGTCGCTCTCCCTGATGAGTTGACGTACGAGGAAGGCGCGACCCTGCCCTGCGCGGCCGTGACCGCATGGGTTGCGCTGACGGGACCGCAGCCGATCAAGGCTGGCGAAACCGTCCTGACCCTTGGCACCGGCGGAGTCTCACTGTTCGCCCTGCAATACGCCAAGGCCATGGGCGCCCGAGTGATCGCGACCACCTCTTCCGCGGAAAAAGCCGAACGCCTGAAAACCCTTGGTGCCGATGAAGTGATCAATTACCGCGAGACGCCACAATGGCACGAGCAGGTCCTGCACCTGACTCAGGACGAAGGCGTTCAGCGTGTGGTCGAGGTCGTCGGCCCGGCGACGATCGGACAGTCCCTCAAGGCGGCCGCCTATGACGGTGAAGTGGTGCTGGTCGGTTTTCTCGGCGAGAACGGCCCGCCGCTGACCTATTTCGACATCATGGGCAGCGGCGCTTCGCTGCGCTCCACCAGCGTCGGCGACCGGGTCGCGCTGAGGGACTGCGTGCGCGCTACAGCACAAAATACGATCAAGCCGGTCATCGATCAGGTGTTCGCCTTCGATCAGGCCCGGGAAGCGCTGGCGCATCTGAAAGCCGGACGTCATTTTGGCAAGGTGGTGGTGCGGGTGCGGTGAAGGTCGGGATCGACGGTTACCGAAAAGACGGTGTTTGGTGAGTGCATTCCTGAGCCGTTAGATGGACAGATTGCATTTCTGAGCGTTGCCGTCGTGTGAGTCGGCATTCAGCCGTAGCTGCGATCCGCCCTACTTGTAGTAGCGAGGCTTGTCGGCGGTGGCGATCTAACGGCCGTCACCGTCGGCAAGCCGTGTGGCTACAGGGACGGTGCCCTGCACGAAACCCGGCATGCCGCAAGACCTGTGGCATCGATCAGCACCCTACATTTCTCACCCGACAACCGTTAAAGCTAAATCTCAGCTATATGAATAGCACCCCAAATTCTAATCGGTCCTGAATGACCGCAGGTACAGTGGATTCCTGTTCATCCTTGCGAGTCGATTCCATGTCTGCAATTGCGAAACAAGTAGCCTGGGTCAGCGGTGTTGGCGCAGTGGAAGGTCTTGGCGCCGCCCTCGCCCGCCGCTTCGCCAGCGGCGGATTCAAAGTGGCCGTCAGTGGTCGCAGCCTCGACAAGCTCGAGGACGTCGTGCGCGGTATCCAAGCCCAGGGAGGTGAAGCTCTTGCCTTGCCCGCTGACGCCAGCAGTGAGGCAGATACCCTGGCCGCCGTCAGCAGAATTCGTGAATGGGGACAGCTACGCGCAGCCATCTTCAATGTCGGAAATTCGGTATCGGCGCCGAGCCTCGAACTCAGTACCGAACTGTTCGAGCAGACATGGAGAGCGTCGACGCTGGGTGGTTTCATTTTCGCCAGGGAGTCCACACGGCTGCTGCTTGAAGCAGGTGGCGGCACGCTGCTGTTCACCGGGGCGACGGCTTCGCTTCGCGGCAAGCCTCCGTTCGCCGCGTTCGCGGCCGCCAAGGCCGGGTTGCGCTCGCTGAGTCAGTCTTTTGCCCGGGAGTTCGGTCCGCACAACGTGCATGTGGCCCACGTGGTGATCGACGGCAGCATCAACGGCGAACGGGTTCGCAGTCACGCGCCGCAACGCCTCGAGCACTTGGGCGAGGACGGTACGCTCGCCCTGGACGACATCGCCGATGCCTATTGGTATCTGCATTCGCAGCCGCGCAGTGCCTGGACACAAGAACTCGATCTGCGGCCTTTCAAAGAACCGTTCTGAAGCGCTTCATCCACTGGAGGACTTTCACATGGGCGTTCATCAACCCAATCCGGGGCCGACATCTGTCGTCGGTGAACTCAATTACTTGCTCGACGATGGCGTGCGCCCGGTCAATTACACCTGGCCGCAACCCGATGGTCAGCCACAGCGCACCGGCACGCTGCAGCCGACCCGCGTCGACATCCACAATGCGCGCTTGCTGGCGACGCCGCCGGTACTGGATGCCCAGGGTTTCGAGCGGGTCGAGCACGCCAGCGCCGTGAGCAATCTCGAAGATGAAACGCAGGTGGTGCAGTTCTACTACGCAGAAGCCGATGCGCTGCTGCGCAAGCACACCGGTGCGGTGAAGACCGTGATCTTCGACCACACCATCCGCATCGACGAGCCGGGGCGGGAAGCGACGGGGCTGCGTGAGCCGGTACGCTATGTGCACAACGACCAGACCGAGCGCTCGGCCATTCGCCGGGTGCGAGATCATCTGCCCGCGGAGGAAGCCGAACAGCGCCTGCAAAAACGCTTTGCGATCATCAACCTATGGCGCCCGATTGGCGCGCCGATCTACACCACCCCGCTGGCGTTGTGCGATGCCAGTACTATCGAGACAGCGGATTTCATTGCCAGTGATCTGGTGTATCGGGACAAGGTGGGCGAAACCTTTTCAGTGCGCCACAACCCGAAACACCGCTGGTATTACTACCCGCAATTGCGTCCCGAAGAAGCATTGCTGCTGAAGATCTACGACTCGAAAACCGATATTGCCGCAAGGGCCGGCGCGCACACCGCCTTCGACGACCCGACCACTCCGCCGGGGGCGCCACCACGGCGCAGTATCGAGTTGCGGGCGTTGGTATTTTTTGATGAGTGAGGCTGCGCCGTGTCCCCATTCAGACACTGATCTGAGGGGACCACGGCATATCCGCCCGTTCTGTATATCCCCGCCAGAATAAAAAAACAGGTTGCCCTCTGCCTGAGGAACAACCTGTGAAAATCTAAAACCTTACACACCGCACTACCGGTTTTGCCGACCCTTCGCGCCAGATCGCGAGCAAGCTACGCGCTTACGCCGACCGGACGAAGCCCTGCATGCCCTCGAAGGATGGCAAGCGCATTCAGACCATATGCCCGGGAAAACGTCACTTCTTGAATAATCCATGATTCGACTTATCCCTTAAAAGAATATTTCGCTTGAGCGTTATCTGAAGTGGGCATAAGCGGCTGTTTTGATTTCTATCGCGGTTCGCATTGTCGCTATACGCCCGCTGAAACCCGTCGCATAAGCTAAGAACCAGAAGATATTTAAATATTGGTTTTTAGAATTCTATGATTCGTGACCGGGCGCATCCCTGCCCGTTATTCCGGCCCTTCCTCCCGAGCACCGATCGATCATGCCAATCTCAAACAACAGCAATCGCAAAATCCTTCGCCATCCTTTAATCGCAGGTATGGCCATTGCCATCGCCTGCGCACTCGCCCTGCCCGCCCAGGCTCGCGAGACAGTGCGCATCGGCTATCAGAAATCCTCGACACTGATCACTTTGCTGAAGGCTCAAGGCACGCTGGAAAAAACTTTGGGCAAAGACAACATCGACGTCAGCTGGCATGAATTCCCCAGCGGATTGCCGCTATTGGAGGCGCTGAACATTGGCAATGTCGACATCAGTGCCGACGTGGCAGATACCGTGCCGATCTTCGCCCAGGCCGCACAGGCGAAGCTGACCTATTTCGCCGAAGAGTCGGCCTCTCCCAGCGCACAGGCGATCGTAGTTTCCAAGGACTCGCCAATCCGGCAACTGTCCGATCTGAAGGGCAAAAAAGTTGCCGTGACCAAGGCTGCCGGTTCTCATTACCTGTTGATCGCCGCGCTGAACAAGGCCGGTCTGACCTTCGCCGACATCCAGCCCGCTTACCTGACGCCTGCCGACGGTCGCGCCGCGTTCGAAAACGGCAAGGTCGATGCGTGGGTGACCTGGGAACCCTTCCTCACCAGCGTGCAACGCCAACTGCCAACCCGCACCCTCGCAGATGGCGCAGGTCTGGCCAGTTATAAACGCTATTACCTGACAAGCACCGCATATGCCGGCACTCACCCGCAAGTGCTCAAGCTGGTGTATCAGCAGCTGCAGGAAGCAGGCAGCTGGATCAAGAAAAACCCGCGCGACGCCGCCCAGGTATTAGGCCCGCTATGGGGCAATCTCGACGTGGAAACCGTGGAATCGGCAAATGCCCATCGCAGTTACCAAGTCGAGCCGGTGAAGGCCGATCAGTTGGGTGAGCAGCAGAAAATCGCTGATGCTTTTTTTGCCGCCGGTCTGCTGCCCAAGGCCGTGGACGCCAAGGATGTCGGCATCTGGAAGCCTTGAGGCCAAGCCCAGTGAGAGCGAATGCATTTGCGATGCGAGGTGACAGCCGATATACATCGTCATCGGCTGAACACCCCTCGCGAATGAATTCGCCTCCACAGGTCTGCGTAAGGTGACCAGCACTCAGTCGGTCAAGGTTTCCAGTCGCCGCCTTCGACGATCACTGCCGCTGGGTCGGTGCCATCGGCCAGTTGGCTGCGAACGTATTGATCGTAGAGTTTGAGCAGGTATTTTTCCTTGCCCAGGCTGGCCAGTTCGGTGTTGACCCAGTCACGCAGTTCGACGTTGCCCTTCTTCACTGCGGGCGCGATCGGTGCCTCGTCACCCAGCTTTTGGGTCAGCACGCGGTAGCCGGGGTTTTGCTTGGCCCAGCTGAACAGCACCAGGTTGTCCTGGGCGTAGGCATCGCCACGGCCGTTGGCCAGCGCCTGCAGCGACTCGGAGTTTTTCTCGAATTTCAGCAGTTTCCAGTCCGGGTGGTTCTTGGTCAGCCAGATGTCGGCGGTGGTCCCGGTGGTGACGATGGTGGTCTTCTTCGCCAGGTCATCGAGGTTCTTCACATCGCTTTTTTCAGGCACCAGCGCCTGCACCGCGACACGCAGGTTCGGGTTGGTGAAGTCCACCACTTGGGCGCGTTCCGGAGTCACGGTCATGTTCGCCAGAATCAGGTCGACCTTGTCGCTCTGCAGGAACGGGATACGGCTCGCAGGCTCAACGACGACGAATTCGATCTTCTTCTCGTCGCCCAACAGGTCCTTGGCGAAACGACGACCCAGGTCGGTGTCGAAGCCGACGTACTCGCCTTTCTCGTCGACGAAGCCGAAGGGCGGCTTATCGCTGAAGACCCCGACGATCAACTTGTCGCGGGCCTTGATCTTGTCCAGATAGCCTTCGGCATGGGCCGCGGCGCCAGCGAGCAATCCGATGGCCAGCAATGGGTAAACGAGGGCAGTTTTAAAGTTCATCTTGCATTCCTTTTAGGCATATTTTCCACGTAGGAGAATTTCTCCAGAAACTGCTGCGCGCGTGCGGTCTGCGGGGAGCTGAAGAAGGTTTCGGGGTCGCCCTGTTCGACGATACGGCCGCCGTCCATGAACAGGATCCGGTCTGCCACTGCACGGGCGAAAGCCATTTCGTGGGTGACGATCAACAGGGTCATGCCACTGCGTGCCAGATCGAGAATCACCTCCAGCACTTCCTTGACCATTTCCGGATCCAGGGCAGCGGTCACCTCATCGAAGAGCATGACTTTGGGGTTCATGCACAGCGCGCGGACGATCGCGATGCGCTGTTGCTGGCCGCCGGACAACTCGCGGGGGAAGGCATCGCGCTTGTCCAGCAAACCGATCCGCGCCAGCAGGGTTTCGGCCTGTTGTCTTGCCTCGGCTCTTGGGCGTTTCTGTACGTTCACCGGACCCAGCAGAATGTTGTCGAGCACGCTCATGTGCGGGAACAGGTGGTAGCTCTGGAACACCATGCCGATCTGCTGGCGAACGACGCGCCAGTCGGTATTGGCCGCAAGCTCGCGACCGTCGAAGCGATAATGCCCGGCATGCCCGCCTTCCAGCCCGTTCAGGCAGCGCAGCAAGGTGCTCTTGCCGCAGCCGCTGGGGCCGAGGATGACCAGCACTTCGCCCTCTCTGACTTGCAGGTCGACGTCCTGCAACACCGGGACGTCGCCAAAACGCTTGTTGAAACCGGACAGTTCTATCAATGCACTCATGAGTGACTCCAGCGTCGCTCAAGCACACGGGATGCGGCTGACAACGGGTAGCAGACAAGAAAGAAAAACAGGAATAGAAAGCCGTAGATCAGCACCGACTCGTAAGTCCGCTCGATGATTTGCTGGCCGATCTTGATCACATCGACCACGCCGATCAGTACCGCGAGCGAGCTGGTTTTGATCAGCCGGGTGAACACGTTGATCATCGGTGGCGTCATGCGCTGCAGCGCCTGGGGCAACAACACGCGGCCATACAGACCCGGCAGCCCAAGGCCGATAGCCAGCCCCGCTTCACGCTGACCACGGGGGATAGAACGCAGCGCGCCGCGCACCACTTCGCCGGTTTCGCTGATGCCCCACAGGGACAACACCAGCACCGCGCACCAGAAGCCGGGAATGCTCCAGCCGAAGAAAATCGGCAATCCGAAGAAGAACAGGTACAGCCAGACCAGCACCGGAATGGCTCTGAAGGCTTCCAGGTAGATCAACAGAATCCTGTCCAGCCAGCCAATACCCAGATTGCGCAGTATCCCGTAGGCCAGCCCGCCGACGCTGCTGAACACGATGGCCAACAAGGAAATCCCCAGCGTACGACCGATGCCCGTCAGCAGTTGCGGCGCCGACACCCAGAGCAACTCAAGACCCGAACTGGCCATGCTGGAGCCTCCTTTCGACAACCCGCAGCAACAGCGAAAGCGGAACGAATAACAGCACGCAAAGTCCGGTCATGACCGCCAGCATTTCGTAGGTCTTGTAGTAGAGCGCGATGTAGTTCTTGGTGGTGTAGAGAATCTCCGGTACGGCCACCGCAGACACGACCGTGGTTTCCTTCAGGAGAAATACGAAATTGGCGAACAGCGCAGGCAGACTGAGAATCCCCGCTTGCGGCAGGATCACGTGGCGCAGCAACTGCCAGCGCGACAGGCCGATGGACAGCCCCGACTCGATCTGCGACTTGGGTACGGCAGCGACACCCGCGCGCAGAATTTCCGTCAGATAGGCGCCGCCGAGAAATGTCATGGCGATGATCGCCGAGGCGAAACCTGAAATCCGGATGCCGATGCTTGGCAGTGCGAAATAAATGAAAAACAGCTGGATGAGCAGCGGCGTATTGCGTGCCAGTTCGACGTACAGCCGTACCAGGCGCTTGAGAATGGGTACTTCGAACACCGCGATGGCGGCGTTGATCAAGGCGACGCAGAGCGAGGTTGCGATGGCGATCAACCCAACTTGCAGGGTGACACCGACCGCGACGAGAAACGCAGGCAATGTAGAAAGCGCAAAATCGACATCAAAACTCATGTCGATGCGCGTATTGGTGAGCGGCCTAAGAGGCGATTGGATGGGAACACTGAAACTCCTGAACGATCTGTGACGCTCTTCGAAGGAGCGTCTTGTAATGGTTCAGGGGCGATTGCAGGCTTTGTGCCATGCGTAGACGTCACGATTTACCACGCTAACATCGCCGATCGGACTGACGTAACTGTTTGTTTTACGGCCTTTTTTGTTGAGCGAGTGTTGCTGCAGCAACAGTGAACTCAGTTCGCCTCACGCACTTCCTCTTTCAACCAATCGAGAAAGGCCTGAATCGCGTAGCTCTTTTGCTTTCCCGGTGCGCACAGAAAGTAATAACCCGTTGTGGTGTCCAGTTCGTCGGTGAACAGCTTCTGCAGCGAGCCCGATTTCAGCTCATCGAAAATATGCGAAGTTCGCGCCATCGCCACGCCCAATCCACGCAGCGCCGCGTGCACGGCCATGCTGCTATGGGGCACCGTCAGCGCACAGTTGAGCGACTCGCCGCAAAGACCGTGTTTGTTCAGCCAGTAGTCCCAGGAAGGCGAAGACACCCGCTGACCATTGAGCGTGCTGCGTGAGCGCAGGATCAGCGGATACCTGAGGACGTCCGCGGGTGTGAACGATTTGCCGAGCGCTTCGATCAGCGTTGGGCTACACACCGGGAAGATCCGCTCTGCCAGAACGAATTCGGAGTACAACCCCGACCAGCTTGCGCCCTGCTCCCCGAGCTTGATCGCAAGCTGGCCGTTGGGATTTTCAAAGCGGGCAAACTCATCGGTGTTGAGCTTGAGCCTGATGTCCGGTTGCAGGTGATGAAACTTCGATAGACGCGGGATCAACCAGGTGCTGGCGAACGAGTCATGGACAAAGACTTCAAGCACCGAGCCTTCACCCCGATTGTGCTCGAAACGATCGACCAGCCGCCCCATGTCCTTGAGAAATACCCGCACCACCGGCAGCAGTTCGACGCCGTTGGGAGTGAGCTTGATGGCCCCTGCGGTGCGCTCGAAAAGTTCGATGCCCAGCAGCTCTTCCAACTGCCTGATCTGATGGCTGATCGCACTTTGCGTGACATGCAGCTCGGTGGCCGCCTGAGAAAAATTCAGGTGCCGGACGCACGCTTCGAATCCTCTCAACGAGGCCACCGATGGAAATCTTTTAAACGCCATCCGGCCCTCCCCCAAACATTCTCATACGACATGAAATCCTTTCATTGGCAGCGCGTTCCGCTGGCACGCCACAATGGTCGCACCTCATTTGCGTTGCAAACATATGACAGTTTCCACAACGGTACATAGCGTCTCCAACGCTGACAGCACAGCAAAGAAGAAAACCCTGATCGCCGCCTGCACGGCCCACGCCACTCACGACGGGCTGAGCGACCTGGTGTATGTCCTGCTGCCGGTCTGGCAGGAGATGTTCATGCTCAGTTACGTCTGGCTCAGCGTTTTAAGAAGCGCCTACGCCTTGACGCTCGCTGCGCTGCAGATCCCGGCGTCGAGCCTGTCGAGCCGAATGAAACCCGCTTATGTGCTGTCAATCGCCACGGCCATGACCGGTATTGGCTGGTTGGCAGCCGGGTTTACCGGCAGCGCGCTGGCCCTCGGCGCAGCGCTGGTGTTCGCCGGCATGGGCGCCAGCGCTCAACACCCCGTCGCCTCAGCCATGGTGTCCAGAGCCTACGCCGGAAATGCCAAGCGCCCTCTGGGGGTCTACAACTTCGCCGGCGACATCGGCAAGTCGTTGCTGCCGGCTTGTGCGGCCTTTCTGCTGACCTTTACCACCTTCCACATTACGGCCACGGTGTTCGCGGGTATCGGCCTGTTGGCAGCTGTGTTGATATGGATCTTGCTCAAAGATGTCAGACCCCATGCTGAAGCTGCGCACAAGACCCCGGCATCACGCCCTGTCGAGACGGTTGTCAAAGCAGGTCCCGGGGCGTTTCGTGTGCTGTTGTGCACGGCAGTCATGGACAGCGCGGTACGTATGGGCTTCCTGACGTTTTTGCCTTTCATAATCAAAGGCAACGGCGGCTCCCTGGCACAGGCGGGACTGGCGTTGACGCTGGTATTCATCGGTGGCGCGGTGGGCAAGTTCGTCTGCGGCTGGATGTCTGACAGATTCGGCACCCTCAACACCATACTCGTCACCGAACTGGCTACCGCCTTGCTGATCGTGGTGGTACTGGTCGCGCCCCTGCCCGTGGGGCTGGTGGCATTGCCGTTACTTGGCGCTGTGCTGAATGGGACATCGTCGGTGCTCTACGGCGCGGTTACCGATGTCGTTGACTCTACCCGGCTGGAAAAAGCGTTTTCGGCGTTCTACACCGGCACCATCGGCTCGGGTGCTCTGGCGCCGGTGCTGTACGGGTTTGCTGGGGATCATGCGGGCGTAACCTCAGCCGCCGTGATCGTCGCTGCGACGGCAGTGCTGTCGGTGGTTCCAGTCTGGCTTTACTCGCTGCGCCAGCGAGGCACCTTCAACGGCTAAACCGGGGTTGATTAACGCCTCCTACTGGTGCTGCACCGTATCTGGCGTCAGCCTAAGCTAATTCCAAAACGATATTTAAAACAAATTTCATAGAATCTTATGATCCATGCCTGACCGCCGTGCAACCGCTACGGCGCCGCATTCAAAATCAGGGCACTTCATCAAGATGATCAAGAAAAGCTGGACTGCAACCCTCTCCGTGGCGCTGGGTGTGTTCGCCCTATCTATAACCGCGCACGCCGCCGACTTGACCTTCGGCTACATCACCGGTATCGACCCGGTCAAACGCGCCATCGCTGACGGCGAGTATGAGACAGCGATCGGTCAGAAAATCGACTGGCGCCAGTTCGATGCCGGCCCTGCGGTGATCGCGGCCATGGCCTCAGGTGACGTTCAGATCGGTAATCTGGGCTCCAGCCCGCTGGCCGCGGCGGCATCGAGGAAGGTGCCGTTGGTAGCGTTCATCGTCACCTCACAGATTCAGAGCTCGGAAGCGTTGGTGGTGCGCAATGGCAGTGGCATCGACAAGCCCGAAGACCTGATCGGCAAGAAAATCGCCGTGCCTTTCGTGTCGACTTCTCATTACAGCCTGCTCGGTGCACTGAAGCATTGGAACATCGATCCGAAGAAGGTCACGATCCTCAATCTGACGCCGCTGCAGATCACCGCAGCATGGAAACGTGGGGACATCGACGGCGCCTTCACCTGGTCACCAGCGTTGGGCGAAATCCGCAAGACCGGCAAGATTCTCACCGACGCCGGTCAAGTGTCGCAATGGGGATCGCCGACGTTCGAAGTCTGGGTGGCGCGCAAGGATTTTGCGGAGAAGCACCCGGAGATCGTTGCTGATTTTGCCAAGGTGAGTCTGGCCGCCATCGCTGATTACACGGCGCATAAATCCGAATGGACGGCCGATTCCCAGCCGGTGAAGACCATCGCTCGCTTCACCGGCTCGAATGCGGCGGATGTGCCGGAGTTGCTGGATGGGTCGCACTTTCCGACTGCCGCGGAACAGAAGTCGCCCGAATTGCTGGGTGGCGGGACAGTGACGGCGATTGCCAAGACCGCGGAGTTTTTGAAGGACCAGGGCAAGATCGAGAGCGTATTGCCGGATTATTCGGCATTTGTGAGTGACAAGTTCATTGCGAAATAAACCGTAGCGGCTGGCTCTGGGAGGTTTGATCGTTCCCGAGCCGCGGGTGGTAACGCATTGATTGATGCTCTGCATCATCCTGGACGCAGAGCGTCCTGTCGGGCATTACCACGCGAGCGTGGGAACGATCAAAATACCGGATATACACGCCACTCAGCCAACTACGTCCCCCCCCCGATCAACGAGGCAACCCACTCCCCGAACGCCGAACAATCTTGATCGAATGCTTCAAGTTCGGCTTGCGCGTCACACTGATTGCCCGCTGAGTCACCGTATCGATCGTAATGTTCCAGAACCCGCTGCTGGGCACCACGATCCTCGCCGGAAAACGGTCGAACGCCCCGCCGTGGTAACTGTGCCGCCCACCATTCTTGAAACTGCGAAAATTCGCATCGCTCATCAAACGAATATTGCAGGTGTTCGAAGACTCAATAACGACGACATCACCTTCGTTCAGGTGCTCGCGATGATGGATGAATTTCATGAAATCCCAAGACCAGACTGACAAGCGGCGAGAATATCACGGCACCCGATGCCCGACATGCGACTGCGGATGGCGCACGTTCCAGGACTTAACGGCGGAAGGCAAACACAGGTTCGGTATGGATGCGACCTCTCACGCGCCTGACAGGCGATTGACACTGGTGATCCGGCCGTTCCAGATCATTTCGTAGTGGACGCTCTGATGAATCGAGGTCACATGCCGGGGCGTCAACAGCGCCCAGCAATGGTTGCCCGGTGAGCGCACAGAGTTGTAGCGCAGCCCTGCCACTGCGTCGTCCTTGAGGGTTTTGCCCAGTCGATGCGAATGGGTGTAGTCATCGGGGGCGTAGATCGGGTGAGACAGCGCCAATGCAGTGGCATCAACACTGCCCTCCTCACGGAAACGACAGGACAGGCTGCGAAACACGAAACGCTCGTAGTTCAGTTTTTCCACGGCGGACCAGTAACGCTGCTGGTGATATCGCACTTCGGCAATCGCCGTTTCCATATTGTCGGCCAGATACAGCACCCCGAAGGCGCCATCGCTAAAGCGCGAACCCGCCGCGTTCACATGGGTAAACGGTGCGGTCGCATACGCACACCCGGGTATGCCGAAAGGGATGTCTTCTCGAGGAATCAGCTCCAGCCGTCCTATCTCGTTCAACAGGCGGGGATTGGTCATGGCCTGGATCTGGTACAGCGTTTCGAACTCCTGCGCATCGGCCACATCGTTGAACAGATCGATCGGCGGGAATTTCGAATTGACCAGACGATGCGCCTGCTGCTTTTCATCCGGCAGGGCCGGCAGCGCCTCAAGCGTCACCACTGTGCGCCTCGTAGCGCATCGATGCGGCGGAAGGTTTCGTACAAGGAAATCATGTCGCCCTGGGCCATGACGTCCAGCGGCTTCCTGCCGTTGAAGAACTCGTTGTGGTTCTGCATCGTCGGGAAGCCGTAGACGTTGTCAGGGTTGTCAAAAAGGGTTCGCAGCGCCGCATGGATGTTCAAAACGAAGCTGATGCGCTGCATCTGGTCCAGGTCCAGGGCGACAGACCAGTCGCTATCATCCTGCCGCGCACGTGTGTAGGTACTTCGGGAAATGCGCAGGATTCGACAAGCCTGTTCGCTTGACGCGGTCCATTTGTCCAGTATGCGCAGGGCCGTGCGCAAGCCGACCACGCCTTGGGATCTGGAGAGTTGCGGATTGTGCAAGGCAAATGTCATGGTGGCGCCCATCAGAATCTGTAGACGCCAATCTAGACCATATGAGTCTGTAGATGCAAGCAGCGTCAGCGTCGGATCGAGGCCGGATGCTCGGCGTCAGCGCGTATCATCAGCATGATCGCGTCGCGCTTTTCCAACAAATGATGACGCAGGATACTGCTCAGCCGCTTGCCGTCGCGGGTCTGGAGCGCTTCGATCATTTCCTCGTGATCGTGCAGCGCGCGCTCCCATTTCGGTGCCTGCTGATTGGAGAGAAAGCGCAACGCCTGAATGCGCCGGTTCAGCGACAGATAGACCTGACGCAGCGCGGTATTACGCGCAGCCTGGTTGATCAGGTCGTGGATGGCGCGGTTGCGCTGGTAGTAGCCGGGCAGATCATTCTGGTTCTTGCTCACCACCATGGCGTAGTGCAGGGCCTTAATCTCGTCGAGTTCTTCGCCGGTGATGCGTTCACACGCCAGTTCTCCGGCAAATGCTTCTATACCGCTCATCAGTTCGAAGGTTTCACGGATTTCAAGCTCTGACATCCGCGCGACAGTGGCGCCGCGGTTAGGGTTGATCTCGATCAGGCCCTCTACCGCAAGGACTTTCAGGGCCTCGCGCAGTGGCGTACGTGAGATTCCGAGGGTCTCACACAGCTCGCGCTCGTTGAGCTTCCTGCCAGGGGCAAGCACGCCCTCGGTAATGAAGCTGCGCAGGTGCTCGACGACAACGTCATGAAGCCGTTGACGCTCGACCTTGAGCATTGGCCTAGCATTACCCTGCTCCGCGAATCCTTCCAAATTTTGCATACAACATCCTCTACAGCGGCGTCTGGAGTCGGCGCCTTATGCTTAAAACACTCATCAGAACCCGGATATTAGCCCAAACTTAACGTTTGACACAGACACATCGAGTGGTAATGTATTTTGCATTCAAAGTACAAAAAACAAGAAAAGGAGTCACCGTATGCTGAAGCTCGACTATCACCCGGCCGGCCGTCACTTCCTGCAGATCCCCGGTCCCAGCCCGGTTCCGGATCGCATTCTTCGCGCAATGAGCTATCCCACCATCGATCACCGTGGCCCGGAATTCGGCGAGCTGGGGCTCAAGGTGCTATCGGGCATCAAGCAAATCTTCAAGACTCAACAGCCTGTGATCATCTATCCGGCCTCCGGAACCGGCGCCTGGGAAGCGGCGCTGTGCAATACCCTGAGTGCCGGTGACGAAGTGCTGATGTTCGAAACCGGTCACTTCGCTACGCTGTGGCAAAAGATGGCGCTGAGCCTGGGCCTCAAGCCGCAGTTCATTGGCAAGCCGGGCATCGAAGGCTGGCGCGGCGGAGTCGACGCGCAGATGATCGAATCGCACCTGCGTGCCGACAGCAGTCACCGCATCAAGGCCGTGTGCGTGGTGCATAACGAGACCAGTACCGGCGTGACGTCCGACATCGCCTCGGTTCGCAAGGCGATCGATGCTGCCGGGCACCCTGCGTTGCTGCTGGTCGACACGATTTCCGGCCTGGCGTCGGCAGACTATCGTCATGATGAATGGGGCGTGGATGTCACCGTCTCAGGCTCGCAGAAAGGCCTGATGCTGCCGCCGGGGATCAGCTTCAACGCACTGTCGCCCAAGGCTGTCGAAGCCAGCAAGTCCGCAAGCCTGCCGCGCAGCTTCTGGGCATGGGACGAAATCATCGAGATGAACAAGACCGGCTACTGGCCTTACACGCCGAACACCAACCTGCTGTATGGCCTGTCCGAAGCACTGGACATGATTCTCGGCGAAGGCTTGGACAATGTGTTCAGTCGTCACAACCGGCTGGCTCAGGCGTGTCGCACGGCGGTCAATGCCTGGGGCTTGCCGATCCAGTGCGCCGATCCGGCCGTCTACAGCCCGGTGCTGACCGGCGTAATGATGCCTGAAGGGATCGACGCCGACGCCGTGCGCAAGACGATCTACGAACGCTTCGACATGTCGCTGGGCACGGGCCTGGGCAAGATGAAAGGACGCATGTTCCGCATCGGCCACCTGGGCGACTGCAACGATCTAACCTTGATGGCGACCCTGACGGGCTGCGAAATGGGCCTGCAAATGGCCGGGGTCAAATTGCAGTCCAGCGGTGTTCTGGCAGCGATGGACTATCTGGGAGGCCAATCGGTACCCCTGCGACGCGACTGATCCAAAAGGCACTGCGTCCTTCACGCAGTGCCTTGCCGCACACCCGCACTATCCCGACTCAATCGCCACCGGCGTGAACAATAAGAAACTGGAGATAGAACATGAAGCTGTTACGTCTGCGCCCCACCACGGTGGTGCTCTTCATGCTGTGCGCCATGTATTTCATCACCTACCTGGACCGCGTTAATGTCAGCACGGCCGCAGTGGGTTTCGGCGCCGAATTCAACCTCAGCAAAACCCAGATCGGACTGGTCTTTTCTGCCTTTGCTTACCCCTACCTCGTGTTCCAGATCATCGGTGGCTGGGTCAGTGACCGTTTCGGCGCCAAGCGCACGCTGGTGGTCTGCGGCCTGATCTGGGCAGCCGCCACGGTGCTGACCGGCCTTGCCGGCGGCTTCGTTTCACTGCTCGTGGCTCGTGTGCTGCTGGGCCTGGGTGAAGGTGCGACCTTCCCCGCGGCGACGGCGGCGATGTCGCGCTGGGTGGCCAAGGATCAACGCGGTTTCGCCCAAGGCATCACCCATGCGTTCGCACGATTGGGCAATGCGCTGGCCCCGGCAGCGATGATCGCGATCATGGCGGCATATGGCTGGCGGGAATCGTTTTATGTCTGCGCGGGCATCAGCTTTGTCTGGGTCATGCTGTGGATGCTGGTATTCACCGAACATCCGAAGGATCACCCACGCATCTCGCAACAGGAACTGGAAGTGCTGCCGCCGCCCAAACCCAAGAGCAAGATTGCCCTTCCCTGGGGTCGTCTGTTCAAACGCATGGGGCCCGTCACTATCGTCTATTTCTGTTATGGCTGGACACTCTGGTTGCTGCTCAGCTGGGTACCGATGTATTTCATGAACATGGGTCTGGACCTGAAAAATACGGCGATTTTCTCCTCTACCGTATTCTTCGGCGGCGTTGTCGGCGACACCCTCGGCGGGATCGTCAGCGACCGGATCTACAAACGCACGGGCGATTTGAACAAGGCGCGCAGTCGGATGGTTGCGATATGCCTGTCGCTGACCCTGGTCGCTCTCGTGCCGCTGATGTTCACCCATGACATGTATGTGTCCCTGGGCTGCCTGGCGGTGGCGTTCTTCTTCTCGGAAATGACCATCGGCCCGATGTGGGCCATTCCCATGGACATTGCCCCGGACCACTGCGGTACGGCCAGCGGCATGATGAACACAGGCTCGGCGATGGCGGCGATCGTCAGCCCTGTGGCGGCCGGCCTGTTGATCGACAAGTTCGGCAATTGGCAGTTGCCGTTTCTGGTCAGCATCGTATTGCTGGCGATCGGTGTGGTGCTGTCGTTCCGCATGCGGCCAGAGAACAAGTTCGATTACGGGAACCCTGTACGCCCCCAGATGCCTGAGGCGACTGCCGCCGTGGTTGCCAATAAATGAAAAAATACCTGTAGCAGCCCGGTTTGTCGGCGGCGGCGAGTTCAATAACGCGACCGCCGGCAAGCTGTGCTGTTACAGGTTGAGTGAAGCCGGTTCAACCGGGCCACACTCGTCAGCAATGCCCATCTCTCTGCCTGACCAATCCCTCAAGGGTGAATCGCGCCTGGGTCAGGACCACCTCGCGCACCAGCTCCATTTCCTTTTGGTCGATCGCCGTCCACTTCAGCGCTTCGAGCAACTTGGGCTTCTGCACTCTGAACGCCAGCCCCTGCGTGAACAGTGCCATCGAGTGAATCACTGTGCGCTCATCTTCAACTTCGAGCCCGGCCAGACGCGCGATTAGTTGGCGAACCACGTCGCCAATGCGTTTTTTGAAGCGGTCGTCGAAAGCCGTCGTCGCGCTTTCGGGGCATAGACCCGCCTGATGTCGATCTAAAAAGGCACGCCAGGCGTTGGTCTGCGGACTGTCCTGGATGGTCGTAACCACCGAGCTCAAAATGCCTAACGAAACGTCGATCAGCGCCTGATCGCTGATGTCGACATCGGCCAGGGCCTGCTCTGCCACGTCGACCGTATCGCCCATTTTTTGCCACAGCAGCGTGATCAAGTGTTCGACGCACGCCAGGTAGAGGCCTTCCTTGCCGTCGAAGTAATATTGCAGGGCAGGTGAATTCACGCCAGCAACGTTGGCGATATCCCGGGTCGATGCGCCGTCGTAACCGCGCTCGCCGAACACCGCAACGGCTGCCTCGATCAGGCGTGCGCGAGTTTCTTCACCGCGCTGATAACCACCTTCGGCGGCAGGTTTGTGTCGCGCCATATGCAGCTCCTTTCAGTACCCGGCCAAAATATACCACTTGACAAAAAATCGCGAAAAAACGAATTTATTCCGACTGATATAAATTCGGAGCGACCTGATGTCCGCTGCACAACCCTCCCCTCAGGTCATTCCTGAAGAAACCGTCAATGGCCAGCGCGGCAAGGCCCGACGGATACTGCTTATATTGGGCGCTGCAGCACTCTTGATCGGGCTGGCCTGGGGCGTGTGGTGGTGGCTCACCGGGCGCTTCATTGAAACCACCGACGATGCCTATCTGCAGGCTGACAGCATCAGCGTCGCGCCGAAGATCAGCGGCTACGTGGGCGACGTGCTGGTCTTGGACAACCAGACCGTCAAGCGCGGCGACATACTGGTGCGGCTGGACGCACGCAAATACCAGGCGGTCAGCGATGAAGCGTCGGCCACGATTGCGGCGCGCTCGGCCGACCTGGCCAAGGCCGAGGCGGATCTGGTACAGCAGGACTCGACGATTGCCGAAGCACGTGCACAGCTGCAAGGCGCAGAGGCCGACGCCAGACACGCTCAAACCGAAGTCGCCCGCTATGCGCCACTGGCACGCTCGGGAGCCGAACCGGAAGAACGACTTGCGCAGTTGAACAACGAACTGGCCCAGGCGCGCAGTACGGTCGCGGCGAAGCAGGCTGCGTTGCGCTCCAGCCAGACACGCTCCGGCACCTTGCAGGCTCAGCTCAAACAGGCGCAGGCGCAATTGGGGGTGGCCAAGGCCAGCGAGGCGCAGAGCCAGCTGGATGTCGATGACGCGGTCATCCGCAGCCCGCTCGATGGCCGAATCGCCGATCGCGGGGTCCGGGTCGGTCAATACGTGCAGCCCGGTACTCGACTGATGACGGTGGTGCCGGTGAACGCGATTTACCTGACCGCCAATTACAAGGAAACCCAGATCGGTGACATGCGCGCCGGCCAGACGGTGACCGTGCATATCGATGCGCTGCCGGGGCGCGACCTGCATGGCCACATCGACAGCCTGGCCCCCGGTACAGGGGCTCAGTTCGCGCTGCTGCCGCCATCCAACGCCACCGGCAACTTTACCAAGATCGTACAACGGGTGCCGGTGCGGATTGCGCTGGACATAAGCGATGATGTTAGTCCGGCGCTGGTCCCGGGTCTGTCCGCGACAGTGGAAGTGGATACCCGCACCGACAAGGCAGACGCCAGTCATGGCTGAAGCGACGCTGACCGATCTGCCCCCCGACAAGCCGCGCAACGCGTCACTGACTGACTGGATCGCTGTGGCTGCAGGCTCGTTGGGGGCTTTGCTGGCGACACTGGACATTTCGATCACCAACTCGGCGCTGCCGCAGATCCAGGGTCAGATTGGCGCGACAGGCACCGAAGGCACCTGGATCGCCACCGGCTACCTGATGTCGGAAATCGTCATGATTCCCCTCGCCGCCTGGCTGACGAGGGTGTTCGGCCTGCGCCGCTTTCTGATCGGCACGGCATTGATGTTCACGTTCTTTTCGCTGTTCTGCGGGCTGTCTTCGAGCCTCAGCGCGATGATCGCCGGGCGCATCGGCCAAGGCTTTGCCGGAGGCGCAATGATCCCCACCGCGCAGACCATCGTCCGTACACGCCTGCCGCCCCATCAGCTGGCAATCGGCACCACGCTGTTCGGAATGACCGCGATTCTGGGGCCGCTGATGGGGCCAGTGGTTGGCGGCTGGCTGACGGAAAACATCAACTGGCGCTGGTGCTTCTTTCTCAATCTGCCCATCAGCATCGCGCTGATTACCTTGCTGCTGACTGGCCTTCCCGCCGAGAAGATGAATCTGGAGCGCTTCATCAAAGCCGACTGGCTGGGCATTGTCGGGCTGGCGATGGGGCTCAGTTCGCTGACCGTGGTGCTGGAAGAAGGCCAGCGCGAGCACTGGTTCGACTCACTGCTGATCATCTGGCTGAGCATCGCCACGGTGGTCGGTTTCTTCCTTATTGCCGTCGGCCAAGTCAGGTCGAGTACGCCCATCCTGCGTCTGCAACTGCTGCTCAACGCCAGCTTCGGCAGCGTGTTGCTGATTGCCACGGCAGTGGGTGCGGGGCTGTATGGCACGGCTTACCTCGTGCCGCAATTCCTCGGCATTCTGTCGGGCTACAACGCGCAACAGTCAGGCTCGATCATGCTGCTGTCGGGCATTCCGGCGTTCTTGTTGATGCCGGTGCTGCCGAGAATGCTAGGCCGCTATGACATGAGACTGATGGTCGGCTTAGGCCTGTTGCTGTATTGGGGCAGCTGTTTTCTCGACACGCAACTGACCTCCGAAAGCGTCGGCCACGATTTCGCACTCTCGCAGTTGCTGCGCGGGTTCGGACAGATTCTGGTGATGATGCCGCTGAGTCAATTGTCCATGCGTTCGGTCGAGACCAAAGACGCGGGGGACGCTGCAGGGCTCTACAACATGTCGCGCAACCTGGGTGGCACGTTGGGCCTGGCGCTGCTCGGCGTGCTGATGGACCGGCGTAGTCACTTCCATGACGATGTGTTGCGCGAAGGCATCCTGGCCAACAGTCAGCTGGCGCAGGATCACATGGCGAGCGACACCGCGAGTTTTCTGGCCCAGACCGGCGATCCTTCCACTGCGCAACTGCAAGCGTTCATGCAACTGGCCAACGACATCTCGCAGCAAGCCTCGGTGCTGGCCTACAACGACGCGTTCCATGTGCTGGGCCTGGCCATGCTGGCTTGCCTTCCTCTGATCTTCATTCTGAAAAAGCGCGCGGCGCTGGCAGGCTCACGAAAATGATTGCTCGTTCATTCCCCCTCATCCTGACCGCCGGACTGCTCTGTGCCTGCACCGTCGGCCCGGATTACCACGGTGCGCCTGATGTCGCGCCGAAAACCCTGGCCGCAGGACGTCTGCCGCACGCCGACGACAGGGTATCGAGGGAACCAGCGGTCGCGCAGTGGTGGCAGTCGCTGGGAGACCCGCAGCTCAATGAACTGATCAGCCAGGCCCTGCTCAACAGCCCGGACATCGCCACGGCGCAGGCGCGCCTGCGGCAATCGCGCGCCAGCCTCAACAGCGCCGACGCCGATCTGCTGCCAAAAATCAGTGGTGATGCCGCGATGCTCAAATTGCGCTCTCCCGACACGTCGGCGCTCGGCGGCAGCAACGGCGGCGGTGGTCGCGGCCCGTTGACGCTCTATCTCGCCGGATTCGATGCCAGTTGGGAAGCCGACCTGTTCGGCGGCAATCGGCGCGCAATCGAAGCGGCGCAAGCAGAAGTCGAATCGTCCCAGGCGAGGCTGGCGGATGCCCAGGTGCAACTGGCGGCCGAAGTGGTGCAGACCTATGCCGATCTGCGCGATCAACAGGCGCGGTTGGCACTGGTGGACGCCAGTGTCAATATCGAAGATCAAGCGCTGGACCTCACCCGCCAACGGCGCGGCCGGGGCGTTGCCTCGCAGCTGCAACTGGAACAGGTGCTGACACAGGCGGAAAACACCCGCGCCCAACGTCTGCCGCTGCAAGCTTCGATCGTCGAGTCGGTGGATCAGTTGGGCTTGTTGTGTGGCCTGGAGCCTGGCGAGCTGGATGCCCGGCTCGACACTGCGCGGCCGCTGCCGTCGATCCCCGGCGAGGTGCCGTTCGCCGACCCAGCGGCCATTCTCAAGGCGCGTCCTGACATCCGCGTGGCCGAGCGTGCCCTGGCTTCGAGCAACGCACAGATAGGAGAAAAGCAGGCGGATTGGTTCCCCAAACTCAGCCTCATGGGCGACTTGTCGTTCTCGGCCGCCGATCCCGGCCACCTCGCGCGCAAGGACAACGGCACGTGGTTGCTACTGCCGCGACTGACCTGGAACATCCTCGATTTCGGTCGCGTGGCGGCCAGCGTCGAGGGCGCGCGAGCCGGGCATGACGAAGCCCTCGCGCAGTATAAAAGTGTGGTCTTAAGCGCGCTGCGTGATGCCGATGTCGCCCTCGCTCGTTACGGCCATCAGCGGGAAAACGTGGTCTTGCTGCGCAACGTCGAAGCATCGGCGGTGCGCGCTGCCGATCTGACCCGACAACGCTACCGAGCGGGCACCGCCAGCACTCTGGACTGGCTCGACGCCGAGCGCACTCGATACCAGGCGCAGGAAAGCCGGATCTCCGGCGATGCCGCGCTGCTGAAGGACTTCGCCTCGCTGCACAAATCGCTGGGGCTGGGCTGGACGCTATGACCGCCTGCACTTCACGATGCAGTGCCCCGCCGCGAGCGCGTTATCGTGGCGCTCCCCGGCGGGAAAGCCGCTCTCGCGGGCGTTCAACGCTAGATTGTGGACGTTCGTGGAATCGCTGCGCCGGCAAACCACGCTGCTACAGTCCTGCGGCGTACCGGGTGTTGGCGCGCAAGCTCACCCTGTAGCATTCCGGCTTGCCGGCGGTAGCGATCTCGCGAATGTTACCGCCGACAAGCTGGGCTGCTACAGATCTGTTAATTGCCTGAGCACCTGAGATTTACCGCCGATCCAACCAGACCGTCTGCGCGTTACAAAACTCGCGAATCCCGAAATGCGACAACTCCCGGCCAAAACCACTTTTCTTCACGCCACCAATCGGCACACGCGCATCGGATGCCGTGTAACCATTGATAAACACCCCACCGGTTTCCAACCGCGCAGCGATATCACGGGCTTTTTCCACATCAGCCGACCACACGCTGCCCGCCAGACCGAACTCACTGTCATTTGCCAACTCCACCGCATGCTCTGCATCGCGCGCAACGATCAGGGATGCCACCGGACCAAACAACTCCTCCTTGAACGAAGTCATACCGGGACGCACATCGGAAAGAATCGTCGGCGCATAGTAATTTCCCTCGCCAGCGATTTTCTCCCCGCCAAACAACAACGTTGCACCTTCGCTCAACGTTTTCCGGACCTGCTCGTGCAACTCGTCACGCAAGTCGTGACGCGCCATCGGGCCGAGGTAGTTCTCTTCGTTCAACGGATCACCGAACTTGAGCGCCTTGACCGCTGCCACGAACTTCTCGGTAAACGCCGGCAGCACACTTTCCTCGACGATGATGCGCTTGGCAGCCACGCAAATCTGCCCACTGTTCTGATAACGGCCAATCGTTGCCGCTTTCACCGCCTCATTCAGATCCGCGTCGGCCAGTACGATAAACGGGTCGGAACCGCCGAGTTCCAGCACGCATTTTTTCAGTGCAGCGCCCGCTTGCGCCGCAATGGCGGAACCGGCGCGAACGCTGCCGGTGACCGCGACGGCGGCGATTCGCGGATCGGCGATTGCCGTGGAAACGCCCTCGTTACCGACGTTGATCACCTCGAACACGCCCTCCGGCAAACCGGCTTCAGTCCACGCATCACGCAGCAGATAGGCGCTGCCCATGACGTTTGGCGCGTGCTTGAGTACGTAGGTATTACCCGCGAGAATCATCGGAATCGCCCCGCGCATGACCTGCCAGATCGGGAAGTTCCATGGCATGACCGCCAGGATCGGCCCGAGCGGCAGATAGTCGATATAGGCCTTGTCGTTTTCCACTGAAGTCTTTTCCGCAGCCAGCACGGCCGGGCCATTTTCCGCGTACCAGTCGCAGGTCACGGCGGTCTTTTCCACTTCGCCACGGGACTGGGCAATTGGCTTGCCCATTTCCGCGGTCATCATCTGCGCCAGCGCTTCGGCGTTTTTGCGCAGCACTTTTGCGATCTTGCGCAGTTGTTCGGCACGAACACTGACTGGCTCTTTGCGCCAGGCCGCGAAACCGGTAGCAGCCCGGTTCAGGGACTGTTCGAGATCAGCGGCGTGGTCGAACGGGTATTCGGCGATCACTTTGCCGGTGGCCGGGTTCAGCGAAATGGCGTGCGACTGGGATGCGTGTTGCGACATGACCAAAGTCCTCCTGTAAGGGTTGATCTTCACCGCCGGGCTGACGCCCGTTGCTGAAGTCCTGGGACCACGATAGGCTCTCGGAAAAATTTCCGATAATGAATAATTATCAAAAATACATTCTCTAAACGTGAACGATTGAGAGCGCCCATGGACCTGACCCAACTCGAGCTGTTCAAGGCCATCGCCGAAGAAGGCAGCATCACCGCAGCCGCTCAACGCCTGCACCGCGTGCCTTCCAACCTGACGACCCGGATCAAGCAACTGGAGCAGGAATTGGGCGTCGATCTGTTCATCCGCGAGAAGTTGCGTTTGCGCCTGTCGGCCACCGGTTGGACCTTCCTTGACTACACGCGGCGCATCCTTGAATTGGTGGAAGAAGCCCGGCAGGCGACGTCAGGCTCCGAGCCGCAGGGCGCATTCTCGCTGGGCTCGATGGAGAGCACGGCAGCGGTGCGCATCCCTTCCCTGCTCGCCGAATTTCATCAGCGCTACCCCAAGGTCGAGCTGGACCTTTCGACCGGCCCCTCTGGCGACATGATCGATGGGGTGCTCTCCGGGCGGCTCAGTGCAGCATTTGTCGATGGTCCTCTGCGCCATCCAGAGCTGGAGGGTATCGAACTGTTCGAAGAGGAAATGCTGCTGATCACCGCAGCCAGTCATGAACCAGTGACGCGGGCGCAGGAGGTGAGCAGCAAGACGGTGTATGCGTTTCGTCAGAACTGCTCGTACAGACGGCACTTCGAGGCTTGGTTCAAGGCGGACATGGCAACCCCCGGCAAGATCTTCGAGATGGAGTCCTATCACGGCATGCTCGCCTGCGTCACGGCAGGCGCGGGCGTGGCGATGGTGCCGCGCAGCATGCTCGAAAGCATGCCGGGGAGTCGCAATGTTCACGCTTATCCGCTGAGCGAGGAATTTCGCTATCTCAACATCTGGCTGACCTGGCGGCGCGGCGTGCGCTCCCCGGCACTCAACGCCTTCATCGATCTGGTGCAGAGCGCGGTGGCGCCCGACGCCGTACCATGCCTGGCGAATTAAGCGCTTGAGCCCTTGTTTCAGCCCTTCTTATAGCGCAACCATACCGCCCCGCCTTCCTGCACCTCGGCCGAGGATAAAGTCAGATGGGCAGGTTGCTTCCAGACATCGGCAGAGACTTCGAACGACGCCGGGTGCTCGCCCCTGCCATCCACCAATGGCAGGATCAGCACGCTCACTTCGTCTACCAGACCAGCGTTGACGAACGAGCCGCTGACGTGGGGGCCGCCTTCGACAATCAGCCGTTTGCAGCCCAGCTCCTTGCCCAGAATCTCGATCACTTGTTTGAGGTCGATGTCGCTTTTACCGGCGAAGATGTACGACACGCCCACCGATTGCAGGTAGGCCAGGTAATCGTCCGCAACGTCTTCGGTGAGCACTTCAACCACGTGCGAACCAAGGGCCTCGTTTTTCTTCCAGGCGACCTTGCCATGTGGGTCGATTGAGATCGCGTAGGTCTCGGCGTTACGTTCGACGAAGTGATGCGTGCGGGCGATGGGCGCTTTCGCCAGGCCTTTGGGATAGCCGTCGTCGTGAGCGATCTCTTGCATCGTCACTCGACCGCAGATCCAGGCGTCGAACTCAAAGGTCTGGGCCAGCTTCTCGTACAGATCGCCAGCGGCTTTCTTGAACGCGCGATCCCAGCCGTCAGTGAGGGCGTGACCGTCCAGCGACGACATCATGTGGCAGATGACATAAGGCTGCATGGGAAACTCCATAGGTGGATGAGCGATGTAGAACCGACCCGGAATGCGGCGCGATAGTTCAGCGCATTGCGACCGGCTCATCGACGCCCCAGCCCTTGCCTCGCCACCATAACGCAGGAGTATTCCGGCCGATCAGCGCGAGTGGCGAGCGTCGCTTGCGACGGTCTCGGTGCGGGCAGGAAAGGCCGCGACCCGGCATCGTCTAAAGGGGCCGTTGGCAAACCGGACTGCGACAGAGGATTGGCTAGGCCCTGAAAGGCACAGCCCAGAGCCCGCCAAAGCCTGCATCATTCGCGTTAATGACCACCATAAGACCGATTGTCTTCAGGTTTTCCCGGGCTCGCGTAACATCGCCCCATCACTTACCGCCCCATGACTGACACGGACTACCGACCATGACGATTCACCTGATCAACGCCGCCGTCCTCACCGTCGTCACTGTATTCCTGGTCAACCGCGCCTTCGCGCTGTACGACCTGGTGAAGGCAGCAACGGTTTCCGAGCACCTCTGAAACGGTCTCGCCATTTCGCCTGCGCTCGGTTCACGCTTTTGATTCTGCCCGAAGGAATGTCTGACTCCCCTGAAAGCTGCGATTCAGCCAATCAACAGCATTTCGGACCGGCCTTGCCGCCGTACCGCGCATCCTGGCGCTCTCGAAAGAACGCCTCATACGACATCACGGGCTGATCCGGATGAGTCTTTTGCATGTGCTCGACATAGTTGTCGTAGTCAGGCATGCCCACCATAAGGCGGGCCGCCTGCCCGAGGTATTTGCCGAGGCGACTGAGGTCATTGAACATCAGCGCGTTTCCGGCATCGCCTGAAACGGCGCTTCCTTGTCGCTGCGCTCTTTCTTGACCCACGCCGCACGACCGACTTTCACCGCATAGAACAGAATGCTCAGGACCACGAACAGGAACAATGCGGTCAACGCGGCGTTGGTGTAGGCGTTGAAGATCACGTGTTGCATCTGATCGACAGTCTTCGCCGGCGCAAGGATCTGACCGGCATCCGCCGCAGCGCTGTATTTCTTGGCCAGCGCCAGAAAACCTACCGCCGGGCTCGGGTCGAACAGCTTGATGAAGCCTGCGGTCACGGTGCAGATAAGCAGCCACGAAGCCGGCAGGATGGTGACCCAGACGTACTGCTGACGCTTCATCTTGATCAACACCACCGTCGCCAGCATCAGCGCGATACCGGCCAGCATCTGGTTGGAGATACCGAACAGCGGCCACAGTGTGTTGATGCCGCCCAGCGGATCGACCACACCCTGGTACAACAGATAACCCCACAACGCCACGCAACCGCCGGTACCGATCACGTTAGCGGTCCAGGACTCAGTGCGTTTCAGGGCCGGGACGAAGCTGCCCAGAAGATCTTGCAGCATGAAGCGACCGGCGCGGGTCCCGGCGTCAACCGCGGTCAGGATGAACAGCGCTTCGAACAGGATCGCGAAGTGGTACCAGAACGCCATGGTGTCCTGGCCTGGCAGCACCTGATGCAGGATCTGCGCGATACCGACAGCCAGGGTCGGAGCGCCGCCAGCGCGGGCCAATACGGTGTTCTCGCCGATGTCCCTGGCCACCGCGGTCAAGGTGTCTGGCGTGATAGCGAAGCCCCAGCCAGAGATGGTTTGCGCGACCGCAACCACATCGCCGCCGACCACCGCCGCCGGGCTGTTCATGGCGAAGTAGACGCCCGGATCGATGACCGATGCGGCAACCATCGCCATGATCGCCACGAAGGACTCCATCAGCATGCCGCCGTAACCGATGTAACGAGCGTTCTTCTCGTTATCCAGCAGTTTGGGCGTGGTGCCTGAGGAGATCAGCGCGTGGAAACCCGACACAGCACCGCAAGCGATGGTGATGAACAGGAACGGAAACAGCGCGCCTTTCCAGACCGGACCGGTGCCGTCGGTGAATTGAGTCAGGGCCGGCATTTTCAGCTCGGGCGCCAGGATCAGAATGCCGATCGCAAGGGCGACAATGGTGCCGATTTTCAAGAAGGTCGACAAATAGTCACGCGGTGCCAGCAGCAGCCAGACCGGCAGCATGGCCGCGACGAATCCGTAACCGATCAGCATCCAGGTGATCTGGATACCGGTGAAGGTAAAGACATGGGCCCACTCGGGGCTTGCCGCGACCTGACCACCGGCCCAGATCGACAGCAGCAACAGCACGACGCCGATGATGGAGATTTCACCGATACGGCCCGGGCGCACATAGCGCATGTACACGCCCATGAACATCGCGATCGGGATGGTCGCAAGCACCGTGAACATGCCCCACGGGCTTTCGGCCAGGGCCTTGACCACGATCAGTGCCAACACCGCGAGGATGATGATCATGATCAGGAAGCAACCAAACAGGGCGATAGTGCCTGGCACGCGACCCATTTCTTCGCGGACCATGTCACCCAGCGACCGGCCATTGCGGCGTGTGGACAGGAACAGGATCATGAAATCCTGCACGGCCCCTGCCAGCACTACTCCGGCAATCAGCCAGAGGGTGCCGGGCAGGTAGCCCATTTGCGCGGCCAGCACCGGGCCCACCAGCGGACCGGCGCCCGCGATTGCCGCGAAGTGGTGGCCGAAGAGAATGTGTTTGTTGGTCGGAACGTAATCAAGACCGTCGTTGTTCAGTACCGCCGGTGTGGCCCGGGTGGGGTCCAGTTGCATGACGTGATTGGCGATGAACAGGCTGTAGTAGCGGTACGCAACCAGATAAATGGCGACGGCGGCGACGACAATCCAGAGTGCATTGATGGTTTCACCGCGGCGCAGCGCGACGACACCCAAGGCGCATGCCCCAAGGGCAGCAACGGCGAACCAACCCAGATGTTTGGTCAGTCGGGTCATTGTGGGTCTCCTGCCCAAGCTCATGGCTTGCGGCGTAATTGTTATTGTGCGATCCGGGGTAACGGAGCGTCGCCACTATCCGCGCTGATGTCAGCAAGAGAAATTCGTATTACTACGGTTTCGACTGCGTAGTTCTACGCAGATACAGTCGGCGATGCGATTCCTTGTGAGAGCGAATTCATTCGCGGAAAATGGTTCAGACGATACATAGATGTCGGCTGTACCGGCCTCTCGCGAATGAATTCGCTCCCACGGTTTTTGATCTGCGCAAGCCCTTGCCCGGCGGCGACACCTGCCTCTGTGGGAGCGAATTCATTCGCGAAAAATGGTTCAGGCGATACATAGATGTCGGCTGTACCGGCCTCTCGCGAATGAATTCGCTCCCACGGTTTTTGATCTGCACAAGCCCCTGCCCGGCGGCGACACCTGCCCCTGTGGGAGCGAATTCATTGGCGAAAATGGATCAGGCGATACATAGGTGTCGGCTGTACCGGCCTCTCGCGAGTGAATTCGCTCCCACGGTTTTTGATCTGCACAAGCCCTTGCCCAGCGGCGACACCTGCCTCTGTGGGAGCGAATTCATTCGCGAAAAGATGTTCCGGTCATCCCGGATGTTCATGCTGTAATACCGCCCACAACAAACCCGTCGCGCCGGACACCCTCGCATGCAACTCAAACACAAGATCGTCGCCCTGGGCATTCTGCCGCTGATTCTGGCTGTCTCGGTGATCTGCGCGTTGGTCATCGTGCAGAACCAGCGTCTGGGCGAGCAGCAGGCCCAATTAATCGAAGACAGCATTCTGGCCAGCAAACGCGCGGAGTTGAAAAACTACGTAGAGATGGCCATGAGTGCTCTGGCGCCGATCTACGACAGCGGCCGCAACGACGAGCAGACCAAGCAGCAGGTGCTCGAAGAACTGGCCAAACTGAGTTTCGGCATCGACGGCTATTTCTTCGTCTATGACCAGAATGGCCGCAACCTGATGCACCCTCGGCAAGCTGCGCTGGTGGGCCAGGATTTGTGGAACATGACCGACCCACAGGGCCTGTTGGTGATCCGCGCCCTGCTGCAAAGCGCCGAATCCGGCGACGGTTTCCAGCATTACGCCTGGGAGAAGCCTTCCACCGGCCAGATCACCGACAAGCTCGCCCGAGTGGTCATGCTCAAGCGTTGGGGCTGGATGCTCGGCACCGGCATCTACCTTGAAGACGTCGAGCGCGCCACGCAGCAAGCGCGTCAGGAAGTCGCTCGCGGCATCTACGCGACCATGCTCGACATCGGCGGCGTAGCATTGATCGCCGTGCTGCTGGTGTTCGTCTGCGGCGTGACCCTCAATGCCAGCGAACACCGTCTGGCCGACCGCAAGCTGCAGATGCTCAATCAACGCATCATGAATCTGCAGGAAGAGGAACGCTCACGCCTGTCGCGTGAACTGCACGACGGCATCAGCCAGGTATTAGTGTCGATCAAGTTCCAGTTCGAACTGGCCGGGCTGCAACTGGAAGGCAACGATCAGCGTGGGCTGGACACTTTGCGTCAGGGTACCGAAAGACTGGGGGAAGCCATCGGTGAGATCCGCACCATTTCCCACGACCTGCGCCCTTCTCTGCTCGACACCCTCGGCCTCGCAGCGGCCGTCACCCAACTGGTGGCCGAATTCGAACAACAGACCGGGCTGACCATTCATTACACCCACAACCTGAGCAACCTCAAACTGGCCGAAGGCGCGCCTGTGGCGTTGTTTCGCATTCTTCAGGAAGCGCTGACCAACATAGAGCGCCATGCTCATGCGCAGAATGTCTTCATCGATCTGCAGGGCACCAAAAAGCAGGTGCAATTGACGGTTCGTGATGACGGCGTGGGCTTCCGGGTCGACGTCGAGCGCTTGCAGGAGATACAGGGCGGCATCGGTTTGCGTAATATTCGCGAGCGCGTCGAGCATTTCCATGGTCAGCTCAACCTCTACTCGGCACCTGGGCACAGTGAGCTGACCGTGACCATGCCGGTAACCGTCGCAGCATGATGACTTTTATCCAGACAGGAATCGCACCCCGCCCATGAGCGCCACCCAGCCCATTCGTATCGCCCTGGTCGACGACCATTCCCTGGTTCGCGACGGCGTACGCGCCCTGCTCTCGACCCGGCCGCTGTTCGAGGTGGTCGGCGAAGCCGAAAACGCTGCGCAGGCGCTGACGATGTGCGAAGCACTCAAGCCCGACATTCTGTTGGTGGACATCGGCCTGCAGGACATGAATGGCCTGGAATTGACCCAGCTCATTCGCCAGCGCTGCCCGGCGATCAAGATTCTGATCCTGAGCATGTACGACAATCAGGAATACGTCGTTACCTCGATTCGGGCCGGGGCCAGCGGTTATGTGCTGAAAAACGCGCCGTCACGCGAGATCGTTGCAGCGATCGAGGCGATTGCCACCGGCGGGACGTTCTACAGCGCCGAAGTGACGCTCAAGCTGGTGTCGAAGAAGACCGACGAAAACGAACTGACGCCGCGCGAAGTGCAAGTGCTGGTCGGGCTGGCGAAGGGGCTGGACAACAAGACCATCGCCCGGGATCTGGCAATCAGCGTCAGAACCGTCGAGACCCACCGTCTGAGCATCCGCCGCAAGCTCAAGGTCGACAAACCGGCGGGACTGGTCAAATACGCAATGGAGCATGGGTTGTTGTTGCCGTGAGCCCAGCGACACCTCTGATTCCCGAGAAACACAGAACCTGTGGGAGCGAATTCATTCGCGAGACGGCATTTCAGGCGCGAGAAAGGTATCGACCGAAACGGCCCCTCGCGAATAAATTCGCTCCCACAGTGGGTTTGCGTCCGCCTGTGGGGTTGGAGTCAATAGCCGCGACGAGGCGGTTATTCCTTCGGCAACACCTGCTCCGCCGTCTCCTGATCCGCTGGCAATGCAAATTTGAACGTCGCGCCCTGTCCCGGTACATCGAGCAGCTCGATCCGGTGCCCGTGCAATTGCAGAATCTGATGCACGATACGCAGCCCCAACCCGCCATCGCGCCGCGCGCCGCCAATGTTGAACGGGCGCAGAAACAAGCCTTCGCGCAGTTCGGGGGCAATGCCTGGCCCGCTGTCACTGACCGTCACTTCGACGAAGCGCCCCTTGGGTAGCAGCGACACCTTTACTTCCCCGTCGGCAGGCGTGTGCCGCAAGGCATTGTCCAGCAGGTTGGTCAGTACCCGCTCGATCAACCCCAGATCCGCATGCACGCCTGGAATCGACGGGGCAAAGTTTGGCGTCAGGGTCACGGCCTTGGCTTCGGCGCTGAGCTCGAACTTCTGGAAGATGTCCTGCACCAGGTCGGTCAGCGAAAAACGCTCCACCACCGGCACCACGAAACCATGCTCCAGGCGCACCAGCTCCAGCAGCGATTGCGCCAGGCCGCCGACCTTGCGGCTCTGATCCAGAGCGATGCCCAGATAACGCCGCCGCTCCTCGATACTCAGGCTGGCATCCTTGACCGAGAGCACTTCCAGATAACCATGCAGGGAAGCCAGTGGCGTGCGCAGGTCGTGGGAGATGTTCGCCACCAGCTCGCGGCGGTCCTGGCTCTGGCGCGTTAGGGTCTGCCACTGTTCGCTCAGGCGGCGCTGCATCTGCTTGAACGTCGCGTCGAGCACCGCGATTTCGTCATGCCCCTGCCGCATGGGTTCCACGGTCGAGGCAGGCAGGGCGACCGGCGCCGCATTGATGTCGAAGCGACCCACCGAATCGGTCAGGCGACGCAACGGCCGGGTGATCCAGCCGAACGCGGCAAGACCTGCCAGCAGACACAACAAGGCGATCAGACCGATTGACCACAGTGCCGTGCTCAAGGCCTCGCTGGTGGCGCCGCGCTCGGCAAAGCGGTCGTGGGCTTCGCCCAGCAGCACCACATAAAGAAAGCCCGCCGGCCTGCCCATGACCATCAGAGGCGCGGCGCTAAAAACCTTGCGCGCGTCCATGCTGCGCGGATCATCACCCAAAATGGGCAACGGATCGCCAGCCAGCAGCCTGCGAACCGGCGCCAGATCGACACGATCACGCAGCACCCGGTCCCTGGGCGCGGCATCGCCGACGATCTTGCCGTCGCCGTCCAGCAGATACACCTCCACGCTAGGGTTGACCAGCATCAACTGGCTGAACAGTTCGCGCACCGCATCCGGTTTCAGGCCATTGGCGTCCATCAGTTGGGTGTCGCGGGCGATGTGCTGCGCAAGATCCCGGGACAGCCCCTGCACGACCTCAAGCTCGTGCATCTTGTTGGAGCGCACCTGCAACCACACCGATGTGCCGCAACAGACCAGCAGCAACAGTGCAAAGACCAGTGACAATCGCTGGGTCAGGGTCATCTTCACGAGGCGTCCCCCGGTTTTTCTCCAGCGCCGTCCCCGAGGGCAGCGAATTTGTAACCGCGTCCCCAGACTGTGAGGATGCGCAACGGCTGCGCCGGATCTGCCTCGATCTTGGCCCGCAGGCGATTGATATGGGTGTTGACGGTGTGCTCGTAGCCTTCGTGGTTGTAGCCCCATACCGAGTTCAGCAGGTCCAGCCGGGAGAACACCTTGCCGGGCTGGCGGGCGAAGAAGTACAGCAGGTCGAATTCTCTTGGCGTCAGATCCAGCAGTCGGCCTTCAAGCGATGCTTCGCGGGTCAGCGGATCGATGAACAGACCGCCACCTGACAGACTCCCCGCCTCCATCTTCAGGTTGCGGGCCATGGCGTCCACCCGGCGCAGCAGCGCCTTGACCCGCGCCACCAGCTCCATCATGGAGAACGGTTTGGCCAGGTAATCGTCGGCGCCCAGTTCGAGGCCGAGAATCCGGTGCATCTCGCTGGAACGGGCGCTGGTGATGATGATCGGCGTGTAGCGGGTCATGGCCCGGGCACGACGACAGATTTCCAGACCATCGACGCCGGGCAGCATCAAATCGAGGATCAGCGCATCCCAGCCGCCCTGCTCCAGAAGATGCAGGCCCTTCTCGCCGTCGGCACTGTGTATGACTTCAAAGTGCTCGTCCCGCAAATGCAGGCAAATCAGGTCGGCGATATGGCTATCGTCTTCTACCACCAGAATGCGTTTGGGCTGATCCATGGAAAGCAAACCTTGCCGGCGCTGAGTGCGCGATGTCGCCATTGTGCCGATTTTAACCACGGTCAGTTATCACGAATTGTTTAACTCTCGGTGAGGATTCCGGGAACAGGCGGCGCCTAGTCTTGCTTCATCAGGTCACAGCTTCATCGCATCAAAGCGCTATCCCGCACGGGCCGTGCCAAGGAGACATTTCATGCTTTCGAGAAGACAGTTCATGGTGCTGAGCAGCAGCGTCGGCGTGGCGGCCATCGCGCTTGGGGTGCTGCCCAAATTTGCCGATGGCCAGACCATCGTTCCTCAGGACGCACCGGTTGGCACGTTCGAAGTCAGCCACAGCGACGCCGAGTGGCACGCGCTGCTCAATGACGATCAGTTTCAGGTGCTGCGCCGCGAGGCCACTGAACGGCCTTACAGCAGCCCGTTGAACGACGAGCACCGCAACGGCACGTTTGCCTGCGCCGGCTGCCAGTTGCAGCTGTTTTCCTCGACCACGAAATTCGACAGCCATACCGGCTGGCCGAGCTTCTGGGCGCCGCTGGACGACGCCATCGCGATCCGCACCGACACCTCGTTCGGCGTACTGCGCAAGGAAGTTCATTGTCGCCGCTGCGGCGGGCATCTGGGCCACGTCTTTACCGATGGGCCCAAGCCAACGGGATTGCGTTACTGCATGAATGGTTTGGCGATGACGTTTGCCGAACAGAAAAGCTGAGAACGCTTTACACCTGTGGGAGCGAATTCATTCGTGAAAAATGGTTCAGGCGACATAGACGTGTCGCATGAACCACCGCATCGCGAATGAATGCGCTCCCACAGATGACGCGCCTTTTTCCAGATCGTTAACCTGAACGGACCCATTCCCATGCTTCTGATCATCCTCGCCTACCTTGGCGGCGTGCTGACCATCGTCAGCCCATGCATTCTGCCCGTTCTGCCGTTCGTGTTTGCCCGCACCGGTCAACCCTTCGTGCGCAGTGGTCTGCCGTTGCTGGTGGGCATGGCCGTGACCTTCGCATTGGTGGCCACACTCGCGGCAGTAGGCGGCGGCTGGGTGGTGCAGCTCAACCAATATGGCCGTGGTCTGGCGCTGATCTTCGTCGCACTGTTCGGTCTCACCTTGCTGCTGCCGAAACTGGCCGAGCGTCTGACTCGCCCTTTGGTCGCTGCCGGTAGTCGGCTGTCGGAGAACGCAGGGGCGGATGCCAGGCCGAGTCCCTGGGCCTCATTCATGATCGGCGTCGCCACCGGCCTGCTCTGGGCACCCTGCGCGGGCCCGATTCTGGGTCTGGTGCTGACCGGCGCTGCCCTGCAAGGCGCGAGCATCGGCACCAGCCTGTTGCTGCTCGCCTACGCCGCTGGCGCCGCGACCTCGTTGGCGCTGGCGCTGCTCTTGGGCGGCAAGGTGTTCAGCGCGATGAAGCGCTCGCTGGGCGCAGGCGAGTGGATTCGTCGCGGTCTGGGCGCTGCCATGCTGGCCGGCGTCGCGGCCATCGCGCTGGGGCTGGACACCGGTATTCTCGCCCGTGTTTCGACGGCCTCCACAGGCGGGCTTGAACAGTCTCTGGTCGGTCGCCTGACCGGTAATGACGCGCAATCCCAAGGCGGCAACCTGCTGCAAGGCGGCGCGATGATGGCGCAGAACATCCCCGGCAGGGATGAGACTGGCGCCCGCATGCAAGCGTCGGGGGCGATGATGGCGGCCAAAAACAGTACACAGAGCCTGCCCGTAGAAGGCCAACTGCCGTCGCTCAACGGCGCGGTGCAGTGGTTGAATTCGGCGCCGCTGACAGCCGAGCAGCTCAAGGGCAAGGTGGTGTTGGTCGACTTCTGGACCTACTCATGCATCAACTGCCTGCGCACCCTGCCCTACGTCAAAGCCTGGGCCGACAAATACCGTGATCAGGGCCTGGTGGTGATCGGCGTGCATGCCCCTGAATTCGCCTTCGAACGCGACGTGAAAAACGTCACCAAGGCCATGGCCGATCTGGGTATCAACTACCCGGTGGCCATCGACAACGACTACAAGATCTGGCGCGCCTTCGATAACCAGTACTGGCCAGCCCACTACTTCGCCGATGCCAAGGGTCAGATTCGTTACCACCACTTCGGTGAAGGCGCCTACGACGAATCCGAGCGCGTGATTCAGGAGCTGCTGCGCGAAGCCGGCAATAACCAGATCAGCAGCGACCTGATCGATGCCAATGGCAATGGCGTACAACAGGCGGCAGACATGGGCGAGGTCAAATCGCCGGAGACCTATCTGGGCTTCGAGCGCGCCGAGAACTTCGTTTCTCCCGGTGGCGCAAAAGGTGACCGCGTGGCCAGCTACAGCACGCCGCAAAGTCTGGCGCTGAACGACTGGGGGCTGGACGGCCAGTGGAACATCGCCTCGGAACGCGCCAGCCTGAGCGCACCGAACGGCAAGATCGTCTACCGCTTCCACGCCCGTGATCTGCACCTTGTGCTGGGCCCTGGCAGCGACGGCAAACCGGTGCGCTTCAAAGTCCTGATCGACGGCAAGGCACCCGGTGATGCCCACGGCACCGACGTCGCGCCGGATGGCAGCGGCACCGTAACCGAACAGCGCCTGTACCAACTGGTGCGCCAGGCCGGCGATGTCGCCGATCACACTTTCACCATCGAATTCAGCGATCCGGGCGTGTCCGCCTACGCCTTCACCTTCGGTTGATTCGTCACGTTAAGGAGTGTCAGACATGAAAAGGTTCAACGTCTCAAGCCTCACTGCTGCACTGCCCGCCTGGCGTCGTACGGGCCTGCGTCTGCTGGTCGGGGCCATGCTGCTGCAGACCGCCGCCTGCTCGTTCGCTGGCGAAGATGCGGTGAGCATCGCTCCACCGCAGAAGGACGAGAGGGTCAGCGTTTCAGGCACCGAAACGGCCGTATTGGCAGGCGGCTGCTTCTGGGGTGTTCAGGGGGTGTATCAGCATGTACAGGGAGTGAAGAAGGTGGTGGCGGGCTATGCCGGAGGCAAGGCCGATACAGCTCAATATGAGCACGTAAGCGAGGGCGATACGGGGCATGCCGAGTCGGTAGAGATCACCTTCGACCCATCGCAGATCAGCTACGGCACGCTGCTGCAGATCTTCTTCTCGGTGGCCCATAACCCCACCGAACTCAATCGCCAGGGTCCGGACCACGGCACGCAATACCGCTCCGCGATCTTCCCGGAAAGCCCCGAACAACAAGCGGTGGCGCAGGCTTACATCGCACAGCTCGACACGGCGAAATCGTTCAATGCGCCGATCGTTACGAAGATCGAGCAATACAACGGGTTCTATCCGGCGGAAAACTATCACCAGAACTTCCTTACCACCCATCCCACCTACCCGTACATCGTGATCAACGACCTGCCGAAGGTCGGGCAGCTGAAACAGCTGTTCGCCGAGCGCTACAGTGAACAGCCAGTGTTGTTGAAAACGTCCATGTAAGGCGCGGCGTCCGTAAATCGCTGCCAGCAAGCCGGATGGCTAAAGGAGACAGCGTGTACGCAGAATCCCCGGCACACCACAAAGCCCGTAGGAGCCGGCTTGCTGGCGAACGGCGCGTCAGACGACGCAGCTGTGAGTGACGTAGCGCGTTCGCCAGCAAGCCGGCCCCTACAGTAGATCGGGGGTGCAGAGAAGAATGTGTTCGGCATCAAAAATGCGGATAAACACACGCCAATCAGGCGGACGATCCGCTGGTTGTGACCCGCGCGCGCTAGCGGTCCCATGTTGGCGGCAAGACTGACTCAGCGATTGGACCAGCCTTCCACCGTACGCACCAGTTCGGTCAGATCGCGATCGCCGCCGTCCTGTTGCGCAGCGACATTCCATAATTGCCGCGCGGCGTTGCCCAACCACATTGGGACGCCCAGGGCCTGACACTCCTCGATCGCCAGGCCGATGTCCTTGCATACGCTGGACTGCGGAAAACCGAAATCGAACGTGCCGGGTAATACGTGTTTGGGGAATTTATCCAGGGTTGCACCGTTCTTGCCGCTGCCCGCATTGATCACCGACACCATCACTTCGGGGTCCAGGCCGCCTTTGACGCCAGCGACGAACGCTTCACTGGTGATCGCGAACGCGGTTGTCGAGAGCATGTTGTTCAGCAACTTGAGCAACTGGCCCTGGCCCGGCTGTTCACCAACGATGAACACCTTGCCGAACACATCGAACAGCGGGCGCACCCGCTCGACCGCCGCAGGCTTGCCCGCCACCATTAGCGCCAGGCTGCCTTTTTTCGCACCGGCGGCGCCTCCGCTTACCGGCGCGTCCACGGTGTCGATGCCCTTCGCCGCAAGACCGCTGGCGACTTCCTGCTCGGCACGCGAACCAACGGTGGAAAGGTCCACCAGAATGCGCACCGAACGGCCCTCGATAATGCCCTCCGGTCCCAGCGCCACGGCCTTGAAAATCGCCGGGCTCGGGAGGCTGGTGAAGATGATCTCGGCGCTGTCGGCGACTTCTTTCACGTTGGCGGCGACTCGTGCGCCCAACGCGGCCAGTTCATCCAGCGCGCCCTGATCCTTGTCGTAGATCACCAGCGCATGACCCTGTTCCAGCAGGCGCCGCGCCATGGGCCGCCCCATGACGCCCACGCCGATAAAGCCCAGTTGTTGATTGCCCATGATTCGTTACCTGTCAGTTGAAGTTATCCGTCGTTCAAGCTGTCCATTGCCACGCCGCGCGCGTCTTCTGTAGTCGCAGCGTTTGGAGGTGGCTGACTCAAGACCGCTACCGTCGGCAAGCGGACCGCTACAAAGGGGTCGCGTTACACATGGCCAGACGCATCAGCGTTCCGGCATCGGTCGACTGTTCCAGCGCCCACAGCGCGTCCAGCAATGGTTGTGGGTCGCATCCGGATCGGCCATAGGCAGCCAGTTCACGCAATTTGTCTTGCAAAAACTCATCGCTCAGCGGTGCGCCAAGGCTGCCCAGTGAAAGCTCGACGGTGCGGCTCAGGGTTTCCCGAGACGCGAAGAAAATCTCGACGGTGGCGGAGTCCACCGAATAGCGCGGGTCATCGTTGAATTGCAGCCGTCCATACAGCTCACGCAGCCGCGGATCATTCACTGCTTCGTCAGTGAATTCGGCCAGCCCCGCCCTGCCCGTTGCCAGACTGACCGCGACGGCATGCTGCGCGCTGACCTGGGATTGCCTGCCCAGTCGAATGTCTGGCCGATCAGTGCGCTGGCGTAACAAAGGGTGGCCGGTCAGCTCGACGCGCAGGATGTCCTCCAGCGTCCAGTCGCGATCCCTGGATAACGCCAGACACGCCTGAATCACCGGATTGAGCACCACGCCACAGGGATAGGGCTTGTAGGTATTGGCCAACAAGGCCCAACGCTCGCCGAGGCCAGCGCTGACCTCTTGAAAGCGTGGCTGCTCGCCAAAGACCTTGAGGAAACCACGCTCGCCTTCCAGAGGCTGATCCGGCCCGGCAAAGCCATGCTGGGCCAGTAACGCCGAGAGCAGGCCATTACGCGCGGCATTGCCGACGCCGATGCTCTTCGCCGCGCTGCCCAGCGTTTCCACCAGACCACCCGCCTGGGCGCTGGCACTGCCGAACGCCCAGACCAGCTGGCGGGCGTTTAGACCGAGTACTTTGCCGACCGCTGCGGCCGCACCGAATAGCCCGCAAGTCGATGTAATGTGCCAGCCGCGACTGTAGTGCTCTGGCGAGATGGCCATGGCCAGACGACACTCGACCTCGACGCCCAACACGAACGCCAGCAGCAGTTGCTCACCGCTGACAGCCTGGGTTTCGGCCAGCGCGAACAGCGCGGCAGCCACAGGCGCCGTGGGGTGAAGGATGGTCGGAATGTGCGTGTCGTCGTAGTCGAACACATTGGCGCTCATGGCGTTCAGCGAGGCAGCGTTGAGCATGTCCATGACCTCGCCGCGGCCAACCACATGGGCCTGGCCGCCAGCGTTGAAACGTGAGAACAGCCTCGCCGCTGTTACCACGTCGGGATCGCTGCAACCGGCAAGCGATACCGCGAAGTAGTTGACCAATGCGCGCTTGGCTTCATGCCGAACATTGGCGGGGATGTCGGACCATGTGGTGTGTTCGATGAATGTCGCCAGTTGATGGCTCAAAGTTTGGCTCATGGGTTATCCCGTTGTTGAACGTATACACAGTCGCTGATCACTTGTAGGCGTCGGCTTGCTGGCGAATGCGGTGGGTCAGCTACAGATGAG
>NZ_JBOICF010000018.1:0-13613 GCF_050739935.1 Pseudomonas sp. | reverse complement strand
ACCGCTGCCGATCCAGGCATCTGAATCTAAGCTCTTCCTCGCTGCTTACTTCGTCCAACTCTTTGATTATCAAGGAGTTTTCCGTTTCGTCTGCGCCGGAAGTGGGGCGAATTATAGAGAGATTCAGCGGGGCGTCAAGCACTTATTTAGACTTTATTCCAAATTCAAAGTGATACGGCCGAAAGCCTTCTTCCCAGCCTGGCAAACGTGGGTCGCGCCAATCTTGAAGATGAAACTGCGATCAACTACTTCGCCATCTATACGCACACCGCCGGAAGCCAGCAGGTCACGTGCGACCGCAGAGTTCTTGACCAGGCCTGCCTTATTAAGGACAGCAGCGATCGGCATGTCTTCAGCACCCGACACAGATAGCTCCGGCAGATCTTCAGGCAGCTCACCATCCTTCATGCGGTTCCCCGCAGAACGGTGCGCCGTCGCCGCAGCCTCTTCGCCATGAAAACGCGCAACGATTTCTTCGGCCAGCTTGATCTTGATATCACGCGGATTCGCACCCGCCTCGCAATCAGCCTTGAAGGCGTTAATTTCTTCCATGGAGCGGAAGCTCAGCAGCTCGAAGTAACGCCACATCAGCGCGTCAGGAATGGAAACCAGCTTGCTGTACATGATCCCTGGCGCTTCCTGGATACCCACATAGTTACCCAGCGACTTGGACATCTTCTTGACGCCGTCCAGTCCCTCGAGCAACGGCATGGTCAGCACGCACTGCGCCTCCTGACCATAAGCACGCTGCAGTTCGCGCCCCATCAGCAGGTTGAATTTCTGGTCGGTACCGCCCAACTCGACATCGGCGCGCAATGCGACCGAGTCATAGCCCTGGACCAGCGGATACAGGAACTCATGAATGGCAATGGATTGATTGGACTTGTAGCGCTTGTCGAAGTCATCGCGCTCGAGCATGCGCGCAACGGTGTACTGGGAGGACAGGCGGATGAAATCGGCAGGACTCAACTGATCCATCCAGGTGGAGTTGAATGCCACCTCGGTCTTAGACGGATCGAGAATCTTGAACACCTGAGCCTTATAGGTCTCGGCATAGTCGAGGACCTGCTCACGGGTCAGCGGCGGACGAGTGGCGCTTTTGCCGCTCGGATCGCCGATCATTCCGGTGAAGTCGCCGATCAGGAAGATCACCTGATGACCCAGCTCCTGGAATTGACGAAGCTTATTAATAAGCACCGTGTGCCCCAGATGCAGGTCAGGCGCCGTAGGGTCGAAACCGGCCTTGATGCGCAATGGCTGACCACGCTTAAGCTTCGCGACCAGTTCGGACTCGACCAGGAGTTCATCTGCGCCACGCTTGATCAGCGCTAACTGCTCTTCAACCGACTTCATTTCAGCCCCGCAATGCCTTATTTCAAAGGGAAACAACCATACAAGATCGCCGACCAAATACAAGTTCCGGCAACAGAAGGCCATCGAATCAGGGAACGATCCGAACGCAGACTTGCCTCGGGCAGGATTTGGTTATATTTTATTCAGTTATTTCATCTTCATCATGTCATTCATCTTTTCCATTTCATCTTTTTTCAAAGTCAAAATTACCTATGAACGACACTCCGCCTAAAGCGCCTCCGCTTTATCCGAAGAGCCACCTGCTCGCTGCCAGCGGTATCGCAGCCCTTTTGAGCCTGGCTCTTCTGGTTTTTCCATCCAGTGATGTCGAAGCCAAAAAAACCAACCTTAGCCTTGAGCTGGAAACTCCGGTCGACCAACTCAAGCAACAGGAAGACGCTCAAGAACAGCCTCAGGCCACAGAATCCCCCACAAATTCTCCATTCGCACAGATCGACAACAGCACTGACGAGCCTGAAGACACCGCCGAAACCGCACCCGCGGCCACATCTGAAAAGGCTGCACCTCAACAGGAAGTCGCCAGCGCCGCCAAGACCCCGACTCACAGAGAAGTCGTGGTTTCCAAGGGCGACACGCTTTCTACGCTGTTCGAGAAGGTCGGGCTCCCAGCGGCCGCCGTTCATGAAGTGATTGCCAGCGACAAGCAGGCCAAGCAATTCAGCCACTTGAAAAACGGCCAGATCCTTCAATTCGAGCTTTCACCCGAGGGCAAGCTCAAGCAATTGCACAGCAAGCTCACCGATCTGGAAAGCATCAGCCTCTCCAGAACCGACAAGGGTTACACGTTCACCCGCGACGTGAGCAAACCAAACGTACGCACAGCCTATGTCCACGGAGTGATCAGTAACTCACTGTCGCAATCGGCGCAGCGCGCAGGCCTGAGCCACAGCATGACCATGGACATGGCCAATATCTTCGGCTACGACGTGGACTTCGCTCAGGACATCCGCAAGGGTGACGAATTCGACGTGATCTACGAGCAGAAAGTGGTCAATGGCAAGACTGTCGGCACCGGCAACATTCTATCCGCCCGCTTCACCAACCGCGGCAAGACATACACCGCCGTGCGTTATACCAACAAACAAGGCAACACCAATTACTACACCGCCGACGGCAACAGCATGCGCAAAGCGTTCATCCGCACCCCAGTGGAATACGCCCGCATCAGCTCGCTGTTCTCGATGGGTCGCAAACATCCGATCCTGAACAAGATCCGCGCTCACAAAGGCATCGACTATGCTGCACCTCGCGGCACGCCGATCAAGGCCACGGGCGATGGCAAGGTTATCCTGGCCGGCCGCCGTGGGGGCTATGGCAACACTGTGATCATCCAGCACGGCGAAACCTACCGCACGCTGTATGGCCACATGCAAGGTTTTGCCAAAGGCATTCAAAACGGTTCCAGCGTCAAGCAAGGCCAAGTCATCGGCTATATTGGAACAACCGGCCTTTCGACAGGTCCGCATGTACATTACGAGTTCCAGGTAAATGGCGTTCACGTTGACCCGCTGGGTCAGAAGCTGCCGATGGCAGACCCGATCGCCAAGTCCGAAAAACAGCGGTTCATGCAGGAAAGCCAACCTTTGATGGCACGCATGGACCAGGAAAAGGCCACCATGCTGGCCTCGAGTAAGCGCTGACCTATGAATTTATATGTAGGTGTAATGTCTGGAAGCAGCCTTGACGGGCTCGACTTCGCACTCGTAGAACAGGATGACCGACCACGTCTGCGCGGCACCCACTACATCCCCATGCCCGACGACCTGCGCGCCGAGCTGCTGGGGCTTTGCGCCAGCGGCCCCGACGAGTTGGCCCGCGCCGGGATCGCCGAGCAGAAATGGGTGCGTCTAGCCGCTCAGGGCGTATTAGCACTCCTGGACAAGCACAACGTATTGGCGGGCGAAATTCGCGCCATTGGCAGCCATGGCCAGACCATCCGTCATGAACCATCGCGCGGCTTTACCGTGCAGATCGGCAACCCTGCCCTGCTTGCCGAATTGACCGGGATTACCGTCGTCAGCGACTTCCGCAAGCGTGACATCGCTGCGGGCGGCCAAGGCGCCCCGTTGGTGCCGGCGTTCCATGAAGCGCTGTTCGACGATAACAAGGACTACCGGGCAGTCCTTAATGTCGGCGGGTTCAGCAATCTCAGCCTGATCGAGATCGACAAGCCGGTTTCCGGGTTCGACTCCGGCCCTGGCAACGTTCTGCTCGACGCATGGATTCAAGCCCAGCGTGGCCTGAGCTACGACAAGGACGGCGCCTGGGGTGAAAGCGGTACGGTCAATCCTGCCTTGCTCAAGTCGATGCTCAGCGACCGTTTCTTCCAGACCAAGGGTCCGAAGAGTACAGGCCGTGAAGTGTTCAACCTCGGCTGGGTGCATCACCACATGTTCCAGCTGCCGACTTTGAAACCAGAAGATGTGCAGGCAACGCTGCTGGAAGTGACCGCGTTGAGCATTACCGAGTCATTGCAATCGGCTCAGGCGCAAACCAAGGAACTGCTGGTTTGCGGCGGCGGCGCTCACAATAAGGCATTGATGGCTCGTCTGGCTGCCCTGCTACCGAATACCAAGGTGTCCAGCACCGCAGAATTCGGCGTTGATCCCGATTGGGTAGAAGCGATGGCCTTCGCCTGGCTTGCGCACTGCGCCCTTGAGAGCGTTCCGGCCAACCGTCCCAGCGTCACTGGCGCGGCGGGCTTGCGCGTTCTGGGTGCTATTTACCCCGCGTAATCGTCAGCCAGAATGCAAAATGCCGCGCATATGCGCGGCATTTTTTTCTGGTTTACAACCAGAACTTCAGATCGAGAACGAGGAACCGCAACCGCAGGTAGTCGCGGCATTCGGGTTCTTGATCACGAAACGAGAGCCTTCCAGACCTTCCTGATAATCGATCTCTGCGCCTGCCAGATACTGGAAGCTCATAGGATCGACAACCAGACTTACCCCCTCGCGCTCGACAATGGTGTCATCGTCGGCCACATCTTCATCGAAGGTAAAACCATACTGGAAACCGGAACAGCCACCGCCTGTCACGAATACACGCAACTTCAGACGATCATTGCCCTCTTCGTCGACCAGGGTTTTCACTTTGTGCGCTGCACCGTGCGTGAATTCCAGAGCCGTAGGAGTGAAGGATTCAACGCTCATGCTCAATATCTCCCGGCGCTAAGCCGTCATAATGCGTAACGACGCGCATTATCCGCTTGTCCTAGTAAATCGGTCAACTATTCTGAAAGCAGCCATGAGTTGCGAGCGACAAGCTGCGAGTGAAAAGCACGTGATCGTGCTCGAAGCTTGCAACCTACCGCCCGACGCTGCTTTAAGGCAACAGAGCCGCGTGGGACAGGCCCAGACGCTCGTTCAGTTCGAACATGATGTTCATGTTCTGAACCGCTTGGCCCGATGCACCTTTGACCAGGTTGTCGATTACGGACAATACCACCACCAGATCGCCGCCCTGCGGACGGTGGACTGCGATGCGGCAGACATTGGCGCCGCGTACGCTCCGCGTCTCGGGATGGCTACCCGCAGGCATTACATCGACGAACGGCTCGTTGGCGTAACGCTCTTCGAACAGCGCCTGTAGATCAACCGACTTGTCGACCACGGTCGAATATAGGGTCGCGTGTATGCCGCGAATCATTGGCACCAGGTGCGGCACGAAGGTCAGGCCAACATCGCCATCCGCTGCACGACGCAGGCCCTGGCTGATTTCCGGCAAATGACGGTGCCCTTTTACTGCGTATGCCTTGAAGCTTTCACTGGTTTCGGAATATAGCGAACCAACACTAGCTCCACGGCCGGCGCCGCTGATGCCGGATTTGCAGTCAGCGATCAGACGCATCGGATCGGCCAAGCCAGCTTCAAGCAGCGGCAGAAAGCCCAGTTGCGTGGCCGTTGGATAGCAGCCCGGTACAGCGATCAGTCGAGCGCCTCTGATTTGCTCGCGGTTGACTTCGGGCAGCCCGTAAACCGCTTCAGTCAGCAGCTCCGGCGCGCCATGGGGCTGGTTGTACCAACTAGCCCACTCGATCGGGTCCTGAAGACGGAAATCAGCCGACAGGTCGATGACCTTGGTTCCCGCAGCCAGCAGTTCGCCTGCCAAGGCATGAGCGACGCCATGGGGGGTAGCGAAAAACACTACGTCACAGGCGCCCAGCACTTTCGCGTCCGGCACGCTGAACGCCAGGCCGTCGTAGTGGCCGCGCAGGTTCGGATACATGTCGGCCACTGGCAAACCTGCCTCGGAGCGCGAAGTGATCGCGACCACTTCAGCCTCTGGATGCTGTGCCAGAAGACGCAGCAACTCGACGCCGGTGTAACCCGTGCCACCGACGATACCGACCTTGACCATAACCTGCCCCTCAACGAAACCACTGGAAAGCCGCTGATAATATGAGTCCAGCGCCTGTGGGACAACCGTGAACGTGACGTACGGGCACACAAGCCACTACTATTTGCGCCACTGTGATCCTGGAAAAAACCAAAATGCTCTATCTATGGATAAAAGCGCTGCACATCGTTTCCATCGTCTGCTGGTTCGCCGGCCTGTTTTATCTCCCTCGCTTGTTCGTTTACCACGCCATGAGCGAAGACGCCGCAAGCCGTGAGCGATTCTGCACCATGGAGCGCAAGCTTTATCGCGCAATCATGGGGCCCGCTATGATCGCCACACTGGTTTTCGGCATCTGGCTGATTACACTCACCCCAGGATTTCTTCAGCAGGGCTGGATGCACGCCAAGCTGACGCTGGTGGTCATTCTCATCGGCTACCACCATATGTGTGGCGCGCAGGTCAAACGCTTTGCCCGTGGCGAAAACGGTCGTAGCCACGTGTTCTATCGCTGGTTCAACGAAATCCCTGTGTTGATCCTGCTGGCGATCGTCATTCTGGTGGTAGTCAAGCCGTTCTGACCTCAGCTTCAAGAGCCGCATCCAATCCAAGACAAGGAAGCCAAGCATGGCCGAGCACTTCAAGATCGTTTTCGAAGGACAGCTGCGAACGGGCGTGGACCTGGAAACCGCGCGGCTGAATCTCGCGCAGCTGTTCAAGAGTGAAGTGTCCGCAATGGACCGCCTGTTCACCGGCAAGCCATCGACTGTCAAACGCGGCCTGACCTGGGAAGATGCGCAACGGTACTTGAAAGCCCTGAACGACGCGGGGGTTGAAGCCCGGGTCGAGCCAGAACAACCGGTCGCCTGGACCCTTGAAGAGATCGAAGAACCTGCACCGGCCAGACCGGCGTCCGAACCTGCTGCGTCGCCTTATGCACCTCCACGAGCTTCGGTCGCCGACGACTGGCCAGCAGAGGCAGAGCTGAAGGTGTTCACCATTCAGGGTCGCATCGGCCGATTGCGTTACCTGGCCTGGACCATGGTTCTGAGCTTTGTGGCGATGCTGCTCGCGGCGCTGTGTTTGGGGGTCTTGAGCATGTCGCTGATTGCCGGTGGACTGCTTGGGACGGTGATGGTCGTTGCGTTTATCGTGGTCAGTATTCAAATGGGAGCGCAGCGCCTGCATGACGCAGGTTGGTCAGCCTGGCTGCTGCTTTTGAATCTGGTGCCGGTGGTTGGCGGTTTTTTCCCGCTCTTGATGATGGTCGTTCCCGGCAATGCCGGGCCTAACCGCTACGGTGCACCGCCGCCACAGAACAGCAGGTCGGTGAAGATCCTCGCGGCACTGTGGGTGGTCTTCCTTGCCCTGGTGTTCGTCGCTGCACTGATGGGCGGCGTACAGAAGGTCAAAGAGGAAGTCCGGGCCACGACCGGCGAGTACGAACAGACCCTGCCCTATGACGACGATTCTGACGACGCCGCGCAACCGGCCGTTCCTGTAGATCCTGCAGATGCAGGCGATTCATCCGACAACGACGAAGATCAATAACTGCTTGGCAGCAAGGACGCTGTCTCAACACCTGCAACAGCTCATTGGAGAACTGCATGACCCGATACGCCCTGGTCACAGGCGCATCCAGCGGCATTGGCTTGGCCATGGCCGAAGCCTTGGCCCGCCGTGGCCGCAATCTTATTCTGGTATCCCGACATCGGGACCTGCTGGAAAGTATCGCGATCGAATTTACCCAACGTTTCGGCGTCGAGGTGCTTTTCCGAGCCTGTGATCTGGGTGAGCCTCTGCGCCTGTCGGGTTTTCTGCTGGAGCTGGAAGAAGGCGAGCGGCAGATCGACATGCTGGTCAACTGCGCCGGTATCGGCAACAGTGGGCCGTTTCTCGCTCAGGAATGGGCGCAGGAGCAGGACCTGCTGGACCTGAACGTCCTGGCGCTGACCCGCCTGTGCCATACCGTTGGTAATCTGATGGCCGTACACGGCGGCGGTCAAATCCTCAACGTCGCCTCGATCATGGGCTTCCAGCCCGGCCCCTGGATGAGCACTTACGCGGCGAGCAAGGCGTTCGTGCTGCACTTTTCCGAGGGGCTGCGCGAGGAGCTGAAAAAGACCGGGGTGAAGATTTCGGTGCTGTGTCCCGGCCCGACGAGAACATCATTCTTCCAAACTGCACAGCTCAATGCGGATAAATTCACCGACGAGAAGACCATGACCGCCGAGGAGGTCGCGTTGTATACCGTGCGCGCCCTGGACAGGAACCGTGCAGTCATCATCCCAGGCTGGCGGAATCGCTTCCTGATTCGGCTTCCGCGCGTTGCTGGCCGCTGGATTACGCGCAAAATCTGGGGCTCGATCCTCAGGTCACGCACGTCGGCCTGATACGCCGTCGGCTAATAAACGGCTGGGCGTGGCTCGAGACGCTCAGTACACTCGGCCCACCACCCTCGAAAACGGAGCAACAAGGTTGTGGAGACTCTGTTCACCAAGATCATCAACCGGGAAATTCCAGCCAAGATCATCTATGAAGATGACCAAGTGCTGGCCTTTCACGATATCGCCCCCCAGGCGCCGGTCCACTTTCTGGTTATCCCGAAAAAGCCGATCCGCACCCTGAACGATGTGACGGAAGAAGACAAAGGCCTGCTGGGTCATCTCATCTTCACGGCGCAGCGTCTGGCTAAGGAGCTAGGTTGCGAGGAAGGCTTCCGGGTGGTCATGAACACCAATGAGAAAGGCGGGCAGACCGTCTATCACATTCATATGCATGTACTGGGCAAGCGCCAAATGACCTGGCCGCCGGGCTGAGTCCGGTTCAACTTACACCCGCCGAGCGTCTATCACGGGCTTCGGCGGGCTGACGCAAGACAAGCCTCGTCACATTGATTGAGGTAGACTGGCCGCCGTGGATTTATCCGGAGGTGCCCATGGCTACCGAACGTCACTACTCCCCTATCGATCGTTTCCTTCTGCAAGCCGATGCCGCGATGAAAACGCTGCTGCCGGCCAGCGCGCATTCGCACCGCCCCTCGCCTGCCATCGTTCAACCTGACACCAAGATGAGCGAGACCGACACCAAACACGTCGCAGGACTCATGCGCATCAACCATACAGGCGAGGTCTGTGCCCAAGCGCTGTATCAGGGCCAGGCCCTGACCGCCAAGCTGCCGCATGTGCGCAAGGCCATGGAGCATGCCGCCGAGGAAGAAATCGACCATCTGGTGTGGTGCGAGCAACGCATTCATCAGCTCGGCAGCCATACCAGCGTGCTCAACCCGCTGTTCTACGGCATGTCGTTCGGCATTGGCGCGGTTGCCGGCCTGATCAGCGACAGGGTCAGCCTGGGTTTTGTCGCCGCCACGGAAGATCAGGTCTGCAAGCACCTGAACGAGCATCTGGAACAACTGCCGATCGAGGATGAGAAGTCCCGGGCGATTCTGGAACAGATGCGGACCGACGAAGAGCAGCACGCCGAAGGTGCCATTCAGGCAGGCGGCTTCCGCTTCCCGGCGCCAGTCAAGTTCGGCATGAGCGTACTGGCCAAGGTCATGACCAAGAGCACGTATCGGATTTGATAGGCGATTTGGCGTGCTAACTGTGGGAGCGAATTCATTCGCGAAAAAGATCAGGCAAAGGGGATGCGTCGCGTGCACGGGCCTCTCGTGAAAGATTCACTCCCACAGGTTTTGCGTACAGTCGCAGCATCTCAAGGGGATGAATATTGTCCTTGTGAGCGAGCTCTCTCCCACAGAGCCTCAGGTTGCTGCTGAGAACAGATATAAGAAAGGCGCCTAGATGGCGCCTTTTTTTGTTTGCAGAATCAACCCAGCTCGATGATTTCGTAATCGTGGGTGATTTCAACGCCAGCATTACCCAGCATGATCGATGCCGAGCAGTATTTTTCGGCCGACAGCTCGATGGCGCGCTTGACCTGGGTCTCCTTCAGCCCGCGGCCCTTGACCACGAAGTGCAGGTGGATCTTGGTGAACACCTTGGGGTCTTCGCTGGCGCGCTCGGCTTCCAGGAAGGCTTCGCAGCTTTCGATCGGCTGGCGCGCTTTCTTCAGAATGCTGACCACATCGAAGTTGCTGCAACCGCCCAGGCCGATCAGCACCATCTCCATCGGGCGCACACCCAGGTTGCGGCCTCCGCTCTCGGGCGGCCCGTCCATCACGACAACGTGACCGCTGCCCGACTCGCCGAGGAACATGGCTTCACCCGCCCACTGAATACGCGCTTTCATCCCCAGGACTCCAATGCTTGAAAAAAGGCGGCCAGCTTAGCACAGGGTCGCGATGTCACTGGGTGGACCGAAAAGCGCAAGAAGCGATAGAAATGTAGGAAATATCTGAAAAAATGGCGAATTGCCGCTGCCTGGCTGTGATAAATCGGAAATACTGCCGATACCTATAGGAATGCCCCAGGGCGCAGCTTTTTACGGGATACACCCATGGTTGCCATGACCCCACCGAACAAAGTGAAACTGGTCGACAAACTTCTCCCTCACGCACAAAGAAAACGCTGCGCTGCCAAGAGCAACATCATTTGCGCGGGCGAGCAATCCGATTCGCTGTACCTGATCATCAAGGGTTCGGTCACGATTCTGATCGAAGACACCGACGGCCGCGAGATGATCGTCGCCTACCTCAACAGTGGTGATTTCTTTGGCGAACTGGGGCTGTTCCAGCAAGCGAGCACTGGCTCAGAGCGCAGTGCCTGGGTTCGCGCCAAGACCGAGTGCGAAGTGGCCGAGATCAGCTACACCAAATTCCGCGAACTGAGTCAGCATGATCCCGAGTTGATGTACGCGATGGGTGGCCAGATCGCCGAACGGCTGCGCAATACCACGCGCAAGGTAGGCGATCTGGCATTTCTTGACGTGACGGGAAGGGTGGCCCGGAGCCTTTTGGACCTGTGTAAGCAGCCAGACGCCATGACTCACCCCGATGGCATGCAGATCAAGATCACCCGTCAGGAAATCGGCCGGATCGTGGGGTGTTCGCGGGAAATGGTCGGGCGCGTACTCAAATCGCTGGAGGAACAGAAGCTGGTTCACGTGCGCGGCAAGACCATGGTGGTGTTCGGCACGCGCTGACGGCGATTACAACCGGGCGAATACTTCGGCGTAACGCTCGCCCAGGCGCTCGAGAAAATCCCCTGCGACGAATAACTCATGCAGCGCGATGTGGCTCTCGGCGCGGCAACGCTGCTCAACCTCGCACATCTCATTGAAGCGGTTAACGGCATTGACCATGGCGACCCGCTCGTTATCCAGCAGCATCGCGCCATGGGCCAAGACCACCGGTCGTTTTCCGCCCTGACTCTGGCGCCAGCGCTGAGCAGTGCCGACCATCTTTCGTCCATCGAGATTGACGTTGAAACGCCCGTCGCAGAATGCCCCTTCAACTTCACCCAATGAAGCGGCGCCACCCAACTCGCTCAAGACATCAAGCATCGGCTGACACAAACGCAGGTAGGCTTTTTCGATGCGGTCGCGATCAAGATCGGACTTGGGTTGCACATAGACCAGGGCGATGTTCACGGTGGCGGGCGATTGGGGAACCGGCTCGCCGCCGCTTTCACGCAGCAGCACCGGCCAGCCCATGTCGGCCAAGGTCTCACTGGCTTCCGTGAAACCCGCAAGACGACTGAGGCGGCGCGGCATGACCAGCGCGTGATCGCTGGGCCGCCAGAACAGCAGCCCGTAATCGGCATCCCCGGCACAGACCGAGGCCAACAGATCCTGCTCGGCCTTGAGGCCGGCTTCGACGCAGATGTCGATGACGCTCATGCAAAATCCCTCAGGTCGAAGATGCCTGTTATCGGATGCACTCGCGGCCGCGAATCAATCTGTGGCTGTGGGAGCGAGTTCACACGCGAATCGGTCGTACATTCGATAGAAATGCACCGGATGTAAGGACCCTTCGCGAATAAATTCGCTCTCACAGTTTGGGGCCGTGAACATCCAGATTCAGTCAATCAAGGCTACTGGATTTGATGGCGGTGCCCTTCTCCGGGAAGAACAGCCGCTGCAATTCCACGCCCGGCTTCTCGGCGCGCATGAACGCTTCGCCGACCAGAAAGGAATACACCTCGTTGATTTCCATCAGCTCGACATCGGCACGGTTGAGAATGCCGCTTTCGGTAATCACCAGACGATCGCGAGGAACACGCGGCAGCAGGTCCAGCGTCGTTTCCAGACTTACCTCGAAGGTATGCAGGTTACGGTTATTGATGCCGACCAATGGCGTATCGAGGGTCTTCAGTGCGCGCTCCAGCTCATCGCCGTCGTGCACTTCGACCAGCACATCCAGCTTGTTGGCTTTGGCGACGGCGGCCAGTTCGGCCATTTGCACATCGTCCAACGCCGAAACGATCAGCAGGATGCAATCGGCGCCCAGCGCGCGGGCTTCGACAACCTGATAAGGGTCGATCATGAAGTCCTTGCGGATGACCGGCAGCTTGCATGCGCCACGGGCTTCTTTCAGATAGGCATCGGCGCCCTGGAAGAAGTCGATGTCGGTCAGCACCGACAGGCAAGTCGCGCCGCCCGCTTCGTAACTCTTGGCAATTTCAGCAGGCTGGAAATTCTCGCGAATCACGCCCTTGCTCGGCGAAGCCTTCTTGATCTCGGCAATGACCGCCGGCTGCTTGCGCTTGGCCTGCTCTATCAAGGCATTGGCAAAACCACGAGGCGCATCGGCGGTAGCGACCAGGGTTTCCAGCTCGGACAAGCTGACGCTGGCGCGACGCGCCGCGACCTCTTCGGCCTTACGGGCCAGAATCTTTTCCAGTACCGTCGGCACACTCATCCTTCGTTCTCCTGTTTGAATACCGCAGTAAAGGCGCCCAACTCTTCCAGCTTCTCCCGGGCGAGGCCGGTATGCAGCGCGTCGTGGGCCAGTTCCACGCCCTCTTTCAACGAAGAGGCATGGTCTGCAGCATAGAGCGCAGCGCCCGCGTTGAGCACAATCATTTCCGCAGCCTTCTGACCGTTCTCGGTCTTACGGCGGCCCAGCGCATCGCGAATCAGCTCAAGAGACTGCTGCGGACTGTCGACCACCAGACCGAACAGGCTCTGGCTCTTCATGCCCAGATCTTCCGGCTGTACCCAGTATTCGGTGACTTCGCCGTTCTTCAGTTCAGCGACAAAAGTAGGCGCGGCCAGGCTGAACTCGTCCAGACCATCCTGAGAGTGAACCACCAGCACATGTTTGCTGCCCAGGCGAAGCAGAACTTCAGCCAGCGGACGGCACAAGGCCTGACTGAATACGCCCACTACCTGATGCTTCACGCCCGCTGGGTTGGTCAGCGGGCCGAGCATGTTGAACAGCGTACGCAGGCCCAGGTCCTTGCGCGGACCTGCAGCGTGTTTCATCGCCTGATGATGGGATTGGGCGAACATGAAACCGATGCCGACGCTATCGATGCAGCGCGCCGCTTGCACCGGTGTCAGGTTCAGATAGACACCCGCCGCTTCCAGCAGGTCGGCACTGCCGCTTTTCCCCGAGACAGCACGGTTGCCGTGCTTGGCCACCGTGCAACCAGCCGCGGAGATGACCAGCGAGGCAGCCGTGGACACGTTGAAGATGTTCGCGCCGTCGCCGCCGGTACCGACGATATCGACCACTCGATCCAGGGTTTTGAGTTCAACCTGGTCCGCCAGCTCACGCATGACCGAGACTGCGCCGACGATTTCGTCGATGGTCTCGCTTTTCATGCGCATGCCCATCAGGAATGCGCCGATCTGCGCTTGGGTACATTGGCCAGTCATGATTTCGCGCATGACGTCGCGCATTTCGTCGGTGCTCAGGTCCAGTTGATTCACGACCCGGCCCAGCGCCGTCTTGATATCCATTGTCATATCGAAATGCCCTTAGCCCTGACGAG
>NZ_JBOICF010000017.1:0-2817 GCF_050739935.1 Pseudomonas sp. | reverse complement strand
CTTCCAGATCGAACTTGCTATTGGCCGGAACGCGGAACTGGTCCCCGGCGTTGAAGGTTTCCCATTCACTGCTGCCTGGCAGCTGCACTTTCAGCGAGCCCGAGATCACGTGCATGATTTCGCGATCAGCCGTGCCGAAGTTGTATTTTCCTGGAGCCATGACGCCGATGGTGGCCGCACCTTCGGCTTGTTGGAAGGCGATGGACTTGACGGTGCCGTCGAAATACTCGTTGACCTTGAACATGGCTGATCTCCTTGGAAGGGCTGAAAAAGATCAGACAGTATGCCCAACGTACAAAAGGCCGTCATCCGCTTTGATAAATGCGTCACTCTCAGGATGGGATGACCAGAGGCAGCAACCGCGCCGTGTTTCTGGCATCGGTCAAGGCGCGGTGTTGCTGCCCGTTGAAGTGCATGCCGGCCAGTTGCAGCGCGGTGTTCAATCCGCAGGGCTTGTGCAACTGACGCGCCTGGGCGAAGCGCTGCTTGAGGTTGATGTGCGGCAGACTGCTCAGCTCGCTACTCAATTGCTGCTGCTGCCATTGCATCACCAACTGCTCCCGGTCGTAATCACCCCAGCTGACCCAACCCACCAGCCGCTTGCGGTGATGACTCATCCAGCGCTCGAATTGCGGCCAGATCGTGGTCAAGGGCAACGCCGTGTCGATCTGGCCTTGATGAATGTGGGTCAATTCGCGGCAGAAAGGTGTCAACTGGGGACGGCGCGCCGGTCGCACGAAACGTTCGAAATGGTCGATTTCGCGTCCGTCCGAATTGACCACGCAGGCACCGATTTCAATGATTTCCATCTCTGACACAGGCCATCCGCCCTCTTCGGTGGTGGCCTCCAGATCTATCACCAGCCAATGGGGCATTTTTCGCTCCAGTTCCCTAATCCGTGGCACCGTCATTCAGCGTAGTCATATTCAGCCCGTTGCGTACAACCCTGCAAAACGCACAGGGTTCATGGGTGGGACTCGTTTGACGGAGGATGGTTTGCCGTGGGAGACGATTTTTTTGTCGGCGCGGGATGTGTGCTGGCGAGCGCTTGCGTGGTTGATGCGCCCGGCATAAATTGCCTCGCGCGGCGCATAAACCGGTTTTGATTTCGTTTGACCGTTGTCTAATTGTTCGCGAGCGCATAGCTTACGCGTATTCCGATTCGCCTGAGGTGCTTGTCTTGATGTCCACGCCGGTGCGGATGGCTTTTAAAACGCTGCTGTTGGCGACGACCACACTGTGGGCTTGGCAGGCGGGCGCGGCGCAAGTCGTGCGAATTGGCGCGGCGCATTTTCCGCCCTACGTGATTCGCCCCGAACGCGGGGGAGACACTGGACTGCTGCCGCGGATGATCAGTGCATTGAACGCCATGCAGGGCGACTACCGCTTTGAAATGGTGCCGACCTCGATTCCTCGTCGTTTCCGCGATTTCCAGCAGGAACGGTTCGACATGGCGATCTTCGAAAACCCGGCCTGGGGTTGGAAGGACATTCCTCACGAGGATGTCGATCTGGGTCTGGAAGACGCCGAAGTTTTCGTCACCCATCGCATTCAAGGGCGCACGCAAAACTATTTCGATGACCTCAAGGGCAAGCGCCTGGCGCTATTCAGCGGTTATCACTACGCGTTCGCCCGCTTCAACGCCGACCCTAAGTTTCTCGCTGAGCATTACAACGCCACGCTGACCTATTCCCACGACAGCAATCTGCTGATGGTGCTGCGCGATCGGGCGGACATCGCGCTGGTCACGCGCTCCTACCTGAGTACGTTCATGGCCAGCAACCCGCGAGATGCCGATCAGTTTCTGATCTCCGACCGGGTCGATCAGGTCTATCGGCACTACGCGTTGCTCAGGCTCGATGCGCCGATCAGCTGGGAGAAGTTCGGCGAGCTGCTCAAGCAACTGCGGGAAAATGGGGAGATGTTCAGGATCTTCCAGCCGTTTCGGATTGCCGTCACGCCCCAGGCTACCCACCATGCGGTGGCGCTGGACGAGAGTGATGGCAGGGATTGAGGCAGGTCTAGGTGCGGGGGCGCGAGCCGTGCGACAGGCGGGCGATGAGTCACCATCGCCCGACGGACTTAGCGGTCGCGTGCTTCCTTGGCGTCCATTTCGGCGTTGCGCTCGTGGACGCGCTTGAGTTGTTCTTCGGTCAGGGGAAGTTTTTTCGCTGAATCCTTGAGCATCAGCAAACCACCGACGATCGAGCCGATTGCAATTACCAGAATCAACCAGGCATACCAGGGCATGAGGCTCTCTCCTTATTGTGATACCGCTTTGAGCAGCGCTGCCGTTCAGTGGTTCAATTGTAGGAGATGCCCGGTCGGCGCCAATACCTTGGTCTTGTTGGCGCCGGCTTGCTGGTGAATGCGGAGCGTTAAAAACACTTCTGTGACTGGCCCACCGCGTTCGCTGCCGTCGTAACCTCCGACGTCTCCTACAGATTCTGTGGCGTACCGGGGTTTTGTGACGGCACACAATCATTGTAGGAGCCGGCTTGCTGGCGAAGGCGGAGTGTCAGACGGCACATCTGTAACTGACCCACCGCGTTCGCTGCCGTCGTAACCTCCGACGTCTCCTACAGATTCTGCGGCGTACGGGGTTTTGTGACGGCACACAATCATTGTAGGAGCCGGATTGCTGGTGAATGCGGAGTATCAGACGGCACATCTGTAACTGACCCTCCGCGTTCGCTGCCGTCGTAACCTCCGACGTCTCCTACAGATTCTGTGGCGTACCGGGTTTTGTGACGGCACACAATCATTGTAGGAGCCGGATTGCTGGTGAATGCGGAGTATCAGACGGCACATCTGTAA
>NZ_JBOICF010000016.1:0-23544 GCF_050739935.1 Pseudomonas sp. | reverse complement strand
GACTGCTACAGGTCTTTCGCCGCCACACTCAGTGTTTTCGATACCTCATCCCTCCTCGCGAACGCCAGTGCCATAACCGCACACATACCCAATCGCCACATGGCACTATCCGCCGGTGAGTAATATTGTTCCGCCGACGGTCTCAGAACAGCATCCATCAGGTCTGCTCGATGAACGACAAGTACAAACCCCATGACTGGGCGCCCCATGAGCGTCCGACGCTGCCAGGGTCGCCCTCGACGCCGCTGCACTCGACGCCCAAGCGTCTGGCGTACGCCATCGTCGGCATTATCGTGGCGTTGACCGGGGGGTTGGGTAACGCGTTGGTGGTCGCCAACCTGCAATACCTGCAAGGTTCACTGGGTGCCACCCAGGCTGAAATCGCCTGGCTGCCCGCCGCCTATGTGATGACCAACGTATCGATGAACCTGCTGCTGGTGAAATTCCGTCAGCAATTCGGCCTGCGCGCCTTCACTGAAGTCTTTCTGGTGCTGTACGCGCTGGTGACCTTCGCGCACTTGTTCGTAAACGATATCGAGTCCGCCGTCGCCGTGCGTGCCGCCCATGGCATGGTCGGGGCAGCGCTCGGCTCGCTCGGGCTGTACTACATGATTCAGGCCTTCCCGCAAAAATGGCGGATGAAGGCGCTGGTATTGGGCCTCGGCACCGCTCAACTGGCCACGCCTCTGGCCCGACTGGTGTCCGAAGACCTGCTGCAGATTGCCGAATGGCGCGGGCTGTACCTGTTCGAGCTGGGCATGTGCCTGCTGGCGCTGGGCTGTGTGCTGATCCTCAAATTGCCGCCAGGCGATCGTTTCAAGGCGTTCGAGAAACTCGACTTCCTGACCTTCGCCTTGCTCGCCTCTGGCTTTGCCGCCTTGTGCGCGGTGTTGTCGCTGGGCAGGATCGAGTGGTGGCTGGAGGCGCCGTGGATCGGTATCGCGCTGGCGTCTTCCATCGCGTTGATCCTTGCCGGGCTGTGTATCGAACACAACCGCACCAGCCCGTTGTTGATCACCCGATGGCTGGGCAGTGGCCGGATGATCCGTTTCGCGCTCGGCGTGCTGCTGACGCGCGTGGTGTTGTCGGAACAGTCCACAGGCGCGGTGGGTTTTCTGCAAGGCATGAATCAGGGCACCGAGCAGCTGCACATGCTGTATTTCTTCATGCTGTTGGGCAGCGTCGCCGGACTAGCTGTCAGTGCCATGACCATCAACCCTCAACATCTTTTCAAGCCGTTGATCATTTCTCTGGCGCTGATGGCGGTGGGCTCGATCATGGACAGCTTTTCGACCAGCCTCACCCGCGGACCGCAGATGTACTTCAGTCAGTTCCTGCTGGCCTTCGGCGGTACCTTCTTCCTGGGTCCGACGCTGGTGCTGGGTGTCAGCGGGGTGATCGGCAACCCGCGCAACCTGGTCAGTTTTTCCGTGATGTTCGGTATCTGCCAGAACATCGGCAGCCTGCTCGGCGCGGCGCTCCTGGGCACCTTCCAGATCTGGCGCGAGAAATTCCACTCCGCGCATATCGTCGAGCATGTCACGTTGCTCAATGCTCAGGTCCAATCGCGTTTGCAAAGCTCCAGCGGGGCATATATTTCCACCATTGCCGACCCGTCGACGCGCACCAACCTGGGTATTCGTGCACTGGCCACGGCGGCGACCCGCGAGGCCAACACTCTGGCGTATAACGACGTGTTCATGGTCATTGCATTGATCGCGATCCTGACGGCGATCTGGATCACCGCGCGTGCCACCTGGCTATGGATCACCACCGAGCCGGTCGCACCTTTCACCCCGACTACAGCGGTCGCATCTTCCGTTCAACCTTCTGGCGCTCAACCCTCATGACAGAACCCGAAAAACCTTCAGGCAATCCGTCTGCACCTCCGGCATCAGGACCCGCCCCGGCACCGGCGGTGATGCCGGCAACCACGCAACCGCGCTCGGCACGCATTCGGCTCGTCTCCGCGATACTGTTTGGCGGCGTGGCGCTCGCGGGTGTGCTGATCGTGCTGTATGCCTGGCAGCTGCCACCGTTCAGCAGCCCTATCGAAAGTACCGAGAATGCGCAGATCCGGGGCCAGACGACGATCATCGGGCCGCAACTGAGCGGCTATGTCTATGAAGTGCCGGTGCAGGATTTTCAGTGGGTCAAGCAGGGCGACCTGCTGGTGCGCATTGATGATCGCATCTATCAGCAGCGTCTGGATCAAGGCCTGGCGCAGTTGGGTATTCAAAAGGCTTCCCTGGACAACAATCTGCAGCAACGCCGCAGTGCCGAAGCGACCATCGTTCAGCGTCAGGCGGCGGTGGCCAATGCCCAGGCCCAAAGCGACAAGGCGGCGGCCGACTTGCGACGTAATCTGGCGTTGGTGACCGATGGCTCGGTTTCGAAGAGCGAACTGGACGTGACTCGCGCCGCCGACGCGCAGGCTCGTGCCGCACTGGCAGAAGCCAAGGCCTCGCTGGAAATTTCCCGGCAGGATCTGCAGACGGTGATCGTTAACCGCGGCTCGCTGGAGGCATCGGTGAAAAACGCGCAAGCCGCGATCGAGCTGGCGCGCATCGATCTGAGCAACACCCGCATCACCGCGCCACGGGACGGGCAGTTGGGCCAGATCGGCACGCGGCTGGGCGCTTACGTGAACGCCGGTGCGCAGCTGATGCCACTGGTGCCACGGCCACGCTGGATCATCGCCAACATGAAGGAAACCCAGATGGCCGACGTGCGGCTGGGGCAACCGGTCAGCTTTACGGTCGATGCCCTGGAGAACCGCAAGATGCGCGGCCGGGTACAGCGTATTTCACCGGCTGCCGGCTCCGAGTTCAGCCTGCTGCCGGCGGATAACGCCACCGGCAACTTCGTCAAGATCGCGCAGCGGATCCCGGTTCGTATCACCGTGGACGACGACCAGGATGACGTCGACCGCCTGCGTCCGGGCATGTCAGTGGTCGTCAGTATCGACACCAGCCAGGACGGTCCCGTGCCCCCGGATCCGGTGGACGGGACGGTGGACTCACCGCGTTGAGCTATCTCATGTAGCACGGCTTGCCGGCAAGCCGTGTTCAAGAAGCGTCATACCATCCGCCGGACCGTGTTGTCCTTGCGTACGAAGTGATGCCAGAGCGCCGCCACCACGTGTAGGCCGATCACGTAATAGAAGATCGTGCCCAGCAACACATGGAAGTGTTCCAGGGTTTCGGCTGTCTGCTTGGCGATCGCGAACGGCGCAGGGATTGCCAGCGATGTCAGGGGAATGGGCAGTGCGCCGCGTTCCAGCAAGACCGTGGACAAACCCAGCAGCGGTTGCGCGAAGAGAAACGCATACAGCGCGTAATGCGACAGCGTGGCGGCCAGGCGTAACACACCTTCAAGCCGAGGGGTGATCGCCGGGGGCGTATGCCGATGACGCTCGGCGATCCGAAAAAAAGCCATGATCAGCACCACGATCCCCACCCAGAAATGCGTCTGCACGACAAAGGTCCGCAGGTCGGTGCCTTTGGCGAACTGGCTGCGGCTGAGAATCAGCGCGTAGGCCAGCACGATCAGGATAGCCATCACCCAGTGAAACCAGCGGGCTTTGTAGCTATATCGTTCAGCGTTCGAGGGTGTACTCACGGTTAGGCTCCTTGGTTCTGATGGTGTCCGCCCATATCGCGTGATCGCGTGGGCTTGACGTTAGAAAACGCGATCATTGCCGCAGGTTTCGGCAAATCTCAAGAACGACATTTCTCTTTATTTACCATTTACGCAAATCCATGCCTCAGCTCTCTGCGACAGGCAATATGTTCCATGGCCTACTGACAAGTTATGGCATTAGTAGGGCTTATCCTAAAAGAGCATTATTTAATGTTTTAAATCGTCCGCTTAATTGTCTGACTATTTAAATAGCGGCCATTGGGCATTAACCATCTGTGTAGTGGTATGTAAGCGTTTTGCAGTGTCCACAATCCTATTCTTCATTTGAGGTTATTCAAACGAAGGACCATGTCGTTAACGAGTAATCGACATTTTTAAATTATAAAAATGTATATTACTTATAACTATTGACTATTAGAAATCCATCAAAACGAGTTTGACAGGGAATGCAATTGGATCCATCTTTACCTCGGACGGTTCAAAGCCTCTGACTATCAATCTGAATAGACTGGCATTTTGCCCAGAATTGCTGGGGCCTCCGATTTTTTCATTCTTGAAACTGCACGAAGGGCCCAACTTATGGACGTCCCCGATTTTGTTCGCCTTTTAAAACACAAAAACACGGACTCTGAAGTGTGGTGGGATTCCTCACCAACCCTCTACGCAGCGTTCAAAGATAATATGCACAGACGATATCCGGATATGTTCAGCCTGATCGACAACATGCTGCCCGAACATCTTTCTCAGTGCCCTTATGGCATCAGTGGCGCAACTACTAATCCGCGCTTGATTACACAAGCAGTATTGAAAACTCCTCAGCTATGGCGTGATTACATCGACGGTCTTCCGGCCAGCTTCTCGGACGAAGACAAGGTGCGGCTGGTCTATGACCGGATGATCGTCGAAGGTGCAAGGCTGCTGCACCCATTGTGGATTTCGTCACAAGGGCGCCATGGCTGGTTGTCGGCGCAAATCGAGGGTGGGGAACGGCTTGGCGAGGACGCACTGGTGGCCCGCGGGCTGAAACTGGCCAGCCTGGCGCCGAACGTCATGATCAAGGTGCCCGGCAGCAAACAGGGCTACCGCGCTATCGAGCAACTGGTGGCGCAGGGCTGTTCGATCAACAACACCTTCTGCTTCACCGTTTCCCAGGTCGCGACCTGCCTGAAGGCCGTCCATGACGGGCAACTTCGCGCCCGGGTCCAGGGCGTTAATACCGAACGCGCCAGGTATGTCATCAGTTTCATGATTGGCCGCCTGGGGGCGCAAAGCGAATTCGAGGCGCAAGCGGCAGAGCGGCGATTGAACCTGACCGGTCCCGACCGGCGCTGGGCGGAAATTGCGGTCTATCAAGCCATGCAAGCACTGCTTCGGCGGCGTCCAACGTCCGTCCAGCTGCTGTTGTGCAGCCTGAAAATCGATACCGATGTGAGGGGCCGCGAGCATTGCTGGCATTTGCAGCGCACCGGCGCCGATACCACGTTGTATACGCTGACGCCGCAGATCATCGAGTTTCTGATACGGCGCCAGCAGGATCTGCAGCCGATAACGCCGGCCACTGGTTGGGTGCAAATGCCTAAACGCGTGCTCAACAGGCTCACGGCAATTCCTTATTTCAATCAGGCCTATTTCGAAGGCGATCTGGCATCGTCGGAGTTTGCTTCGCATCCGGCTTTCGTCACCGCCAGCAATGACGCCCGTGCAGGGCAGGAGCGCCTGCTCGCATTCGTCAAAGGTGAATCTGCCGCACTGGTCCTTGCGCCTTCGCGACCCTCGAGCCAGTGGGCGATGGAGCATGCGTCATGAACCGCATGATTGCCCTTTGGGCTCATCCTCGGTCGCGATCCACGGTGCTGGAGCGCGTGTTCATCGAGCGCGGCGATTTCGAGGTTTTTCACGAACCCTTCGCCTCCATGGCCTTCGACGAACAGTCAGCCATTCCTCATGATGATCTGGACTGTGGTCTGCCGCGCAGCTACGAGGGCGTGAAATCACTGCTACGCACAACTCGTCAGGACCGAAACGTATTCCACAAGGACATGTGTTACCACTGCCTCGACGAACTGAAGGCCGACGCCGAGTTTCTGCTGGAGCAGCAGAACGTATTCATCATCCGTGAACCGGCCCGGACCATTGTTTCGCATTTCGCGATGTTCGAGCAGATGCCGCTTCACGCCATCGGCCACAAGGCGTTGTATGAAGTCTTCTGTCTGGTCACCAAGCTCAGCGGAAAAATACCTTACGTCATCAATGGCGACGACCTGGCGAGGCGTCCGCAAGAAAACGTGCGCAGGCTCTGTGATCACCTGCAGCTGGAGTTTCTGCCACAAGCGCTGAGCTGGGAACCCTCATGCCCCCCGCAATGGAAGGCCTGGCGCAGTTGGCACAAGGAAGCGGAACGCAGCAGCGGGATTGTCGCTTCGGCTGACGATTTCGACGATCGACCGCTCAAAGCCCACCCTCACCTGATGGCGTATTACCAGGCCCATCGGCCGTTCTATGAGCGCATGAACCAGTTCGTGCAGCAGGAGCATTCATGAAAAAAATCGTCATCACCGGTGCTGCCAATGGTATCGGCAAGGCTACGGCCATCGCCTGTGCAGAGGCCGGCTACTACGTTATCGCAGCGGACAAGGACAACCTCGGGCTGCAGGATTTGCAACGAAGCATCCCGGTTTATCAACTGGAGAGTCACCTGGTCGACTTTTCGCAACCCCAGGTTTACCGGTCGTTCATCGGCAAACTTTATGAGCATCACAGTGCGCTGCATGGGCTGATCAATAACGCAGGTCTGTACCACGGCAAAAGCGTCTACGACTACAGCGATGCGGAAATGGAGGAGATATGGGCGGTGAACCTCAAGTCGCTGGTTTATCTGTCCAAAGACTTCGCCCTGCATGAGCAAGGGGCCGCGCATTCACGCTGCATCATCAACATCACTTCGGTGGCCGGAGAGGTCGGCAGCATGGATGCGCTGTACGGCGCGACCAAGGCCGGTGTCATCGGGCTGACGAAAGCCAACGCCTGGAATTTTGCACCACGGGTACGGGTGAACGCGGTCTCGCCAGCGTTGATCCGAAACACCTCGATCCACGACCGCATCCCTGAGCATCGTCGAAAAGAGTACGAGCGTCAGGAAATCATCAAGGACCCGATCGAGCCCGAGGGCGTCGCCGACGTGATCATGTTCCTGCTGTCCGATCAGAGTCGTCACCTGACCGGGAAAGTCATTGCGGTAGATAACGGTGCTTACCCTCGCTAGGGGACGAGGGCAACGACATACCTATGGAGACGTACATCATGCAACGCAAAAAACTGCTAATCATCGGGGGCGGCAATCTATGCCTGCAGATTCTGCAAATCCTGGTGCCACGCAACGAGTTCGACTTTCACGTGGCCAGCCGCAACTTCGAAAAGACCATACGGTTGTGTAATTTGATGCGCCTTGCGGCCCTGCAGCAAGATGTGCAGGCGCGGATCGAGGGCTGGGAGATGGACCTGACCGAAGCGGCGATCGAGCGCAACGCCGAAACTCTGGCGCGCATCAAACCGGACATCATCCTCAACTGCGCCTCGCTGCAATCGTGGCGTGTCATCACCCAACTGCCCAAGGCCACCTTCGATGCGCTCGATCAGGCGCAACTCGGCCCTTGGCTGCCGATGCATCTGGCGCCGGCCTACGCGCTGATGCGCGCGGTCAAACAGTCCTGCCCGAAAAGTCTGGTGGTCAATGCGGCGTTTCCTGATGCGGTCAATGCGGTTCTTTATAAGGTCGGCATGGCTCCTGCGGTGGGTGTGGGAAATATCGCTAATCTGGTCCCGGCGACCCGAAGCGCGATTGCGCGGCTGGCGGGGTGCGAGCCGGTGCAGGTGCGCGTCAAACTGATCGGTCAGCATTTTTTCAGCCATTGCGTGCCACGTCGCGGGCTGCCAGCGGAAGCGAATTTCAATCTGTCGTACTGGATCGACGGGCGCGATTGCACCGGCTACTACAAGTCCAGGGAAATTTTCGCCAGCGTCGCCGACCACTTTCGTCGGCTCGGGGGAATGGATGGGCAATACCTGACCGCCATGTCGGCGGTTTCGGTGATCGAGAACCTGTTCGCCGACACCGAAGTCCATGTGCATGCGCCCGGTCCGGATGGTTTGCCAGGGGGTTATCCGGTGAAGGTCGGGATGGGCCGCGTGCTGCTTGGCCTGCCTTATGGCGTGCGGCGCGACGTTGCCATTCAGCTTAACGAGGCCGGGCAGCGCCAGGACGGTATTCAGGCAATCCAGGCTGACGGCAGCGTGACCTTCGGGCCAGAGCAAATGCACGTCATGGAAAAGATGCTGGGTTTTTTCATGCCCGAAATGAAGGTTCAGGACGCGGCCGGATTTGCCTTCGAACTGAGCCGCAAATATCAGGCGTTCGCCGATCGCATTCGTCATCAGGGAGTCAGCCATGTTGCCCAGCAGCCCATCCTCGCCCGTCAGTTTGGTTGAGCCCGCCGATCGGGATTACGCCCGACAGTACAACGCCGATTTCGTCAGCCGTTGGGACGAACTGATCGACTGGGACAAACGTGCCGCCGGCGAAGAGCATTTCTTTACCGAGCTGTTGCTGCAGGGCGGCGCTTGCCGGATTTTCGATGCATCCACAGGCAGCGGTTTTCATGCCGCACAACTATGCAAGGCCGGCTTCGAGGTTGCTGCCTGTGACGGAAGCCCGACCATGGTCGAGCGAGCCCGGGCGAATTTTGATCGACTCGGTTTGACGGTGCCGCTCTACCAGAGCGACTGGGCCGATCTGCACCAGCTGCAGAAAGAACAGAAGCTGGAGCCGTTCGATGCCGTGCTGTGCCTGGGCAGTTCGTTGTGTCATATCTTCGATCAAGGCAAGCGCATCGAGGCATTGCGGCGCTTTCGGCATCTGCTCCGGCCCGGCGGCATGCTGCTGATCGATCAACGCAATTTTCAGGCAATTCTCGCCGGCCGCTTTTCCTCGTCAGGCCAGTATTACTACTGCGGCAAAACGGCGAAGGTAACGATAGGGGCGCTGGATGACTCGCTCTGCGAATTCGTCTACACCTTCGCCGACGGCGCCCGTTACCAGCTGCGCGTGTTCCCCATCCTCCCGGCTCGGCTGCGCAGCGAGCTGATGGCGGCGGGTTTTGCGGTCTCACAAAGCTACGGCGACTTCAAGCGCGTCTACGACCCGATGCGCGCCGATTTCATTATTCATCAGGCCATCGCCTGACTGACGCATGGAGGACGTTTCATGGACATCCAGCGGCAAGGCCTGACGTCGTCGAACAATCTCTTTGCCTTCAAATTCGCCCATCACCCTGTGGCCCAGGAAACGCAACCACATGTGGTATGGCTCACAGGGCTGTCTGCGGCAGGCAAATCCACGATTGTCGACAGCCTGAATCCGGTATTGCAGGCCCGCGGACTTAATACCTGCGTTCTCGACGGCGATTCAGTGCGCAGCGGCTTGTGCCGCGACCTTGGATTTTCCGCGCAAGACCGGGATGAAAACGTGCGGCGGGTTGCGGAGGTTGCAGCGTTGATGGCGGACGCGGGGCTGACGGTCATGGTGGCGATGATTTCGCCATCCGGCGCCGCTCGTCACCGAGCCCGCTCGATTATCGGCACTGAGCGATTCGTCGAAGTGTTCGTCGATGCGCCGTTGGTGGTGGCCGAAGCCCGGGACCCCAAGGGGCTTTATCGGCGCGCAAGACGCGGGGACATCCAGGGCTTTACCGGCATCGATGCGGCGTATGAACCCCCGGTCTGGCCGGAACTGCACATCCGCAGTGATCAGGTGAGTGTTGCCGATGCCGTGAGCATGATCGACGACTGGTTGCGTCATTCGAGACGCCTGTAATGCTGGAAGGCGGGGGCACTGTTGCATCGTGCTCGCTGCGGGTGACACAAAAACAGGCGAATCAGCCCATCTCTGCCATTATTGATTGAATCAATCAATGCTGGGGGACCGGCGATGTCCATCGGTCAGCTGAAAGTCAACGCCATCCGACTCATCGGCGGTATGAGCGTGCTGGACTATCTGAATACGTGCGACGGTCGTCGCCCCGGGACCTCGTTAGAGAAGGTTATCGACAACCTGTCGAACCTCGAAGACGTCGTCCACTGGTTTCTGCATGCCGGATTGATCGAGCCTGAGGAACATGACCGCCTTGTGCAATTGGTATACGACTCCTCCTGGCATGCGCTGACCGCGTTCAAGCAATTGATTGCGTTTCGTGAGTCGCTTTATCAGCTGTTTTTGTCCGTTGCACTGGGTCTTCCCGTCGAGCAGGAGAAAATGGCCGAGCTCAATCATATGCTTGCAGTCACCGCAGCTCAGCGGCTGTTGGTGTCGACGCCGCGTGGCGTCATTTGGCGCTGGCGTCCCTGCGATACGCTTGAGGACATGACGAGCGGGTTTATCGGGCGTATGGCTGTGGAGGCCGCGACGCTGTTGACCTCGTCTGACGTGACTCGCCTCAAGGTTTGCGCTACGCCCGATTGTGATTGGTTGTTCCTGGACACTTCAAAAAATGGCCGACGGCGTTGGTGTCAGATGAATGTGTGCGGTGCGAGGGAAAAAGCGAAAAGGGCGGTGGGACAGGTTTGAGTTGGTTCTTGTCACAGCTCTTCGCTACACCCCGATCTGCTGTGGGCCGGCTTACTGGCGACTGCGGCGGGTCAGGCAACTCATCTGTGACTGACCCACCACGTTCGCCAGCAAGCCGGCTCCTACAGTTTTGCGGCGAACCGAGATTTGGTGCATACACACAATCCCTCCAGCGGACCGGCTTGCCGGCAGCTTCCGGCTTTTCACCCCAAAACCGACCCGCCCCGTAAAAACCAGGGAACCTGCCTCTCTCTCAAGCTTCATATCTCTTGTTCAGAGCTGTCACGGCATCGGCCGCGACAGCGAGCACAGAGAGCACTTGCATGAGCGATATCCGTATCGGCATATCGGGCTGGCGCTATGTGCCATGGCGCGGTGATTTCTACCCGGAAGGCCTGGCCCAGAAAAACGAACTCAAATTCGCCTCCAGAGCGGTGAACAGCATTGAAATCAATGGCTCGTTCTATTCTCTGCAGTCGCCGGATCTTTACGCCCGCTGGTATGCCGACACGCCCAAGGGCTTTGTGTTCAGCGTCAAGGCGCCGCGCTACATCACCCACGTCAGGCGACTGAACGAGATCGAGGAGCCAATCGCCAACTTTTTCGCCTCGGGGATTTTTCAGCTTCGCGACAAGCTCGGCCCGATTCTCTGGCAGTTTCCGCCGAGCTTCAAATTCGATCCCGAGAAGTTCGAGGCTTTTCTCAAACTCTTGCCTCACGATGGCAAATCGGCCAAGGCCTGCGCCAAAGGCTGTGCGGCGCGGATGGAAAAACCGGGTTATCTCGACATTCCCACTAAGGCGCGTCTGCGTCACGCCGTGGAGATCCGCCATGAAAGCTTCGCCGTTCCCGAGTTCATCACGCTGCTGCGCAAGTACAAGGTGGCGTTGGTGGTCGCTGACACGGCAGGTAAATGGCCGTATCTGGAAGACCTGACCTGCGACTTCGTCTATATGCGGTTGCACGGCGACAAAGAGCTGTACGCCAGCGGCTACACCCCGGCGGCGATCAAGCGTTGGGGCGACCGGATCGACCTCTGGCGTCAGGGCGCACAACCCAAGGATGCGCACCTGACCGGCGCCAAGTCCCCGCGGGCGCGCAAATCGCGGGATGTTTACTGCTATTTCGATAATGACATCAAGGTGCGAGCCCCCTATGACGCACGCAAATTGCTGACGCGCTTCGAGCTGACCGAGCAGTTGGAAGTCGCCCCGGGTGATCTGCAAGGAGTGAAGTTTTGACCAGTGCCCTGATCCCCGATGACATTGCCAGCCGCCGACAGTCAGCGTCGACCGACGTCAACCTGAACGTGCTGACCATGAACATGCACATGGGCTTCGGTTTCCTCAATCGGCGTTTCATCCTGCCCGAGCTGCGCGATGCGGTGCGTAGCGTCTCGGCGGACGTAGTGTTTTTGCAGGAAGTCCATGGCGAACAGCAAAACCATGCGCAAAACGTCAAGAACTGGCCGACCACCTCGCAGTACGAATTTCTCGCCGACAGCATGTGGAAAGACTTCGCCTATGGCCGCAACGCGGTTTATCCCCACGGCCACCACGGCAATGCGCTGCTGTCGAAGTACCCGATCATCCGTCATGAAAATCTCGATATTTCCATCCTCGGCACCGAAGAGCGCGGCCTCCTGCATTGCGTGCTGGACGTGCCTCGCTTCGGCGAGGTCCATGCAATTTGCGTACATCTGGGGCTCAAGGAAGTGCACCGTCAGCAGCAGCTCTCGTTACTGGCCGACCTCGTATCGAGTCTGCCAGCGGAGGCGCCGGTGATCATTGCCGGCGATTTCAATGACTGGCGGCAAAGGGCCGATGCCGCGTTGACGCCGACGGGCCTGCGCGAAGTGTTCGTCGAGTCCTTCGGCGCGCCGGCAAAAAGCTTTCCGGCGCGTTTCCCGCTACTGCGTCTGGACCGCATTTACGTACGCAACGCCAGGATCCGCGCGCCCAAGGTGCTGTCGAATCGGCCCTGGTCGCACCTTTCCGATCATGCGCCGCTGGCGGTGGAGGTCACCTTATGAAGGCGTTCAGCGATCGATGCGGCGTCTGGCAGGACGGCAACTCGGTGGAGTTGCTGATCAATGGCGAAGACTTCTTCAGCAAGGTTTTCGAAAGCATTCGTGCAGCCCGGCAGGAAGTGCTGATCGAGACATTCATCATCTTCGAGGACCGGGTTGGCGAGGGGCTACAACAAGCGGTGATCGAAGCTGCGAGTCGTGGCGTACGGGTGGTGATCACAGTGGACGATTACGGCACCAGCGACCTGAGCACGGAGTTCGTCCAGGCGATGATCGCAGCGGGCGTGCAGATTCAACTGTTCGATCCGCGTCCGAAGCTGATGGGCATGCGCACCAATCTGTTTCGTCGGCTGCATCGAAAAATCGTGGTCATCGATGCCGAACTGGCGTTCATGGGCGGCATCAATTACAGCGTCGATCACATGGCCGATACCGGCATCACCGCCAAGCAGGATTATGCGGTAATGGTGCGCGGCCCCATCCTCGCGGATATCTACCGCTCGACGTTGAGCATGTTGGGGCCCGCCCTGCATGAGTCCTTCACCCCGCTCAACGTGGTAAATCGTCAGGCCGGTAGCGCGCGCATGCTGCTGGCCGAGCGGGACAACAGCCGCCACACCACCGACATCGAGGAGCAATACCTGCTGGCCATGCGCAGTGCCACTCAGCGCATCACCATCGCCAACGCTTACTTTTTTCCCAGTTATCGCTTTCTGCGCGAACTGCGCACTGCCGCCCGACGCGGGGTGAAGGTCACGCTGATCCTGCAAGGCAAGCCGGACATGCCCTTCGTGCGCATTTGTTCGCGCCTGACGTACACCTGGCTGCTACGCGAAGGCGTGGTGATTCACGAGTACAAACAGCGGGCGCTGCATGGCAAGGTCGCGCTGGTCGATCAGGAGTGGTCCACCGTCGGTTCCAGCAACCTCGATCCGTTGAGCCTGGCGTTGAACCTGGAAGCCAATCTGTTCATTCGCGATCGCGCCCTCAATCAGCAACTTCACGAGCATTTGCAGGAGCTGGCCGCCGCCCACAGCAAACAGGCCAATCTCAAGGGCCTGGCGAAAGGGCAGTGGTGGCGGGCGCCCATGATCTTTTTCAGCTTTCACTTCCTGCGGCATTTTCCGGCGATTGCCGGACTGTTCCCGGTACATGGGCCACGCCTGAAACCGCTGCGCGCGCCGGATGCGATTCCCGAAGCCGAAGTGCTCAAGCACGAGTTGTCGCCAGACCAGGAGAAGTCGCTATGAGCGGGGTATCGCAAGCATCCACGGGTCAGGACAAGTCTTCGGCCTCGGGCAAACACAAGGTTTGGCTAACCTGGGCCAAGCGCGGGTTCACGCTGTTCTTCTTCATCGCTGTGCCGGTGCTGCTGTTCACATTGATGAAGAACCTTGACTGGAAAGAGGTAACCCACGCGCTGGAGTCTTACAAGGCCAGCACCCTGGCGCTGGGCTTCGTGGTAGCGGTCGGCAGCTATTTGACCTATTGCGGGTTTGACGTGCTGGCGCGGCGTTACACCGAGCACAAGCTGTCCGTGATGCAGATCGTGCCGGTCACCTTCGTCTGCTATGCCTTCAACCTCAATTTGAGTTCGTGGGTCGGTGGTATCGCATTGCGCTATCGGCTTTATTCGCGACTGGGCCTGGATGTGCCGACCATCACCCGAATTCTGAGTCTGAGCCTTATCACCAATTGGCTGGGCTACATGTTGCTGGCCGGATTCGTCTTCGCGGGCAGGTTCATCGATCTGCCTGATGGCTGGAAAATCGGTGACACCACCTTGCAGCTGATCGGCTTCGTGTTGCTGGCAGTGTGCTTTGGCTATTTTCTGGCTTGCCGGTTTTCCCGCAAGCGCACCTGGACCATTCGCAAACAGCAACTGGTGCTGCCGTCGCTCAATCAGGCGTTGCGTCAGGCGTTGCTCGGCGCGTTGAACTGGGGGCTGATGGCACTGCTGATCTACGTGCTGCTGCCGGAAAAGGCTTTTTATCCAGCGGTATTGGGGATTCTTCTGATCAGCAGCATCGCCGGTGTGATCGCGCACATCCCGGCGGGGCTAGGTGTGCTGGAGACGGTGTTCATCACCCTGATGCAGCACCAGTTCAGCAAGGGCCAACTGCTGGCGGCGCTGATCGGTTATCGAGTGATTTACTTTCTGATACCGCTGGTGCTGGCGGTAGTGGTGTACCTGGTGCTGGAGAAGCGGGCGAAGGCCATGCGCAGCAAGAATGAAGCGCGGATGGCCGATTGACCTCGGATGGACATGCTAGACGCAAAACCCTTATAGGAGCAGGATTGCTGGCGAACACGGGGTGTCAGACAGTGCATCTGTGACTGACCCACCGCGTTCGCCAGCCAGCCGGCTCCTACAGTGGACCGAGTTGGTCGAAACCCAGCGGCACGTCATTCAATCCCGCCCCGCAAACATCCTCACCGCATCCACAGCGTCGTTGGTGCCATTGCTGATCTGCACGATCGCCGAGCCCGCCTGATCCGCCAGGTCGACGCCCTTGGCCGCGTTGCTGCGGGTGTTGTCCATGCTGACGATCGCCTGGCGGGTTTCGTTCTGGATCAACTGGATCATCTCGGAGATTTCCTGGGTCGAACGGCTGGTGCGTCCGGCCAGTTGCCGCACTTCGTCGGCCACCACGGCAAAGCCCCGCCCCTGATCCCCGGCACGCGCGGCCTCGATGGCGGCATTGAGGGCCAGCAGGTTGGTCTGGTCGGCGATGCTGCGGATGGTGTTGACGATGGCGGTGATCTGTTCGGAGCGCTCGCCCAACTGACCGATGATTCGTGATGAGTCTTCGATGTTGCGTGAGATCTGGCGCATTTCACCCGCAGCTTGCTGGATCACCTCAGAGCCGTGCTCGGCGACTTTCTGGGTCTGCACCGAGATGTGATAGGCCTGCGCTGCGCTGTGGGAGTCCTGTTCGTGTTTTTCGATGCGCTCGGTCACGTCCGAAGCGAACTTCACGATCTTGCTCAACTTGCCGAAGGCGTCGTAGACCGGGTTGTAGGTGGCCTCCAGCCAGAGGGTCTGTCCCTGTTTACTCACGCGCTTGAACTGGCCACTGAAAAACTCGCCCTTGTTCAGCCGCCGCCAGAAGTCCTGGTATTCGCTACTGCTGATCAGTTCAGAGGGGCACAGCAGGTTGTGATTCTTGCCCAGCAGCTCCTGACGGCTGTAGCCGAGCAGGCGCAGGAGGTTATCGTTGGCGGCAATGATCCGCCCCTGGAGATCAAACTCGATCATCGCCATGGCGCGATCGATGGCCTGCAGCTTGTTGCGGGTCTCGCTTTCGGCGCGAAGCTTTTCGGTGACGTCCATCGCGTATTTGACGATTTTCACCACCTTGCCGCTGGCATCGCGGATCGGGTTATAGCTGGCCTCCAGCCACACCGTGCTGCCGTCGCCCGCCACCCGCTGGAAGGTCGCGGAAACGAATTCGCCACTGCGCAGACGCGACCATAGCTGCGAATACTCGTTGCTGCGGGCGTACTCGGGGAGGCAGAACATGCGGTGTTCTTTGCCGATCACCTGTTCGGGGCGATAGCGCATGGTCTTGTAGAAGTTGTCGTTGCCGCTGAGGACGATGCCATTGAGGTCGAACTCGATGCTCGCCATGGAGCGGCTGATGGCTTCCAGCAGACTGGCCTGGTGAGCGACGGTCAGCTGCAGGTCCTGGATGATTTTGTTTTTGGACGAGTCGAAAAACATGAGGGCGGCTCAGGCTGGTGAAAGGACGAGAGGTCCCATTCCATGGCCTCAAGAGTGTGTATCGATACTTAGCTGCGATTCCTCTGCAGTGCGGTGATGATCACAAACGTGATATCAAAAAGCTACAAAAAAGTTGTACATTTCGTCTGGTTTGTACAGGATTTTGGTTGGACGAATTTAGCCCTGGGATCTTTTGCAGCCAACATTCTCCCGCAGTGAAGTGTGTGAATCACTCATTCCTGTTACCCGCACGATGTCCAGCAGCATGACTTGCCGGCGGTGGCATCCTTGGGATCGCTACCGCCGGCGAGCCGGACGGCTACCGGGGTCACAAAATCCCGGCACGCCGCAATAACTTGTGGGAGCCGGCTGGCTGGCGAATGCGGTCGGTCGGACAACGCATTTGTGACGGACACACCGCGTTCGCCAGCAAGCCGACTTCTACAGTAGATCGAGGTGTAGCGAACAACGTGGTCAACCCCGACAACGCGAAGCGCGTTAGCTGCAGCCCGAACGCTTTGCTTTCATACGGGGTACTTCAGATGACACAAATCGCGACTTGGCTTTAGGCAGAACCATGATGCATGGCTCTAATCCTCAAACCCCACCTGCTCCGACATCTCATCCACCTTCAGCTCCAACCTATACGCCACGGCGATGAACAGCGCCTGACACAAACACAACGTCGCACTCAGCGAACGGAACGCAAACGAGCTGCCTTCGTTCACCAGCAGCACCGAGTTGGCGCGTTTGGCCAGTGGCGACAGGTTGCTGTCGGTGATGATCAATGTCTTGGCCTGATGATGCTGGGCGATGCGCAGGCAATGCTGGGTTTCCTTGCCATACGGAGTGAAGCTGATGGCGATCACCAGATCATTGGCGCGCACACTGCGCATCTGCTCGCGATAACTACCGCCCAGACCCGAGATCAGGTGAATGCGCTTGTTGGTGTGCTGCAGGTTGTAGACCAGATAGTCGGCCACGGCGAACGAGCGACGCACCCCGACCACGTAGATGTTGTCGGCATTGACCACCAGATCCACGGCTTTTTCGAAGGCTTCGTCGTCCAGTTCCAGCGCCAGGCGTTCCAGTCCCGAGAGGGTGGCATTCACGCATTCGCGCGCCAGGTCGCCGCCGCTGGCTTTCTGCGACTTGTTGGCGATCATGCTGCGGATGCGCTGCTGGTAGTTCTGCACCGGCGTGGCTTTGTGGGTGTAGGCCTCGCGAAACAGCGCCTGCATTTCGCTAAAGCCGCTGAAGCCGAAACGCTGGGAGAAGCGCACGATGGCCGACGGATGCACTTCGCATTCGCGGGCGATGTCGCTGATGCGATCGACCATGATCCGGTCGCTCTGCTGGCTCATGTAACTGGCAATGCGTTTGAGCTGGCGCGGCAGGCTTTCGTATTCAGCGGTGATCAGCTTGAGCAGGGCGTCGGCGGTGTTTGGCGCCGTGATTTGCGACGCGGCACTGTCATCGGTACCTGGCAGGGCTGGCTGATCGGTGCTGGACATGCGGATGAATCCTCTGAATCGTTCAATGAAACGCGAATGGCCGGTTTGGCAGGCTTGCTGTGGGAGCGAATTTATTCGCGAGGGGCCTGCTCAGGCGCTAATTATCTGTAGGACGGGGAATCGCATCGCGAATAAATTCGCTCCCACAGTGTGAGTGCATACCCACCCGACGGCGGAGTTTACCGTGGCGTGTGCCTTGGTCGCTTCTGTTTAGCACGATCTGCCGTCCTTTGCGCAAAGTGGAAAAAATATTCCACATGAAAAAAATTTAGAAAAAATCATTGCTCCTTGCTTCGCGCCGTTCTAGTCTGCATCCACAAACAGGCGTCGGGCACTCGTGCTTGAGCCAAGGCTTAATAAGAATAAAAGGAGCCAGTATGGGCCAGACTCGTTTTGCCAGTGGGCGTCGGTTGGACGTGGTGTGCCTCGGGCGCCTGGGCATCGACCTTTACGCACAGCAGATCGGCGCGCGTCTCGAAGACGTCAGCAGTTTTGCCAAATACCTGGGCGGCTCCTCCGCCAACATCGCCTTTGGCACCGCTCGGCTGGGCGTCAAGTCGGCAATGTTGACTCGCGTTGGCGACGACCACATGGGGCGCTTTCTGATTGAATCCCTGGCCCGCGAAGGCTGCGATGTCAGCGGCATCAAAGTCGATGCCGAACGTCTGACCGGCATGGTCCTGCTGGGCATCAAGGACCGCGAAACCTTCCCGCTGGTGTTCTACCGGGAAAACTGCGCCGACATGGCCCTGCACGCCGAAGACATCGACGAAGCGCAGATCGCATCCAGCAAAGCCCTACTGATCACCGGCACGCATTTCTCCACCGATCAGGTGTTCAAGGCCAGCAGCCAGGCGCTGGACTATGCCGAAAAACACAACGTCAAACGCGTGCTCGACATCGATTATCGGCCGGTGCTCTGGGGCCTGACCGGCAAGGCCGATGGCGAAACCCGCTTCGTCGCCGATCAGAACGTCAGCCAGCACGTGCAACGCATCCTGCCGCGTTTCGACCTGATCGTCGGCACCGAAGAAGAATTCCTGATCGCCGGCGGATCGACCGATCTGCTTACCGCCCTGCGCAAGGTGCGCGAACTGAGCGCGGCGACGCTGGTGGTCAAGCTCGGCCCGCAAGGCTGCACGGTGATTCATGGCGCTATTCCCTCACGACTCGAAGACAGCGCGATCTACCCCGGCGTGCGGGTGGAAGTGCTCAATGTGCTGGGCGCGGGCGATGCATTCATGTCGGGCTTCCTCAAAGGATGGCTGAACGACGAAAGCGACGAGCGCTGCTGCCAGCTGGCCAATGCCTGCGGTGGCTTGGTGGTCTCGCGCCACGCCTGCGCCCCGGCCATGCCGACGCTGGTCGAACTGGAGTACCTGTTCAACAGCCCGGTGCCGATCACCCGGCCAGATCAGGATCAAGTGCTGCAGCGCCTGCATCAGGTCAGCGTGCCGCGCAAGCAGTGGAGGCAACTGTTCATCTTCGCCTTCGACCATCGCGGGCAGTTGGTGGAACTGGCGCAGAAAGCCGGTCGTGACCTGGCCTGCATCGGCCAGCTCAAGCGACTGTTCATCCAGGCGGTGGAGCGGGTTGAGGCTGACCTGAAAAAACGCGGGATCGAAGCCGATGTCGGTCTGCTGGCCGATCAGCGTTTTGGTCAGGATTCGCTGAACGCTGCCACCGGTCGCGGTTGGTGGGTGGCACGGCCGGTTGAGGTGCAGGGATCGCGGCCATTGGCGTTCGAGCACGGACGCTCCATCGGCAGCAATCTGCTGACCTGGCCCAAAGAACAGATCGTCAAATGCCTGGTGCAATACCACCCGGACGATGAACCGATGCTGCGTCTGGAACAGGAAGCGCAATTGTTGGGGCTGTATCAGGCCTCTCAGGCCAGCGGCCACGAATTGCTGCTGGAAATCATCCCGCCGAAGGAGCATCCCTCCAATCATCCCGACGTGATCTACCGTGCATTGAAGCGCCTGTACAACCTCGGCATTTATCCGGCGTGGTGGAAGATCGAAACGCAATCGCCCGAGGTCTGGGAAAAGCTCGACGTGCTGATTCAGGAACGTGATCCGTACTGCCGTGGCGTGGTTCTCCTGGGGCTCAACGCGCCCGCTGAAACCCTCGCCGCCGGTTTCCGCGAAGCCAGTAGAAGCACTACCTGCCGAGGCTTTGCCGTGGGCCGCACGATTTTTCATGAACCCAGCCGCGCCTGGCTGGAAGGCGAGATCGACGATGCCGGGCTGATCAGTCGGGTGCAGAGCACGTTCGGTTTCCTGATCGAATCCTGGCGCGAGGCGAGAGCCTGATTCCGCTGGCCGTGTAAAGACTTTCAAAGCGACAAAAAACAATAAAGGTGCAGCCATGCCCGCTTCCGCAATCCGAATTGGCATCAACCCGATTTCCTGGAGTAACGACGATTTGCCCGCCCTCGGAGGCGAAACCCCATTGAGCACCGCGCTCAGCGAAGGCAAGGAAATCGGCTACGAAGGTTTCGAACTCAACGGCAAATTCCCCAAGGACGCCAAAGGCGTCGCCGATGTTTTGAGGCCCTACGATCTGGCGCTGGTGTCCGGCTGGTATTCCAGTCGTCTGGCCAACCGTTCGGTGGCCGAGGAAATCGAGGCCATCGCCGCTCATGTCGAACTGCTCAAGCACAATGGCGCCAAGGTGCTGGTGTATGGCGAGGTGGCGGATTCGATTCAAGGGCAGCGCATTCGTCTGGTCGAGCGCCCGCGTTTTCACAGCGACGCGGCCTGGCAGGAGTACGCTGACAAGCTGACGGAGCTGGCGCGGTTCACCCTGTCCCAAGGTGTGCGCCTGGCGTATCACCACCACATGGGCGCCTACGTCGAATCCCCCGAAGACATCGACAAGCTTATGGCCCTGACCGGCAGCGAGGTCGGGCTGCTGTTCGATTCCGGGCATTGCTACATGGGCGGCGGCGAGCCGCTGCAGGTGCTGCGCAAACACATCGACCGGGTCTGCCACGTGCATTTCAAGGACGTGCGCAAAGCGGTGGTGCAACTGGCGCGCAACAACCTGTGGAGCTTCCCGGACTGCATCGTCAACGGCACTTTCACTGTGCCTGGCGATGGCGACATCGATTTCGCCGCGCTGCTGGAGGTATTGCTGCAAGCGCGCTATGAAGGTTGGCTGGTGGTTGAGGCGGAACAGGATCCGGCCGTAGCGCCAAGCTACTTTTACGCCAAGAAGGGCTACGACACGCTGCGCAACCTGTTGGCTACCGCGCAAGAACTGAACACTGGTCTACAAAAGCCTGCACAAAGGAGCCTGTGAACATGAATCTTCTGGTCAAGAGTAAAGCCGAAGGCCGTGACGTCGTGGCCCTGGGCGAAGGGGTGCTGGAGTACGTCGGTTTTTCGGCCCATCGATTGACAGTGGGCGAGCGTCTGCCGGTCAACTCCGGCGACAAGGAACTGTGCCTGGTGCTGCTCAGCGGTCGGGTCAGCGTCAGCGGCGAAGCGCCGGGGCAGGGCAGCTTCAGCTGGGAAAACATCGGCGACCGGCAGTCGGTCTTCGAAGACAAATCACCTTTTGCGGTTTACCTGCCGCCCAATAGCCAGGCTCAGGTCACAGCCCTGAGCGCGGTGCAGATTGCCGTCTGCGCAGCCCCCGGCGATGCCTCCAAAGACCTACCGGCGCGGCTGATCAAACCCGACGCCATGAAGCGCAGCGTGCGCGGCAAGGCGGCCAATACCCGTTATGTCTGCGACATTCTGCCGGATTCCGAACCTGCGCATTCGCTATTGGTGGTGGAAGTGCGCACGCCTTCGGGACACTCCTCCAGCTACCCGCCGCACAAGCATGACAAGGACGATCTGCCCCACGAGAGCTTTCTCGAAGAGACCTATTACCATCAGATCAACCCACCCCAAGGCTTCGTGTTTCAGCGGGTCTACACCGACGATCGCAGCATCGATCAGGCCATGGCCGTGGAAAACAACGATCTGGTGACCGTGCCCAAGGGCTACCACCCGGTCAGCGTGCCCTATGGCTATGAATCCTATTATCTGAACGTGATGGCCGGCCCGAAACGCGCCTGGCAATTTCACAACGATCCGCAACATCAGTGGTTGCTGGATCTTTAACCTGTTGATGACCCTGTAGCAGTCCAGCTCGCCGCGCTGGTGTTCGCCCCAACGCCGCCTGACCTTGTAGGAGCGGGCTTGCTGGCGAACTTGGTATATCAGTCAAATCAATAGTGCCTGACTCAGCCGGTTCGCCAGCAAGCCGACTCCTACAGGTCCGAGACAACATACGAGCATCACGGCTTGCCGGCGTTCGATCTCCCGTCCGCCACCGCTGGCAAGCCGTGCTGGTACAGACCCAAACGAATTCGCAAGGAGACATGGAATGAGCAACGCCCCGATTATCGGTCACTACATCAACGGCCAGGTGCAGGACGCCAGCGAGCGTTTCAGCGATGTGTTCAACCCGGCCACCGGCACTGTGCAAGCCCGCGTCGCGCTCGCCGAACAGAAGACCGTAGACGAGGCGGTCGCCGCGGCGCAGGCTGCGTTCCCGGCGTGGGCCGATCAGTCATCGCTGCGGCGCGCGAGGGTGATGTTCAAGTTCAAGGAACTGCTCGATCAGCACCACGATGAACTGGCGCAAATCATCTGCCGCGAACACGGCAAAGTATTTTCCGATGCCAAGGGCGAGGTGGTGCGCGGCATCGAGATCGTCGAATTCGCCTGTGGCGCGCCGAGCCTGTTGAAAAGTGATTTCAGCGACAACATCGGCGGCGGCATCGACAACTGGAATCTGCGTCAGCCGCTGGGCGTGTGCGCGGGCGTGACGCCGTTCAACTTCCCGGTGATGGTGCCGCTGTGGATGATCCCCATCGCGCTGGTGACCGGCAACTGCTTCATCCTCAAGCCGTCCGAGCGCGACCCTTCCGCCAGCCTGCTGATGGCGCGCCTGTTGCAACAGGCCGGTCTTCCTGACGGCGTGTTCAACGTGGTGCAGGGCGACAAGGTAGCGGTAGATGCCCTGTTGCAGCACGAGGGCATCGAAGCGATTTCCTTCGTCGGCTCGACGCCGATCGCCGAGTACATTCACCAGCAGGGCACTGCCCATGGCAAACGTGTGCAGGCGCTGGGCGGGGCGAAGAACCACATGATCGTGATGCCAGATGCCGATCTGGATCAGGCCGCTGATGCCTTGATCGGTGCCGCCTATGGCTCGGCCGGCGAGCGCTGCATGGCGATTTCCGTGGCCGTGGTGGTGGGTGATGTTGGCCAGAAACTGATCGACAAACTGCTGCCGCGCATCGATTCGCTCAAGATCGGCAACGGCATGAATGCCGATTCGGACATGGGGCCTCTGGTCACGGCGGTGCACAAATCGAAGGTCGAGGGCTATATCAATCAGGGCGTGAAAGAGGGCGCGAGGCTGATCGTCGACGGTCGCAACTTCAAGGTGCCGGGAGCCGAGAATGGCTTCTTCGTCGGCGCCACGCTGTTCGATGATGTCACCCCTGACATGGCTATTTATAAAGAAGAGATTTTCGGGCCAGTGCTGGGCATCGTCCATGTACCGGATTTTGCCGCCGCCGTGGAGCTGATCAACGCTCATGAGTTCGGCAACGGCGTGTCGTGCTTCACCAGCGATGGCGGCATTGCCCGTGCGTTTGCGCGCAACATCAAGGTCGGCATGGTGGGTATCAATGTGCCGATTCCGGTGCCGATGGCCTGGCATTCGTTCGGCGGCTGGAAGCGCTCGCTGTTCGGCGATCACCATGCCTACGGCGAAGAAGGCCTGCGCTTTTACAGCCGCTACAAGAGCGTCATGCAACGCTGGCCGGACAGCATCGCCAAAGGTGCGGAATTCAGTATGCCGACGGCGAAATGATCGAGATTTGAGATCTGAAACAACCGCGATTCCAATCTGAAATGCGACCTCTGTAGGAGCCGACTTGCTGGCGAACCGGGCACGTCAGTCATCTCATTTGTGTCTGACCCACCGCGTTCGCCAGCAAGCCGGC
>NZ_JBOICF010000015.1:0-64439 GCF_050739935.1 Pseudomonas sp. | reverse complement strand
GCTCAATGCTAGGTCTTGAGCGAGGACACATATCCCTGTGGGAGCGAATTCAATCGCGAGAGTCCAGCACATCCGAGAAATCTTCGTCGGCTGTACTCCCGCATCGCGAATGAATTCGTTCCCACAGGGGAACCGCGTTTGCTACGCGACAGCGCTGCGCGTTGGCGGCAGGGCAAATGCCAATGCTGGGGCTTGAGCGCACGCGTATCTCCTGTGGGAGCGAATTTATTCGCGAGGGGTCAGCACATCCGATAAATCTTCGTCGGCTGTACTCCCGCATCGCGAATGAATTCGCTCCCACAGGGGGACCGCGCGTTTGCTACGCGACAGCGCCGCGCGTTGGCGGCAGTGCGGCTGCCGCAGGAACTGACCGGCATTAATCCCTCCAAACTTCTCGCAATCGTAGCAACGCCGAAGCGATATCAGCCTCCGGCACCGCCGCGAACCCAAGCACCAATCCAGCCCGCTTATCCAGAGGCGTTTCCGAGTCCGGCAGCCAATAATCACTCAGCGGGGAAATCTCCACACCCACACTTTCGGCCTTGGCGACCAGTTCCGTTTCGCGTTCAAGACTTTCAACCGCGACTGATACATGTAAACCCGCCTGGGGCTTGGGCATCGGACTGCATCCGCGTAGCTCCTCGGGCCAGCCAGCGAGCAAGGCATCACGCCGACTCAACGCCGCCCGCCTCATGCGACGGATATGCCGCTGGAAATGCCCCGCTGCAATAAACTGCGCCATCACTGCCTGCGTGCCGATTTCCGAATGCCGCATGTCCACGGCCCTACGCTGACTGAACGGCTTGACCAGATTGCGCGGCAGCACCAGATACCCCAATCGCAATGCCGGAAACGCCACCTTGCCGAACGTACCGACATAAAGCACCCGACCGTGGCGGTCCAAAGCCGCCAGCGGCGCAAGTGGTGCGCCGCTGTAGCGGTATTCGCCATCGTAGTCGTCCTCGACAATCCAGCCCTGGGTGCGGTCCGCCCATGCCAGCAACTCCAGTCGCCGCGCCAGACTCATGGTCACGCCCAAGGGGTACTGATGGGATGGCGTGACATAAGCCAGTTTACAGCCACTTTTGTCAGGGTCCGGGCTGCGCATGCCGTCCATATCTACCGGCATGCCACGCAATTTCGCGCCTGCGACTGCGAAGGCGTGGCCTGCGGCGCGGTAGCCAGGATTCTCGAGCGCCACTCCATCCCCTTCGTTCAACAGCAACTGTGCACAAAGCGTAATTGCCTGTTGCGCGCCACTGGTGATCACAATTTGCTCAGGAGCACACTGCAAGTCACGGGACGTTCTTAAATACACCGCAATCAGTTCGCGGAGCCGCCATTCACCCGCAGGGTCGCCATAACCAAGTTGATGCAACCCCGGTCTACGCCAGAAAGCCGCGTGCAGCTTGCCCCATACGTCGAAAGGAAACAGATCGAACGCTGGAATTCCTACCCGAAACGCTCTCGGCAACCCGGTTTTGTGACTATTCAAATGATGCTGTTCCAGCATCTTCAGCGATGCGCTGTGGATAACTTCACTGGATAAATTACCAGCGTCATTTGGCAAAATTGTGGATAAACCTGTTGATAAGCTTGGTGATAAGCCTGTGGACAGTTTTGTGGATAGTTTTTTGACGTGGGAGCGTTTTTCCGGCAATAGGGCGACGTAAGTACCGTCACCGATTCGTCCCTCAGTGAAGCCTTCGGCATAGAGCTGGTCGTAAGCACGCATGACGCTGTTACGGGAGATCGACAGCGAAACGGCCAGATCGCGACTGGCTGGCAATCGCATGCCACTGCTCAGGCGACCATCGAGAATCCTCTGACGTAGGGCCTGATAGAGCTGTCGAGTCAGACCCTGCTGGCGATCAAGTTCGATCCCAGCGAAATCGAAGGTCAGCGATGGCGTGGCGATTGGCATGGATTGGCCCTACGAAATTGACCATTAATGGTTCTTACAACAGACCAATAGGCTGCCTAGGATTGACTCAGTCGCCAAGGAAAATCTCATGTACACACCCAGCTATTTCAAAGATGAGGATCTCGCCAGCCTGCACCGGCAAATTGAAGGCACGCGCCTGGCGACCTTGGTCACCTTTGACGAATCGGGCCTGCAGGCGAGCCACGTGCCGCTGCTACTCGATCCGACGCAAGGGACCAATGGCACGCTGTTCGGTCACCTGGCCAAAGCCAATTCGCAGTGGAAGGCGCTGGCTTGTGCTGAGGCATTGGTGATCTTTCAAGGCCCTGATGCCTACATCAGCCCGTCGTTCTATGCCGCCAAAGCCGAACACGGAAAAGTGGTGCCGACCTGGAATTACCTGGCGGTTCATGCTTATGGACGCGCTGAGGTGTTCACCGATCCCGCGCGCCTGCTCCAGATTGTCAGCGGGCTGACGCAAAAGCACGAAGCCGCTCGCGCCGAGCCATGGGCCATACGCGATGCCCCGGCCGATTACATCGAGAAGATGCTCCACGGCATCGTCGGCTTCGCCATCCCGATCGAACGGCTGGAGGGCAAACGCAAACTCAATCAGAACCGTAGCGCCGAAGATATCGCTGGGGTGAGTAAAGGTCTGGCCAGCAGTCAGGATCAAACCGATCAGGAAATCGCTCGCTTGATGAGCCAAGGAGGAACTCGTGTCTGACGTACAAATCCGCCCCATCACCGCTGACGATCACGACGTCTGGCTGCCGCTGTGGAAGGCATATCTGACCTTCTACAAGACCGAGCTGACGGATGCCGTGACGCAAAGTACCTGGACGCGCTTTCTCGACAGCGCCGAGCCAACCCATGCGGCGCTCGCCTGGCAGGACGGCAAGGCAGTCGGCATGGTCCACTTCATCTATCACCGCTCGAACTGGAGCATCCACTGGTCGTGCTATCTGCAGGACCTGTTCGTCGCCCCAGACCAGCGCGGCACAGGCGTCGGTCGCAAGCTGATCGAGTACGTCTACGCAACGGCCACGAAGGACGGTGCGGACAAGGTCCACTGGCTGACTCACGAGACCAACGCCACAGCCATTGCGCTGTATGAACGCATTGCTGAACGCCCCGGTTTCATTCAATTTCGCAAACCGCTCTGAGCTCAGGACCCCAACATGTCGAATCTTGAACATTGGCAATCGGCAAAGCTACCCGATAATCGCACGCTGAACGGACGCTTCGTTCGCCTGGAAAAACTCGACGCGGCGCGTCACGCAGACGGCTTGTGGACAGCACTGGAAGGCCCCGGCGCCGATCCTAAATTGTGGGATTACCTGGCCGTTGGCCCATTTGCCGAGCGCAACGCCTTCGACGATTATCTGCTGGGCCTGCAAGCTTCGACCGATCCGTGGTTCTACACCGTGATCGATCAGCAGACCGGCGCCATCGACGGTTTTCTTAGCTTGATGTCGATTGTCCCAAGCGCTGGCCGTATTGAAATTGGCCACGTGACCTTCGGCGCTTCCATGCAGCGCACCCCCAAAAGCACTGAGGCGGTGTACCTTCTGGCGAAGGAATCGTTCGCGCTGGGCAACCGCCGTCTGGAGTGGAAGTGCAACGCTGACAACGCACGCTCCATGAGTGCCGCCGAGCGCTTCGGCTTCAGCTTCGAAGGTACCTTTCGCCAGCACATGGTGGTCAAGGGCAAAAACCGCAATACCGCCTGGTTCTCGATTCTGAACAGCGAATGGCCGCAGATTGAAAAAGCGTTCGTAGCTTGGCTGGCCATGGACAACTTCGAAGATGGGAAACAAATCCAGACACTGAGCCACTTCAGGACGTTATAAACCCGTCGTATCGGATCGCTATACAGGACGGCCCCTCAGGACGAAATAGGCCGTCCCGCATGCCCCGCGTCAAGAATCGCCTGCATATCGCTTTCATCGTCGCCAGTGGCTTCGCTGCGGAAGTCTTCGCCACGCCAGCGCAAGGCTTGGTGATCACCACCCCAACCCAACGTCGATTGAGCGGTACCGATAGGCTGACGGTGACCAACACCGACGGCATCCTTGCGCCCGAAGGCGCGTGCAAGATTCAGGACAAAAAAAGAGGAGCCACGAGAGCTCCCCCAGAGGTAACCATTTCAGCCTTTCACGTCGTGCATGGAAGGCTGTCTTAATGTTGATGGATCGCGATCATTCGATCTCGACCAGAATTTCACCCGGATTTACACGATCGCCCTTGGCAACATGGATCGCCACGACCTTGCCAGCGACAGCGGCCTGAACCTCGGTTTCCATCTTCATCGCTTCGGTGATCAACACGGCCTGACCGGCTTTTACCGTATCGCCTTCCTTGACCAGCACATCGACGATATTGCCCGGCATGGTGGTGCTGACATGGCCTGGCTTGCTGGCCTGCGCGCGCTTGCCGATGCCGCCGCCGAGGAATTCGTTGAGCGGCTCGAACACCACTTCTTCCGGCATGCCGTCGATGGAGAGGTAGAAGTGACGCTTGCCTTCGGCCTTGACCCCCACGCCGGTGATGTCGACGCGGTAGCTTTCGCCGTGAACGTCGATGACGAACTCGGTCGGTACGCCTTCGCCGCCCGCCTTCGCCACAGCGCCCGGCTCAGGGATTGGCAGCAGAGGTTCTGGCGACAGAGTGCCCGCAGCGCGTTCTTCGAGGAATTTGCGGCCAATGTCCGGGAACATCGCGTAAGTCAGCACATCCTCTTCAGATGTCGCCAACCCGCCGATCTCGCCGCGCAGCTTGGTCATTTCCGGCTTGAGCAGGTCGGCCGGGCGCCCATCGATCACTTCTTCATTACCAATCGCCTGCCGACGCAGTTGTTCGTCGACTTGGCCTGGCGCCTTGCCGTAACCCCCAGTGAGGTACAGCTTCACCTCGTTGGTGATGGTCTTGTAGCGCTCGCCCGCCAGCACATTGAAGAATGCCTGGGTGCCGACAATCTGCGAAGTTGGCGTCACCAGCGGCGGGTAGCCCAGGTCCTTGCGCACGCGGGGGATCTCGGCCAGCACTTCGGCCATGCGATTGAGCGCGCCCTGCTCTTTCAGCTGGTTGGCGAGGTTGGAGATCATGCCGCCTGGAACCTGGTTGACCTGCACGCGGGTGTCGACGGCGGTGAATTCGCTCTCGAACTGGTGATACTTCTTACGCACCGCGTAGAAGTACAGGCCGATTTCCTGCAGCAGTTCCAGATCCAGACCGGTGTCGAATTCGCTCCCCTTCAATGCCGCGACCATCGACTCAGTGCCCGGATGGCTGGTTCCCCAGGCGAAGCTGGAAATGGCGGTATCGATGTGATCGGCACCGTTTTCCACAGCCTTCAGCTGGCACATGGCGGCCAGCCCCGCGGTGTCATGGGAGTGGATGAACACTGGCAGCGACTGCTCAGCCTTCAGCGCCTTGACCAGTTCGCCGGTGGCGTACGGGGTCAGCAGGCCTGCCATGTCCTTGATCGCAACCGAATCGCAACCCATGGCCTCCATTTGCTTGGCTTGGGAAACAAAGGCTTCGATGGTGTGCACCGGACTGGTGGTGTAAGCGATGGTGCCCTGGGCGTGTTTGCCCGCTGCCTTTACCGCTTCGATAGCCACTCGCAGGTTACGCACGTCGTTCATGGCGTCGAAGATACGAAACACGTCAATGCCATTGTCAGCCGCCTTGGCGACGAAAGCCTTGACCACGTCATCGCTGTAATGGCGATAGCCCAGCAGGTTCTGACCACGCAGCAACATTTGCAGACGCGTGTTCGGCAGTGCCGCGCGCAGTTGGCGCAGGCGCTCCCATGGATCTTCTTTCAGAAAGCGCACGCAGGCATCGAACGTCGCCCCGCCCCAGACTTCCAGCGACCAGTAGCCGACTTTGTCGAGCTTCTCGCAGATCGGCAGCATGTCTTCCGTGCGCATGCGGGTCGCCAGCAACGATTGGTGGGCGTCACGCAGGATGGTATCGGTGACATAAATCTTCTTGGACATTGTTATGTTCCTCACAGGCCTGCGTGGGCGGCAATGGCGGCGGCGATGGCCAGGGCCAGCTCTTCGGGTTTGCGCTTGATCGAGTAGTTGGTCAGTTCAGGGTGGCTTTCAACGAAACTGGTGTTGAACTGGCCGCTGCGGAATTCCTGGTTGCGCAGGATCTCCTGGTAATACGCGGCGGTGGTTTTCACCCCCTGCAGGCGCATGTCGTCCAGTGCGCGCAGACCACGGTCCATTGCCTCTTCCCAGGTCAGCGCCCAGACAATCAGCTTCAGGCACATCGAGTCATAGAACGGCGGAATGGTGTAGCCGGTGTAGATCGCCGTGTCGGTCCGCACGCCAGGCCCGCCGGGCGCGTAATAACGGGTGATCTTGCCGAAGCTGGGTAGGAAGTTGTTCTTCGGGTCTTCGGCGTTAATGCGGAACTGCAATGCGAAACCACGATGAATGATGTCTTCCTGTTTAACCGAGAGCGGCAAGCCCGAGGCGATGCGTATCTGCTCGCGAACGATGTCGATGCCGGTGATTTCCTCGGTGATGGTGTGTTCCACCTGCACGCGGGTGTTCATCTCCATGAAGTACACCTCGCCCTCGGCGAGCAGAAACTCCACGGTGCCAGCGTTTTGGTAACCCACAGCCTTGGCTGCGCGTACGGACAAGTCGCCGATGTAGGCACGCTGCTCGGGGGTCAACTGAGGGCTTGGGGCGATCTCGATGAGTTTCTGGTTACGGCGCTGGATCGAGCAGTCGCGCTCGAACAGATGTACGACGTTGCCGAAGCTGTCGCCGAGGATCTGTGCTTCGATGTGCTTGGGATTGACGATGCATTTTTCGAGAAAGACTTCGGCCTTGCCGAAGGCCTTAGTCGCTTCGGAAATGACCCGGGGGAAGGCCTGTTCGAGTTCTTCACGACTGTTGCAGCGACGAATCCCGCGACCGCCACCGCCAGAAGTAGCCTTGAGCATCACTGGGTAACCGATGCGATCGCCCTCGGTCAGGGCTTCGGCGATGTCAGCGACATTGCCTTCGGTGCCTGGCGTGACCGGCACACCGGCCTTGATCATGCTGCGGCGGGCTTCGGTCTTGTCGCCCATACGGCGGATGACTTCAGCGGACGGACCGATGAATTTAATGCCACGTTCGGCGCAAATCTCGGCAAGCTCGGCGTTTTCGGAGAGAAATCCATAGCCAGGGTGCAACGCGTCGCAGCCGGTTTCCACGGCCAGATTCACCAATTTGCGCGGATTGAGATAACCCTCCAGCGGTTCGGAACCGATGCCGTAAGCCTCATCCGCACGCTTTACATGGAGCGCATGGCGGTCCGCGTCGGAATAGATCGCAACCGAGCGGATGCCCATTTCGGCGCAAGCGCGCACAATCCGGACAGCGATTTCTCCACGGTTGGCGATCAGGATTTTTGTTATCACTGGCATTTCCTCGACCGATGAGCAGACGGACCGGAGACCCGATCAGTACGGCGCGACACCCTGTTACCGCCTGTTGCCTCGCAGAAGCCACCCTATTCCGAATCAGCAATTAACAAAAATGAGTAAAAATTGGGTTAAACATAAGTAAAACCTTATAGTCGTCGCTTCAGTCATTTTCGAGGTAGTGGAAAAGTGCGTAAGTCATTGATGCGAATGACATTGCGGCAACTTCGGATTTTCAACGAAGTCTGTGATCTGCGGTCCTACAGCCGAGCGGCAGAGGAAATGTCGCTTACCCAACCGGCGGTCAGCCTGCAGATTCGCCAGTTGGAAGAGCTGATTGGCCAGCCGTTGTTTGAGTACGTCGGAAAGAAGCTTTACCTGACTGAAGCCGCTGACGCGTTACGGCTCGCCAGTCGAGATATTTTCGGTCGCCTGGAAAATCTCGATATGCAGCTCTCGGACATGCAAGGCTCGCTTCAAGGGCAACTTAAGCTGGCGATCGAGTCCAGCGCAAAGTATTTCGTTCCTCACCTGTTCGCCGCATTTAAGCGCCAGTATCCCGAAGTTATGCTCAACCTGACCGTGGTTAATCGAGCTCAGGTTATCAGGCGTCTCTCGGATAACCGCGATGATCTAGTGGTGATGTCGATGGTGCCGCAGGATATGGGCCTGGAGTTTCTGCCATTTCTGAATAACCCGATTGTTGCCGTGGCGCGACCGGATCATCCATTGGCGTCGCTGCCCAATCCTTCGCTAAAGGATCTTGAAGGCCACACGCTAGTAGTCCGCGAGCCAGGCTCGGGCACGCGCAAGGCGTGTGAGGAATACTTCAAGGAGAAGCGCATTCACTTCGACAACGCGCTGGAGGTGTCGTCAGCCGAGGCGCAGCGTGAATGCGTGGTGGCGGGTCTGGGCGTTGCTCTGCTGACCAGGCATGCGCTGAGCCTGGAACTGGCCACCGGCACGCTGAAGGAGCTGTCAGTGGCCGAGTTGCCGTTGTATCGGAGCTGGTGCGTCGTACAAGCGCGGGATAGACGTCTGTCGCCGGTGGCTCACGCTTTCCTGGCGTTCATTCGCACCGAACGCGCGCAGATCACCGAACTTGTCGCACGCTTTGACGGGCACCTTCCGACGCGCTAGCGCCCTGCCAGAAATTGGCGGAAACGGCGTCGAGATAATCGGAGAGTTCCTGATTCAGGCGACGCTCTTCCGAGTACGTCTCGATCGCACGCCTGAATGCCATGCGCCGCTGGTCTTCCTGCTGACGGCGGGTCTTGGCGTTGGTGCTGTGCTGCTGCGAGTCATCGTAGTGCCGAGGCATATGCTGTCTCCCATTGCGTGTGCGGGAGTACAGAATGGTGGGAGGCGATGACGATCAGACGTAGGAAGCGTTACAAGTTGGTGAAGGTTGCAGCCCCAGGAGATCAATAATCGGCTTACATCCCTGTGAGAGCGAATTCATTCGCGAGACGTTGGCATGACCGTTGGCGATGTATCGTCTGAACGACCGATTCGCGAATGAATTCGCTCCCACAGGGTGGAGGAGCGCTTCAATCTCAATCCTCTGCCGACTTGATCGATTTGGGCGACAACCGCAGGCTGCGCAAGCTGCGCTTCACGCTCTTGAGGTGATTGACCAGGCTCGGCCCGCGGGCCATCGCCACACCCATTGCCAACACGTCGATCACCACCAGATGGGCGATGCGCGAGGTCAGTGGGGTGTAGATTTCGGTGTCTTCATGCACGTCGATTGCGAGGTTGACCGTCGACAGCTCGGCCAAAGGCGTCTGGCTTGGACACAGAGTGATCAGATTGGCGCCGCTCTCGCGCACCAGGTTGGCGGTGATCAAAAGATCCTTCGAACGCCCCGACTGCGAAATGCATACCGCGACGTCTGTTGGCTTGAGCGTCACCGCCGACATTGCCTGCATGTGCGGGTCGGAGTACGAAGCGGCGGTCAGCAGCAGGCGGAAAAATTTGTGCTGCGCATCCGCCGCGACAGCGCCTGAGGCACCAAAACCGTAGAACTCCACACGATGGGCCGCAGCCATGACCGTCACGGCTGCCTGCAGCGCGTGGGGGTCGAGCCTCTCCCTTACTTCCATGAGCGTATGGAGTGTCGTGTCGAAGATTTTCAGGCTGTAGTCCGCGACCGAGTCGTCCTCGTGAATCGCGAATTGCCCAAAGCTCGCGCCGGCGGCCAGGCTCTGCGCCAGTTTGAGTTTAAGATCCTGAAAACCAGTGCAACCAATGGCGCGACAGAAGCGCACGATCGTCGGTTCGCTGATGCCCACGCTATGGGCGAGATCAGCCATGGAACTGTGCATCACGGCCGCAGGATCAAGCAGCACATGGTCGGCTACCTTGAGCTCCGACTTACGCAAGAGATGGCGAGACTGGGCGATGTGCTGCAACAGATTCAAAGGACAGGACTCAATAGAAGGATGGGCCGGGCTGTAGCTTTCTTGTAGTTATACTACATGACCTGCAAACCGCACAGCTAAACGAGTTCGAAGATGGCAACCGAGAAGCCCTGAATGACAGGTCGTCATGCAGTGTAGGACTTTTCACACAGGACTCCAGGCGATGCTTTCACACCGCGAAGGACATCGCCCATTGCGCAAGCCTCCAAAGGTCGACTGATCAAGTAGCCTTGCACCTCGTCGCAATGGTGCGCCCTGAGGAAATCCAGCTGCTCAGCGTTTTCCACCCCTTCGGCGACAACCTTCAGGTCCAGGCTGTGAGCCATGGCGATGATCGCGCGAGTGATTGCGGCATCTTCCGTGCCCTCATTCAGACCAAGGATGAAGGCCTGATCGATCTTCACGTAGTCCACCGGAAAGCGCTTCAGGTAACTCAGGGACGAATAGCCGGTGCCGAAATCGTCGATCGCCAGTTTTACCCCCAGCTCACGCAATTGTCGGAAGGTGCTGATGATGTGTTCGACGCTGTCCAACAGTTGGCTTTCGGTCAGTTCAAGCTCCAGATATTCGGGCATCAGTCCGGTTTCATCGAGGACCTGACGCACCAGACTCACCAGCTTGCCTTGTCGCAACTGATGCACGGACAGGTTGACCGATACCCGAATCGGCATCAGTCCGCTTCGCTGCCACTCGCACGCCTGTCGGCAGGCACGGCGCAGGACGAACTCGCCAATATCGGCAATCAGTCCGGACTCTTCCGCCAGCCCGATGAACTCAGTGGGGGGCACCATGCCGCGAATTGGATGACGCCATCGCACCAGCGCCTCGGCCGAATTCAGACGTCCAGTCGCCACTTCCAGCTTGGGTTGGTAGAACACCTCGAGCTGGCCTTCCTCAATCGCTCGGCGCAACTGAATCTCCAGTTGCAGCCGCTCCAGCGTCTGCGCTTGCAGGCTTTCGGTGTAGAACTGGAAGTTATTGCCGCCCAGATGCTTGGCATGTTGCATTGCCGTGTTGGCCTGAGTGACCAGCGCTGCGATGTCCCGGGCTGAATCCGGCAGCAAGGCGATGCCGATGGAGGCGCTGACGACCAGCTCGTGACCAGCCACCAGAATCGGCGAGCGCAGCTTGGCCAGCAGCCGGGTCGTCACTCGCGCCAGCGTCGTCATGCCATAGGTATCGAACAGCACCGCGAACTCGTCGGCGGACAGGCGCGCGACAGTGTCCGCCTCAGCCAGCTCGACGCTCACGCGACGTCCTATCTGATGCAGCAGTTGGTCGGCAACCTCATGCCCTAGGCTGTCGTTGAGCAATTTAAAGCGATCGAGGTTGATGTGCAGCAGCGCGAGATTACGACTGCCATGGCGCACCCGCTGATTGGCTTCGCGCAGCCGCTCGTTGAACAGCACCCGATTGGCCAATCCTGTCAGCTCGTCGTAATGCGAGAGGAAGCGCGTGCGCTCCTCGTACTGCCGCGCCAGCTCACGATTAAGCTCTTCGCTTGTGGCCTGAGCTTGTTGCAGATGCTCGATCAGCGCCAGATTCTGAAAACGTCGAATCAGCCCCCGATCGATCAGTCGGTTGACCTGTGCGGCAACGACAATCAGCGCCAGCAGCAGGATCAACCCCAGCCAGCCCCAACCGCGCAACGGCACATCGCCGCCCCAGAACAGGTAAACGATCGGTGGCAGCAGGCACGGCACGGTAAAGGTCAGAAAAGCGGGAATGCTGGCCGCATAAGCCACGCTTGCCGAAAGGGTCGCGGCGCCGATCAGCCCAAAAACCCACGCCTGCTGAACGAAGCTCTCTGCCGGCACTAGCACAAGCGCCGCGCTGGAGAGGGTAAAACCGCTGACGCAGGCCCCGGCCAGGAACATGCGTGTCCAGACGGGTTGCGCCTGACGTTCGACCGTTGCCGCGCGAAACGCCGTGACCTGCAGGACCCTCAGACACACCAGCGCCGACAGCCAGCCGACCCAGATTCCAACCAGCACATAACGCTGTGGACTCCAGAGAAGCCAGGCGCAAAGCAGACCATTGATGAACATGAACAGGGTCGGCAGCATTGACCCCTGATATAGAAGGCGTGTGCGCTCGACGGCAAGCTGGGTAGCGAACTGTTTGCGGATGACACGGCGTGTCGCCACAGAATCACCCGGGGCTTCGGAGCTGGAGGTCATGGCAATTCTTATAATTGGTGGGCCTTGAACGTCAGCGGAGCATACACAAGCGGCCGGGGAGACCAAACAGTCAGAAATTAAATTTGCATGGACGGTCATCGTGGGAGTGAGCTTGCTCACGAAGACTGACTTCCAGACGCTGGAATGCTGTGGGCGCACTGCCCCAGTCATGAGCAAGCTCACTCCCGCTGGGTTTGAGGTATCAGATATATCCGGTGCATACCCGGGCGTAGAAAAGAATTAGCCTGCTGGTCCAGCGACTGCCCGAAGTCATATCTTCACGACCGACCAGCGTTAGAGTTTGCCCACCATCCCCCGGCACCCTAGAATGCGCCGATGCGCGATGATCTCTCCCTTCTGCTTAATTCCCTCAACGATGCCCAACGCCAGGCGGTAGCCGCTTCCGTGGGTCGTCAGTTGGTTCTGGCCGGCGCTGGTTCCGGTAAAACCCGTGTGCTCGTGCACCGTATCGCCTGGTTGATCCAGGTCGAGAACGCGTCGCCGCACTCGATCCTGTCGGTGACGTTCACCAACAAGGCCGCCGCCGAGATGCGTCATCGCATCGAGCAACTGATGGGTATCAACCCGGCCGGCATGTGGGTCGGCACCTTCCACGGCCTGGCGCACCGCTTGCTGCGGGCACACTGGCAGGAAGCGGGGCTCAACCAGAATTTCCAGATTCTCGACAGTGACGACCAGCAACGTCTGGTCAAGCGGGTGATCCGCGAGATGGGCCTGGACGAACAAAAATGGCCAGCGCGTCAGGCGCAATGGTTCATCAACGGGCAGAAGGACGAAGGGCTGCGGCCCAAGCATATCCAGGCGTCGGGCGATCTGTTCCTGAGCACCATGAAGTCGATCTACGAGGCCTATGAGGCTGCATGCCAGCGGGCGAGCGTCATCGACTTCTCGGAACTGCTGCTGCGAGCGCTGGACCTGTGGCGCGACAACCCCGGGCTGCTCGAACACTACCAACGCCGCTTCCGCCACGTACTGGTAGACGAATTTCAGGACACCAACGCCGTGCAATACGCCTGGTTGCGTTTGCTGGCCAAGGGTGGCGACAGCTTGATGGTGGTCGGTGACGACGACCAGTCGATTTACGGCTGGCGCGGCGCAAAGATCGAGAACATTCATCAGTATTCCGATGACTTCCCGGACACCGAGACCATTCGCCTGGAGCAGAACTACCGCTCCACGGCGAGCATCCTGAAAGCCGCCAACGGCCTGATCGTGAACAACAGCGGCCGCCTGGGCAAAGAACTGTGGACCGATGTCGGCGATGGCGAACTGATCAGCCTGTACGCCGCCTTCAACGAACACGACGAAGCGCGCTATGTGGTCGAAACCATCGAAAGCGCGATCAAGACCGGCATGTCGCGCAGCGATATCGCCATTCTTTACCGTTCCAACGCCCAATCGCGGGTACTGGAAGAAGCCTTGCTGCGCGAACGCATTCCGTACCGCATCTACGGCGGCCAGCGCTTCTTCGAGCGCGCCGAAATCAAGAACGCCATGGCCTATCTGCGGGTGTTGGAAGGTCGAGGCAATGACTCGGCACTGGAGCGCGTGATCAACGTGCCGCCCCGTGGTATCGGCGAGAAGACCGTTGAAGCGATCCGCGAACATGCGCGTCACGCCGACGTGTCGATGTGGGAATCCATGCGTTTGCTGGTTGCCAACAAGGGCGTGACCGGTCGTGCCGCGAGTGCCCTTGGGGGCTTCATCGAGCTGATCGAAAACCTTTCGGCGAAAGTCATGGAGATGCCGCTGCATCTGATGACTCAGACCGTCATCGAGCAATCCGGGCTGATCACTTACCACCAGGAAGAAAAAGGCGAGAAAGGCCAGGCCCGGGTAGAAAACCTTGAGGAACTGGTCAGCGCCGCTCGCGCTTTCGAAAACAGCGAAGAAGAGGAAGATCTAACGCCGCTGGCGGCTTTCCTCGGTCATGCCTCGTTGGAAGCGGGCGACACACAGGCCGACGAGCACGAAGACAGCATCCAACTTATGACGCTGCACAGCGCCAAGGGCCTGGAGTTTCCATATGTGTTCCTGGTCGGCATGGAAGAAGGCCTGTTCCCGCACAAGATGAGCCTGGAAGAACCGGGTCGTCTGGAAGAGGAACGTCGCCTGGCCTACGTCGGGATCACCCGTGCGATGCAGCACCTAGTGCTGACCTACGCCGAAACCCGACGCTTATATGGCAGTGAGACTTACAACAAAGTGTCGCGCTTCGTACGCGAAGTCCCGCCGAATCTGATTCAGGAAGTGCGACTGTCCAACAGCGTCACGCGGCCTTTTGGCGGCTCCAAGACCATGGCGCCGAGTCGCCTGTTTGATGGCGAGAACATCCCGCAGAGCCAGTTCTCTCTGGGCCAGCGTGTGCAGCATGCGGTGTTTGGCGAAGGCGTGATCCTCAACTTCGAAGGCTCAGGCGCCCAGGCTCGCGTTCAGGTGAATTTCACTGAAGGCAGCAAATGGTTGATGCTCGGGTATGCGAAGCTGGAGCCGGTTTGAGACCAGCACTCATACCCTTGTAGGAGCCGGCTTGCTGGCGAACCAAGTGTGCCAGCCGACATTCTTGTCGATGACCCACCGCGTTCGCCAGCAAGCCGGCTCCTACAAATTTGGAGTGGCGTCCGACGGCTCCGCTTGCATTCCTACATCTGGCCCCCATCTTTCCTACAGAACTTTCTTCACCGGCCTACAACCCAAGTAGTACAGGCCCTGTGAAGATCCATGCAAAAGCCAGAAACATATGGCCGCTGGTCAGACACATTCGTCCTGTTCAATATGGCGCGCGTGCAATCCACAAACGGGAATTCCCAATATGCAACGTTTTCTAAGCATCGCTTTGGCGCTGGTCATCGGGCTCACCATGAGTCTGGATGCCAACGCCGCGCGTTTCGGTGGTGGCAAGAGCTTCGGCTCTGCGCCAAGTCACCAGGCGCGTCAGACAGCTCCTTCCGCCCCTGCCGCCGCACCTAATGCCGCCGGTCGTCCTGCGCCTGCTGCAGGCGGTGCTTCCAAATGGCTGGGCCCACTGGCCGGTATCGCCGCCGGCGGCCTGCTGGCCTCCATGTTCATGGGCGGTGGTTTCCAGGGCATGCAATTCTTCGACATCCTGATCATGGCGGTCATCGCCTTCGTGATCTTCCGCTTCATTGCGGCCCGTCGACGCAAGCAGCAGCCGCACATGGCTCCAGCTGGCGCGCCTTACCAGCGTGAAACCTTCGAGCAACCGGCTCAGAACTCGATCTTCGGTGGCTCCGCATCCGCTGCGGCTGCTCGCCCGGTGATCAACGCTCCGGCCTGGTTCAACGAAGAACGCTTCCTCGAGGCCGCTCGCACTCACTTCCAGTCGCTGCAGCAGCACTGGGATGCGAACGAAATGGACAAGATCGCCGAGTTCGTGACCCCGCAAATGCTGCAGTTCCTTAAAAAGGAACGTGCTGACCTGGGTGATGGCTTCCAGTCGACTTACATCGACAACCTGACCGTGCAACTGGACGGCCTGGACGATCGCGCCGACAAGACCATCGCGACCCTGACTTTCGCTGGTGTCTCGAAAACTTCGCGCTTCGATCAGGGTGAAGTGTTCAGCGAAAGCTGGAACATGGAACGCGCTCCTGGCGACAACCAGCCTTGGTTGGTGGCTGGTATTCGCCAGAACGGCTGAAACTCTGCGCCGCTGCTCTAGTCAAAACCCCGGACTCGCTCCGGGGTTTTGTTTTTTGAGCCTCGCAGTTAATTTGGTGATGCCTTTGAGCTACTGTATAACCCGCGTAAATCGTTAGAGGATCCACGTCGTGGAAGAAGTCATCGAACAACTCCGTGAAGTCAATGAGCCTGTTCCGGTTCCACTTGAACTGCCGGATGAAGACCAGCTCGTCGAAATCGAAGAGCAGCTGTTCATCAACATACCCTTTGTCTTCAAAGAATTTCTGTTGACCGTCAGCGACGTGGTTTACGGAAGCCTGGAGCCGGTGACTGTCACCGACCCGCAATCCCACACCTACCTGCCGGAAGTGGCGGCGAATGCGTGGGATATCGGCGTCCCGCGTGAGCTGATCCCGATTTGCCAGGACGGCGAGGACTACTATTGCGTCGAGGAAGACGGCACGGTGGTGCTGTGGTCCGGCGAAGAAGAACTCGTCACCGAAGAGAGCTGGGAGTCGGTCTGGCACTGGGCGCGGGACGTCTGGCTGGAAAGTTGAAACATCCCCGCGCCATCGGCGAGCCTTCAGATCAATGCTCAGAAGGCTCCTGATGATTCCCCAGTGTTTCCAGCAGCGCGATCTGCATGCGCGTGTGCACGCGGATGAACCAGCGCCACAGCACCGCGGCCACGGCTGCCGCGACCAGCACGATTAGCAGCAGCCACTCATGGGTCGGCAACATGCTGGCCGACAGCAGTGCGATCAGCACGAAGATCACCATTAGCGACAACAACGGGATCACTTCGGCGATCACCCGTCGTACACGCTCGGTATGTCGGCCCGCCACCTGCGGCTTGACGCTCATTTCCGCCAACAGCATCGACAGTGCCTTGAGCTTGCGATACGCCGCAATCAGGAATGGCAGAGACAGCAGCAGCGAGGCGCCCCAAATCCACGCTTTCTGCTGACCGACCTCAGGCACCCACTCGCTGAAATAGTCGCCAATGCGCTCGGCGAAGTACGCCCCGCAAAAGAAAATCGCCACGACCAGCGCGAGATTCACGCCGACCTGCAGCAGGATCTTGCGAATCATCGAAGCCAGCAACGCGCCCTGCCCTTGTGGCTGAATGCTGCGCAGCCATTCCCCATACATGCCAAAAACCCGAGCCATGCGCGTAGGCACAATCCTGGCGAGCGAGTGGGACAACGGATCAGCCGCGCGAATCAAATAGGGCGTCAGCAACGTAGTGATCGCCGAAACCGCTACCGCGACGGGATAAAGAAAGTCACTGGTGACCTGCAATGTCATCCCGAGCGCCGCGATAATGAAGGAAAACTCACCAATCTGTGACAGCCCCATGCCGACGCGCAGCGAAGTCTTCCCATCATTGCCGGCGATAAATGCCCCAAGGCCGCAGGAAAACATCTTGCCCAGCACGACAGCCACCGTGATCACTGCGATGGGCCAGGCGTAATCGAGCAGGATTTGCGGATTGATCATCAGGCCGATGGCGACGAAGAAAATCGCGCTGAACATGTCGCGAATAGGCTCGATCAAATGCTCTATCTTCACCAGTTGCTTGGATTCAGCCATGATCGCGCCGATCAGGAATGCGCCCAGCACCATGCTGTATTCCAGCTTCACCACAAGCAGGCAGAAGCCGAAACACAGGCCAAGTACCGTGATCAACAGCATTTCGTTGCTTTCGAATTTCGCGACGTAAGCCAACAAGCGCGGCACCAGCAGAATACCGATCACCAGCGCGACGATCATAAACAGCGAAAGCTTGCCCACCGTGGAGAACACTTCGCCGGAACTCACGGTGCCGCTGACGGCAATGCCCGACAACAGCGCAATAATGCCGATACCGAGAATGTCTTCGACGATCAGCACGCCGAAGATCAGCTGAGCGAAACGCTGGTTCTTCATCTTCAGGTCGTTGAGCGCCTTGACGATGATGGTAGTGGAAGAAATTGCCAGGATCGCGCCAAGGAACAGCGAATCCATGGTGCTCCAGCCGAAGAACTGGCCGATTTCGTAGCCGATCCAAATCATCAGCATGATTTCAAGGAACGCTGCGATGAAAGCTGTGGCCCCAACCTTGAACAGCTTACGCAGACTGAACTCAAGCCCCAGACAGAACATCAGGAAAATCACGCCCAGTTCGGCAAGGATCTTGATGGTGTCTTCATCGTGGATGAGGCCGAACGGCGGTGTGTGTGGGCCGATGATGAATCCAGCAGCGATGTAGCCCAGCACAACCGGTTGCTTGAGTCGGTGGAACAGGACGGTCACCACGCCTGCGACCAGCATGATGACTGCCAAGTCCTGAATGAAACTGATGGCATGCATGGCGCGGCTCCTTGTGACGTCCTAAAGATGCGCGTTCATGCTGAAAGAGAAACGGCCCCTGTGGGAAAGATCGCCAGCTGGGCCAGAAATTTCTGAGCGGAACGCGGGAAATACCCCATCCAAGGGTTTTCGCAGGTTAACACCGCCCAAAAACGGATAAAGCCGGTGCAATATATGGAAACAGATTGAGTCATGCGTGACGGCAGCACGCCTGCCAGCGTCCCGATAGTGTTGGTTTTGATTGCCGATCTACATTCGAGCACCCATTCGAGGTGCCAAATTGACCTAACAGACCGTGAGCACGCTATGGAACCCGGAAACGCCCAGCTGTCGATGACTGTATTGATGACCCCGGACATGGCCAACTTTTCTGGCAATGTGCACGGCGGCACTCTTCTTAAATATCTGGATGAAGTCGCCTACGCCTGTGCGAGCCGTTACGCAGGTCGTTACGTGGTGACGCTGTCAGTGGATCAGGTAATTTTCCGCGAGCCGATCCATGTCGGCGAACTGGTGACGTTCCTGGCATCGGTGAACTACACCGGCAACACGTCGATGGAGGTCGGCATCAAGGTGGTGACCGAGAACATCCGCGAGCGCTCGGTGCGCCACACCAACAGTTGCTTCTTTACCATGGTGGCTGTGGACGATCAGCGCAAACCGGCCAGCGTGCCGCCCCTGAGTCCGGAAACCAGTGAAGACAAGCGCCGGTATGTGCAGGCGCAACAGCGACGTCAGCTTCGTCAGGAGCTGGAAAAACGCTACCGCGAAATTCGGGAAGAAGGGGTTTGATCGAGCGACAGGGCACACGACAGATCCGTCCACTGTAGAAGCGCGGTTGCCATGGCCAGGTGTTCGAGCAGCGAATTCGGGTAACGCCCCCGGACGAAGTGAAGCGAAATTAAACGACCGGGCTATGGCTGTCGACGACCTGACGCAGTTAAGCTGGACATCTTCTGTCGGAGTTCTCTCTTCATGCTGACCCTGGGCAATATATTCGTCCTGATGTTGCTGGCGACCGCTGGCGCCTGGCTGTGGCACTCTCATGGTCTGCGTGAACGGGCGCTGGAGCGCGTCAAACAGCACTGCGCCAAACTCGATATCGAGTTACTCGACGGCAATGTCGCGCTACGTCGCATCACGTTCAAACGCGACAGCGAAGGACGCAAGCGTCTGGCCCGTGTCTACAACTTTGAATTCACCGTGACCGGCGAGCAACGGCATCCCGGCACCATCACCATGTTCGGTGCCCACACCGCGCAGATCGAACTGGCCCCCTACCCGTTCGAGATCAAGAATCCCAAGCCAACCGCGGAAATTATCCAGCTCAACGAATGGCGCCAGGAACACAACAAGTGGAAGCAGTGATCGGCGGTGGATAACCCAAGCTAGGCGAGACAAGCCGCAAGCTGCGCATTCAACAAGGCCTCGTCCTGAGGCTCGGCAAAAATCAGTTCCAGACGCGAATCCTTACGCCACTCGCTCGTTGCCCAGACTATCTCGCCACCATCCAAGGCATTGCCCGAAACCCAGCCTGAAGCGCTGTGGATAACCAGCTTCGACCGGCGCCAGCCAAGACCGTGCAACCATTGCTGAATTTTCGATGCGTCGAATACCTGATCCGGATGCCAACGCCATCCGATGCTCCAGCCCTCGGCTTGACCTTGGCTCAAGCAAATGGGCGTGAGCGGATCGGCCCATATCGGCGCTAACTGAGTCAATGTTTTGGGCGCGACGAAGTTATCCACACCCTCGTTAGCACGCGCATTCACGCCGGGTAACCGATCAAGGGCCAATGCGCCCAGTTCAGTCCAGTACAACGCGCAAGGGGGCAGTGTTTCAACAATCACCTGGCGCTTCTTCTCATCCAGTCCCTGGGATTTATTCAGCACCAGTAAACCGGCCCGAGCCGCTGCGTCCTGCTGGGTTGGCGGCAGGGTTTTGCCCGCCGCGAGCGCCTGGGCGTCGAGCACGATAACGCTGGGCTGCACCGCGAGCACGCCAATCCACGGCGCCTCTCGCAGTTGCGCCAGCAGCTGTACCGGGTGGCCAAGGCCGGAAGGTTCGATGAACAATCGATCCGGTCGGGCCTTGCGCAGCAGACGACCCAACCCGATCTGAAACGGCGCGCCGTTGACGCAGCACAGGCAGCCGCCAGCCACTTCGCCAAGTGCGATACCATCATCGGCCGTGCTGAGCAGCGTCGCATCCAGGCCGATCTGACCGAACTCATTGATCAGAATCGCCCAGCGTTCATTCGCCGGTTTCTGCGACAGCAGGTGTTTGATCAGGCTGGTCTTGCCAGCGCCCAAAGGGCCAGCAATGACATGAGTAGGAATGTTCTGCAGCATGTCCGGCAATTCTTGAGCGTCGCTCCCGAAAACGAGCGCAGACGGAGGTAATCGATGCGAGCAATCTCGCTGCCCGCGCGGCTGGCGTTGGTGCTGTTAGCGGTCACGTGCAGCCAGGCGCGGGCCGAATCCTGTGTGGTTCAGAGTCATGCCGAGCGGCTTGACGTGAAGGTCTGTCAGGAAAATCTCACCATTCCGCCCGATCTGTTCCACGACGGCTTCTGCAAACCCCAACTCAAGGATCAGAAGGTCGAAGTGACCTACATGGATCAGTGCCCGACCGGCTCGTTCGGCCAGTGCAGCAACGCGCAAGTCGCCAATATGCCTTATCGGCAGAACATTCACTATTACGGCGTGGCCAGCGATGCGGCGTTTCTCAAGCCGTTTTGCGAGCAGCAGAGCAAGGGCGTGTGGAAGGTGCAGTGAGTGCGGCTAATGAGATTCAAACGTGTGGGAGTAAGCTTGCTCACGAAGGCTGACTTTTCAGGCCCCACATCTCACGTGGATGTACTGATCTCTTCGTGAGCAAGCTCATTCGCACAGTACTGTGTTGAGCGGGTAAATTTTTGCCGTCAATCGGCGCCGTGGGACCAACCCAGCGCTACGCCACCTCGCCGTACCAATCACCAAACGGGTCGGACATCTGCTTCCATCCCTCGACGCCAATCGCCATTTCTTCATCCGTCAGCAGGCATCCGTCCAGATCGGCAGTCAGCCGCGCGAAGTCAATGTTCTGCCCGATGAACACCAGTTCCTGCCGACAATCCCCGGTCTGCGCCAGCCAGCTGCGCAGGATCACCTGCGTGCTTTCTTCATCCTGCGGCCATTGCGCCTTGGGCACGAAACGCCACCAGCGGCCGGCAAATCCATGGCGCATCAAACCTCCCGCCTGGGACCAGCTTCCGGCGTCCTGATGCTTGCTTGCCAGCCAGAAAAAGCCCTTGGAGCGCAAAAGTTTTCCATTGGTCCAGGGCTGATTGATGAAGTCGAAAAAGCGTTGAGGATGGAACGGACGTCGGGCGCGATAGGCTGTCGAGGCGATGCCGTATTCCTCGGTTTCCAGGACGTGTTCGCCGCGTAACTCCTTGAGCCAGCCTGGTGCCTGAGCGGCGCGCTCGAAGTCGAAACGGCCGGTATCGAGAATCTTGCCCAACGGCACTGCGCCCATGACCATTGGCAGGATCTCGGCCTGGCTGTTGAGCCGCTTGAGGATCGCCATCAGTTCAAGGCGCTCGCTGCTGCTGATCAGATCGACCTTGCTGATCAGTATCACGTCCGCAAACTCGACCTGCTCGATCAACAAATCGGTGATCGAGCGCTCATCCTCCTCGCCAAGGGTTTCGCCGCGCGACTCCAGACTTTCGGCAGCCTGATAGTCCTGCAGAAAATTCAGCCCGTCGACTACCGTTACCATGGCGTCGAGCCGCGCGATATCGGCGAGACTCTGCCCCGACTCGTCGCGAAAGGTGAAAGTTTCCGCGACCGGCAAGGGCTCGGATATGCCCGTCGACTCAATCAGCAGGTAATCGAAACGTCCGTCGTTCGCCAAGCGGCTGACCTCCTTGAGCAAATCTTCGCGCAGGGTGCAGCAGATGCAACCATTGCTCATCTCGACAAGCTTTTCTTCGGCACGGTTGAGGCTGACGTCGCGTTGCACTTCGCTGCCGTCGATGTTGATTTCACTCATGTCGTTGACGATGACGGCAACGCGCAGGTTCTCGCGATTGCGCAGCACATGGTTGAGCAACGTGCTTTTGCCGGCACCGAGAAAGCCGGACAGAACGGTAACGGGAAGGCGGTTCATGGGGGTCTCATCAGGTAGCAGGTTCAGGTGCTTTTTACGTTATAGTATAACAATACAAACTTGCTAACACTTTTTATAAGGTTCGCTCGATGGTCAGGCTTTTGGGAATTTTGGTTGCAGTTCTGGTGCTGCTGAGCACGCAGGTTTTTGCCGCACCGCCGTCACCTCGTCTGGATCAGGCGTTATGCACGCGCAGCGCGACGTTGCTGGCGTGCATCGACGCCTATGACAACCGCTACAGCGTGGCGATGTCGGGCACGACCATGTATTTACGCGGCTATGAAAGCGCCGACCAACGCCGCTGGGCGCAGACCGATAGCCGCTATGGCTCGATGACGTCTTTCACGGGACTGGCCTCGGATGGCGAGGCTTGGGTGGGGTACATCCAGAAAATCGGCTGGACGACGATCAGCCGGGTGTCGAGCTCCAGCGGTAGCCGGAGCAAGATCACCTGTGATCGCGTGATGGGGTGTCGTTGATTGCAGCCGCCGTAGGACCCGGTTTCAGGCAGTTGCCGGCAGCGCTACCTGATGTGTGGGACTAAACGCGAACCCTTGTAGGAGCTGGCTTGCTGGCGAACGCGTAGGGGCAGCCAACGTCAACGTATCTGACACTGCGCATTCGCCAGCAAGCCGGTTCCTACAGCGACCGCGTCCCATTCGCCTCATCAGCGTCATATCAAACCAGCGCCTGCTCCGCCGCCTTCTGCTCTTGCCGCCAGGCAATGAACGAACCCGCCGGCGGATTGCGCTCGAAGTACTGCTTCATCCCGTCGAACAACCCGTCTGCCACCGCCTGCTGATGACGCGCGGTCACCAACCGCTGACTGTCGCGGCTGTTGGAGATGAACCCGGTCTCGACCAGAATCGACGGCACGTCCGGTGACTTCAGCACCGCAAATCCTGCCTGCTCCACGCGCTTCTGATGCAGCGTCGTGACGCCTTCCAGGCTCCCAAGCACGGTGTGGCCCAGTTGTAGACTGGCGGCGATGGTGGCGTTCATCGACATATCGAGAATCACGCCCGCCAGCATCGGATCCTTGTCCTTGAGGTTGAGCAAGCTGGTGGCGCCGATCAGGTCCGCGCCGTTTTCACGCTGCGCCATGAAGCGAGCGGTCGCCGAGGTCGCGCCGTTTTCCGACAAGGCAAATACCGAAGCGCCGGACGCTGTCAGCCTCGGCGCCGCATCGGCGTGAACCGAGATGAACATGTCGGCGTTATATTTGCGGGCGATATCAACCCGTTTGCGCAGCGGCACGAAGAAGTCGTCGTTACGCACCAAACGCACATCGAAGCCCTTCTCGCGCTTCAACCTTTTGGCCAGCATTTGAGCGATGGAAAGCACCACGTCTTTTTCGCGCTCGCCCTTGGAGCCAATCGCACCGGGATCCTTGCCGCCATGCCCTGCATCCACCACGACCATGATGTCTCGCTTGAGGTGGGACTTGTCGAGTACGGGCGCAGGCGGCTCTTTCACCAATGCCCCCGGCGCTGCAGCCAGTTGTACAGGCAGATGCGGAGCCGCATCGTGGCCCAGATCCACCACCAGACGGTTCCCCTGCGCGCCCTCTGGCCCCAACAAGAAGCTGTTGAGCTGCACAGGGGATGCGAGGTCCAGCACGATGCGCGTGTCGCCCTGGCCGAAATGCCCGGAACGAATGGCCTTGATTGGCGTATTTTCCAGTGCCAACTGAGTGAAGTTGCCTTCCAACCACGCGCCGCTGACGTCGATGATGATCCGTTCAGGTGCACTTAGGGTGAAGGACTTGTACTGCACCGGGCCGCTCAGGTCGAAGACCAGTCGCAGCTTGTTTTCGGAACGCCATAGCCGGGCATTACGAATCTGCGCGGCGTTAACAGAGAAAGGGAGCGCGAAGGCGGCGCTGGCCAAAAGCATATTGAGCAGCATTTGACGTCGGTGCATGACACGTTCCGAATAAAAGTGAGCATCTTGGCTCGGATAAACACGACATTATTCGTAACTATATAACATGCCTATTTTCTGAAGAAGATGAAGTTTTTGATAGGATCGCTTGAGTCTTTACTCGTTAAAACAAGGGGTAACGGCAAAAAACTCAGGTGAAACAAGAACATGTTCCACGTGGAACAGCGAAGAAAATTGTATAGCCAAAAAGTTAAAACGCCCCGGCAATCGGGGCGTTCTGACGAGCGGATATCAGGTGCGGGGTTTGACCGTTCCGCAATTCTGGCCCAACCAGACGGCTTTGGTGTCCATGCTGCCGTTCTGCTGCTGACCGGTAGCATTGAACGAGCCAATCACATGAGTAGTGAATTCGCGATCACTAAGGAACTGCGCGGTCCCTGTGCCTTGTGCACGCGGGCAGCTGAATTTGAACTTCCACGTCGCACCGTTGCGGTCAGTGATTTGCTGGCTGCAACCCGTCTTCGGATCAGTGAGCGGAATCTGCTCGTTCTTCACCTGCTCGGGAGTCAGACAAACCCGTACGCCTTGCCCACCCAAGGTAATTCCTTGTTTTGCAAGCATTTGCTCCATGGCTGCTCGCTGCTGCGGGGCCATCATCTGCAGTTGAGCGAGCATGACCTGCATGTCTGGCATTTGCTGGCCGTCGACCTGCATGTTGCTCGATGTCAGCTCCCACAAACCGGGCTGCAGCACTTGCGCTTGAGCGAAGGGCGCAGCCAGACAAACCATCAACGCCAATACGCGCTTTTTCATGAAACTGATTTCCTTTTTGCTCTTGAGCGGTTTGATTGCGGCTAACGTGTTTACTGTTTTGGTCGCCACTGGACGATGACGTTTAGACGACGAATCCGATAACCAGTTGCAGCCAGAAGAAAATAGCGACAATCCCCGCGCGCTGTGGTCTGTTAAACACCGACAAGCCTCTAGCACAAGGTTGCGCATGGATTACCACAGCCCGTATTTCTTTGGCTATTTGATTGGCTTTACTCACCTGCTCGGCATCGTAGCAGCGATTCACGCATTGCTGACCGTGCGCACCGCACAAGGCTCGATTGCATGGGCGATGCCACTGATTTTTATCCCCTACATCACCCTCATTCCATACCTTGTTTTTGGCCGCAGCAGCTTCGACGCCTACATCAAAGCCCGTCGCCAGGCCAACAACGAGATGCGCAACGCAATTGTCGACTTCAACTGGAAGCCCTGGATCGAGGAAGCCGTAGCGGCACGACGCTCAGACGCCTATGAATCCCTCCGTGCGATGCCCAAGCTCGGACGGATGCCGTGCCTGGCCAATAACGAAGTGAAACTGTTGATCAACGGTGATGCGACATTCACCGCCATTTTCGAAGCCATTCGTGCGGCGAAACGGGTCGTGTTCGTACAATTTTTCATCATTCATGACGATGGTCTCGGTCGTCGGTTGCAGTCACTGCTGCTGGAGAAGGCCGCCGAAGGTGTCGAAGTATTCGTGCTGTATGATCGCATCGGCAGTCACTCCCTGCCCGCCAGCTACGTGGAGAAGTTGCGTGCCGGCGGGGTACAGATCAAAGCGTTCGCTACGCGCAGCGGCTGGCTCAATCGCTTTCAGGTCAACTTCCGTAACCACCGCAAGATCGTGGTAGTCGACGGGGTAAAGGGCTTTGTTGGCGGGCATAACGTCGGTGATGAGTATCTGGGGCTAAAGCCGCCATTGGCGCCGTGGCGGGATACCCATGTGGCGATCATCGGGCCGGTCGTGGCGTGTTTGCAGGAGTCGTTTGCCGAGGATTGGTTCTGGGCAACCCGTCAGCTGCCGCCGTTGATCCTGCCGGACAGATATCCGGAAGATGGCGTGCTTTGCCAATTCCTGGCGACCGGGCCGGCCGATCCGCAGGAAACCTGCTCGCTGTTTTTCGTCGAAGCGATTCACGCCGCGACTGAACGAGTCTGGATCACCACGCCTTACTTCATCCCCGATGAAGCAGTGTCAGCCGCACTTCGCCTGGCCGTCTTGCGGGGCGTCGACGTACGATTGCTGCTGCCGTCACGACCTGATCACTACACGGTGTATGCAGCGTCCAGTCTCTTCGCGTTCGAAGCCGTGCGCGCAGGGGTGCGCATGTTCCGCTACAAGCCGGGGTTCCTGCATCAAAAGGTAGTGCTGGTGGACAACGAGATTTCAGCGATCGGCAGCGCCAACCTGGACAATCGTTCTTTTCGGCTGAATTTCGAGTTGATGCTGCTGACGGTAGATGAGAATTTTGCGCGAGAGGTTGAAGCGATGCTCAGTGATGACTTCGCACAGGCCCACGAGATCAGCATTGAGGAAAGCAAAGAGACCCATCATTTGCAGCAGTTGGGCAGGCGCGTGGCTCGGCTGATTTCGCCGATTTTGTGATCCGTATGGGTATTAACTGTGAGAGCGAATTCATTCGCGAAAGGTTGCACAGCCGATCGGGATGCATCGGCTGCTCATGCCAATCGCGAATAAATTCGCTCCCACATTGAAGCGATGCTTCGCACGGGCCCACGAGATCAGCATTGAGGAAAGCAAGGAGACCCATCATTTGCAGCAGTTGGGCATGCGCGTGGCTCGGCTGATCTCGCCGATTTTGTGATCCGTATGGGTATTAACTGTGGGAGCGAATTCATTCGCGAAAGGTTGCACAGCCGATCGAGATGCATCGGCTGTTCATGCCAATCGCGAATAAATTCGCTCCCACGTTGAAGCGATGCTCAGTGATGACTTCGCACAGCCCACGAGATCAGCATTGAGGAAAGCAAAGAGACCCATCATTTGCAGCAGTTGGGCATGCGCGTCGCTCGGCTGATCTCGCCGATTTTGTGATCCGTATGGGTATTAACCTGTGGGAGCGAATTCATTCGCGAAAGGTTGTACAGCCGATCGAGATGCATCGGGCTATTCATGCCAATCGCGAATAAATTCGCTCCCACATTGAAACGATGCTCAGCGATGACTTCGCACAGGCCCACGAGATCAGCATTTGAGGAAAGCAAAGAGACCCATCATTTGCAGCAGTTGGGCATGCGCGTGGCTCGGCTGATCTCGCCTATTTTGTGATCCGTATGGGTATCAACTGTGGGAGCGAATTCATTCGCGAAAGGTTGTACAGTCGACCGAGATACGTCGGCTGTTCATGCCAATCGCGAATAAATTCGCTCCCACATTGAAGCGATGCTCAGTGATGACTCCGCACAGGCCCACGAGATCAGCATTGAGGAAAGCAAAGAGACCCATCATTTGCAGCAGTTGGGCATGCGCGTGGCTCGGCTGATCTCGCCGATTTTGTGATCCGCATGGGTATTAACCTGTGGGAGCGAATTCATTCGCGAAAGGTTGTACAGCCGATCGAGATGCATCGGCTGCTCATGCCAATCGCGAATAAATGCGCTCCCACAGGGAATCCATAGCGTGCGCAATTACGCGTACAAATCATCCCGAGTCAGTGGCAGGTCGTGGCTGCCATCGGCGTAAGGCTTGACCGCCAGAATCTGATGCAGGTTGATCCAGCCCTTGGAAAACCCATACGCACAGCCGGCCAGATAAAGCCGAAAGATCCGCAACGCTTGTTCCGGGACCATTGATGCTGCAACGTCCAGCTTCTCTTCCAGCCGCGCGCTCCAATGATCCAGTGTTTTGGCGTAATGCAGGCGCAGGCTTTCCACATCGACCACTTCCAGACCAGCCTCACTGATAAACCCGCTGATCATCGCCAGGTGCGGCAGTTCACCGTTGGGAAAGACATAGCGATCGATGAAATCCCCAGCGCCACGCCCCACTGGGCGACCATCGGTGTGCTTGGCCGTAATGCCGTGATTCATCACCAGCCCCCCCTCCTTCACCGCACCGAACAAGCACTTGGCATAGAGGTCGAGATTGGCATGGCCGACATGCTCGAACATGCCGACACTCACCACCTTGTCGAAACGGCCGTCCTGAGGCAGGTCGCGATAATCGAGCAGTTGCAGTTCGACCTGATCTTCCAGGCCTTCGGCTTTCACCCGCTCCTGCGCCAATGCCAGCTGTTCGCGGCTCAAGGTGATACCGAACACTTTGACCCCATACTCACGCGCCGCGAAGCGTGCCAGGCCACCCCAGCCGCAGCCGACGTCGAGCAAGTATTCGCCGGGCTTCAGGCGCAACTTGCGACACAGGTGATGGAATTTGTCCTGCTGTGCCTGCTCCAGCGTTTCATTGCCGGTCTTGAAGTAGGCGCAGGAATAGACCATCTCTTTGTCCAGCCAAAGCTGGTAAAAATCATTTGAGAGGTCGTAATGGTAGGAGATCGACTTGGCGTCGGTTTCCTTGTCGTGTTCTGTGCGGACCGGAACGACACCTTCGTCCTCCTCCACCAGCGCCGCCGTCAACTCGTCGCAGACGCGCATGACTTCGCTGATCGAGCCTTCGAGTTCGAGGCGGCCTTCGACAAACGCGCTGCCTAGCAAATCGAGGCTTGGGTGGGTGAAATCGGACACCAGCGAGGGATCCTTGACGACAATCGTGACGCTGGGATCAGCCCCCAGTTCGACTTCGTTGCCATCCCAGAGCTTGAGTCGTAGTGGTAAGTGAAGCTTCTGTAACGCCGGTGGAAGTTGCGCGAACATTGAGAAAACCCCCTGATCCAGGAACACGGAAAAGGGTAGTCCAAAACCGGCTCCAGCGTAGGAACCGTCAGGCTATCGGCTTTAATGCAATACGACGACGAACCTATTACCGGGTACTTCCCTGCCCCAGGATCGAGCCAATGTGAAGCCTGCGATGGAGCACCCTCTTCATGACTGCCTGTAATTTGTTACAGAGTGCTTCAAAGCTCAAGCGAATTTTTATACTTAGCGCGGGCCTCTAACTCGGCACTTTCGGGGAAAGCGCCGAATTCAAAGGCTTACAGCGGATTGTGAAATTTTGCGATCGGCTCGTGGAAGCGCAGTAAACGGCCCGCGTTACCCAGCACAAGCAGCGTACTAAGGTTGTGCAACACGGCGGCGATCATCGCGCCCGCTGCACCAAGCACACCGAATGCCGCCAAGGCGACAATCGCCAGGGTCCAACCAAGACCGATGATCACGTTGACCTGCAGCGTTGAACGACACTGACGACTCAGACGCACGCAGGTGCCGAGCCGACGCAAGTCGCTGCCAATCAGCACGATATCGGCAGATGCCAAGGCAATATCCGCCCCGCCCGCCCCCATTGCAACGCCAACCACGCCGGCTTTCAGCGCCAGGGAATCGTTGATGCCGTCGCCCACTACCATCGGCCGAAAACCCTTGTTGATTTCGCCCATCACCCGATTGAGTTTGTCTTCGGGCAACGCCTGCGCGTGAATGTCGCTGATGCCGACCTCGCGCCCGAGGCTATCAGCGACGCTCTGACGGTCGCCAGTCAAGAGCAATTGGCGGCCCATCCCCAGATCGCGCAGCTCGCTCAGTGCCTGACGCGCCTCAGGTTTGAGGCTGTCCGCCAGCAACAGCCACGCGAGGAAGACGCCGTCGACCGCCAACCCGGCAATCGGGCCGTCATGATTGGGCACTGGCGAGGTGTTAATGCCCAGTTGCGCGAACAATTCCGGGCGACCCAGTGCCGCTTCGCCGCGAGCCGTCTGCGCGACGACACCCAGCCCCTGGCACTCGCGAATGTCTTCAAGCGCCAAGTGATGATCTTTCTCCAACAGCCCGGCCAGCGCGCGGCTGACCGGGTGACTGCTGGCTGATCCGAGGCTTGCGGCCAACGCGATCACCTCATCGCCGGTGCCCTTCTCGGCCTGCACCGATTGCAGACGCAGGCTGCCGTAAGTCAGCGTTCCTGTCTTGTCGACCACCAGCGACGTGAGATCTGCCAACTCTTCGAGGAACGCCGAGCTGCGAATCAGAATGCCGTGGCGTGCAGCAACGGCGATCCCTGCAATGGCTGTGGCAGGCGCAGACAGCACCAGCGCACAAGGACAAGCGGCCACCAGGACCGCGAGCATCGCCTGGGCATTGTTGGTGATGAACCAGGTAACCGCTGCTATCAACAACACCAGCACCATGTAGCTGCCAGCGTAGCGTTCCAGCAGGCGGGTGATCGGTGGTTTCGAGCGCTCAGCGCTTTGCATCAGCGCGATGACCTTGCCCAGCGTCGACTCGTTTCCGATACGCGTCACTTCGATGCGCAACAAGCCGTCGAGGTTGATCGCGCCGCCAAACACCTCCATGCCCGCATGCGCCTCCAGCGGCACTGATTCTCCCGTGATCGGCGCTGTGTCGAGGCTGGCCTGGCCAGACACTACCAGGCCATCGGCAGGCACCCGATCACCTGCACGAACTTCGACGCGATCACCGGCGACCAGCGAGCCGTTATCCACTTCGCGAATCGTGCCATCCGCCGCGATCAAACGCGCGTGACTGCGAGTCAATTTGCCCAGCGCCTGGATCGCTTCCTGCGAGCCAATGACGCTGCGCTCTTCCAGCACATGACCAAAGATCATGATGATCGGCAGCAAGGCGGCGGTCATCAGATCGCCAGTGGCCCAGGCGCCGAGCATCGCCAGAGCGATCAGTTGATCGGTGATGCCGTGCAGGCTCGGATATCGCAGGCTGTGCCAACCGGCGCCGACCACGGGAATCGCCACCAGCAGAGACGCGGCGCCCAACAGCAACTGGCTGACGCCGACCTGCTCGGGCGCAAAGAACCGCCAGACCAGCCCCAACGCCAACAGGCCCAATGCGAGCATCGCCAGCGTCAGTTGCCACGCAGCGCTGCGCTGTTCGGTGCTGGTCAGCATGCTGCCCGGCGCTGGAGCACCGGCATGGCCGTGGTCATGGATATGTGCAGCTTCGCCACTCATTTGTCGGCTCCCTGAATGATCAGGCGTGAATCGTCATGCGGGTCGACCGTCGTCACAGACCCGGCCTGCTTGAGGATGCCTGGCACACGCTCGCGATAGATGCGCAACAGCAGGCCGGGGTCGCTCTTGTTCTGAATCGACTGCGCCAGCCCCGTCACGGCAGCGGTGTCAGTCTGCGCCTTGGCCAACCGCTCGGACGCTTGGGCATGGGCAACCTGTAAGATGCGGTCGGCTTGTTGGTTGGCTGTCTGGTTCTGCTTTTCTGCATCGGTGCGTGCGTTGGCCACCGCCTGATCCGCTTGCTGACTGGCGGTCAGAACGGCATTGAAAGCGTTTACCGCGGCGGCAGGCAGACTGGACTGCACATCCACCCGCACCACTTCTACGCCCAATCCCACGCCGGTGGCCGTCAGTTCTTCGAGACGCTTGTTAATGCCTTGCACCAGATCGCCGCGCAGACGCTCGCGGCGCTCGGCGGATTGGCTGTCGGAGCCGACCAGCTCGGGCCGTGCGACGAGAATGGTGTCCAGATCCCGCGACGCTGCCAGGCTGACCGCACTGCGATTGACCAGACGATCCAGCGCCGGGAGCACATGCTCGCTTTGCAGTACGAACTCGCGCGGGTCGGTGACCTTGTAGTACGCCGTCACATCCAGCTGTACGACACCCGCATCGCCAGTCAGCAGATAGCCCGATCCGGCCAGCGCATCGCTCATTGGCGTGGCGAAACTGGTGACCTTGTCGGCGGCTAATGCAGTCGGCGAGCGCAGCAGTGTTTCCACGTGACGTTCGATTACCCGATCCGCCGAAGGCAGCAGCACCACCTGTTCGAATGGCTGCGGCCAGGCCAGCAATAAACCCGCGTTCTGCACACGATCCAGCTCGCCGAAATGGAACACCACGGCGCGGTTTTGCGGATCTATCTGCCGTACGTTAGACACCGCCCAACCAAGCGCGGCCAGCAACGTCACCACGTACAGTCCAAGGAATGCCAGGCGACTGGCTTGCAGCCAGGGACTGTTGACGGCCGGACGCTCGATCGGTGTCGAGTCCTGTTCGCTCATGGCTGCGTTCCAGGCTTACCGTCCTGCTTTCCATCCAGCTGGGGCGGGCCATCCACCAGCACGCGGAACGGCGCGGCATCTGTGCGCAGAATCAGCTTGGTGGTCGGGCCGACAACGGTTCCCAAGGTGTCCAGCGAGCGCAGCAGGTTGTACAGCTGCGGCGAGCCGGCGTAGGCACGGCCGTATATCAGCGCAGCTTCGACGCGGGATTGCGCTTCGATATCGGCGGCCTTCACCGTAGCATCCGCTTCGACGATCCGGGCGTCACGCTCGGCAGCCGAGCGGATCTGCGCCGCTTCGCGCTTGCCGATGGCTGTGCGTTCGGTAGCGATGGTTTCGCGCTCGGCACGCATCCGGTCGACAGTGGCGTTGAGGGTGACCGATGGCAGCGTCAGACGCTCGACACCCACTTGCAGGACCCGTACGCCGTAGGTGGTCAGCAATTGCTTATCGATTTGCTGACGCAGCTGATTCTCGAAGTCGGCGATGCGCACTTGATCGGCGTCGGTATTGATCAGGCTCGACAGGTCGAAACTGGCTGCCGTGGTCTCCAGCGCCGAGCCAACGAAGGTGCGGATCTGCCGCGCGGCTTCATCGGGCTGATTCTGCACGGCGCGCATGAAACGCTTCACGTTGTCAGGGTCGCCCTGCACCTGCCAGGCCACATAGGCCTGGATGATGATACGCAGCCCATCGCGTGTGCCGACGTCCTGCAGGCCGCTAGACGTGGTGCGCAGGCGCAGATCGACCGGAATGGCCGCCTCGAACGGCGCAGGCCAGCGCCAGCTCAGGCCGGGATCGAGCAACACGCGGGCGGGATTGCCAAAGCGGGTAATCACGGTCGCCTCGCCGGAGCGCACCTGAACCAGGCTCGCCGCGGCAACCGCGAATACGATCAACACGGCCGCCAGCGCGGCACGCCGCCACGGGAAACCTGCCGGGCCGGATGCTTCGCCGTGGTGATGACCATGATGATGACCGCCGTGGCTGTGGCCTGCATGGTCGTGATGATCGTGGGAATGAAACAGACTCAAGGGACGACTCCTTATTCAGCCGTTGGCTGTTCAGCCGACTTTGGCGACGCCGCAGGGTCGACCGGGAGAGTAAAAGAACGCAGATCGATGGTGGGCGCGCTGGTGCCGCCCAAACGATGATCCAGAACCAGCAATTTGGCGTGGGTCATGCCTTGGGTCAGCTGGCTGAGATACTGCTCCAGCAAAAACGCTTGACCGGCCTTGGCGTAACCCTGTTGTTCGGCGTTGAAACGCAGGTCCGCGCTCTGCGCGGTGGCCATCACTTCGCGAGAGTCGGCGGCTGCCTGATCGTGGGCGATGCTCGCGTGCAGTTGCGCCAGGTTGGCCTGATCGGCCGCCGCACCGCGCTCGCGGGAAATGAGCGCCTGGGCGCTGATCTGCGCCGCTTGCACGGCGTGATAAGCATTGGCGGCCCCGGCTGGCGGGTGAATCGACTCAACTACAGTGGCGAGGATTTCAACGCCACTGTCGAGTCTCTTCAGGTCTCGGGCGACGGCATTGCCGATGTCGGCCGCCAGATCGGTACGCTGCTCGCCGAGCAGTTCATCGAGGGTGCGCGACGCGAAATCGTGAACCAGCACGCGGCTGGCAGTGCTGCGAATCAGGCTCGGAATGTCGGCGCTGTTGTAGGTCGCGGCCATGGCGGCCTGATCGTCCAGCCCGATGCGGTAAACGAAGCGCACGTCCATGTTGACGATCTGGAAGCTCTGTTTGTCCCCCGAACCGCTGGCGATCACCTGCGACTTGTCATTGATATGCGTGGCGTCCCACAAACGGTTGGCGACGGCCGGGGCCGCGCCTTCGGCAGGATCTAGGGCCTGCTCGGCACTGTTGTTATTGGGATTGCCGCCTTCGGACACGCTGGTCGCCAGCTCATGAACCACCCCGTTCTCCACCGGCAGTACTGTGCCGAATGGCCAAGGCAGACCCGCGTGCAGCCCAGGGCCCATGACCTCCACCGGTTTGCCGAAACGTTCATAAATCCCACGGCCCTGCATCGGGATTTCGTGCACGCCACTAAGCGCCCAGCCGAGGGCAACGATCACCGCGAGTACAGGCAGGAACGCCCGACGCATGTAGGTAAACGCCCAGATTTGCCGCAGGTCGATGCCGAAGCGATTGTGCAACTCGTTCTGCAAAGCCGTCAGTGGACGCGGCGGCCAACGCAGCAGACCGGCGAAGAAGCTGCTGGCCACCAGACGCGGCTCAAGACGCTCGTTGCGCGGACTGAAGATCGACAGCAGCGCGCGAATCAGCAATTCGGCGGCCACCAATCCCGGCAACAGGCCGATCAGCACTGCCAACCGGGCCGGCCAGACGCGCTCCGCCGAGGAGAAGGACAGGCAGAACGCAGCGATCAGCAACGTGCCGATCGCCACACGCGAGATCAGCGCCAGTTGCTCGGCCTCGGGCCAGCTCGCTTCGGATTCATTGCTGAACTGCCGCTCCAGAACCAGCAGGCCAAAACTGACCAATAGCAGCAAACCGCCAACCACGCTGCCCGCCAGACCGACATTGGTGCCGATCAACGCGAGGTTCCAGATCATCGAAATACTGATCAGCGCCAGCAGCGCCCAACCCGCCAGCCAGAACACCGGTGCGCCGATCTGGCCGACCATCGAAGTGCCCGCCCCGCCGATACGCGTGAGTAGCCGGTCGTACCAGCCCTGCTCTTCGGCGGCGATTGGCTCTTCTGACGAGGCCGCAACCTCATCGGGTGCAATAACCCGCGCCCGCCAGAGGGCGACCACCTGTGCCGATTGCAATGCAGAGGCCAGCACCAGCAGACTCGCGGCGCTGTTGGTGAGCACCGCCGTCCACAGCGAATTGGGTGAGAACAGGTCGACAAACAGCGAAACCACCAGGCCGATCACGCCCATGGAACCCAGAAGGTAGGTCAACCGCGACAGGCGACGCGCCTGAAAGCTCGCACGCTGAAACCTGGGCAGGCTTGCAGGCGGCGCACTTTCAACATCCAGATCAACCCGCATCGATACTCCAAAACTTGTCAGACGCTGTAGTCATCACCCTTCCTGTTCGCTGAATCAATGCACGCAACGTGGGACACCCGAAGCACAGATTTATGGGGCGTTACGATATAACAGAAGTCGTGAAATTTTCGTCTGGTAATCACCGGCCGACATGACGTTTTATTCACTCAGACAGGTGGAAGACAGGTTAGACGCCCTTGCTGCCTTCGGAGGCGCCTGGGACGCCATGCCGGGACGCAGCAGATTGAAATTCCATGTGGGAGCGAGCTTGCTCAAGAAGGCTGCATTCCAAACGGAATCGTTTGAATGCACTGACTTCGTCGCGAGCAGGCTCACTCCCACAGCTTTCATTCACAACCTCAAAAATGCATTCCAAAACTTGCACTATGCTCCCCTAAAGTTATCCACAGGTAGCTGGCCCGCGATCATGCTGACCATACTCAAAACCTGGCTGCAAAAACTAATGCATCCGCTAGCCAGGATTCTGTTTGATGACGGAGTGCGTGCAATCCATGTGACGTCGTGCGCCAGCCTTATCTCCGTGGCGGTTGGGATGCTGGTCGCAGCTTTTGCTTTCCATCCTCCCATCTTCGTGCTGATTCCAATCTGGATGCTGATTCGCACGCTATTCAACGCCGTGGAAGCCGTACTGATCGGCGAATTCGGCCAGCATTCGAAGCTTGGAACCTGCGCTCACGAACTCAGTCGCGTTATCGCCGAAACTGCTCTATTCCTACCGTTTGCGGTCATTCCAAAAGTCAGCCTGCTATTGGTGTTGCTGGTAACGTTGCTGGCAATTTTAAGTGAATTCGCCGGTCTGCTCGGTCCATTGATAAAGGCATCGCGGCGCCGTGATGGCCCCTTGAAAAGCGATGTACGCATGCTTTGTTTCGGGATCTTTGGCGCCGGAATAGGCTCGGGATACGTACTTACCGCGCCCATCAACATCGCGCTGGCTGCGATGGCGTTGCTACTGGTCATGACCATTATCAGCCGCATTCGTAGAGCGGTGGCAGAGGTCAACAGACCGGTCACGGCTTCGTCATCGAAGGTTTTTGAAGGAATCTAAAGACAGTGTTTCAACAGTCTTACACACAGCCTGCGAACAGTTTATCCACAGCGCCGGTTTAACTTGCCCGGCTGAGCTCTTGAAAAGCCCGAGCTTGACCTTCATTCTCTTTCAGCTTGATATTACGACCATAATTTACTTGGTTGCGAAGCTTTCAAGATATTTGCGCAGAGAAGTCTACGCTTCCCTCCATTGTCGATTTTTCTTCAGGAGTACGCTCATGAGTAACTACGATGTCGTCATCATCGGCGGCGGCCCCGGCGGCTACAACGCCGCCATTCATGCCGGGCAAAAGGGCTTGAAGGTCGCCTGCATCGAAGGCCGGGAAACCCTGGGCGGCACCTGCCTGAATGTCGGCTGCATCCCTTCGAAATCCTTACTGCATGCCTCCGAACTCTACGAAGCGGCGACCGGCGAGGAATTCAAGAAGCTGGGCATCGAAGTCACGCCGACCCTCAACCTGGCGCAGATGATGGCGCAGAAATCCGAGAGCGTGACCGGCTTGACCAAGGGCATCGAGTTCCTGTTTCGCAAATACAAGGCCGAGTGGGTCAAGGGTTGGGGACGTCTTGCAGGCCCCGGCAAGGTTATCGTCACTGATGCCAGCGGCACCGAAACCGAGCTGACCGCCAAGGACATCATCATCGCCACCGGCTCCGAGCCGACGCCGCTTCCGGGGGTGACCATCGATAACAAACGTATTCTGGATTCCACCGGCGCGCTGTCACTGAGCGAGGTGCCTAAACACCTGGTGGTGATTGGCGCTGGGGTGATCGGCCTGGAGTTGGGCTCGGTGTGGCGTCGCCTCGGCGCCAAGGTCACCGTAGTGGAGTTTCTCGATCATGTGGCGCATGGCTCGGATCTAGAAACCGGCAAAACACTGCACCGCTCGCTGTCGCGGCAGGGCATGAACTTCAAGCTCAGCTCGAAAGTTACCTCAGCCGTTGCCAGCGACTCGGGTGTAAGCCTGACGGTCGAGCCTGCTGCGGGCGGTGAGGCCGAGGTGATCGAAGCGGACTACGTGCTGGTCTCCATTGGCCGTCGGCCGGTGACGAAAGGTCTGGGTCTGGAGACCGTTGGCCTTGAAGTCGACAAGCGCGGCATGTTGGCCAACAAGGGCCATCGTACATCTGTGGATGGCATCTGGGTCATCGGCGACGTGACGTCAGGCCCGATGCTGGCGCACAAAGCTGAAGACGAAGCGGCAGTGTGCGTGGAGCGGATTGTTGGCAAAAAGGGCGAGCTGAATTACAACCTGATCCCGAATGTGATTTACACCTTCCCGGAGCTGGCCAGTGTCGGTAAGACCGAGGAGCAATTGAAGGAGGAAGGCCGTGCTTACAAGGTCGGAAAATTCCCGTTCAGCGCTAATAGCCGGGCCAAGGTCAATCATGAGACCGACGGCTTCGCCAAGGTTTTGGCTGATGAGAAGACCGACGAAATCCTTGGCGTGCACCTGGTAGGGCCGAGCGTCAGCGAGATGATTGCCGAGTATTGCGTGGCGATGGAGTTTGCCGCGTCGGCCGAAGACATTGCATTGACCTGCCATCCTCACCCGACCCGCTCCGAGGCATTGCGGCAGGCTGCGATGGGGGCCGGAGGGCATACGACGCAGGCTTAAGACACGCCGCCAATCTCGTGAATCGCGCGTAATTTTGGAGCTGGCTAGCCAGCTCCTACACGAATGCGTCGAGTCAGCCGGCTAAATCGGCAAATGCACCAGCGGCAACGGCCCTTGCTGCTTGAGCGTGCGAATCGCGAAGTTGCTGCGGATGTCCCGGACACTGGGCATTTTCAGCAGCGTATCTGTAAGAAAGCGGTCATAGCCGCGTAGGTCCGGCACCACGACATGCAGGAGAAAGTCGGATTCGCCGGACACGATATGCGCTGAAATCACTTCAGGTAACGCCGATACCACTTGCTGAAATTTCTGCGCCTCGTCTTCGTGATGACGATCGACTTTGACCCCAATGAACACCGTCAACCCCAATCCCAGCGCATCGGCATCCAAAGTCGCCTGATAGCCGCGAATCACCCCTGCATCTTCCAGATGCCGCACCCGACGAAGGCATGGCGAGGCTGACAGCCCGATTTCATCTGCCAGTTGCACATTGGTCAATCGACCGTCCCGTTGCAGGGCATTGAGAATCCGCCGGTCGTAGGCGTCCAGCTTCACATTGGGCGTATTTGGCATAACGGTGACCTTTAAGGCTTATCCAGAAGCAGAAGATGCCAATACTAAGCGCCTGCAAGGTCAAACACGCAAGCACCTGCCCTGCCGTCCAGACGTAGAATTTTCTTCCGTTACCCTCGGTCGGAGCTGAACAATGGAAGATAAAGCACTGTTTATCGCGGCCTTGGCGATGGTCCTGCTGATGCCGGGGCCAGACATGATTCTGCTGCTGCAGACCGGCGCGCGTCAGGGTCGCGCGAAGGCATGGGCCACTGCCGTCGGGCTCGCCATCGCCCGTGGCTGCCACGTGGCGCTGGCGGCGCTGGGCCTGGCGACGCTGTTTAAGGTGTCGCCCTGGACATTCGAGGTGGTGCGCGTGCTCGGTGCCGCGTATCTGCTGTGGCTGGGTTTGAAGATGTTCAAGCCCGGCGCCATGGGCGCAACTTCACCTGGCAGCCCAGGCGAGGCACAGATCTCTTGGCGCAGCGCGATTCTGCGCGGCCTGATGACCAACCTGCTCAATCCCAAGGCACCGTTGTTCTGCTCAGTGCTGCTGCCGCAGTTCATCGACCCGGCCAAGGGCTCGGTGGCCGGGCAGTTTGCAGAGCTGGGCGTGATTCTGGTGCTGATCGGCCTGGCGTTCGACAGCGTCTACGCCATGGCCGGGGGCTGGATCGGTCGCTGGCTGGCGCGCAGCCAGACCGCGCAAAAATGCCAGCAATGGCTGTTCGGCTGTCTGCTGATTGGCTTCGCCGTACGCCTGGCATTCATCCAGCAGGCCTGAACACACAAACGGCAACACTCGAAACCGAAGAAAGTCATGCTCTGAAACGTTTTTTTCCCTTTTTTGCGAACAAGATGCCGAGATTGTTATCTGTTGTTGGTAATTTGCGTTCGGCAAGGATTGGGAAAGCGCACATTTTCGTGCAGGAAGGCACAGCATTTCTTCAGAGGCTTCACCTTATGAATCGCAGGAATCTCCTGAAAGCTTCCATGGCACTGGCAGCCTATAGTGCACTGCCAGCATCGGGTCTTTATGCAGCACGCGCCCTGGCGGCAGCAGCAGATGGCGACATCGAACACTTCGACTTCAAGATCCTGCAAGACCTCGCCAAGCAGACAGCCGGCAAAGCGTATGTAAGCACCAAGCAGACACTGCCGCCGACCCTGGCGGACATGACGCCTCAGCAGTTCAATGCGATCAAATACGACGCTGGTCATTCCTTGTGGAACGACGTCAAAGGCCAACTGGACGTGCATTTCTTCCACGTCGGCGCAGGCTTCAAGACTCCGGTGCGCATGTACAGCGTGGACCCGGCGACCCAAGAGGCGCGGGAAGTGCATTTCCGCCCCGAGCTGTTCAATTACGAAGCCAGCCGCATCGACAAGAGCCAGCTCAAGGGCGACTTGGGTTTTGCGGGCTTCAAGTTGTTCAAGGCCCCGGAAATCGCTATCAACGACATTCTGTCGTTCCTCGGCGCCAGCTACTTTCGCGCGATCGACAGCAACAAGCAGTACGGCCTCTCGGCACGCGGCCTGGCAATCGACACCTATGCCCATCGCCCCGAAGAATTTCCCGACTTCACCAAGTTCTGGTTCGAGAAACCGACCAAGGACGCTACCCGCTTCGTGGTCTACGCGCTGCTGGATTCGCCGAGCGCGACTGGCGCCTATCGTTTCGACATCGACTGTCAGGCCGACCGCGTGGTGATGGATATCGACGCCCATATCAATGCCCGCGCCGACATCGAGCAGATGGGTATTGCGACCATGACCAGCATGTTCAGCTGCGGCACCCATGAGCGCCGGATGTGCGACACGCTGCACCCGGAAATCCATGACTCCGATCGCCTGGCGATGTGGCGGGGCAATGGCGAGTGGATCTGTCGACCGCTGAATAATCCGGCGAAGATCCAGTTCAATGCCTTCGCCGACAAGGACCCGAAGGGTTTCGGCCTGGTGCAGATCGATCACGATTTCAAGACATATCAGGACACGGTCGACTGGTATCACCGCCGCCCGAGCCTTTGGGTCGAGCCGACCACGGCCTGGGGCGAAGGATCGATTGATCTGCTGGAGCTGCCAACCACCGGCGAGACACTGGATAACATCGTCGCGTTCTGGAATCCGAAAGAGCCGATCAAGGCCGGCATGTCGATGAATTTCGGCTACAAGCTGTACTGGAGCCCACTGCCGCCGGTGAGCACGCCGTTGGCTCAGGTTCATGCGACCCGCTCGGGCATGGGCGGCTTCATCGAAGGTTGGGCGCCGGGCGAGCATTACCCGGAAGTCTGGGCGCGCCGCTTTGCCGTGGACTTCAACGGTGGCGGCATCGATCGACTGCCGGAGGGGTCGGGAATCGTGCCTGTGGTGACCGTCTCCCACGGCAAGGTGCAGGATTTCAACGTGCTGGTGCTGCCCGACATCAAAGGCTTCCGGGTGACCTTCGACTGGTACCCGACCAGCGATTCTATGGATCCGGTGGAGATGCGCATGTTCATCAAGACCGGCGACCGCACATTGAGTGAAACCTGGCTGTATCAGTACTTCCCGCCCGCGCCTGACAAGCGCCGGTATACCTGAGGTAGCCGTTCAATACACCTGTGACGGTTAATACCCTGTGGGAGCGAATTCATTCGCGAGAGGCTCGTTCGACACATCTATGTCGGCTACGCCATTTTTCGCGAAAAAATTCGCTCCCGCAGTATCGTTTCGGGCCTTATTTTTGGCTCAGCTGTAACGAAACTGAGCTATAGACTGCGCAATAATCCTCCGGGTTTTTCTCCAGATTAATAGCGTCAAATTTATATCCTTCAATTAAATCAATTGGTTACGAACCCTGATTTTCAGGCGTCTGCATACCTGTCCGAAAATTTGACTATTTGATTGACAGTCTCTCCATCTGCGGCTGATATATCCCCTGTCACGCCGCTCTGAGAGGGACCCCGCTCGGCAATCCCCTCCTCGTAACGGCCATCCAATGGCCAGCTATTTTCCGATTCCATCGACGGCGTTTTGCCGAAGTCGGTGAGCGGTAGCTCGGTATGACTAATGACTTTTTTCTTACCTGCCGCTGTGTCTGCCGATCATTTTTCAATTCCAGCGCTCCCGAGGGGCTGTTCCCATGATGTCGCCTACCCCCGCTTACGTTGAAAAGCCGTCGATCATGTCGTTCGACAAATCCACGGCCATTGTGCTGGTTGCAATCAGTCTGATTCTGGTCGAGACATTCTCGGGAGCCTTGCGCTTCTACCTGGACAAGGCCGGAATTTCGGTTGTGCTGTACGGCCCGAAAGTCGCCTGTCTGCTGCTCTTCGCGCTGGAATTGCGCAGCTTCAAAGCCGGGCCGGGTGTCTGGCTGAGCTTCCTGGTACTGCTGCTGTCATCGGCGTGGGCGGTGCTCAATGGCGGCGGCGCCGGTAACTTCGCTTTCGCGTTGTATGGCATCAGCCCCTTGCTGTTCGGACTGGCATGCGGCGATCAGATCATCCACCACAGACGGCTGTTCATGTGGGTGATCGCGTTTGCGTTGATGGCTTCTCTCGCCGGTATCGTGTTGGACAAGTACACCAACCTGCCGTGGAAGGGCTACAGCTACAGCATCGGTGGCACCGAGCTGAGCGCCAACACCACCTGGGCTGCGGAAGAAGCCGACCGGCCCGCCGGCTTTGCCCGGATCTCCAGCGCCCTGGCGATCATCATCTCGATTTTCAGCTTGTATCTGATGACGACGGTGCGTTCGAGAATGCTGGCCATTGCCATCTGTGCCGCTGGATTGGTGGGCGTCGTGCTCACCACCAGCAAGGCACCGGTTCTGGCGCTCGCGGGCGCCGTCGGCCTGTTGCTGATCACCCGCTTTCGCTGGACCACGCGGGGAGCCATTGCTGCAGCCGTGGTGCTGGGGATGGCGTTGCCGTTCATCGGCATCATGCACGACTTCGACCCTTACAAGATCTCGACCGGAAGCTCGCTGTCCTCGATCTACGACCGCCTGATCAACACCTGGCCCAACGTGATCCGCGAACTCGTGAGCGAAGGTCGGGCCTATACCGGCGCTGGATTCGGTTTGGTCGGAAGCTCGGTAGCGGCGTTCCCTGTGGCCGGAGCAGACATCTTCATGGTCTCGGACAGCACGGTGGTTTACCTGTGGGCCACCTTTGGGCTGGCTGGGTTGTTTCTGTATGCCCTGCACATTCCGCTGTTTGTCATCCTCGCAGACATCAACACTCGCTATGGCCGCGCGATGCTCGCCACGGGTTTCTGCATCTGCATCGTCAGTTGGACAACCGACACCCTGGAGGTGACGCTGGCGAACCTGTTTCTCGGCATGGCCATCGGGCATGCATTGGCGGCAAGGTCGCAGGTGAGGACCGTCGCCCCAAAGCCAGTTGAAGCGACTTCATGGAATGGTCTGCCAGGGTTGAGCTGAAATAGGACGGGTACGCATGAGCTTTTCGAGTATTGGCCGCAAAGGCCTGCTGTTGCTGTCTTGCCTGATCGTTGCCGACGTTGCGCTAGCCGAGCCTTTCATTGTCGGGGTTGCCACTCATTCGATGAACAATCTCAATCAGCCGCTGCGCAGTCTGGAGTTGGCCAGCGACGCCGGGGCAACTTCAGTACGTGACGACGCGTTCTGGTCCACCGCCGAGCCTGAGCCCAATCAGCTGCAGATCATCCCGCAATGGCGCGGCTGGCTGAACACGGCCAGTGCGCTGAACCAGGCGCCTATGGTCATTCTTGGCTACGGCACGTCCTTCAACGGCAACGCCAAGCCGCGAAAACCCGAGGTAAAGATCCCCTACCTCAAATACGTCGATTACCTCACCCGGCAATTGGGCAGCCCGGTGAAGTATTACGAAGTGTGGAACGAGTGGGACATCGACGGGCCGAGCGATGCGCGCCTGAGCAATGATTACGTGGCCGTGGTGAAAGACGCCGCGTCGATCATTCGCAATAACAATCCACAAGCCAAGGTGCTTGCCGGTGCCGTGACCTCAGCGGGAATCAAGGGCGGTTTCGTCGACCGCGTCCTCGCCGCTGGCGTGCTCAAGTACGCCGACGGTATCTCGCTGCATCCGTACGTGCATTGCGAGGGGCGAAACCACAATACTCCGGAAAGCTGGATCAACTGGATGCGCGACCTGGACGGCAGATTCAGCAAGGGCGGCAAACCGGTGCCGCTGTACCTGACCGAAATGAGCTGGCCGAGCCACGAAGGCGCTTGCGGCATTGATGCCACGCGTCAGGCCGCGTATCTGGCCCGCGCTTATTTCCTGGCCCGCACTGTCCCCAACATCAAGGGCATGTGGTGGTACGACCTGATCAACGATGGCACCCAGCGCGACGATCAGGAACACAACTTCGGGCTGCTCAACGTGGATCTCTCGCCGAAGCCTGCCTATTCGGTGCTCAAGGCGATCAGTCCGTACCTGCGGGATTTCGACTACGACCCTCACAGCAGCCTGCAGGCCGACGGCGTGTACAAGCTGGTGTTCAGCGATGGTCACGAGCGGATCATGGTGGCTTGGGCAGCAGGGCGCCCACGGCAAGATCAGACCAGCAGTCAGGCAATGAACAATGCGCCCCTGCGTGTGCTGGACACTCAAGCCCCCGATAAGGGAATGGTGAACAGTGAGCAGCACTGGGACTGCTCCGATGACCACTGCACGGCCCCCATCAGCCTGAGCGAATTCCCCAAAATCATCCGTTTGAGCCCCGGAGCCTGAACACCTGCCCTCGAAAAGCCCGCCTGGCCCTGTCAGCGCGGGCTTTTTTTCCATGATTTTTCGGCGATCTTACGAGCGCTTCGCGCTGTAGCAATCCGGCTTGCCGACGGTGGCGATTGTGCGGGCCTGCCGGTGCAAGCCGGGCAACTATGGATAACGGGGCGCCTCTGCGGATAACTTCAGGCGATAACGGTCATCCCCAACATCTCCCGCGCGATGCGGTCCGCGTCGACGAATGCGCGTGAGTAGCTGCCTGATGAAGGAACATAGTGGTTGTAATACGTCGCGCCTTCGACGATGGGGCCGGTTATCCACAAGTTGGGTTGCGCCTTGCCTTGGCTGTCTACTTGCACGCCTTCCCCTCTTTCACCCAGGCTGTGGATAATTCCGCTTTCACGAAGTTGTCGGATGATTTTCGGTTGGGCTGCGGCTGTGCGGCTATCGCTCGCGTGGGCGCAGACCACTGCGTTGAGCGGCATTATCCGACTGTCCTCCAGGGCTATCGCGACTGATCCTGTTTCGTCGTTGTGCATAACTTTCGAGCCGTGAACCCAATGCACGATCCCAGCATCCGCGAGCGCTAGCAGTTCTTGATGACGCTCTTTCTGGGGTCCCGCGACCATGCGATTGACCAGCGGGGCGTATTCGTCGAAGAAAATGCGATGTGACTTCGAGGTCAGGCCACGGTTATCCACAATGCGCCGGATTTGCTCACGGCAACTTCTCCATACCTCGACCGCCGCTTTGATCGGACTATGGTCCAGGTCCAGAATGCTCTCGTTCAAATCAGCCTGAATAAAGGTGCGCACCCATCGGGAATAATTATCCACAGGCGCTTGTAGATGCTGAGGATTGAAATAGCTCTCGTCCAACATGACCACAGCAAACCGTTCAGCGAGCTCCTGTTGTTTAGCTTCTGTCTCGCCCAGCCAATACGCCTTCGCTATCTCGGACTTGATTCGAAGCGATGACTCGCCCTGCTGCGCGGCAATCATCCCGAAGTATTCAGCAAGCATCTCGGCCTTGAGCAACGGCATTACCTGCGCTTCGAAATCAATGCCCTCAGGGTTGTCAGCGCGCAGATCAGCAACCGCTGTGAGGGTGAAAATCAGTGGCGAACCGGCGGTGCGGTTCGGCGGAATGTCAGGCCGGGTGCAGTACGGCAGCCCGCTTCGTGAATACATGAACACCTGCGGTTCCTGACCGGAGGGCTGATAACGCAGTCCCTCACGCCCCTCAAGGAAGCGTCCGCCTCGCCCCACCGTCAGCCCTGCGACTACATCCATTGCCGACAGGCCCAACCCTTCCACGCCAACATGGTCTGTGGATGAAATCCTGCTCAATGAATGCGGCTGTGGATAAGCTCCAAGGCGCTCGGTGACTTGCCCGCCATTTCCAACCTCTGGCGAGGTCTCAGCATGACCCACCGTAATCAGAAGCCAATCCACCTGATGCTCAACTTCGCCCGTGGACAACATGAACCCACCCAGATCCGTATGTTCGATGTTATCCACAGCCCTGGCATGGTGCGTCACCTTCACCTGTTCAGGCAGCGTCCCAATCACCTCCTCGTAAGTCCAGGCGAGATACTCGCCAAGCCAGGATCTGGGTAAAAATTCGTTGGGGCGAACAACGCGGTCAGCGGATTTGAAGCGCAAGCACCATTGGTAAAAGTCTGGTCCCTGTCGCCCGGTAAAGCCGCCAAGCGCGGCTTGATCGGGGAACATGGAGATCTGCGACGCCACGGTGTTGAGCATCAGGTAGGCAGGTTGCTCCACCGAATGCAGCCCAGGCCCCGGCCGATGGGGATCGAATACGCTGATCTCGACCCGCCGTTCGCTGTTGGCAGCCAGCGCACACAAACGTTCCAGGACCGTAAGGCCTCGGGAACCACAGCCCACAATGCCAATCCTGACGGCGGGCTGTTGTCCATGTTTCTGCGAATACGGCGTTTCCGAGGAGAATCTGTCGAGGCGCGGCGCAGGACTTAGTTCCATCTCAGGGTTTCTCCAAAGAAGGAATCGATGGCCACCGCGCGGGATTCAGCCAACGCGGTGTCGACGATGAACTTGCTCAACGCCAGATCCAGCACGCCGAGGCCGAAGGGCGAGAAAATCGAAGGCTTGGTCAGGTCGAGTCGTACCTCACCGCGAATCAATTCGGCCAGAGTGCCGTTCATGAATTCGCGGTTGCCGCTGAGCTGCTCGGCCAGATGCGGCGAGGTATTGGCCTTCATGCAGTGCTCGATGTCGTCGCACAGGTTGTTGGCTTCCAGCAGCAACTGCGGCGCGATGTCGCGCAGCGAGATATTCAGCACCACCTGACCGGCGCGAAACGCCATGGGCGGCTTCACGTAAGGTTCTCCGGCAGTCGTGGCAAAGATCAGCAGATCCGCAGCCAAGGCCTCATGCAGCGAACCGGTGCCGGCTGTGCATAAATCGATCTGCTCGACATATCCCTTCAACGCGCTCGCCGAACTCTGGTCGAAGTCATGTACGACGGCCTGCCCGATGTCCCAACCTTCTACCGCGAGCATGCGAGCGATATTTCGAGCAATCACACCCGCACCGACAAATCCCACGGAGCCGGCTTTACGTGACTGACCGTTGAGCCAGTAGGCGCCCGATACCGCAGATGCCGCGGTTCTGACAGCGCTGATCTGCGCACCCTCCAGACAGGCATAGGGGTATCCCGTTTCGCGATCGTTGAGGATCACCACTGCCGACGCCCGAGGTTTCTGTTGCGCGACGTTGCCGGGAAAACTGGAAATCCACTTTATCCCGGCCACGGCATCTTCACCTTCCAGCGAGGCCGGAAGCGCGATGATGCGATTGGCCGGCTGCTGTGGAAACCGCAGGAAATAACTGTCCGGATTAAGGGTCTGGCCATCGTGATGTTGTAGGTAGACCTGCTCGATGCGCGCGACCATGCTGCGCAACTGGCTGTCGAGGATGTCCTTGATCACGGCTCCAGGGATGACATGGAATTCAGACATTCAGCGCTTCCCCTTCAAAGGTGTGGACGAAGGTATTCAGGTAGCGACTGATGGGCTGTGACGACAGCGCGGCCAGTTCGGCACGACCGAATTTCTGCATTACCCATTCGTCGTTGTAGATGGTTTCCAGATAGCGCTCGCCCGCGTCCGGCGAGATCGCGACCACCACCGCGTCCTTGGGAATCCCCAGCGAAGGCGCGGCCAGACCGGCGACCACGGTGCCGGTCGATCCCCCCGCCAGTACGCCGTTGGACTTGGCCAGCCAGCGACACATCGCAACGGTGGCGCGCTCGTCGACCACTTGCTGTTTGTGCAGGTGATTGGCGCGAAAGATCGGCGGCATCTGGCTGGAACCGAGGCCCGGAATGAAACGCTTGCCTGGCGCCTGGCCGAAGGTCACCGATCCGGCGCTGTCCACTGCAATGATCTTGGTGCGCGGTGAATGCTTGCGGAAATACTGCACGCAGCCCATCAGCGTACCGGTGGTGCCTGCGCCAACCACCAGATAATCCAGCGCGGGAAAGGCGATGTGAATCGAACGCGCCGTGGTCTGCTCATGGGTGCGCGCGTTGGCCGGGTTGCTGTACTGGTTGAGCCACAAATAGCGTGGGTCGCGGGCCACGGTGTCACGGATGTAGCGAATCCGGGTGCCCAGATAGCCGTCGTTGTCATCACGCTCGGTCACAATCACGATTTGCGCGCCGAAGGCTTCCATCATCTTGATGTTGTGCAGGTTGGTGTTTGGATCGACCACGCAGCAAAACTTGTAACCGCGCTCGGCGCAGATCATTGCCAAAGCCACGCCGAGGTTGCCCGAAGACGACTCGATCAGCACCGTCTCCCTGTGGATAAGTCGGCGTTCGGCGTAGGAGTCGATCAGGCCGATCGCGGTCTTCATTTTGATCGAACCGGCTGGATTGCACGACTCAAGCTTCAGATGAAGGTTCTCGAAACCCAGCCCCTTGAGCCGGACGAAATTCGAATCGCCAACGATATGCGAGATGAAGTTCATGGTCGTGCCTCGGCGTGAGCAACCGTGCTTCTCTTGGGATAAGCGACGACGGGCGCGAGCTGGCGAGGTTGCGTGGCCAGCAAGGTATCGATCAGCTGCTGGGCGCGCAGTGCGACCATCGAGAACGATTGCGCATCGCTGATGCCGTGGGTTTTCTCCGAAGTGCCGTTGGCGAGAATTAGCAGACCGTCACTGTTCTGCAGGCCGACGCGATAATGCCGGTCCACGGCCAGGCTGCCGTCTTCTTCGCGCAGCAACCAGGGCTGCAGCAACGTCAGCAAAGGAGGCACCGCCAGTTGCTCGTAACCGGTACCAAGGACGATGCCATCGACGTACAGATTGGTTTCCAGGCCTGTATTGGCGTCGCGCAGCACGACGGAATAGGCATCGCCAACCTTCTCCACGGAGGTCACGTCGGACCACGTATGCAGGTTCAGACGCTGGTGCCCGCTCACCTCGCCTTCGTACATGAAGGAGTACAAGGCCTGACTCTCATCAGCGTCGATGCCCGCGTAATTGGTCGAGCGGATTTCATCGAATACCTTACTGCGACGGGCTGGCTCCAGCTGATGGAAGTAATCGACCTGTTCCGGCAAGAACGCCATGTTGGGAAACTGCCCCAGCTGGCCGACCCGAAAACCGACTCCTCGATGCACCGAATGCACCTGAGTGGTAGGCGCGGCGCCGAGCAGATGCGCCACCGCCTCCCCCGCGCTTTGTCCAGAACCCAGCACCAGCCAACGTTGGGCGATTGGCCCGCCGCCCAAATGGATGTTTTTCAGATACTGCGACGTGTGGAATACGCGGCCACCCAGGTGCGGGCTGAAAGCCTCGGGGATTCTTGGCAAGCTGCCGTGGGAAAGCACCAGACGCCTGGTGCGATAAGTCCCTTGAGTGGTGACCACATCCACCGCGCTTAACAAGCCTTTTTCCACCACCGGCAGTACGTCGAGCACGCCTTCGTCGTAGGAAACGTAGTCTTTGAGCTGAGCCGCGACCCAACCGATGTAGTCGGACCATTCCACGCGGCTCGCCGGTCGGCCGAGCAGACCGAATTTATACAGGCGCCCCTTCTCCTTCAGATACATCGCGAAAGAAAAACGGCTGCGTGGATTGCGCGGCGTCACCAGGTCGCGAAACACGTGATGGTTGATATCGGTTCCGGCCAGCAGAAACGCACCGTGCCAAGTCGAATCGCGTCCCTTCTCGAAAAAACGCACGCGCTGAAACGGCTTCTTGCCGTTGTCTTCCGCTTCGTCTTCCAGCGCACAGGCCAGCGCGATGCCAGCGGGACCGAAGCCAATCGACACGACGTCCAGCTCCTGACGCAAACCCTCGATTTCAAACTGATTCATGGTGGTTCTTCCTGAAAGGTTCAAAGACGTGGCGAGCCATGGGCGGCCCGATTCAACACAGCAGCCGTCTTTCATGGACGCGCTTGTCGGCGTAGACCCACAGCGAAACCCGGGCGTGATCGTTTTCCCCATCGCTGAAGCTGATGGGGCCTGCGGGTGTGGAAAACTCATCGAAGCGCAACGCATCGAGCAGGTTGCGACGTTGACGCGCGGCGAGGTCCACAAGAGAAAATGCCGCCAGTGTCTCAATGGCGTAGACCGGTGCCGACTCGCCATAAAAGCGCTGGTAAGCGAGGTCAACCGGCTGAGCTTCTGGCAGGTCGCGGGCGATGGGGAAACTGACGGCATACACAACTCCCGTCTCTTCCAAGCCACTAACCAGCGCGGGCGATGCCGCATCGTCGGTGAAAAACAGCGGTAGTCCACAGCCGGAGGCGCGGTTGTCCACAAGGAACTGCCGACTCGCTTTCAACCGCCCGCAAAATACCAGCGCGTCCGCTTGAGCCATGCCATTTACGATCTTGACTGTGGATAACTCCGCAGACGCGCAGGCCGCGTTTTTTAGCTCCTGAAGTTGCCGCTGCCCATGCAGGCTAGAATCGGCAAACAACGCCAGTCTATGCAGACCTGCGCTCTCAGCGAACGCCAGCAACCGTTTGGCCAGGACGCGGTCCGAAGCGCAAACTCGAAAGGTAGTTTTGCCATCCTCGGTCAGCGCCGCGCAGGTAGAGGCCGGAAGGATCAGCGGAATGCCAGCCTGTGCATAACTTCGCACGACCGCCGCAGCGGATTCGGAGGCGAAATGGCCGATGACCGCATCCACTCCGGCATCGATAAAGTGGCTGGCAGCCGCAAGCCCACCGCCGGCGCAGGCGCCATCGTCGAAATACAGATGCTGCGCACGCCGCACGTTGCTGAACAAATGGCTCGATAGATAAACCCCGCGCAAAAAACTTCGAGCGTGCAAAGTGGTGCCGACATCAAGCGCCGCGCAGATACCCAGGCGCATCATGACAACGCCACCTCGGCAAAGCGGGCGGGATGGAACGCTTCCATGATCGAACGATGCTCGGCGTCCATCTGCACCCCGGCCATCAGGCCGCCCAATTCGAAGGCCAGCAATTCGGCGACACTGGGTGCCATCTTGAAGCCAATGCCGCAGAACCCTGTGGCCAGATAGATATGACTGCCGGCGCTGGAGCGACCGATCAGGGGCCGGCCATCATCGGTATAGGCATCCCACGCAATCTGGGTGACGACCGGAAGGCTGTGCTGCCCGTCGAAGCCGAGTCTGGCTACGCGGTCCACGACGTCCTGCTCGTTGTCCATCACCGACAAATTCAGTTGCCAGGCGTGATCGGCGCGATGCCGCCGTTGTCCGCCCACCTGCATCAGATTGCGCCCTATCGGCAGCAAGTACGTATTCAGATGGTGCGCGATGATCGGCATGCTCGGCGCGTCATCGCAGCTCATCCGGGTGAACGGGATGGTGCGTGCATGCACTGCACCATCGGGCCTGGGCAGCGGGCCGTCAGCGCCACAGCAATCGATGATCCAGGTCGCTTCCAGGCACAACTTGCCGGCGTGCACCTGAACGTGGCCTTCGAGTTCGGTACAACGGTCGACCGCAAGATGGTCGAGAAAGGTTGCCTTTTCGCTGACGTATCGGCACAAGTTCGAGACAGTCACCCGGGCATCCACCGTTCCGCCGTTGCGCTCGATAAGCAGGCATTCGTCCTTGCAAAACGCTGTGAAACGACCGTTATCCAGAGCACTCACTGAGGCGTGCAGTTCGATGTTCTGCGTACCCACGCAGCCTACGGCCTCCAGATACTGACCGCATACCTCGGAGCTGGCGATGTAAGCGACGCCGGTTCGCTTGAGCGTCTGTTCGAATATGGCGTGCACAATGCCGGTCCTGCCGTGATGCGCGCCGCGACAGGTCAACGGGCGCAACGCCGGATCCAGCTCCAATCCTCGAACGATACCGCCTGTATCACGAGTCGCCCCCTGACCGCCGCCGACACCCTTCTCCATAAGGGCCACATCCAGGCCGCTTTCGACCAGTGCGGCGGCAATCGACGCGCCCATGACACCGGCGCCGATCACGATCACATCGAATGATGTTTTCATCAGCGTCTCCTGATCAGATCTCGTACTCAACCGCGCTGACATACACCAGTTGGTGGAACACCTCGTTCTCAGTGAAACGGCAGTAGCGCAGGATCTGCTTTGCCAGATCCGGGAATACCGGCGCACCGAGCGCGCCGATCAATGCCATGTACGGCAGGATTCGCTTGCCGAGCAGTTGGCGATCGCGGGCTGCGTTGATCACGTCGGACAGCAGGACCGCCAGGCCTTTCATGCTGAAGTGGTCCACAGAGGTCACTTCGAACCAGCGGGAAACCAGAATCTTGATCGCTGCTGCGTCCGCCGACGTGAGCCTGAGGCTGTCGCCATCGACCCGCTCGCGCTCGGCCTGAGCCGCCAGCTTCCCCAGCACTTCGTTGAAGGTTTCCCTGCGCCAGGCGGCGAATTTCTCCACGTCGAAGTCGTCGGTGTCCTGCTCGGGTGCGATCAACGCCAGATAAAACCGCGCGCTGTCGGTGCAGGCATCGGCGACCAGATCCCGCGCCCAGATCGCGTAGTTGCGGCTAGTGGACAGGTTCTTGCCGTTCAACGTCAGAAACTGATTGGTGTAGAAGGTCTGGCGCATGCGATAGCCATGCATGGTCTGCAGCAGCGCCGGATAAACCATCATGTGACTGAACGCGCAGTCATAACCGAGAAAGTGCACAAGCCGACCCTTGCCTGAACGGCAGTATTCGTCGTACTCCCACGGCGCATGTTTGTGCTCGTTGAGGTATTCACGAAACGCACCCAGGTAGCCAGACAGGCCCATCACCCAGGTATGGATGCGCCGACTGCCGTCAGGCTTGAGATCCAGACCGCCGTCATGAGGGCGAGTAATCCCCCAGTCTACTGGGCCGATCTCGAATTCCTCATTGAGGAACCGGCGAATGAAGGGCCGTAACGGCGCGTGCTCGAACGTTGCCTTGAGGTGATTGCGGATGTTGGAGAGCGCCAAAAACTCACGCTCCACCGGCCGCCAGATCATCTGCGAAGAGCACAGCTTGCAGCGAAAGTCGCTCATCTTCGATGCGTTGGGGGTATGGGCGCATTCTTCACACTGGCTGGCGTCGGAGTCCGAACCGCAGTAATCGCAATTGCCTCGCCCGAACGCTTCATAACCCCATTTATCACAGTGTTCGCAATAGGGTTCCTGGCTGACTTTCCTGTAAATGGCTCCCGCCTTCACGGCATATTCGTAGGTTTCCTCAACGGCCTTCTTGAAGTAGTTATTGCGATAAGGGCGCATCCAGAAATCGACTTCGATGCCCATCTTTTTCAGGGTGTCGTTGATCTTGTCGGTGTTCTCCAGCGCCAGCTCCTGCGGCGCCCGATCCAGCTCGATCCCGCGGCGCAGCATGTACGACTGATAGTCGTCCGAGTACGACACCAGCGTGCAGTCATGGCCGCGCTGACGTTGCGCCCGGGCGTAGATATCAGCAGCCAGGAAAGGACCTGCCATGTGGCCGATGTGCAGATCGCCGTTGGGCGTCGGGGGCGTGATGGTAACCAGGAGCTTGCCCATTACGAAGCCCTCTGATCGGACACGTCATGGAGCGTCGCCTTCTGCAGGGCAAACTTGTTCAGCGCCACGGCTTGCCGGGCATCTTCATCGAGAAAACGATTGGCTGAGTCGCGATCCCACCAGACCACATAAAAATGAAAGTCTTCGTCGGTATCGTTGAGCACGTAATGATCGGTGTGTTTCGGAATGGCGGCGATGTCGCCCATGGTGAAAGGGTAAGTCTGGTCGCCCACCACCAGCTTTGCGGTGCCTTTGATGCCGATGAAAAACTCTTGATCGATCTGCGTATGGGACAGCGATTTGGTGCCCGGGCGGACTACGCACCAACCGCCGCCAATGGGTGTTGGATAACCGTCCCAGGGAAGAAGCCTGGACCCATCCAGATCGTATTCATGAACCAGCTTGTCCCACACCATGGGGCGGAAAATTTGAAAGTCTGCCATGAGGTTCTCCTTCAGCCCGGAGCATCCCTGCTCGTTACCGACGCCAGCCAGTGCCAGACGACGCCGTTGAGTAGAGAGATAAGCTGAAGAAAATCGGCAGAGGGAGCAAACAAGAAATACGCAATTACCGGTTAAGTTTGACTTAACTCAAGTTTGCTTAATCAACAGGCTTATCAGCTGGTTATATGATTTTTTGGGGTATGTATGTTGCGCTGGCAACACTGAAGCGGGACTTAACTATCACGATAAAGAGCCGTGGATGTACTGAACCCTGTGGGAGTGAGCTTGCTTACGAAAGTTGACTTCCAAACTCCACGTCTGCTGAGGATGTATTGGCTCTTTCGTGAGCAAGCTCACTCGATCGCAGCCCCGAAAACGCAGCCTCAACGTGTGGTGAATTCCCGTTGGCTGGCGACCGCCTGAGACACGAGCCAATCCCGGAACTGGCGACTGGATTTGGGCAGGATGGCAGTTTCGTCGTACACCAGGTAATAAGCGATGGGTGTATCGATGGTGGCGCGGAACGGCACGACCAAACGACCGGAAGCAAGCTCTTCGCGGACCAGCGAACGCCGCACCAGCGCGATACCCATGCCCGCCAGCGCGGCCTCGATCACACCGTTGGAATCCACGAAAACAGAGCCTCTGTGCACCGCAGCCTCGGCATCTCCGATACCCACGGCCCTGAGCCACAACGCCCAGTCTTCGCGATGTTCGTCGTGAAGCAGATTGTAGTTCTTGAGATCGATGGGCGAAGACAGATAGCGCGAATCAGGTAGCAGACTTGGCGCACAGACCGGCTGCAGACGATCGTTGATGAGCATCTCGACTTCAAGACCCGGATAGCGTCCCAGACCATGACGCACGGCAAAGTCCACGCCATCGCCCAGCAGATCCACCAGCCGGTTGGTGGTGCTGATCAGCACTTCGATACCGGGACAGATCGCCTGAAAATCCGGCAAACGTGGCAACAGCCATTGCATCGCAAAGCCGCTGGTGCAGCTGACGGTAATGGTATTGGGGCCGTTATCGCTCATTAGGCGTTGGGTCGCGTCGGAGATCTGGCCAAGCGCCGGGCGGATGGCACGCAGATATATCTTGCCTTCTGGCGTCAGCTCAAGACGCTTGGTATTGCGAATGAACAGAGTGACGCCGACGGCCTTTTCCAGCTTGGCTATCTGTTGGCTGATCGCCGCCGGTGTGACGAAAAGCTCACCCGCCGCGCTCTTCATGCTGGCGTGACGCCCCGTCGCTTCAAAACACAACAAGGCGTACAGGGGCGGGAATTTCATGCCGGTCCTCAGTTAAGAAAAACTAATGCGATTTAGAAAAGCTCGCTTGAGCCGGGCTTTGGACACTGCTCAAATCATCACATCGCGGCTCGACAAGCGTCAATCCACATGTTTCCAGCCGTTCTATTGAAAGCTTGGGATTGGGAAGGAAGTGCCATGCGTCCAGCTGATTTTGTTCGACTACTTCTGCTCGCAGCAATTTGGGGTGCAAGTTTTCTGTTCATGCGCGTGGCTGCTCCGGTATTAGGCGCACTACCGACAGCTTTCTTCCGCGTATTGCTGGGCGCTATCGGTTTATTGGTGATATTGGCGATTCTAAAAACACGCCACGACTTCCAGGGCAAACTTAAAGCCACCATGGTGTTGGGCATCATCAACTCCGGCATACCCTTTTTGATGTACAGCATGGCGGCCTTGTTATTACCGGCCGGCTATTCCGCCATTCTCAATGCCACCACACCGTTGATGGGCGTATTGATTGGCTCGATGTTTTTCAATGATTCGCTGACCCCGAAAAAAGCCGCTGGCGTATTGATTGGCCTGTTGGGGATAACCTTGCTCACCACTACCGGGCCCGTGACCTTCACCAGCACGGTGGTAATGGGCGCGCTGGCATGTCTGGTCGCGACCAGTTGCTACGGCGCGGCAGGATTCCTCACCCGGCAGTGGATCGCCGACAGGGGCGGGCTCGATGCCAAGCTCGTCGCATTTGGCAGCCAGATCGGCGCCACACTCTTCCTCGCGCCGTTCTTCGGTATCTCTGCGGCCGTCAATCCGCCCGCCAGCTGGGGCGATTCCACCGTCTGGTTGTCGCTGGCAGCGGTCGGCTTTGTTTGCACGGCCTGCGCCTACATTCTTTATTTCCGCTTGATCGCTGATATCGGCCCGGTTCGTTCGTTGACGGTGACTTTTCTGATCCCGCCATTCGGTGTGCTCTGGGGCGTGATGTTCCTGGATGAACACCTGTCAGCCGGTCATCTGTACGGCGGCGGCCTGATCTGCGTGGCGGTGTGGTTCGTGCTCAGCAAAAGCAAATCCAAACCTGCACCGCAAACGCAGGACTCTCCCGCAGCGACGTGATTTCAATAGTTATCCACAGCCGAACCCACGAGGGTGCCTGCTGGTGTTTACCAGACAGGGCTCAGCTGGCCCCACCTTTGTCAAAAGGCTTCGCGGGCATGGGATAAATGCAGGCTTTGGGAAGTCACGATATGGCAACACCAACAGACGCATTCATCCCTCGGCCTATTGGCCGTTGCATCCGGGCGGAGTATGCACGATGAGCAGAGCGATCCCATTGATTGCCCTTCGCACCTTCGTCGAGGTGTGCAAGGTCGGCAGTATGAAACGCGCCGCAGATCACCTGTGCGTGTCGCCCGCTGCCATAAGCCAGCAAATCAAAGGCCTGGAGGATCAGATCGGCAAGCGCCTGTTCGAACGTGACGCGAAGGGCATCCAACTGACCGCCAGCGGTAGGATGCTGTTCGACGAGCTGTCCGATACCTTCGACATGATCGAGAAAGCGTGGTCGGGCGCGGCGCTCAAACAGCCCCGGCAGACCCGCCTGGTGATCAGCACCACCTCCACCATCGCCAGTTCCTGGCTGATCCCCGCGCTGGGCGACTTCAAGGAGCGTTGCCCGAACATCGAAATCTCGATCCAGATCTGCAATGGTCTTTCCGACCTCAAGCATGGCCACGTGGATATCTCTATCCAGCGGGAAATGACCACCAACCTCGATAACCACGCTACCCGACTGTGGTCGTCTTATCTGATTCCGGTGTGCAGCCCGAACCTGCTCGCCAAACAAGCCAGCATTGAAAGTCCACAGGACTGCCTGACTTATCCACTGCTGCAGGACACCGAGCGTAATTACTGGAAGGTGTGGATGAACGCGTTCGGCATGAGCAATCGCAAGATGATTCAGGGGTCAAGCTATGGCGATGAGTCGCTGTTGATAAGTGCTGCATGTGCCGGCCAGGGCATCGCGCTGGTCAGCAATGTCTTTGCCTCCGAGGCCCTGCGTTCCAAGCGTCTGGTGCAAGTGACAAACAGCACCTGTGAGCTGAAATTCGATTACTTCGTGTACTGCGCCAAGGAACGGCGCGAAGAATGGGCAATCGTCGAATTCATGAAATGGGCAGTGCAGCAGGCGAGCAAGACCGCCAAAGGCCATCATCGGGAACTGGCTTCCGCGCACAAGGTGGCGTGAGCCTGTAGCAAGGTGAGCAAGCGCGCTGTTGATTTATTACGCTGTCACGCCAGTGCGCTTTGAGGGTGTGCGCCGGATCGACACACATCTGTTCCTTGAGACTCGTTTTTGATCTAAAGGAACAAATGTGTGCATTCGCGCTGTGGATAACTTATTCCACAGTTACCGATTTCGCCAGGTTACGTGGCTGATCCACGTCCGTTCCCTTGAGCACAGCGACGTAGTACGACAGCAACTGCAGCGGGATGGTGTACAGGATCGGCGCCAGTGCGTCGACGATGTGTGGCATCGAGATGACGTGGGTGCCGGTTCCATTGTTAAGGCCTGCTTGCTCGTCGGCGAAGACGATCAGTTCACCACCGCGGGCGCGGACTTCCTGGAGGTTGGATTTCAGCTTTTCCAACAGTTCGTTGTTCGGCGCTACGGTCACCACAGGCATGTCGCCGTCTACCAGCGCCAAGGGACCGTGTTTCAGCTCTCCTGCCGGGTAGGCTTCGGCGTGGATGTAAGAAATCTCCTTGAGTTTGAGCGCGCCTTCCATCGCTACAGGGAATTGTGCGCCACGCCCCAGGAACAGGGTGTGGTTCTTTTCGGCAAACAGCTCTGCGACTTTTTCCACAGTGTTGTCCATCGCCAGCGCTTCACCCAGCCGGGTCGGCAGGCGACGCAGTTCTTCTACCAGTTCGGCCTCGACACCGGCGTCCAGCGAGCCTTTTACCTGGCCAATTGAAAGAGTCAGCAGCATCAGGGCGACCAATTGGGTGGTGAACGCCTTGGTCGACGCTACGCCGATTTCCGGACCGGCCTGTGTCAGTAACGTCAGGTCGGACTCACGGACCAGCGAGCTGATGCCGACGTTGCAGATGGCGAGGCTGGCGAGGAAGCCCCCTTCTTTTGGAGACAGCAGCTTGGCGTTGCGCAGCGCTGCCAGTGTGTCGGCGGTTTCGCCGGACTGAGAGATTGAAACGAACAGCGTGTCCGGCTGCACTGCAACCTTGCGATAGCGAAACTCGCTGGCAACCTCGACCTGACATGGAATGCCGGCCAGACCTTCCAGCCAGTAACGGGCGACCATGCCCGCGTGGTAACTGGTGCCGCAGGCGACGATCTGTACGTTGCGAACCTTGGCGAACAGCTCGGCAGCCTGGGGGCCAAATGCTTGCACCAGCACTTGCTCCTGACCAAGACGACCTTCCAGCGTGCGCTGCACGACCTTTGGCTGCTCGTGGATTTCCTTGAGCATGAAGTGGCGGAACTCACCCTTGTCGGCGGCTTCGGCGCCTTCCCGGTATTGCACCACTTCGCGTTCGACAGGAAGGCCGGCGGCGGTCCATATCTGCACGCTGTCGCGGCGGATCTCAGCGATGTCGCCTTCTTCCAGATACATGAAGCGGTCAGTGACTTGGCGCAACGCCAGTTGATCGGACGCGAGGAAGTTCTCCCCAAGGCCAAGACCGACCACCAAAGGGCTGCCGCTGCGGGCCGCGACCAAGCGATCCGGTTGCTTAGCGCTGATCACAGCCAGACCATAGGCGCCGTGCAATTCCTTGACCGTAGCTTTCAGCGCGGCGGTCAGATCAGGCGTTTCCTGCAGCTTGTGGTGCAGCAGATGGACGATGACCTCGGTGTCCGTGTCCGAGGTAAACAAGTAGCCCAGACCCTTCAGGCGCTCACGCAGCGGCTCATGGTTTTCGATGATGCCGTTGTGGACAACTGCCAGTTCTCCGCTGGAAAAGTGCGGGTGAGCGTTCTGCTCAATCGGCGCACCATGAGTCGCCCACCGAGTATGGGCGATGCCTAGACGGCCGACGAGAGGTTCGCCAGCCAGCGATTGCTCAAGCTCGTTGACCTTGCCTACGCGACGGCGGCGTTCGAGCACACCAGCGTTACTGAACAACGCAACGCCCGCGCTATCGTAGCCGCGATATTCCAGGCGCTTGAGGCCCTCCAGCAGGATGGCAGTGACATTACGTTCAGCGACGGCGCCGACGATTCCACACATGGTCTTCTCCTAGGAAACTGCGGCGCAGATCAAAGTAACGCCGCGGGCCTGAATTTGTTCGCGCGCCTCACGGGGCAGGCGATCATCGGTGATAAGCGTATGGATGCTGCTCCACGGCAGCTCCAGGTTGGGGATCTTGCGGCCGACTTTGTCGGCTTCGACCATCACGATCACTTCCCGAGCCACCTCAGCCATTACCCGGCTCAGCCCCAGCAGTTCGTTGAAGGTCGTGGTGCCGCGCAGCAAATCGATGCCGTCGGCACCAATGAACAATTGATCGAAATCATAGGATCGCAGCACTTGCTCGGCGACCTGCCCCTGAAAGGATTCCGAATGAGGATCCCAGGTGCCACCGGTCATCAACAGCACCGGCTCATGTTCCAGTTCGCCCAAAGCGTTGGCCACATGCAGGGAGTTGGTCATGACCACCAGACCTGGCTGCAGCCCGAGTTGCGGAATCATCGCTGCAGTCGTACTGCCACTGTCGATGATGATCCGGGCGTGCTCACGAATACGGGCGACAGCTGCACGGGCGATAGCTTGCTTGTAGCGAGAGACCGGCTGGCCAGGCTCACCAATGAGCTCTTGGGGCATGGGAACGGCGCCGCCATAGCGTCGAAGTAGCAGACCGTTGCTTTCCAGCGCGGCCAGGTCCTTACGAACCGTAACCTCGGACGTTTCAAAACGCTTGGCCAAGGCATCAACACTCACTTCGCCCTGCTCGTTAAGCAGTGCAAGGATATTGTGGCGACGCTGAGGAGTATTACGTTTCGACATGCTGGCCCTAAGTTTCGTTTCGAAAGATAACGAAGCCAATAGAAACCGATCGAAAGATATTCGTCAAGGTCGAGAGTTCATCTTTTTCGAATTCGCTGAGTCTGTAGCAACACGGTTTGCCAGCAGCAGCGACTTTGGAGCCGCCACCGCTGCGTCATGCGGACCGGGATTCAGGAACTCCATCGGATGAAGCCACGCGTCACATGCAGGGACCTGAATCGAGGTTGATGTCGTCTTGTGTATCCGATCCCGTTCAATTGTGGATAACTTCAGCTTTTCTTGATTTTTACTGGTCGTTTCCAACCGTCGATGTTGCGCTGGCGGGCGCGGGCCACGGCAAGTTGCTCGGGAGCCACATCCTGATTGATGGTAGAGCCTGCGGCGGTAGTCGCGCCGGACGAGATATCCACAGGCGCGACCAACGAATTGTTGGAGCCAATGAACACGTCCTCCCCCAACACCGTCTTGTGCTTATTTGCGCCATCGTAGTTACAGGTAATCGTCCCTGCACCGATGTTTGTGCGCGCGCCGATGACGGCGTCTCCCAGATAGGTCAAGTGGCCGGCCTTGGCGCCCTCGCCCATCTCTGCGTTCTTCAGCTCGACGAAGTTACCCACATGCGCACGTGGCCCCAGAACGCTGCCTGGACGCAGCCGTGCGAATGGGCCCGCGTCGGCGTGCTCGCCAACAATCGCACCTTCCAGATGACTATTGGCCTTGATGATCGCCCCTTTGCGCAGGGTGCTGTTCTTGATCACGCAGTTCGGGCCGATGGACACGTCGTCTTCGATGACCACGCGACCTTCAAGAATGACGTTGATGTCGATCATCACATCTCGGCCAACGATCACTTCGCCGCGCACATCGAAACGCGCAGGGTCGCGCAGGGTCACGCCAAGTCCCATCAGACGGCGAGCTTCGCGCAACTGATAGTGGCGCTCAAGGTCGGCGAGTTGTTTGCGATCGTTGGCGCCCTGAACTTCCATGGCATCCAGAGGCTGCGTAGTGGCCACGGTCAGGCCGTCGTTGACCGCCATGGCGATTACGTCGGTCAGGTAATACTCACCTTGGGCGTTGTGGTTCGACAGACGACCGAGCCAGTCACCCAGCCGTTTGCCAGGCACTGCGAGAATTCCGGTGTTGCCTTCCTTGATGGCTTTCTGCGCGTCGCTGGCGTCTTTTTGCTCGACGATAGCGCTGACGCGGTTCTCGGCGTCCCGCACGATACGGCCATAGCCGGTCGGATCTTCGAGATTGACCGTCAGCAGGCCCAGTTGTTGATCGTTGACCAGGGTCAACAGCCGTTGCAGGGTCTCGACTTCAATCAGCGGCACGTCGCCGTAGAGGATCAGCACGGTATCCGCGTTGATCTCGGGCACGGCTTGCGCGACGGCGTGGCCGGTGCCCAGCTGTTTGTCCTGCAGCACGAAGTTCAGATCATCTGCCGCGAGCTGCTCGCGTACCAGGTCCGCGCCGTGGCCGATCACCACCTGAATGCTCTGGGGTGACAGCTGGCGCGCGCTGTAGATAACGTGGCCCAGCATGGAGTTACCGGCGACCGGGTGCAGAACCTTAGGCAAGGCAGAACGCATGCGAGTGCCCTGACCGGCGGCAAGAATGACGATATCGAGAGACATGAGGAGGTTCCAGGCGAGCGAGCCGCAGTCTAGACCGGGCTGTGATTCAGGAAAAAAGCTGAAAAAAGAAAAAGGGTAGCCGAGGCTACCCTTTTACTCAATCGCGTGTGGGAGTCGTCGACCTTAGCCGCCGAACTTCTTGCGAATTTGCTGAACGGTGCGCAGCTGGGCTGCGGCCTCCGCCAGACGTGCAGCTGCAGATCCGTAATCGAAATCTGCGCCTTTCTCGTTCAGGGCGCGCTCGGCAGCCTTCAGGGCTTCCTGAGCAGAGGCTTCGTCCAGGTCGGCAGCGCGTTGCACAGTATCGGCAAGCACTTTGACCATGTTCGGTTGAACCTCAAGGAAACCACCGGAGATGTAAAACACCTCGGCTTCTCCACCCTGTTTGATCAGACGGATCGGACCCGGCTTCAGATCAGTGATCAGCGGCGCGTGACCTGGAGCAATACCAATATCACCCAGGTTACCGTGTGCAATCACCATCTCGACCAGACCGGAGAAAATCTCTCCTTCCGCGCTGACGATATCGCAATGGACTGTCATAGCCATTTGCCTGCCTCAACCTGATTAGCGCCCGTTGCCGGGCGCCTGGATTACAGTTTCTTGGCTTTCTCGATCGCTTCTTCGATGCCGCCGACCATGTAGAACGCTTGTTCTGGCAGATGGTCGTACTCACCGGCGAGGATGCCTTTGAAGCCAGCAATGGTGTCTTTCAGGGAAACGTATTTACCCGAAGCACCAGTGAAGACCTCAGCCACGAAGAACGGCTGCGACAGGAAGCGCTGAATCTTACGAGCGCGGGATACCAACTGCTTGTCGGTTTCCGACAGCTCGTCCATACCCAGGATCGCGATGATGTCTTTCAGCTCTTTGTAGCGCTGCAGAACGTACTGGACGCCGCGAGCGGTGTCGTAGTGGTCCTGGCCGATAACATTCGGGTCCAGCTGGCGCGAAGTCGAGTCCAGTGGATCGACCGCTGGGTAGATACCCAGGGAAGCGATGTCACGGGACAGAACGACGGTGGCGTCCAAGTGGGCGAAAGTGGTCGCTGGCGATGGATCGGTCAAGTCGTCCGCTGGTACGTATACCGCCTGGATCGAGGTGATCGAACCTTCCTTGGTCGAAGTGATGCGCTCTTGCAGCACGCCCATCTCTTCAGCAAGAGTCGGCTGGTAACCTACTGCCGAAGGCATACGGCCCAGCAGCGCGGATACTTCGGTACCGGCCAGGGTGTAACGATAGATGTTGTCGACGAACAGCAGAACGTCGTTACCCTCGTCACGGAATTTCTCGGCCATGGTCAGGCCGGTCAGAGCTACGCGCAGACGGTTTCCCGGCGGCTCGTTCATCTGGCCGTATACCAGTGCCACTTTGTCCAGAACGTTGGAGTCCTTCATCTCGTGGTAGAAGTCGTTACCCTCACGAGTACGCTCACCCACACCGGCGAACACAGAATAACCACTGTGCTCGATGGCGATGTTACGGATCAGTTCCATCATGTTTACGGTCTTGCCGACACCGGCGCCACCGAACAGACCGACTTTACCGCCTTTGGCGAACGGGCAAACCAAGTCAATAACCTTGATGCCGGTTTCCAGCAGATCGTTGCCGCCTGCCTGTTCAGCGAACGAAGGCGCAGGACGGTGAATACCCCAGCGCTCTTCGGTGTCGATCGGACCAGCTTCGTCAATCGGGTTGCCCAGTACGTCCATGATCCGGCCCAGCGTCGCTTTACCGACCGGTACGGAGATGGCTGCGCCAGTGTCGACAACGTCCAGACCGCGCTTCAAGCCTTCGGTGGAGCCCATCGCAATGGTACGAACTACGCCGTCGCCCAGCTGTTGCTGAACTTCCAGGGTAGTTTCCGCGCCTTGTACTTTCAGCGCGTTGTAGATGCTCGGTACGCTGTCGCGTGGAAATTCCACGTCGATCACGGCGCCGATGATTTGAACGATACGTCCGCTACTCATTAGCTGGATCCTCTGAATATTTGAACCGTTAAACCGCGGCAGCGCCGCCGACGATTTCCGAGATCTCTTGGGTGATCGCTGCCTGACGCGCCTTGTTGTAGATCAGCTGCAAATCGCTGATCAGGTCACCGGCGTTGTCAGTGGCGTTCTTCATCGCGATCATCCGCGCGGCTTGTTCAGCTGCGTTGTTCTCGACCACCGCCTGATACACCTGCGACTCCACGTAACGGACCATCAAGCCGTCCAGCAGCTCTTTGGCGTCGGGTTCGTACAGGTAATCCCAGTGGTGCTTGAGTTCTTGATCCTGGGTTGCGACCAACGGAATCAACTGCTCGACCGTTGGTTGCTGAGTCATGGTGTTGATGAACTTGTTGGATACCACGGACAGGCGGTCAATACGGCCCTCCAGGTAGGCATCCAGCATCACCTTGACGCTGCCGATCAAATCGTTGATCGACGGCTCTTCGCCCAAGTGGCTGATCGCAGCGACGACGTTACCGCCGAAGTTGCGGAAAAACGCCGCACCTTTGCTGCCGACCACACACAGATCGATCTCTACGCCGTTTTCACGGTTCTTCGCCATGTCCTTGACCAAAGCCTTGAACAGGTTGGTATTCAAGCCACCACACAGACCACGGTCACTGCTTACCACGATATAACCGACGCGCTTTACTTCACGGTCGATCATGAACGGATGGCGGTATTCCGGGTTAGCGTTGGCAAGATGACCAATCACCTGGCGGATGCGCTCCGCGTAAGGACGGCTAGCAGCCATGCGCATTTGAGCCTTGCGCATTTTGCTGACCGCCACTTTTTCCATGGCGCTGGTGATCTTTTGCGTGCTTTTGATGCTCGCAATCTTGCTGCGAATCTCTTTTGCGCCTGCCATGTAACACCTATCAGGTTAGCAAGCGGGAGCCTCGCGACTCCCGCTGCGGCTTACCAGGTTTGGGTGGCCTTGAACTTCTCGATACCGGCTTTGAGGCCAGAATCGATTTCGTCATTGAAGTCACCCTTCACGTTGATCTTGGCCATCAAATCGGCGTGATCGCGGTTGAAGTAAGCAATCAGCGCTTGTTCGAAGCTGCCGACTTTGGCGATTTCAACGTCGGTCAGGAACCCAC
>NZ_JBOICF010000014.1:0-1635 GCF_050739935.1 Pseudomonas sp. | reverse complement strand
CCTTGAGTGCCTGAAGGATCGGTTCGATAAAGCTATTTTGCGAATTACAGACCAGCCCCTCGCTGTAAGGCCCGAAATACGCGAGGTCGCCCTGCCGGTCCCAGATTGCAACTGCTGGGGTCGAGGTTATCCGCTCGACCCCCGGCAGGCTCTCCAACGATTTGACAGCGCCCAATGTCGAGGGCAGTTGCCCGTGAGTCCCTGGCTTTCGCAGCGCATAGAAATCCACGCCGCCGGCCCCCGAAAAATGTTCAACCAGCTCACTCAGGTGTTGCTGATTGCCGACATTGCACGGACAGGCCGGGTCCCAGAAATGCACCACACGGATTCGCCCCGGCCCTGCGATTTCTGACGGCAGCCTGAGTGCGTCTCCCGCAAACAACGCCGTTCGCTCACTGAACGCTCTGACGTATCGACCCTCAAACCATCTGTAGCTCAGCCACAAGCCTGCCGCACAGGCAACGGCGATCAGCGCGAGCAAAACGGTGCGACGTCGAGCGAGTGAATGAGCGGTCATGAGCTGGCTTCGATTTGGGTGACGTAGCTTGCCACGCCTGGGAGGACGGAAGAAACTCACGGGCATGCGTCACTTGTGAATTTCTATCTGCCTGATGTGGAATGCCGATGCCCAACACGTTCGACCCCGATCACCTGCGCGCCGGCCTGCAACCTTTGAGCGCGAAGCTGGCGCTCACCCAAGAGCAGCTTGCTTACCAGCGCTTCTACAGCCTGGCGGGGCTCGGGCGTGATCAGCGAGTCAGCAGCCGCCTCGGCCTTTTCGAGATTGGCGGCTACGAGATTGTCACCCAGCTGTGGGCGCCGGAAAACCCCGTGGCAACGCTGGTGCTGGTGCACGGTTTCTACGACCACATGGGGCTTTATCGGCATGTCATCGAGTGGGCATTGGAGCTCGGATTTGCAGTGATTTCCTGCGACTTGCCGGGGCATGGTCTGTCCAGTGGCACTCGGGCAAGCATTACCGATTTTTCCGAGTATCAGGTGGTACTCGACCGGTTGTTTGCCGAGGCGGAAATCCTGCAGCTGCCCAAACCCTGGCATCTGTGCGGGCAGAGTACCGGCGGTGCGATCGTCATTGATCATCTGCTTAATCATGGCGACGAGAGTCCGGCTCAAGGGCAGTCGATTCTGCTGGCGCCTCTGGTTCGCCCCCGCGGCTGGACCTGGTCCAAGGTCAGCTATTACCTGTTGCGCGCTTTCGTCAAAGGCATCGACCGGCGCTTCAGCGAAAACTCTAACGCGCCTGCCTTCCTGCCGTTTCTGATGGCCGACCCGTTGCAGCCCCGTCGCCTACCAACCGTCTGGGTAGGGGCGCTCGCCAAGTGGATCGAACGCATCGAAAACGCCCCGCGCAGCCGACGCAGCCCGCTGATCGTGCAGGGCGAGTCAGACATGACCGTAGACTGGAGCCACAACCTGGCGGTGCTCAATGACAAATTCGATCACCCGCAGATCATCATGCTGCACGAAGCACGGCATCACCTGGCCAATGAGTTACCAGAGCTGAGAGCGCAGTTTTTCGAATTCCTGACGCAGCGGATGGGGTAGCACCGGATGTGTTGATACGCCTTCAATTGTAGGAGCCGGCTTGCTGGCGAACGCGGTGGGCCAGATACG
>NZ_JBOICF010000013.1:0-111594 GCF_050739935.1 Pseudomonas sp. | reverse complement strand
AGTGGAAAAAGCGCGCTCTGGGAGCGGTTTTCACCTTGGATATAGCGCATAAGAAAAATGCCCGTATCTTGCGATACGAGCATTTTCTTCAACCGGCCAACAGATTGCTAGGTTTTCACACAGTCTGATTAGCGCCTTTTCGAAGAAAGTCCGTTACTGAGTCAGCGCTTGTCCTTGCGCTTCTTCTCGGCCTTCTTGTGGTGCGACATCAAGCGACGCTTCTTGTTGACCTGGCGGTCGGTGAGCGTGTTCTTGTTGCCTTCGTATGGGTTGTCGCCGCCCTTGAACTCGATGCGGATCGGCGTACCGACCAGCTTGAGCACGCGACGGTAGGTGTTCTCCAGGTAACGCACGTACGACTTCGGTACTTTCTCGACCTGGTTGCCGTGGATCACGATCAGCGGCGGGTTGGCACCGCCCAGGTGGGCGTAACGCAGCTTGATCCGGCGGCTGTTGACCATCGGCGGCTGGTGCTCGGTGACGGCGTCTTCGAGGATTTGCGTCAGACGGCTGGTTGGCCAGCGCGTCACGGCCGACTTGAACGAGTTCTGCACCGATTGATACAGGTTGCCGACACCCGTGCCATGGAGTGCCGAAATGAAGTGAATGTCGGCGAAGTCGACGAAGAACAACCGGCGTTCCAGCTCGGTCTTCACATAGTCGCGCTCGCTCGGCACCATGCCATCCCACTTGTTCAGGGCGATGACCAGCGCGCGACCGGCTTCCAGGGCGAAGCCCAGCAGGTTGAGGTCATGGTCGACCACACCCTCACGGGCATCCATCACGAAGATCACTACGTTGGCGTCTTTGATCGCCTGCAGCGTTTTGACCACGGAGAATTTTTCGACTTCCTCGTGGATCTTGCCGCGCTTGCGCACACCGGCGGTGTCGATCAGCGTGTACTTCTCGTCGTTACGCTCGAACGGGATGTAGATGCTGTCGCGAGTGGTGCCGGGCTGATCGTAGACGATGACGCGGTCTTCACCGAGCATGCGGTTGACCAGGGTCGACTTGCCGACGTTCGGACGACCGATGATGGCGATCTTGATGCCGTCTTTTTCGCTCGGGCCGGGAATGCGCTTGGCTTCCTCGCCTTCGGCAACGTCTTCCTCTTCGCCTTCCTGCACTTCGTCAGCGTCTTTCGGGAATTCGCTCAGGGCGATTTCCAGCATCTGCGTGATGCCACGACCGTGAGCACCGGCGACCGGGATGGCATCGCCCATGCCCAGTGGCGCGAACTCGGCGCGTGCCATGTCAGGGTCGATGTTATCAACCTTGTTGGCGACCACGTACGAGGTCTTGTTGCGCTTGCGCAGGTGCTCGCCAATCATTTGGTCGGCGGCAGTGAAGCCCGCCTTGGCGTCTACCAGAAACAGCACGACATCGGCTTCTTCAATGGCCAACAGGGACTGCTCGGCCATCTTTTCGTCCATGCCATGTTCATCACCGGAAATACCGCCGGTGTCGATCAGGATGTAGGTACGCCCTTGCCACTTGGCCTCACCGTATTGGCGATCACGGGTCAGACCGGACAAGTCGCCGACGATGGCGTCGCGAGTCCTGGTCAGGCGATTGAACAAGGTGGACTTGCCGACGTTCGGTCGACCCACCAGGGCGATTACGGGAACCATGCGGCTCTCCACTTCGTTATTTCAGAAAATACAAAAGCCGCTGCAAGGCAGCGGCCGGAGTTCGGAGCGGCACCCGGAGTGCCGCAAGCCCCGTCAGAGCGGGGCTGCCAGAGGTACGCCGTCGAGCGGTTTCCTCAAGCATAGACAGCCATCACTTGATCGTCAGGGCTTCCAGCTTGCCGCTGTTACCGAAGACGTAAATGGTGTTGCCCGACACCAGAGGGCGTGCGCGCAGGCCATCGCTGTCGATTTTTTCACGGCCAACGAAGTGACCGTCGACTTGGCTGAGCAGATGCAGATAGCCTTCCATGTCACCCACAGCTACGTAGCTGGAGAACACTTCCGGCGAACCCAGCTGACGGCGAGCCAGCGAGTCATTGCTCCACAGCGCGGTGGACGAACGCTCGTCGACGCCCTCCACGGTGCCGCTGGCCAGCGAAACGTAGACGCTGCCAAAGCCCTGGGCGACACCCGAATAGCTCGACGCATCACGCTGCCACAAGACACGACCGCTCTGCAGTTCCAGGCCCGCGACGCGGCCTTGATAGGTCGCGACGTACAACGTGCTGCCGGACAACAGCAGACCGCCGTCGATATCGACTACACGATCCAGCTCCGAGCGACCTTGTGGAATCGCTACACGCTGCTCCCAGACTGGCACGCCGTTGGTGGTGTCCAGAGCCACGACCTTACCGGTCGACAGGCCGGCGACGGCCAGTTGACTGGTCACGATCGGCGCACCAGTGCCACGCAGCGTCAGTACCGCAGGACTGCTTTCGTAGATCCAGCGCTGATTGCCGGTGGCGGCATCGTAACCGATAACCTTGTCGTCCTGTGTCTGGGCAACGACCACATCGCCATTGGTGGCCGGCGCGGAGAGCACTTCGCTGGTCGCCTTGGCCTTCCATTTCTGCTCGCCGGTCGCTTCGTCGAGAACGATCACTTCGCCGCGCAGCGTGCCGACCATGACCATGCCGAACCCTACGCCAACAGCGCCGGAAACAGGTTGCTCGAGCTCTTTCTTCCAGACCACGTCGCCGTTTTCGCGGTTGATCGCCATGACCAGACCGCTGGCGTCGGCAGCGTAGATGTTCTCGCCGTCGATGGCCGGAACCAGCATGTTGTAGATGTCACCCTGGCCGTCGCCGACCGAGCGGCTCCACAGCTTCTGCAGGACTACTTCTTCTTTGAAGTCGGTCAGCTCGGCCGGAGGCAATTCCTTTTTGCTGTTGCTGCTGCAACCCGCGGCCAGAATGGCCAGAGCCAGCAATGCTGCATGTTTCCAACGAATCACGTCACGCATCCCCTTTCGCCAGATCGTCGAGCTTCATTTGCAGACCACCCACTGCCGATTGCTCGGACAGCGCGGCCTTGGCCTTCTTGTATGCAGCGTAGGCATCATCGGTACGACCCAGCTGAACCAGCAGGTCGCCACGCAATTCTTCACGAGCGGCTTCGAAAGACTTGTCGACCTGGCCGTCGAGCAGCTTCAGTGCGTCTTCGGCCTTGTTCTGGGCCGCGAGCACGCGAGCGAGACGCTGACGGGCGATTTCGCCAAGGGTCGGGTTGACCGGCTTGTCGCTGACGGCTTTGAGTTCATTTGCAGCGTCATCCAGCTTGCCGGTTTCGACCGCGACCTTGGCCACGAACAGGCTGCCGTACTGAGCGTAGGCAGTGCCACCGAAATCGCTTTTCAGTTTGCCGGCGATTTCGGCCACCCGGCCAGCATCCGCCTGACCGCTTGGGGTCAGCGCCGTTTCCAGCAATTGCTGGTACAGGGCCGAAGCACCTTGTGCCTGACTGTTCTGATAGCGGTGCCAGAATTGCCAGCCCAACACCACGATCACCGCGAGCAGAGCGCCGGTGACCAAGGGCTTGCCGTTACGCTGCCACCAGTCCTTTACCGCCGCCAGCTGTTCATCATCGGTACTTGACACCCCAATACTCCTATTACCAAACGGCTATTTATCTGCTTCAACCCTGCACAATGCAGGAGGCCAGGTGCTCGGAAAGAGCATCCCAGGCAATATTTTGTTGTTCGCCCTGACCACGCAGAGGCTTGACACCCACTTCCTTGCGGGCCAGCTCTTCATCACCAAGGATCAGCGCATACAGCGCGCCGCTCTTGTCGGCCTTCTTGAACTGGCTCTTGAAGCTGCCAGCGCCAGCGTTGACCTGCAGACGCAGATTCGGCGCCTGATCGCGCAGCCGCTCCGACAACGCCAGTGCAGCCAGCTCGGCGGCTTCACCGAAGGCGCAGACATAGACGTCGATGGTGCGCGAAATTTCTTCAGGAACCTGCTCCAGGGTTTCCAGCAACAGGACCAGACGCTCGATGCCCATGGCAAAGCCGACACCGGTGGTTGGCTTGCCGCCCATCTGTTCGACCAGACCGTCGTAACGACCACCTGCACAGACAGTACCCTGAGCCCCCAGTTGATCGGTGACCCACTCGAAAACGGTCTTGCTGTAGTAATCCAGCCCGCGAACCAGTTTCGGGTTGATCACATAAGGAATCCCGGCAGCATCCAGACGTGCCTTCAGGCCCTCGAAGTGAATCCGCGATTCTTCGTCCAGATAGTCCGCCAGCTTCGGCGCATCGACCAGCACGGCCTGGGTTTCAGGGTGCTTGGTGTCGAGAACGCGCAGCGGGTTGGTCTTCAGACGGCGCTGGCTGTCTTCATCCAGCTGCTCCAGGCGCGCAGACAGGTATTCGACCAGCGCTTCACGGTAGCGAGCACGCGCTTCGCTGGTGCCCAGGCTGTTCAACTCAAGCTTGACCGCATTGCGGATACCCAGCAGGCCCCAGAGGCGCCAAGTCAGCACGATCAGCTCGGCGTCGATGTCCGGGCCATCGAGATTGAAGACTTCGCAACCAATCTGGTGGAACTGGCGATAACGGCCTTTCTGCGGACGTTCGTGACGGAACATCGGGCCGATGTACCAGAGTTTCTGTACCTGACCGCCGCCGGTGATGCCATGTTCCAGCACTGCGCGCACGCAGGCCGCCGTGCCTTCGGGGCGCAGGGTCAGCGAGTCGCCGTTACGGTCGGCGAAGGTGTACATCTCTTTCTCGACGATATCGGTGACTTCGCCGATGGAGCGTTTGAACAGGTCGGTGAACTCGACGATTGGCATACGGATCTGGCGATAACCGTAGTTATCCAGCAAACGCGATACGGTGCCCTCGAAATAGCGCCAAAGCGGGGTCTGATCCGGCAGGATGTCGTTCATGCCACGAATGGCTTGCAGAGACTTACTCACAAAAATTCCTTGGAAACTGGGTTAGCCGCGAACGATCAGCGCTGCGTCGGCCTGGGCCTTTTCGGCCGCTTTCTCGCGGATCAAGCGCTCAAGCTCATCCACAAGATTGTCATTGGTCAGCTTTTGCGACGGCTTGCCATCGATGTAGATCAAGTTCGGCGTACCGCCGGTGAGGCCGATATGGGCCTCCTTGGCCTCGCCAGGACCGTTCACCACACAGCCGATCACCGCGACATCCAGCGGGACCAGCAAATCTTCGAGGCGCCCTTCCAGCTCGTTCATGGTCTTGACCACATCGAAGTTCTGCCGCGAGCAGCTCGGGCAGGCGATGAAGTTGATTCCACGGGAACGCAGGTGGAGCGACTTGAGGATGTCGTAACCGACCTTCACCTCTTCAACAGGATCGGCGGCCAGCGAGATACGAATGGTATCGCCAATTCCTTCGGCCAGCAGCATACCTAGGCCGACGGCCGATTTCACTGTGCCTGAACGCAAACCACCGGCTTCAGTGATACCCAGGTGCAGCGGCTGGACGATTTGTCTGGCCAGCAGGCGGTAGGCTTCGACGGCCATGAACACATCCGAGGCCTTTACGCTGACCTTGAAGTCCTGGAAGTCCAGGCGATCAAGGTGCTCGACGTGGCGCAAAGCCGACTCCACCAGCGCAGCCGGAGTCGGTTCGCCGTATTTCTTCTGCAGGTCCTTTTCCAGGGAGCCGGCGTTGACGCCGATGCGGATCGGGATGCCGCGATCGCGAGCTGCATCGACTACCGCGCGCACACGGTCTTCACGACCGATATTACCTGGGTTGATACGCAGGCAATCGACACCCAGCTCGGCAACGCGCAGAGCGATCCGGTAATCGAAATGGATGTCGGCGACCAGAGGCACCTTGACCACTTGCTTGATGCGACCGAACGCCTCGGCGGCGTCCATGTCGGGAACGGACACGCGAACGATGTCCACGCCTGCCGCTTCCAGACGATTGATCTGAGCGACAGTGGCTGCGACATCGTTGGTGTCGCTGTTGGTCATGCTCTGTACCGCGATCGGCGCATCACCGCCGACCGGCACCGAGCCGACCCAGATTTTACGAGATTCGCGACGTTTGATCGGAGATTCGCCGTGCATGACTTATTGCCCCAGCTTCATGCGAGCCGTCTGGCCCGATGTGAAAGGTGTAACGTCGACCGGCTGGCCGTTGTAGCTGACCTGCGCGGCTCGGGCGACACCCAGGCGCACTGCCAGAGGCGGCTTGCCGCTGACATCGACGCTATCGCCCGCACGCTTGAGCCCGCTGGTCAGCACCTTGCCGTTGCTGTCGGTAATCTGAAACCAGCAATCGGCGGTAAATTGCATTTGCACCCGACCGAAACCTGCCGGAACCGGGGCGGCTTCAGCGGCTGCCGGCGGCTGTGCCGAACTCGGCGCCGGGACTGCTCCCGTAGCCGGAGGGGTGGGCGTGGTGTGAGTTGGCGCGGCGGCCGTTGCAGGAGCAGTGGTCACAGGCGCCGGCGTGGTTGGCGCACCGGACGTTGCAGGTGCTTGTTCGGAAGAATCCGAATTGCCCAGTGGCAGCGGCGAAGTATCGTTCTGCCCTTCGGCGACAGCCTGATCTTCTGGCTCATCCAGAGGGTGAATCTGCGTCGTACCATCGGCGCTTTCGACTTCGACATGTTCCATGCCCAGATTGGTCGGTTCCTTGCCGCGCAGGGTCGCCTGATCCTGCCACCAGACAAAGCCACCGCCGATCAGTGCCACCAGAAGCAACAGGCTGACGATGCGCAGGATGTTATGGGACAGGCGCACAGGCTCTTCGATCCGACCCAGGGCGTGAACGTCGCTGCCTTTGCCATCGGTGCCGGTGTACTGGTCGAACTGGCTGACCAGTGCGGCCTGATCCAGACCCATGAGTTTGGCGTAGGCACGGATGTAGCCCCGGGCAAAGGTATGGCCCGGAAGCTTGTCAAAGTCCCCCGACTCCACGTAACCCAGGGAAGTCGCGGTGAGGTTCAGCCTCAAAGCCACATCAGGCAGCGACCAGTCTTTACTCTCGCGTGCCTGGCGCAACGTTTCGCCGGGGTTCGTACGAGTGGCTGCTACAACTTCGGGATGCGCCGCTTTCATCATTGCTCCGACAGGTATTGCTGATATTCCGGCGTACCGGGATAGAGTCTTTTTAGTTGCAGGCCATAACTGGCTGCCTTGTTGCGATCGTCATAAATCTTCGCCAGACGTGTGCCCAGCAACAGACTACGTGCATTCTGCTCGCTCAGCTGGCTAAAGCGATCGTAATAGTCACGCGCCGGCACATAATGCCTGTCTTCGTAAGACAACTCAGCCATTTCCAGCAAAGCCCGTGGTTGTTGACGATCAAGCCTCAAGGCTTTGCTGAACTGGTCCAGTGCCACATCACGATTGCCCAGCATCAACGACGTCATGCCCAGATTCTCGAAAACCCTGGCGCGTTCGGCATAGAGGTTATCATCGGCGGCCTGTTCGAAGCGTTCGTAAGCTTCCTTGTAGCGCTTCTGCTCGTATAGAAAACTACCGTAGTTGTTGAGGATGCGAGCATCCTTGGGACGCGAGGACAGCGCCTTTTTGTAGTACTGATCGGCAAGTTCCGGCTCCGCCTCGGCCTGAAATACCAGCCCTAACGCTGCGTTGGCGTCGGCGTCGGAACTGTCCAGTTCCAGTGCTTTCTTCAGCGGTGCCTTGGCACGCTCCATCTGTCCTTGCTGCAAATAGCCCAGACCCAATTGCACATAGGCCTGACGAGCTTCTTCACGTCCCTTGCCGGTGCTCAGCGGATCGACGTTGCCAGTGGAAACACAACCAACCAGCAGCATGGCAAAACACAGCAGCAGCGCAGCGCGCAGGGACATAGAGATCCTCTCAGTCAAATTCGCAGTCAGTTGCGAGCCGCAGCGACTTGAGTCCCGTCGGTCTCGGCACTGAGTTCGCGCACAGCGATGTAGCGTTCGCTGCGGCGAGTACGGTCCATTACTTGCCCGACCAACTGGCCACAGGCAGCATCGATGTCCTCACCGCGTGTGGTTCGCACGGTGACGTTGAATCCGGCCTGATGCAACAGATCCTGGAAGCGACGAATCGCGTTATTGCTGGGACGCTCGTAGCCCGAATGCGGGAACGGGTTGAACGGAATCAGGTTGACCTTGCAAGGCGTGTCCTTGAGCAGCTCGATCATTTCGACTGCGTGCTCGGGCCTGTCGTTGACGTCCTTGAGCAAGGTGTACTCGATGGTCAGAACGCGCTTCTCGCCTAGTGCCGACATGTAGTTGCGGCAGGACTCGAGGAGCATCTTCAGGGGGTACTTCTTGTTGATCGGCACCAGCTGGTTGCGCAGCGCATCGTTGGGCGCGTGCAGGGAAAGAGCCAGCGAGACATCGATGTGCTTGGCCAGCTCATCGATCATTGGCACCACGCCCGAGGTGGACAAGGTCACCCGGCGCTTGGAAATGCCATAGCCCAGGTCATCCATCATCAGATGCATGGCGGAGATGACATTGTCGAAGTTCAGCAATGGCTCGCCCATCCCCATCATCACCACATTGGTGATGGCACGGTCGATGGTGGCCGGGACACTGCCGAACGATTTGTTGGCAATCCACACCTGACCGATGACTTCGGCGGCGGTGAGGTTGCTGTTGAAGCCTTGCTTGCCGGTAGAGCAGAAACTGCAATCCAGCGCGCAGCCCGCCTGGGAGGAGACACACAAGGTGCCGCGTTTGCCCTGCGGGATGTACACGGTCTCGACGCAGCTGCCGGACTCCACGCGCACGACCCATTTACGGGTACCGTCGCTTGAAATGTCCTCGCTGACGACTTCGGGACCACGAATTTCGGCACGACGCTCGAGCTTTTCGCGCAGCGCCTTGCCAACGTTCGTCATGGCTTCGAAATTATCGACGCCATAGTGGTGAATCCACTTCATGACCTGACCGGCGCGGAAGCGTTTCTCCCCGATGGATTCGAAGAATTTTTCCATTTCCGGCTGGGTCAGACCCAGCAGGTTGATTTTGCCAGTTGTATCAGTCATGGATTCACCCTCACTCGCGGCAGCAGCTTAGCGAGTGGTTACCTCGGTAGCAGCGAAGAAGTAAGCGATTTCGCGAGCAGCGGCAGCTTCGGAATCGGAGCCATGAACAGCGTTGGCGTCGATGGACTCGGCGAAGTCAGCACGGATGGTGCCGGCAGCAGCTTCTTTAGGGTTGGTAGCGCCCATCAGCTCGCGGTTTTTCAGGATGGCGTCTTCGCCTTCCAGCACCTGAACCACAACCGGACCGGAAATCATGAAAGCAACCAGGTCACCGAAGAAACCACGGGCGCTGTGCTCAGCGTAGAAACCTTCTGCTTCGGCCTTGGACAGTTGCTTCAGTTTCGAAGCCACGACGCGCAGACCGGCTTTTTCAAAGCGGGAGGTGATCTCGCCGATTACGTTTTTAGCAACGGCATCAGGCTTGATGATCGAGAAAGTACGTTGAACAGCCATGGTGTAACTCCAGAAACGTGATTATTGCGAAAAATTAAACCCGCGAATTATACGCGGGTTCTGGTGTATTGCCTAACGTGCAAAGATGATCAGTCTGTTTCATCGGCCCAAAGGGTCTGAACGGCCTCTAGCACCTTCTCGCCGACCCTGCCGGAGGTGTCGTCGAAATCCGGCAGTTGCTTGATCATCTGCTGTAGTTTGACGAAACCTACCGAGTACGGATCGACTCCAGGGTGGGCTTCGGCCAGCTCTTCGGCGATGCGCTGGACATCATTCCAACCATAGCTCATGACAATCCCTCGATCAGTGCGGCGCTTCAGCTGCGTGGTTAAGCGAATATTTCGGGATCTCGACCGTCAGGTCTTCAGTGCCTACCTTGGCCTGACAGCCCAGACGCGATGTCGGCTCCAGCCCCCACGCACGATCAAGATAGTCCTCTTCCAGCTCGTCGGCCTCCTCAAGCGAGTTGAACCCTTCGCGGATGATGCAGTGACAAGTGGTGCAGGCACAGACACCGCCACACGCGCTTTCCATCTCGATGTGGTGTTCGTGAGCCAGTTCGAGGATCGATATGCCTGGCTCAGCCTCGACTACCAATCCGTCCGGGCAAAACTCCTTGTGGGGCAGAAAAATCACCTGCGGCATCAGTTATTCCTCAATCTCATTCAGGTTGCGTCCTGACAGGGCGGCTTTCACCGTCGAATCCAGGCGGCGGGCCGCGAACGCATCGGTCACCTGCGACAGACGCTTGGTCTGCTGCTCGATGGCCGCACCGTCGGTGCCCTTCATCAATTCACGGAGTTCCTCGACCTGCACCGCGATGACCATGCGCTCTTCGGCGTCGAGCAAACGCTCGCCATCGGCCTGCAACGCACCCTCAACGGCTTCGATCAGACGCTGGGCATCGACCTGCTGCTCGCGCAATACACGGGCGACCTTGTCGTCACCGGCGTACTGGAACGAGTCCTTGAGCATGCGAGCGACTTCGCCGTCGGTCAGGCCATAGGAGGGCTTGACCTGAATGCTGGACTCCACGCCGGACGCCAGTTCGCGAGCGGAAACGCTCAGCAGACCATCGGCATCGACCTGAAAGGTCACGCGAATCTTCGCAGCGCCAGCGACCATGGCAGGAATGCCGCGCAGGTCGAAACGGGCCAGCGAGCGGCAGTCGCTGATCAATTCACGTTCGCCTTGCAGCACGTGAATCATCATCGCCGACTGACCGTCTTTATAAGTAGTAAATTCCTGGGCGCGAGCGACGGGAATCGTGGTGTTGCGCGGGATCACCTTTTCCATCAGTCCGCCCATGGTTTCAAGCCCGAGGGACAGCGGAATCACGTCTAGCAACAACAGCTCACCACCGTCGCGCTTGTTACCAGCGAGGGTGTCAGCCTGGATCGCAGCGCCGATGGCGACCACTTGATCCGGATCGATTTCGGTCAGCGGCTGGCGGCCGAACAGATCGGCGACCGCCTCACGCACACGCAGCACGCGAGTCGAGCCACCGACCATCACGACGGCTTCCACCTCATCCAGCTCGATGCCGCAATCACGCACCGCACGACGGCAAGCCTTGAGGCTGCGGGCGATCATCGGCTCGATCAGGGCATTGAAAGCGGCACGGGTCAGCACACCTTTCCAGGCACCATGAACGACGTCGACGGAGTCGGTATCGGTCAAGGCTTCCTTGGCGGCGCAGGCAGTTTGCATCAGGCTGCGCTGGGCAGACGGGTCGAGATCGTCAGACAGGCCGGCCTCTGTGATAATCCAGCTGGCGATGGCATGGTCGAAATCGTCACCACCCAGCGCGCTGTCGCCGCCAGTGGCCATGACTTCGAAGACGCCGCCGGTCAGGCGCAGAATCGAGATATCGAAGGTGCCGCCGCCCAGGTCATAGATCGCCACAACGCCTTCGGCATTCTGATCCAGGCCATAAGCCACTGCCGCAGCTGTCGGCTCGTTGAGCAGACGCAGCACGGTCAGACCCGCCAGTCTGGCGGCGTCCTTGGTGGCTTGACGCTGAGCGTCGTCGAAATAGGCCGGAACGGTGATCACAGCCCCGACCAGTTCACCACCCAATGTAGCCTCGGCGCGCTGACGCAGCACCTTGAGGATGTCGGCGGACACCTCGACCGGGCTTTTCGCGCCTTGAACGGTATCGATGAACGGCATGTGCGACTCGCCACCGATAAAACGATAAGGCAGTTGGTCACCGAGATGCTTCACATCGGAAATGCCACGCCCCATGAGGCGCTTGACAGAGATGACGGTATTCAGGGGATCGGTAGCGGCAGCGTCCTTGGCGGACTGGCCGACTTCGACGCGATCAGCGTGATAACGCACCGCGGACGGCAAGATGATCTGCCCGTTCTGATCAGGAAGTGGCTCACTGATGCCACTGCGCAACGCAGCGACCAGCGAGTTGGTGGTGCCGAGATCTATCCCGACGGCCAGACGGCGCTGATGAGGTTGTGGACTTTGGCCGGGTTCGGCGATCTGCAGTAGAGCCATTGCTTTTCTGATATCACTGGCGCGCCGCCCAAAAGACGGCGCGGGGTTAATCGTCGAGGCGCTCTTCCAACTGGCGCACTTCGTAGGAGAGCTTGTCGAGGAACTGCATGCGGCGCATCAGCCTTTCGGCCTGCTCACGCTGTGCAGCATCGTCCCAACAGGCTGCGAAGCTTTCGTTCAGTTCTTCCTGAGCCACTTTGAGCCGACGCTTGAAGATCGCCACGCCGTCCAGATCCGCGCCATCCTGCAAGTCTTCGAGTTCTTCGCGCCATTGCATCTGCTGCATCAGGAACTCGGGGTCATGCACGGTGACTTCCAGCGGAACTTCGCCCCTGAGCGCCAGCAGGTAGCGCGCCCGTTTCGGCGCGCTCTTGAGAGTATGGTAGGCGTCGTTCAGGCTTGCCGAGCGCTCCAGCGCAACACGCTGCTCACGCTCAGGGGCGTCAGCAAAACGGTCGGGGTGCACGCTACGGGCAAGCTCGCGATAACGCGTGGCCAACAGATCCAGATCCAGGCGGAAACCCGGCTGCAGATCGAATAGAGCGAAGTGACAAGGAGTACCCACGATAAGCCTCAGACGTTGAAGCTTTCGCCGCAGCCACATTCACCGCGCGAATTGGGATTGTTGAACTTGAAACCTTCGTTCAACCCTTCCTTGACGAAATCGAGTTCGGTGCCGTCGAGGTAGACCAGGCTCTTGGGATCGATGATCACCTTGACGCCGTGGTGCTCGAACACTGTGTCTTCGCTGTCTGGCGCGTCGACGAACTCGAGTACGTACGCCAGGCCAGAACAACCTGTGGTGCGAACACCAAGACGAATGCCATCACCTTTGCCGCGCCCTTCAAGGGAGCGACGCACGTGGTTTGCGGCAGCTTCGGTCATGCTGATAGCCATCGTGACTCCTTACTTGCAAGCTGGATAAAGACTGCTCAGAGCAGGCCTTTCTTCTGCTTGTAATCGTGAACGGCGGCCTTGATGGCGTCTTCAGCGAGTACGGAGCAGTGAATTTTCACCGGCGGCAATGCCAGTTCTTCAGCCAGTTGAGTGTTCTTGATGGTCTCTGCTTCATCCAGAGTCTTGCCCTTCATCCACTCGGTTGCCAGGGAGCTGGAAGCGATTGCCGAACCGCAGCCGTAGGTCTTGAACTTGGCATCTTCGATGATGCCCTGCTCGTTTACCTTGATCTGCAGGCGCATGACGTCGCCGCAAGCCGGAGCGCCGACCATGCCGGTGCCGACATCAGGATCTTCCGCGTTCATCTTGCCGACGTTGCGCGGGTTCTCGTAGTGGTCAATGACCTTTTCACTGTAAGCCATGGTTCAAATCCTCATCGTTTACGCCTGTCGCTCTAGCGACACTTTAAAAACCCTGTTTTCAAAGCGCCGCATTTATGTGGCGACTTTAAATTAGTGTGCTGCCCATTCGATCTTCGAGATGTCGACACCGTCTTTGAACATGTCCCACAGCGGCGAAAGAGCGCGCAACTTGGTGACGGCCTCGCAGACTTTCTGCGCGGCCCAATCGATTTCTTCTTCGGTAGTGAAACGGCCGAAGGTGAAGCGGATCGAGCTGTGTGCCAGCTCGTCGTTGCGCCCCAGGGCGCGCAGCACGTAGGACGGCTCCAGGGAAGCCGAGGTGCAGGCGGAGCCGGACGAAACCGCCAGATCCTTGAGCGCCATGATCAGCGACTCGCCTTCGACGTAGTTGAAGCTCAGGTTCAGGTTGTGCGGCACACGAGCAGTCAGGCTGCCGTTGACGTACAACTCTTCGAGATGCTCGACCTGCTTGTAGAAACGGTCGCTGAGTGCCTTGATGCGCACGTTTTCAGCGGCCATGTCTTCCTTGGCGATACGGAAGGCTTCGCCCATGCCGACGATCTGGTGAGTCGCCAGAGTGCCGGAGCGCATGCCGCGCTCGTGACCGCCGCCGTGCATGGTGGCTTCGATGCGTACGCGAGGCTTGCGGCTGACGTACAATGCACCGATGCCTTTCGGACCGTAGGTCTTGTGGGCCGAGAAGGACATCATGTCTACTTTCAGGCTCGACAGATCAATGTCGACCTTGCCAGTGGACTGAGCAGCGTCGACATGGAACAGCACACCGCGCGAACGGGTCAGCTCGCCAATTGCCGCGATGTCGTTGACTGTGCCGATTTCGTTGTTGACGTGCATGATCGAGACCAGAATGGTGTCGTCGCGCAGAACAGCTTCGATCATCGCCGGAGTGATCAGACCGTCTGTGGTCGGCTCCAGATAGGTGACTTCGAAACCTTCACGCTCCAGTTGGCGCATGGTGTCGAGGACAGCCTTGTGTTCAATCTTGCTGGTGATCAGGTGTTTGCCTTTGCTGGCATAGAAATGCGCCGCGCCCTTGATCGCCAGGTTGTCGGACTCGGTGGCACCGGAGGTCCAGACGATTTCGCGCGGATCGGCATTGACCAGATCGGCGACCTGGCGACGTGCGTTCTCGACCGCTTCTTCCGCTTTCCAGCCGAAGACGTGGGAGCGCGAGGCCGGGTTACCGAAGTTGCCATCAACCAGCAGGCAATCGCTCATTTTCTGCGCAACACGCGGATCGACCGGGGTCGTCGCGGAATAATCGAGGTAAATCGGCAATCTCATTGAATATCTCCTATCGGGCAGGCGCGCCGCGCGTTCATCTGCGTTCACTCAACGGCGGATGTTTCAATCTTGTCCAGCAACTGCGTCTTGTTGTTGCAACGACGCAGATCCTGACGTTGGGCGACTTCCTGCACTTCACGGCGAGTGACGAGGTCGGCCAGGCTGATACCGCTTAGAAATTCATGAATCTGCTGGCTGAGATCGCACCACAAGTGGTGCGTCAGGCAGGTATCGCCAGCATGGCAGTCACCGAGCCCCTGGCAGCGTGTCGCGTCGACCGATTCGTTGACCGCATCGATCACCTGCGCCACCTGAATACCCTGCATGGCGCGGGACAGTTGGTAGCCACCACCGGGTCCTCGCACGCTGGACACCAGATTGCTGCGGCGCAGCTTGGCGAACAGTTGCTCGAGATAGGAAAGGGAAATCCCTTGCCGCTCGGAGATATCGGCCAGGGACACTGGCCCATGCTGCGCGTGTAACGCCAGATCGAGCATGGCGGTTACGGCGTATCGGCCCTTTGTAGTCAGTCGCATGACATGTACCGCGGAGGTTCGGAATGAGAGCGAGTATGCTATTCCCGAGTATTTAAGTCAACTATAAGACCTAGCGAAACAGTCGGAATTAACCGCAAAAGCGCGGCGGCATGATAGCAAAACCAAGGCTGAAATGGCATGTCCGGGTTTCGCTACGCGCATCGAGGCTTATTGCTGTGCGACCTTGCCCTCGCTGCGTTCCTTGATGCAGTCGAAAACTTCCTTGCGCAGTTCCGGAAGCTCCTTCTCGCGGTACTCGCAGCCGAGCCCTTTGAGCGCCTTGCCCATGTCTTCCATGCGCACGTCGACTGCCTGCAAATGATCGAGCAATTGACCAATCGCCTTGGCAACCGGGTCTGGCATGTCTTCGCTGACGCCATAGGCATCAAAGCCGATCTTCTCGGCCATGGCCTTGCGCTTGGCTTCGGCACTGCTTTCCTCGGAGCCATTTTCATCAGACTTGACGATGATCCGACCAGGAATACCCACCACGGTCGCACCCGCCGGAACGGGCTTGGTGACCACCGCGTTGGAGCCAACCTTCGCGCCTGCTCCGACCGTGAAAGGACCCAGCACCTTGGCCCCCGCCCCTACCACCACGCCTGATTCCAGCGTGGGATGGCGCTTGCCCTTGTTCCAACTGGTGCCGCCCAGGGTCACGCCCTGATAAAGGGTCACGTCGTCACCGATCTCGGCCGTCTCGCCAATGACGATGCCCATGCCGTGGTCAATGAAGAAGCGTCGGCCAACCTTGGCGCCGGGATGGATTTCGATGCCCGTCAACCAACGCCCGAAGTTGGACACCATGCGCGCCGGCCATTTCAATTCCTTGCGCCATAGCCAGCCAGACAGCCGATGCAACCAGATCGCGTGCATGCCTGGATAACAGGTCAGTACTTCGAACGCGTTTCGCGCTGCCGGGTCACGGTGAAACACGCTTTGAATATCTTCTCGCAGACGCTCGAACATCACTGATCCTTCCGCTTGTAGGGCTCACCGTTGGCCGCTTTCTGGGTCTCGGTGAGAATGCCACGCAAAATGCTCATTTCAGATCGGTTGACAGCCGAGCGTCCGTAAAGCCGACGCAGCCGAGCCATCAAATGACGAGGCTTCTCTGGATCGAGGAAGCCAATGTTCACCAGAGTGGCTTGCAGATGCTCATAGAATTTCTCCATCTCATCCATCGTTGCCAGTTCGGTACTGCGCACCGAGTTGACCTCGAACTTCTCGGCCTTGCTCGCCTGCCCTTCCCCCGCGAGCCACGCCATGCGCGTCTCGTAGCTGAGCACTTGCACGGCAGCCGCCAGATTTAGCGAACTGAACTCGGGATCGGACGGGATATGCACATGGAAGTGACAGCGCTGCAGTTCTTCGTTGGTCAGCCCTGCATATTCACGACCGAACACCAGGGCGATTTCCTCACCCAGCGCGGCGTGCTCGACGGTCTTGACGCCGGCTTCACGCGGGTCCAGCAGCGGCCAGGGAATGCGGCGGTCCCGCGCGCTGGTGCCCATCACCAGATTGCAACCGACCAGGGCATCTTCCAGAGTGGCGACAACCTGAGCGTTTTCCAAAATGTCACTGGCCCCCGAAGCACGGGCATCGGCGTCGTGATGGGGAAACATCGCCGGGTCAACCAGCACCAGACGCGAAAGCCCCATGTTCTTCATGGCACGCGCCGCACCACCGATATTTCCCGGATGGCTGGTTCCGACCAGGACAACACGAATATTTTGCAGCACTGGTGAAGTCTCGCTAGGAGGTAAAAAGGGGGTCGAATGTTACAGAAGCGCCCGGCTCAAGGCTATGAACCCTTGCCATACGTTCTACATACACCGTTAAAACGCAACCGACCAGCCACCTTCAGCCGGGGGATGAGGCGACCGGCCGCATGATAAAACGGTTTGCTTACGCTGGAAATCATCGACAAGAACCCATAGAATGCCCGGCTCTCTTTAACGACCTAGGTGATACATCCATGCAGCCCATGCTGAATATCGCGCTGCGCGCCGCCCGCAGCGCCAGCGAATTGATTTTCCGCTCCATCGAGCGCCTGGATACCATCAAGGTCGACGAAAAAGACGCGAAAGACTATGTGACCGAGATCGATCGCGCCGCGGAAAAAGTCATTATCGACGCGCTGCTCAAGGCCTATCCGACCCACGGCATCCTTGGCGAAGAAACCGGCCTGAAAGAAGGCAGCGGTGAAGGCGCGGACTATCTGTGGGTCATCGACCCGCTGGACGGCACCACCAACTTCGTTCGCGGTGTTCCGCATTTTGCGGTCAGCATTGCTTGCAAATACCGTGGTCGCCTGGAGCACGCCGTCGTCCTCGATCCGGTTCGCCAGGAAGAATTCACCGCCAGTCGTGGCCGTGGCGCTCAACTGAATGGTCGTCGCCTGCGCGTCAGCCCACGCAAGAGCCTGGATGGCGCTCTGCTCGGCACCGGTTTCCCGTTCCGCGAGAACCAGTTGGATAACCTTGAAAACTATCTGAACATGTTCCGCTCGCTGGTTGGCCAGACTGCCGGCATTCGCCGCGCTGGCGCAGCAAGCCTGGATCTGGCCTATGTGGCTGCCGGACGTTTCGACGCGTTCTGGGAATCGGGTCTGTCGGAGTGGGACATGGCTGCCGGCGCCCTGCTGATTCAGGAAGCAGGTGGTCTGGTCAGCGACTTCAACGGCGGCCACGACTTCCTCGAGAAGGGTCACATCGTTGCAGGCAACACCAAGTGTTTCAAAGCCGTCCTGACCTCGATCGCTCCATTCGTACCAGCTTCGCTGAAACGCTAAGTTTCGCAGCTGCAAAAAAACCGGCCATGTGCCGGTTTTTTTATACCTTGCGCGTCAACCGCTGCTCGAAGCCGACACCGAACCTCGGTACGACACGCCCCCCTTTAGGAGCCGGCTTGCAGGCGAACCCGTTAGCTCAGTTACAGATGAGTTGACTGACACACCGCGTTCGCCAGCTAGCCGACTCCTACAAAGACGCGCACGACGTTAGCGCTGTGTGATTTTCCGCCCACTCAATTCGCGGGACAAATCAATGAAATTCTCCAGCGGCGGCAACTGATTGAAACTACGACAGACCAGCGTGATGGGGGCGTGCAGTTGCGGCTTGGCGTTACCGATCCGGCAATAGACCACGCTTTCCTTGTGAACATCCCTCATCGACGCTGGCACGATGGAAATTCCCGCCCCCGCAGCGACCAGGCTGACGTTGGTGAGCATGCGCTCGACCTCGAAAGCGATCTTCGGGTTGAACCCCGCGTTCTGACAGGCCTTGATCAGATTGGCGTACATCCCCGGAGCCCCCGGACGACGGACAAGGATGAAATGTTCGTCGGCCAGATCCATTAACGAGATGACAGGCGCCTCACATCCTGCTTCATGCCCTGCCAACAAACGATGCCCCATTGGTAACGTCAGCAGCATTTCCTCATTGAGCAGCCGGTGAAATTCGATGCTTTGATGGCGACCGACCGGCGCTCGCAAAATACCGACATTCACGCTGCCATCAATGGTTGCATCGGTCAGTTGCTGAGCGCTGCCTTCCTTGAGCGACACGGCCACGCCCGGAAAACGTTCACGATAAGCGCGAATGATCCGCGGGATAAGCGGATGAGCCGCTGCCGAGCTGGTAAACCCGATGCTCAGTTGGCCCTCAATGCCGTGGGCTGCGCGCGAAGCCTTGAGCGAACCCTCCTTGACCCGCGCCAGAATGTCCTGCGCCTCTTGCAGGAAAACCTGACCACCAGCAGTGAGATCCACGCCCTTGGGGTGACGCTTGAACAAATCGAAACCCAGCTCATCTTCCAGCGCGCGAATCTGCTGGCTGAGCGGCGGTTGCTGCATGTTCAGCCGTGCTGCCGCGCGAGTAAAATGCCGCTCTTCGGCCACCATCACGAAATAGCGCAGATGACGGAGCTCCATGGTGGTCTATCTCGCAGCGAGGTTTTATGATTGCCGCCGATCAATGCGACATTGGCCGGCAAGCGTGCCCAATCGTCGTCGCACTGGCAAGTGCACGCACATAACAATAAGTACGCCAACTCCGGAAACCCGATGCCTACCAGGCTTCTTCGCAGCACAACTCTGCAACTTCTCCTGGCCATTGTCTGTGGCGCGCTTCTAGGCGTCTTCGATCCGAAGCTTGCGGTGGAAATGAAACCGTTGAGCGACGGATTTATCCGCATCGTCGGCTGGCTGATGCCGTTCATGATGTTTCTGCTGATCGCGTCCGGCGTCGCGGGGTTGCAGGTCAAGCAACGTGGTCTAGCGGGCAAGGTCTTGGTTTATTTTCAAAGCATGGCGCTGCTGTCTTTGTGCCTGGCTTGCCTGATTGCGGATCTTACCCACCCTGGCACCCGTGATGGATTGAGCACTTCGGACCTTGCGGCGAACCTGGCCAATGCGCCATCTTCACCGTCAGATTTCTCGTGGGATGCCGTAGGCTCAATGTTCACCCGCGCCCTCACGCAGAATCCCATCCTGCAGGTGATGCTCGCGGGCCTGCTGACAGGCGCAGCGATGGCGCGCGCCCGCGGCCATCGTCATGCCGACGCACTGCGGCTGATGCTTGAAAAGATCGTCGAGTTGCTCTTCAAGGGCCTGAGGCTAATCCTGCGATTCGCTCCCCTTGCAGCCTTTGGTGCTATCGCCTTCACCATCGGCAAGTTCGGCCCGGCTTCTGCGCTGCCGCTGGCGAAGTTCGTCGCCGTCATGTACCTGGCGTGCGGGGCGTTTGTCTTACTGGTGCTGATGCCGACGGCGCAAATATCGGGCGTGTCGCTTTGGTCGCTGGTGATGCATATCAAGGACGAGTTGCTGTTGGTCACCTTCACCGGCTCTTCTGTGGCAGCGCTTCCGGGCCTGATCGAAAAGATGCAGACGCTGGGTTGCGATCGACAATTGACGCGCCTGGTATTGACCACCGGTTACACCTTCAACCTCAGCGGCTCGAATATCTACCTGATCACGGCAGTGCTGTTTCTCGCGCAGATGTCGGGAATAGAGCTGACGGGGACCGACTTGCTGACTCTGGTGCTGATTTCTCTGGTGACCTCTTTGGGCTCGACCAGCATGGCGGGATCGGCGTTTTTTACCCTGATCGCGACGCTCAATCTGCTGCATGTGGTGCCGCTGGAAGGGGTGGGATTGCTGCTGGGCGTGGAGCGCCTGATGAAGTGCCGCGTGCTGACCAACGTGCTGGGCAATTGCGTGGCATGCCTGGCGATTGCACGGTGGCAGAACGCATTGAACCTGTGGGAGCGCATTCATTCGCAAGACGGCATCATGGACGATGAATCTCCATCGCCCGAAACACCTAATCGCGAATGAATGCGCTCCCACAGGACCTTCGTCTATCAACTAAATGGCGTTTTTTCGCTGACTGATCTCAACCTTTGGACGACAACAACTTCTCGAACGCCCGATCCAGGTTTCCTTCAGCTTGCGTCAGCTTTTCTCGGCGCTCGCGCAGCCACGCCTGATCGGCATCCAGCGTCTTGTGCGCTTCGGCCAGCATGCGCTTGACCTCCTCCGGTTGCGGGCCGCCGGTGCCTTTGCGGGTCTTGACCATGTTCTCCGGCGACAGCGAAGCGCGGAAGGTTGCCTCATCCAGCGGCAAGGTATTCTGCTTCCACTGATACTTGTCCGCAGCCTTGGTGTAGAGCTTCTGCGCATCGGCGTAAGGGAAGGTTTTCGGCGTGAGACCTTGATCGCGCGCCTGCTCTACGATCAACGACGCGAAGCTGTGACCAATACGGAACGGCACCTTCTGCGTGCGCTCCAGCGTGTCTGCCAATTCCATGGAAGTCGTCCATTCGTTCTCCAGTTCTTCGCGGGCTCGCTGGGGATTGACCTGTAGCGCATCGAGCACCGCGTCCATCGCGCCAAACATGTCCTTGGTCGAATCGAAGACGCCCAGCGAGTCGAAGGCGAACTTGTAGTCAGTCATGCCGGTGGTCACGTTGTGCGCACGCAAGGTCACGGTCTGGGTCAGGCCTACAACATCCGACGCCGTTTCACGAGCACGCATCAACAAGCCCGGATTGCGCTTCTGAGGCATAGCACTACTGGTGTAGGTTTTTTCCTCGTCCAGCAGCAGCCAGGGACGGATCTGGTGATACTGGGTGTGAATGTCACCAATCAGCGCGCCGACACGAATGGCCGACGATGAGGCAACGTTCGCCGCTTCGATCGGGATGTCATAGGTCGAAACCTGGCTGGAATCCAGCGAGTTTTCACGCACACCGTCGAAGCCCAGCAGTTCAGCCATGCGCTCGCGGTTCAGCGGATACGCCGAGTTCGCAAGTACAGCCGTCCCCATCGGGCTCTGATTCAAGCGCTGATACAGCTCACGAATGCGCTGACCGTCACGATCAAACGCCGCTTCATACGCCAGCAGATAATGCGCGTAGGTGATCGGCATCGCTTGTACGCCGTTGGTATAGGCTGGAATCAGCGTATCGACATTCTTGTCCGCGAGATCCAACAGGCGCTTGCGGGTGGCGTTCATGGCTTCGCTGTAGGCCAGAACGTCGGAGCGCAGCTTAGCCAGACGGTAGGTGGCGAGCATATCCTGACGACTGCGGCCGGAGTGAATCAGCGAGGCTTCAGGGCCGATCTTGTCGGTCATGATTTCCTCCAGCTGAAGCACGTCGCTGGGACGCTTGCCATTGGGCTGGTCAGCCTGGTCGATGGCGTAGCGCACGCCCGTAGCGATTTTCTGGCCCATCTCGGGTTTGACGATTCCCTCCTCGGTCAGCATGACGATCGAGGCCTTGTTGATCCGGTTCAACCAGGAGAACTGGCTCTCGGTCTTGCTGCCTTTGGTCTTCGACTTGTCGACAGTAGCGCCGATCTTCGCAGCCTGAGCGGCGCACTCTTCTGTGGTTTTGCACGGCAGATCGGCGGTGTTGGCCGCATAGGCCCCATAGCTGGTGCTCAGCACATAAGCGACGGCCAGATGAAGCAAGGTCTTTCTTGTTGGCATTTCAGGCTCCAATACGGCGATTGCCGAGGGTGAGCGTTGTCGGGATCTTGTTGAAAACGTGATGTATCACAGCAACGGCAGCGTGTAGCTGACGATGACGCGATTCTGGTCGATGCTGTTGCCGCCGTTGCTACGATAGCTACCGTTGCGCCATTTCAATTCGAGGTTTTTCAACGCACCGCTCTGGAACACATAGGCGATGTCGGAGTTGCGTTCCCATTCAGTGCCTTCCTTGCTGCCGCGCGCGAAGTTGTCGCCCTGAAGATAGCGGGTCATGAAGGTCAGGCCAGGCAAGCCGATGGCAGCGAAGTCGTAGTCGTAGCGGGCCTGCCATGAGCGTTCTTCGGGGCTGGCGAAGTCGGGGGAAATCATCACGTAGTTGACGAGAAAGGAGTCGGTGCCGGCTAAATGCGGGAAGCCCGTTTCGCCGCTCATCTTCTGGTAAGCCACGCCGAAACCGTGGCCACTGATGTTGTAGGTAAAACGCGCACCGACAGCGGTGTTATCGATGTTGGTGTTGCCATCCTTGAGCGAACGCGCGTAACGCAGATCGCTTTTGATCGACTGAGACTCACTCAGTGGAAAGCTGTGAAGCAAGGTGACGATGTGCTGTTTGTAGTTGTTCTCAAGGCCACCGTAGTTGTAGGACGTGGTCAGCCCCTTGGTCCAGCTGTAACTGGCACTGGCGAAGTCGAACTTGTCGCTCGGACGCCCCCCCTTTATGCCCTTGGCCTCGGCTTCGATATCTTCGTGACCGCTGTCATTGCGCTCGGTGTTGCTGGTCAGGCGGCCGACATTGAGAGTCATGTCGTTGATGTCTTTTGAAGTCAGCTGGGCGCCGCGAAAGGTCTGCGGCAGCAGGCGTCCGTCGTTGGGTACGACCGTTGGCAGCTTGGGCAGCAAAGTGCCAACCCGCAGCACACTCCTGGCGAAACGCGCCTTGGCAGTGACGCCTGAGCGGCCGTAATCATCGGGGGCTCTTTCGTCACCGACCGGCAGCAGACCGGTGTTGCGGCGATCGGGGCCTGAGTCCAGCTTCAGACCAAACAGGCCGATAGCGTCCACACCAAAACCAACCGCGCCTTCGGTAAACCCGGATTCGTAATTGAGGATCAGGCCTTGGGCCCACTCATCGCGCTTGGACTGGGTCGCGCCTTCCTGATGGTAATCGCTGTTGAAATAGAAGTTGCGAAATTCGAGATCGGCTTTGCTGTCTTCGAGAAAATCGGCCTCGGCAAAACCTGGGAAAGTCAGGCTCAAACCGAGAGCAGCAGACGTGAGGCCTAGAGATACAGGGCTTTTATGCATTTTTATGTTCCGCCTGGTGTAGCTGGTTTTTATTAGAGTTGTGCAGGTGAACCAACAGACGCGAGCGTCTGCTCTGATCACTCGGAAAAGCTTACGCGGCGGGTATTCCGATTAAAAATATATAGTTACTACCTACTCCAGACTTTTAAAGTATCGAAATAATTTTGTAGGAGCCGACTTGCCGGCGAACGCATTGAGTCAGTCAAATGATCAGCGACTGGCACACCGCCTTCGCCAGCAAGCCGGCTCCTAAAGGGCACATGGGCAGATGTTGAATCGCAGGCAAAAAAAAACACCCCTACGCGAGGGGTGTTTTTTAAGAGCCTTCGAATCAGCGCTTATTGACCCGCCTGACTCAATTCCAGCTGACCGTCCTTGTTGACCGGAATTTGACTGCCCGGATCACGATCCATCCGCACCTGGCCGACCTTGTCATTCAGTTTGTACTTCACGTTATAGCCCACGACCTTGTCGCTGATGTCATTGACGGTGTTGCAGCGCGACTCGGTGGTTGTGTAGGTATCGCGGTTCTGCATGCCTTCCTGAACCTTGTTACCGGCATAGCCGCCACCGACAGCACCTGCAACGGTCGCGATTTTCTTGCCGTTACCGCCACCTACCTGATTACCGAGCAAGCCACCCGCTACGGCACCGATGACACTGCCCACGATCTGGTGCTGGTCCTTGACCGGAGCGCGGTGAGTGACCGCGACATCCTTGCATACTTGACGAGGGGTTTTGATTTGTTCTTTCACAGGCTCGACGGCGAGTACGTCCGCGTACTCTGGACCGTTTGATTTTACGAGGCTATAGGTGGCCAAAGCACCACCGGCGGTCACACCGACAGCACCCAATACCGCACCAACTAGCAACGACTTGTTCACGTGAACCTCCTGACCATATTCAGCGCAGCTGCTCGCGCTACTCCCAGCCTTGGAGCACAAAAAAAGGCGCGAGTTCATACTCGCGCCTTTTTAACTTGATGACTGGTCAGGAAAAAATCGTTATGGACGATCGTCAACCTTCTCAGTCGTCACGGGTGGCAGCAGGTCCTCGGAACGCAGGTTCAGCCAGATCAGCACCACGTTGGCGATGTAGATCGACGAGTAAGTACCTGCCAGAACGCCGATGAACAGGGCAACCGAGAACCCGTGCAAGCTGTCGCCGCCGAAGATCCAGAGTGCGACGATTGCCAGCAGTGTGGAGATCGAGGTCGCCATGGTCCGCAGCAGGGTCTGGGTGGTCGAGATGTTGATGTTCTCGATCAGCGAAGCCTTGCGCAGCAGACGGAAGTTCTCGCGTACCCGGTCGAATACCACGATGGTGTCGTTGAGCGAGTAACCGATGATCGCCAGTACGGCCGCCAATACGGTCAGGTCGAACGTCACCTGGAAGAACGACAGGATACCCATCGTTACCACCACGTCATGGATCAGCGAAACGATGGCGCCGACCGCAAATTTCCACTGGAAGCGGAAAGCCAGGTAGATCAGAACCCCGCCCAGCGCCAGCAACATGCCGATGCCACCCTGGTCGCGCAGTTCTTCACCCACCTGCGGGCCAACGAACTCTACGCGCTTGACCGTTACCGGGTTATCGGCGCCGGTCTTGCGCAGCGCTTCGGCAACCTGAGCACCCAATTGCGGGTCTTCGCCCGGCATGCGCACCAGCAGGTCGGTGGTCGCACCGAAGCTCTGCACGATCGCTTCGTGATAGCCCGAAGAAGCCAGCTCCTCGCGCACCTTGCCCAGATCGGCAGGATGCTCGTAAGTCAGCTCGATCAGCGTACCGCCGGTGAAATCCAGACCGAAGTTGAGCCCTTTATGGAACCAGCTGAACAACGCCAGTACGGTAAGGAGCATGGTAATGGCGAACGCAATATTGCGAACGCCCATGAAGTTGATCGTACGTTTCATGTCAGCCCCTTAAATCCACAGCTTCTTGACGTCACGACCGCCATAAATCAGGTTGACCATTGCGCGGGTCACCATGATGGCTGTGAACATCGAGGTAAAGATCCCGAGGGACATGGTCACGGCGAAACCTTTGACTGGCCCTGTGCCCATGGCATAGAGAATGCCGCCGACCAGAAGCGAAGTCAGGTTGGCGTCGAGAATCGCGGTGTAGGCGCGGTCGAAACCTTCGTTGATCGCACGCTGCACACTCATGCCGTTAGCCAGTTCCTCACGAATCCGCGAGAAGATCAGCACGTTGGCGTCCACCGCCATCCCCATGGTCAACACGATACCGGCGATACCTGGCAGGGTGAGAGTTGCCCCCAGCAGCGACATCAGCGCCAGCAGCATGACCATGTTGAAGGCCAGTGCAACCGTCGCGATCAGACCGAAGAAACGGTAGATGGCGAGAATGAACAGCGAGACGAACAGCATGCCCCACAGGGATGCGTCGATACCCTTGGTGATGTTGTCGGCACCCAGGCTCGGGCCGATTGTGCGTTCTTCAGCGAAGTACATCGGTGCAGCCAGCCCACCGGCACGCAGCAGCAGCGCGAGCTCGGAGGATTCACCCTGGCCGTTCAGGCCGGTGATACGAAACTGGCTACCCAGCGGCGACTGGATGGTCGCCAGGCTGATGATTTTCTTGTCTTCCTTGAAGGTCTGCACCGGCACGTCTTTCTCGACACCGTCCACGACCTGCTTGGTGTATGTGGTCTGCGGACGCTGTTCGATGAAGATCACCGCCATGCTGCGACCTACGTTGGCGCGGGTCGCACGGCTCATCAGATCGCCACCGTGACCGTCCAGTTTGATATTCACCTGTGGACGGCCGTGCTCGTCGAAGCCAGCCTTGGCGTCGGTCACCTGGTCACCGGTGATGATCAACCCACGCTCTACCGCCGCGGCAGGACGACCGCCTTCGCGGAACTCGAACATTTCAGTGGTGGCCTTGGTGTCATCCGGGCCAGCGCCCAGACGGAACTCAAGGTTGGCAGTCTTGCCGAGAATACGCTTGGCTTCGGCAGTGTCCTGCACGCCTGGCAGCTCGACCACGATGCGATTGGCACCCTGACGCTGAACCAGTGGCTCAGCCACGCCCAGCTCGTTGACGCGGTTACGTACCGTGGTCAGGTTCTGCTTGATTGAATATTCGCGGATCTCGGCGACCTTGGCCTGAGTCATGGCCAGGCGCAGGATCGGCATCTCGCCACGATCGCTCATGGTGATATCGAAATCGCTGTAATCCTTGCGGATCAGGGCACGGGCCTGCTCGCGGGAATCGGTGTCACTGAAGCCCAACTGAATGGCATTGCCATCCTGCGGCAAGCTGCGATAGCGGAGTTTTTCCTTGCGCAGCAGGCTCTTCACTTCGCCTTCGTAGACATTCAGACGGGCGCTCAGGGCCTTGTCCATGTCGACTTCAAGCAGGAAGTGCACACCACCGGACAAGTCCAGACCCAGCTTCATCGGGGTTGCGCCTATGCCGCGCAACCACTTGGGCGTCGTCTGTGCCAGGTTCAACGCAACAACATAGTCATCGCCCAGCGCTTTGCGTGCGACATCCTTGGCTGGCAGCTGGTCTTCCTGTTTGGTCAGACGCAACAAACCGCCCTTGCCATTCTCGGCAAGAGACGCGCCCTTGACCGCGATGCCAGCATCGGTAAGCGCCTTGCTCACTCGATCCAGATCAGCCTGATTGACCTGCAACGCAGTGCTTGCGCCGCTGACCTGAATGGCCGGGTCATCAGGGTAGAGATTGGGTGCGGAATAAATAAAGCCGATCGCCAGCACTGCCAGGATCAGGATGTATTTCCACAGAGGGTATTTGTTCAACATCACGCCGCCTGCTTATAACGCGGGGCGCCTTGCGCGCCCCGTCGATTGGTAAAAGACTGGAATCAGATGGCTTTCAGGGTGCCCTTAGGCAGGGTGGCAGCGATGGCGCCCTTCTGGATCTTCAGTTCTACGGTGTCGGAAACTTCGATGACGACGAAGTCATCGGTCACTTTGTTGATCTTGCCTGCAATACCGCCGGAAGTGACGACTTCATCGCCCTTCTGCAAGTTGCCCAGCAGGTTCTTCTGCTCTTTGGCGCGCTTGGCCTGTGGGCGCCAGATCATCAGGTAGAAGATGACCAGGAAGCCGACCAGGAAGATCCACTCGAAGCCGCCACCCATAGGACCTGCAGGGGCAGGTGCAGCCGCATCCGCGAAGGCGGAAGAGATGAAAAAACTCATTTAACACTCCAGTTGCTTAATTTTAATAATAAGAAGCGGTAAGACCGGCTGTCATTCAGTCCAGCAGCGGCGTCGCAAGCCCGCGTTTGGCATAGAACGTGTCGACAAAGGCGGCCAATGTACCTTGTTGAATAGCCTCGCGCAAACCAGCCATAAGCAGCTGGTAATGCCGCAAATTGTGGATCGTATTGAGCATGCTCCCCAGCATTTCGCCGCACTTGTCCAGGTGATGCAGATAAGCGCGGGAGAAGTTCTTGCAGGTGTAGCAATCGCAGGTCGGATCCAGCGGCGAATCATCATGGCGATGAAACGCGTTACGAATCTTCAGCACACCGGTGTCGATGAACAGATGGCCGTTGCGAGCATTGCGCGTCGGCATGACGCAGTCGAACATGTCGACTCCGCGTCGCACACCTTCAACCAGGTCTTCGGGCTTGCCTACACCCATAAGGTAACGAGGTTTGTCAGCCGGCATCCGACCTGGCAGATAATCCAGGACTTTGATCATCTCGTGCTTGGGCTCACCAACCGACAGGCCGCCGATGGCCAGACCGTCAAAATCGAGTTCGTTCAAGCCTTCAAGCGAGCGCATGCGCAGGTTCTCATGCATACCGCCCTGGACGATGCCGAACAGCGCCGCCGTGTTTTCGCCATGGGCGATCTTCGAACGCTTGGCCCAACGAAGCGACAGTTCCATCGATGTACGCGCGACATCTTCATCGGCGGGATACGGCGTGCATTCGTCGAAAATCATCACGATGTCCGAACCCAAATCGCGCTGAACCTGCATCGATTCTTCAGGCCCCATGAACACTTTGGCGCCATCGACAGGAGAAGCGAAGGTCACGCCCTCCTCCTTGATCTTGCGCATCGCGCCCAGGCTGAACACCTGGAAACCGCCGGAGTCGGTCAGAATCGGCCCTTTCCACTGCATGAAATCATGCAGGTCGCCGTGACCCTTGATCACCTCAGTTCCAGGACGCAGCCACAGATGGAAAGTGTTGCCGAGGATGATCTGTGCACCCGTGGCCTCAATATCCCGAGGCAGCATGCCCTTGACCGTGCCATAGGTACCCACCGGCATGAACGCCGGGGTTTCGACCACGCCACGGGGGAAGGTCAAACGACCTCGACGAGCCTTGCCATCAGTGGCAAGCAACTCGAAAGACATACGACAGGTGCGACTCATGCTTGATCCTCTGGGGCCGAGTCCACAGGAGCTGAATCCTTGGGAGCCGTCGGCACGGGATTGCGGGTGATGAACATGGCATCCCCGTAACTGAAGAAGCGGTAACCGTTTTCCACTGCAGCCGCATAGGCCGCCATGGTTTCCGGGTAACCGGCGAATGCCGAAACCAGCATCAACAGCGTGGATTCAGGCAGATGGAAGTTGGTGATCAGGGCGTCGATCACATGAAACGGCCGCCCCGGATAAATGAAGATATCGGTGTCGCCGCTGAACGGCTTGAGCACGCCATCGCGGGCAGCGCTCTCCAGCGACCGCACGCTGGTCGTACCGACCGCGATCACTCGACCGCCGCGCGCGCGGCACGCTGACACAGCCTCGACCACATCCTCGGTGACTTCCAGCCACTCGCTGTGCATATGATGATCTTCGATACGCTCGACGCGCACTGGCTGAAACGTGCCTGCCCCCACGTGCAGCGTGACGAACGCTGTCTCGACGCCCTTCTCGGCAATCGCGTCCATCATCGGCTGATCGAAATGCAACCCCGCCGTCGGAGCCGCCACCGCACCAGCGCGCTGCGCGTACACCGTCTGATAACGCTCGCGGTCCGCATCGTCATCCGGACGATCTATATAAGGAGGCAACGGCATATGCCCGACGCGCTCCAACAGCGGTAGCACCGGCTCGGCAAAACGTAGCTCGAACAACGCCTCATGGCGCGCGACCATCTCGGCCTCGCCACCTCCATCGATGAGGATCGTCGAACCCGCTTTCGGCGACTTGCTGGAACGCACATGGGCCAGCACGCGATGCTGATCCAGCACCCGTTCCACCAGAATCTCCAGCTTGCCGCCCGAAGCCTTCTGGCCGAACAAACGCGCCGGAATTACCCGGGTATTGTTGAAAACCATGAGATCGCCAGGGCGCAAATACTCCAGCAAATCAGTGAATTGGCGATGAGCCAGCGCGCCGCTCGGCCCGTCAAGGGTCAGCAAACGGCTGCTGTGACGCTCCGCCAAAGGATGGCGAGCGATCAATGCATCAGGGAGTTCGAAGGTAAAGTCGGCGACACGCATGATGGGGTTCGTCTAGCAGGGCCGGGAAGTTTAGCCGAAAACCTGAAAATTGACCATGAAACATGATTGACCAACGGTAGGCTCGTCTCTATACTTCGCCGCCATTGAGCCCTGATGGCGGAATTGGTAGACGCGGCGGATTCAAAATCCGTTTTCGAAAGGAGTGGGAGTTCGAGTCTCCCTCGGGGCACCAAACAGTAGGACCTTCAAGGGCTGCATGACTTGGGGGAAAAAAACCGGCCAGATTTGAGCCGGTTTTTTTGTGGCTGCGAGTTGATGAAAACTGGGCAGAGACTGCTTAGATACCCTTGGAACACAGAGCGTTCAGATAGCCGGCCTGATGCCGCTCAATTTTCGCGAAGCTATAAGGGGGCATACATGTTCGAGCGTTTATCGCCTTAACAAAGTGCCGCGCCAGAGGTCCAAAAACTTATTACGCACTCCTGCACCCTTCTCAGCCATAGGCTTCGCGATCACCTCCGGCAGATCCGCTGATGAGAATTTGCTGCCGGTTCCCGGCAGATCGCGAAAGCTTGCCCCTACGGCCTTCGGCCAGAATCAAAATCGGATTAGGGTAGTAGGTGTCCTTGTGAGCCTCGCCCCCGTGCAATTCGCTATATCGACACGTCCCATTTGCGCCTCAGCCACCGCCTGCATCATTGAAAACAGATCGTCTTTCCTCACGTACCCTTTTAGTACTCGACGACACAATGGGTAGTAATTCGGACTGCTCGCACCCGAATCGCTCTGGGATAAAAAAGTAGCTCGTACCAGAAATGAATCCGATATAAGAATAGTCCCTTGCCTTCACCTTTTTTTGAAAAAGACAAAATATCCTTCTCAATGGAACAGACGGGCATTTGGTGGTGCTCGATAAATTTCACAAAACAAATTTATAAAAAAAACGAGCCCACACCGACACCCCTTTACCTTCTGAATTAAATCACTTACGGATGAAGAAACCAAAAATCACACCGATCAGCGCATCCATAAAGCCATTTCGTTTCTTATTTATCTCCTTATCTATAAGCTTCAAAACTTGATTTAAAAACTCAAACAACTCACATTGAAAGTGATATTCCACGAAACACAATTCCTGATTAAAAGGCGGATCATAATAGTCGACCGCACCCTCACTTGCGTATGCAGCCAAGTAATGCTTTATCTGCTTACGCAACAGGAATATATCGAGCCAGTAATACGCCTGAACATATGCATGCACAATATTTGCCAAGGTTTCTGGAACACCTTTTTCCTCTTCGTACGAAAATTCTCCAACACCATTGCCTACGTCGTACATGAAGCCCATAAGGTGGCCGTATGCCATATATACCTCATATCTATAATCATAAGATGCGGCGCCTCGGAGAATAAATTCACTTAAGTTAGGGTATGGGAAAAGCCGTAAAAACGTACACGGGCATATTATTGAATTCTCTGAACTCGAGGATGACCCTGACCTTACTCATCTCCAACGGAACGTCCGGCGCTGCTCGCTTTATCCCCCAGCCCACCGGGGTATTCAGGTCCATTGTTAAAACCAACCTTTGGTTTTTCAACATAAATTGGGACTTTGAATAAAACTGAATTTTCAATTTGTTGGCGCTCAGAATCTGACAGACAGCCCATTCGGCCATTTCAATAGTGCCAAACGTGGACATGACATCTGCTTTTCTCTTCCTTTTCAAACGTTTCTGCAATCCCGCGACATCCATTCCGACATGGAACTGCTTGGTGTGACCACCGATGCTGTTATTCGGGGCGTGCCGAAATCTCTCGCTTACCTCAACAGTCATCCTCCCCGCCCGCACCGAGGACACTCTAAACGCGTTATAGAGCGAGGCAGTAGAAAGGGGAACGGCAAATTCAGCGGCGAGCCCGACGACCTGGCCAGTAGTATGCGACGCTCCGATTACTTCAGCGGCGGTCATCCCTGCTTTAAAAGCATAGGAGTCCGTTGCTCTGCCCGTGACAATCTGCGAAGTCGCCGCTGACAATTGGTCGGACGCATGCACGCCCAAGGCGATGCATCCCACTTTGCTGATCATCGTCGGTTCTGGAACAGCACATAGAACACCTGCGCCTGCGAGTTCGATAATGCCGCCTACCAGGCGCAAGCTGCCAAGAATCCGATTGGACGTTATCTCGTAGGGCGATAACGATTCGTGTTCCAAGATGGCTGCCATTTGGGCGAGGCTGAGCGTGACGCGAAATTCGTCCTGATCGGGCAAAGCTTATTTCCTTATTTGGAACGAGTAAGTCCCGAGCTACCGAAGAGATCAACAAGCAATCACTGCATCGGTAGATGGGATTTCAAGTTTTGGTGTGGGGCTTGAAAACTAGCGCGGACTATTTTGTTAAACAACCCAACTGCAGAAATTCAGAATTTTCCTACACGGCAGAGCGCTTCGGTATTTATGAGGCTGTACTGGTCTTTCGCAAATGAAATCGCTCGCACAGGGGGTTTTACAGTACTCAAAATCGGCGGTTTACGGAGCTGGCGGCATTACGTGTCTTGCGCCAGGCTGACCCAGCCGCAACAACATTCACAGCATCAGAAATCCTGCGACGTCGGCCGCAATGCAATCTCGTTCATGCCCCCATCCGCTGGTCGTTCGCCGGCATAAGCAACCGCACGCGCCACAGAGGAGGACGGCTGGGCTGGTTTGCATCGCTGCGCCGTGGTGATCGGCAAGCCGTATCTGGCGGAGTTTATAAAGCCGTTGATGCTGGGGCGTCCGTAGCTGTGGACCGGGTTGAAGCTGGATGAGCACGACAGTGGCCGCCGAGGAGTTTTCCGTCCCCCTTTCTCTACAAAACCTCAGTTCTCAACTAGCCTTAAATTGACTGATCCAAAGCGACCCGGCCGTACGCTCAACCTCGCTGATCGGATAAAAATAACAATGAAAGATCCCTATGCATTCGGTTTCTATTGCGCCTTGTTCGCTTTAGCGGCGATGACCGGCGCCGTTTTCTACGAGTCCTACACAGGGGCCGGGGTTTCGGGTTCGGCGCGTGCATATGACGTCATCAATTCGTGTTCTGCTCTGGTCCAGGCATTGGCAGCGATTGGTCTGGTCGGCCTTGCGTTCAAGGCGTATCGCGCGTGGAAGAACGAGATCATTCACAACAAGGCGCTGGGTATCATCTGGGACGCCAATGTGGCCTTTCGCGAAATCGAGCTGAGCTTCAATGAATGGTTTTTCGGCCCCAATGCCGTGGACAAGGCCAATAGCCAGGGCGCGCGCATTACGTCGTTGCTGGCCGCAAGTCCGTTTGGTGCGAGTCTGCGCAATTTCAAGAAGCAGTGCATCCTCATCGATAAGGTGGTGATCAAGGACAACTGGCAGTGGGTCAATCATGCGACCGAGTTGGACATGCTGGCGCGAGTATTGAGCATGGATGCCTTTCGCCCGAGCACCAAAACCAAGGAGACCGCCAATATCATCGACTTTCTCTATTCTCGGGAAGGCGAAGCACTGAAACGCACCCAGGGTGAGTGGGAAATGTTGATGAAGGTAATCGAGAAAGACCTCGCGGCGCTGGAAGCCGAATACAGCGATTGACTGTCAACGATGAGCGGAAACGCGATAGAACTGTTCGCGCTCCCCTTTGGTCGAACGGCATGCCTTCCGCTGGGTGCACCTGCGGCTGATCCCCTATTCGAGGCCGCCGGTTCTCATGTTCGAACATCTCGACATCAATTATCTGCTCGTCAACTACGGCTATTGGGCCGTGTTCATCGGCTGCCTGCTGGAAGGCGAGACCATTCTGATCCTCGGCGGGCTGGCCGCTCACCAGACGACCTTGCGACTGATCGATGTGATCGCCGTGGCCACGCTGGGCGGAATGGTGGGCGACCAGATTCTGTTCTGGACCGGACGCTATTTTGGCCCACGAATACTGCCGCGCCTGCATCGTCAGCAAGCGACGATCGATCGCGTGTCCGGGCTGATCGACCGCTACCCCACGGCGTCGATCTTTTCCGTGCGCTTTCTTTATGGCATGCGCTTGGTGGGGCCGTTGGTGATCGGTGCGAGTCGCCTGTCGCCGATTCGCTTTTCCCTAGTGAACCTGCTGGGCGCTGTAGTGTGGGCCACGCTGTTCGTAATGGGCGGCTATTGGGCAGGCGAGGCACTGGAGAATTTGCTGGGGAATCTAAAGCCTTATCGTCTGCCGATTTTCATTGGAGTCTTGGTGATCGCGGTGGGTGTGGCGTTTTATCGGCATCGCAGGGCGAAGGTTCGGGCTGGACGGCCGGTCCAGAAATGACGTCGCGCAAGACGGCTCGTTAGCTAGTGCTTCCTTTCCTCCGTCCTCGCCTCTATAACGGCAACCGGGAACATGGATTCACAGGGATCGACACAATGAATACACGCATTGCCGCCTGTCTTTTACTGGGCTTGTTTGCCGCCTCTCAGGCGCAGGCTGTTGAGCCGTCGCATTTGGATACGGTCCAGCAGAAGGGCGTATTGGCCGTCTGCACGACCGGCGATTACAAGCCCTATACCTTTCTCAAGCCTGACGGACAGTATGAGGGCATCGATATCGAGCTGGCGCAGTCGCTCGCGCAGAGCTTGGGCGCGAAGGTGCAGTGGGTGCCGACGACCTGGAAAACTCTGATGACGGACTTCGCCTCAGGCAAATGCGATATCGCGGTGGGTGGAATTTCGGTGACGCTGGAGCGACAGAAGAAAGCGTTTTTCAGCGACACTCTGGACGTGGATGGAAAGGTGCCACTGGTGCGCTGCGAAGATGAGTCCAAGTACCAGAGCATTGCGCAGATCAACCAGCCTGGTGTGCGCCTGATCGAGCCTCAGGGCGGGACCAACGAAGCCTTCGCCAAAGCTTATTTGCCCAACGCTAAGCTCGAATTTCACGACAACAAAACCATCTTCCAGCAACTGCTGGACAAGAAGGCAGACGTGATGATCACCGACGCATCCGAAGCGCTGTACCAGCAGAAGCGCATGCCGGGGTTGTGCACGGTGAATCCGTCGCGCTACATGCAGTATGGCGAGAAGGCATATCTATTGCCCCGTGACGATGTGAGCTGGAAATCGTATGTGGATCAGTGGCTACATCTGTCGAAGGCCACTGGCGCCTATCACAAGGTTGTGGCGCAGTGGTTGGCGGTACCGACCGAGTAGAATCCCTTTCGCGAATCCCTGTAGCGGTCCGCCTGCCGGCGGTGGCGTCATTGAAAATCGACACCACCTTCGACCGGACTGCGTCAGGGGCTTGTGCAGTTCTCTGGCGATTCAGCATCATGCCCGCATGTTATCCCGGCGAAGGACACTGCCGCATCCATGAAGACCAGCAAGAGCATCACCCGCGCGTTCTGTGTCGAGTTGCAGCAGGAGCTGTCGATCGTTGCAGCACGGCGTGAGTATTTCTCTCAGGAGTCGCCTCGGGCGCGCTTCAGCTTTCTGTGTTCGACGGAGGCCTGTCGGGCGCAGGGCGTGAAGATCACCGGCGTGCGTTACGACGTGAAACCCCAGGACCATCCGACCTTTGTCGCGGCGCACTTCAGGGCCAATCCCAATTACGAACATCATGCCGATTGTGAGTGGGTCGATGAGGTTGACGCTGCCGAAGACACGCCTGCGGTACAGGAGACTGAATCGGAGACCGCGCTGCGCAAGGCCAAGCGCAAATTGGATGACTACATCGATGTGTTCGATCCCGCGCTCAAGGAGCGGGTGAAATCGCAGTCCACCCCAGCCGAAGCTGACAAGGCGCCGGACCAAAAGCCCACGCATGAGAAGCCGGCATCTGACGCCCCGAAAAACAAACAGCCTACGCAAACCCGTACCAACAACCTCGAACGACTGGTGGACAGCTTCCGCCAGGCTCAGGCACAGCTCACCAAGGAAGAATTCGCCCTGCTGCCGCTGCGCATTCCGGGTCAGGGCGAGGTTTCGCTGCGCTCGTACTTCCGCCACATCAAGTTCGCCCAGTTGGGGGACGAGCGTCGGGTGCTATACGGCGGCGGCCTGGTGGAACGCTATGGCACGGGGTTCAAATTCAAATTCTTCGACCGGCTGCAAGGCAAGCTGGTGACGCTGTATGTATCGCCCGCGCAAATGCAGGCCTATCGCTCCAGCCGCTACATCAGCGAACTGCTGAGCCATGCCGATGAGGTTCGGTTCTTTACCGTGTTTGCGTTAGGCACGCTCCAGGCCAGCCCTTCGGGCAAGAGCGTCAGCGTGGAGATCGAGGATTTGCGGCATCTGGCGATCGTGCTGGGACCGACAAAAACGCCAGAAAGCGTCGAACCGCTATAATCCGGACGCTTCATTCTGGGGCCGGTTTATTGGCGAACGCGTGGGATTCGACAATTCATCTACAACTGACCTCCGCATCGCCAGCCCGCCGGACCCCCAAAATATCTGCGCTGCTAAACCCTGAATACCTGCACCATGCCGTTCAGACCCACCGCCAACTGCGACAGCTCGCCACTGGCACCGGAGGTCTGGCTGGCCGCAGCGGCGGTCTGATTGGACAGGTCACGAATACTGGTCAGGCTGCGATCCACTTCGCGTGCCACTTGGGCCTGTTCTTCGGTAGCAGCGGCGATGCCGACATTTCGTTCGTTGATCTGCGTGATGGCCGCAGTGATTTCGGCTAACGCCTGCCCTGCTGCTTCTGCCACTTTCAAGCTCTCTTGAGCCCGATCGATGCTGTTGCTCATGGCCGTCACGGCCTTGCCCGCGCCGTTCTGGATCGAGCTGATCATGCGCTCGATTTCTGCCGTTGACTGCTGAGTGCGATGGGCCAGCGCCCGGACCTCGTCGGCGACGACTGCAAATCCACGTCCGGCCTCGCCTGCCCGCGCCGCTTCAATGGCCGCGTTGAGGGCCAACAGATTGGTCTGTTCGGCGATACCACGAATCACGTCCAGCACGCCGCTGATGTCCTTGACCTGCAGCGCCAAGCCATCGATTTCGGTAGCCGTGGTCCCAACGGCGCCGTGCAGTTCGGTGATCACGCTGACCGTTTCTTCCACACGACGACGTCCGTTTTCGGCTGACTGGCTTGAATCACGGGCAGCCTGAGAAGCCTGAGCGGCGTTGCGAGCCACTTCTTCAACAGCTGCGCTCATCTGATTGATCGCGGTGGCCGCCTGGTTGATCTCATCGTTCTGACGCTGAATGCCCTGCATCGCATCATTGGTGACTGCAGACATTTCCTCGGAGGTCGAGGCCAACTGATTGGACGAATCGCTTAGCTGCATGACCGTACGCCGCAGATTGTCTTGCATGATCGACAGCGCGTGAAGCAGGCGAGCGGGCTCATCGCGACCGTCAACTTGAACAGGCTGGCTGAAGTCGTTACCAGCGATGCGTTCGGCGACGCTAAGCGCTTTGGCAATCGGTACACTCAGGCTCCGGGTGAATATGCCAGCCAGGGCCAGGGTTGCCAGCAGCGCGACGACGATGGTGCCAATGTTGACATTGCGCGCCTGGACATAAGTCGCGTCGGCGACCTGCGCCGTCGCGGTGACTTTCTCATCGATCAGTTGATTCGCCTGCGCGATGACCTTGTTCAAAGCATCAGCGGCTACCGTCATCTCACCATCGGCAGACACCAGAGAGTTCACGACATCGTTGCGCTTCTGTTCGACCGCATCAAGGAAACGCGTGTGAACACCCAGATAAGTGGCCAGCGTTGCTTGCAAATCGGTATAGACCTTGCGCGCATCAGGCGTGGTCATTAGCGATTGCAGCTTGTTGGCGTTGCCCTGCAGCTCCTCACGGGCCTTATCGACTCGCTGGCGAGCCTGTTTTTCGGTGTCTGCGTCTGGCGCCGTCCGCGCCACCGAGTTCCACAGTCGGATGGTGGTCAGGTTGTTGCCGATTTCGCCGATGCGTTGAACGGTGGGCAACACGGTCGTCTCCACAACTTCCTGCGCCTGTTTCAAATCAGCGGATTGCCATAGCGAAAACACGCCTTGCACGATGACCAGCAGTGCAAAGAAGCCAAAACAGAGCAAGGCGCGGGGTGCGATATTGAGGGATCTGACGTTCATGGGGATACCTTTGAATCAGTGGACAGCATCAGGACTAAACGTTTCAGCTACTATGCTATAAACGATATCAAAATGATGTCACATCTCAAATTACCCGACGCAGGGTGTTCAGCGCTGCAGATGGACGATTGACTCACGTGACGCGGCGCGAATGGGTATTCGAGGCCCCAAGGCAGCGCTTGACAGTCATCGGCAGCACAGGCGTTTTGTAATGGGCCGATTAGACTCTCCTATGGAAAATCGTATTTGTCCTATCGATTTGAGCGACCTTTGCCAGAAACTGCGGCCAATCACCCAATAAAAAACCCCGCTGCTCTGGCGAGTAGCGGGGTTTTTCAATTGTTTGGTTCAGGTGATCAAGGAGCTGCGTATGTAACCAGCAGTTCCTTAGTTACCTGAAAATCCAGCGACATTGCCACGCTCAAGGCTGTGATAGTGAAGATGGAGAACACGAACAGCTTGCGTGCCCAAACAGTGTCATCTTTGGCTTTGTACCCCGTCCAGGCCATGTACAGCCAGTACATGCCCATGGCCGCAGCGACCGCCAGATAGTTGAGCCCGGCGTAACCACCGAACGTCAGCATCAGGGTCGCCAGCAGGAACGCCAGGATGTAGATCAGGATATGCCGCTTGGCGACCCGGATGCCGCGCTTGACCGGAAGAACCGGAATCGAGGCAGCCAGATAGTCGTTGAAGCGGAAGATCGCAATGGCGTATGAGTGAGGCATCTGCCACAGGCTGAACATGACCAGCAAGGTCAGTGCCGCCAGGTCGAAGCTGTCGCTCACCGCGACATAGCCGATAACCGGAGGCATCGCTCCTGACAGACTGCCGACCAGCGTGCCGTGAACGGATTTGCGTTTCAGGTACAGGCTGTAAAAGCCGACGTAAATCACGAAACCGATCACGGCGAACAATGCCGCCAGGGCGTTAGCCTTGAAGTACAGCAGGCCAACACCGATCACACCCAGCACCGTGGCGTAGGCCAGGGCCAGCTTCAGGGAAACCAACCCCTGAACCAGCACACGGTTCTTGGTGCGTTCCATCTTCAGGTCGATATCGCGGTCGATGCAGTTGTTGAAGACACAACCGGACGCTACGACCAGCGAAGTACCAATCATCGCGATGAGGAACAGGCCGAAATCGACATGCCCCTTGGACGCCAGAAAAAAGCCACCAGCCACCGAAAGCACGTTACCGAAAATGATCCCCGGTTTGGTGATTTGGATAAAGTGCTTCAGTGACATCAGGTTTTCCTCACTTCGCCATCATGGCGGTGTGAATGCTGAACATGATCCAGACGCTCAAGCCAACCAGCAGCACGATCACAAGAGTAGCGAAGGCAAACGCGACCACACTGTTGCGCTGCGCCGCAGAACGGTCCAGGTGCAGGAAGTACACCAGGTGAACCAGAACCTGCACGACCGCGAAAATCAGCACGACCCACAAAGTGGCCACTTTCGAGATCGTCGGGAACATCACCAGACCGAATGGAATCGCAGTCAGGATGATCGACAGTACGAAACCGATCATGTACGACTTGAAGCTGCCGTGGCTGCTATCGTCGTGGGAATGATGTGAATTAGCCATTTAGATGGTCCCCATCAGATAGACAACGGTGAACACACAAATCCAGACCACGTCCAGGAAGTGCCAGAACAGGCTGAGCATGCTCAGGCGAGTCTGGTTGGTGCCGGTCAGGCCGTTCTTGCTGACCTGATACATCAGGATCGCCATCCAGATCAGACCGCTGGTTACGTGCAGACCGTGGGTGCCTACCAGCGTGAAGAACGCCGACAGGAAGCCGCTGCGGTTAGGACCGTAGCCTTCGGAGATCAGCATGTGGAACTCATTGACCTCCATGCCGATGAAGCCCAGACCGAACAGGAAGGTGATGAACAACCAACCCAGCACACCACCCTTGTTGCCCTTGTGCATCGCCAGCATGGCGAAGCCGTAGGTGATCGAGCTGAGCAACAGGCAGGCGGTTTCGCCGAGCACGTATGGCAGTTCGAAGATGTCGTGGCCCGAAGGACCACCCGCAACGTTGTTAACCAGTACAGCGTAAATGGCGAAGATCGACGCAAACAGAATGCAGTCGGTCATCAGGTAGATCCAGAAGCCGTAGATCTTCATCTCGCCGGCGTCATGGTGACCGTGGTCATGCTCATGGTCATGACCGTGGTCGTGCCCCTTCGCGCCATCAAATACTAAGTTCGACATTGTTTATGCCTGCTCCAGCTTGTTGACAGGAGTGTTCGCCTGGGCGTCACGCACCGAGGCCAGGATCTTGTGTTGCTCGCCTTCGATACGCGCCACTTCCGAAGCAGGAACCATGTAGCCCTGATCGTCACGTGCAGCGTGGATGACGAAGTAAACGATGGTGCCAATCAGACTGACGGCCGCCAGCCAGAAGATGTGCCAGATCATCGCGAAACCGAAGAGCGTGAGCAGTGCGCCCATCACCAGACCGGTCGCCGTGTTGTTCGGCATGTGGATGTCGGAGTACTTGGCCGGAACCACGTACGCTTCACCATCACGCTTGGCAGCATAGAACGCGTCGATTTCTTCAGCCTTCGGCAGTTCTGCGAAGTTGTAGAACGGCGGTGGCGACGAAGTGGACCATTCCAGGGTATGGCCATTCCATGGGTCACCGGTCAGATCGCGGTTCTGCTCACGGTCACGGATACTCACGTAGATCTGGATGAGTTGGCATGCGATACCGATCGCGATCAACGCGGCGCCCCAGAAGGCAACGTGCAGATATGGAGTCCAGTCCGGGTTGTCAGTGGTGTTCAGACGACGGGTCATGCCCATGAAGCCCAGAGCGTACAGCGGCATGAATGCCACGTAGAAGCCCGAGATCCAGAACCAGAACGCTGCCTTGCCCCACTTCTCGTTCAGCTTGAAGCCGAACGCTTTAGGGAACCAGAACGCGAAACCTGCGATGTACCCGAATACGGCACCACCGATGATCACGTTATGGAAGTGCGCGATCACGAACAGGCTGTTGTGCAGAACGAAGTCGGCACCCGGGATGGCCAGCAGTACGCCGGTCATGCCACCGATGGAGAAGGTGATCATGAAGCCCAGGGTCCAGCATACTGGCGCGGTGAAGCGCAGACGGCCTTGATAAATCGTGAACAGCCAGTTGAATAGCTTCACACCCGTCGGGATGGAAATCAGCATCGTCGCCAGACCGAAGAAGGCGTTGACACTTGCACCCGAGCCCATGGTGAAGAAGTGGTGCAGCCAGACCATGAAGCCCAGTACCGAGATCGCGCCGGAAGCGTAGATCATCGAATGATGGCCGAACAGGCGCTTGCCGGTGAAGGTCGAGATGACTTCGGAGAAGACCCCGAACGCCGGCAGAATCAGGATGTATACCTCAGGGTGACCCCAAGCCCAGAACAGGTTCACGTACATCATCGGGTTACCACCCAACTCGTTCGTGAAGATGTGGAAGTCCAGGTAACGGTCGAGGGTCAGGAACGCCAGGGTGCCGGTCAGAATCGGGAACGAAGCCACGATCAGGACGTTGGCCCAGGTGCAGGTCCAGGTGAAGATCGGCATGTCCATCAGTTTCATGCCAGGGGTACGCATCTTCAGGACGGTAACCAGGAAGTTGACGCCCGTGAGTGTCGTACCCAGACCCGATAGCTGCAGTGCCCAGATGTAGTAGTCCACACCCACGCCCGGGCTATAGCCCAGCTCGGACAGCGGCGGATAGGCAACCCAACCGGTACGTGCGAACTCGCCGATGCCCAGGGACACGTTCACCAGCACCACACCGGAGATCAGCAGGTACAGGGATAGCGAGTTCAGGAACGGGAAGGCAACGTCGCGAGCGCCGATCTGCAGAGGCAGAACGATGTTCATCAGACCGGTGAAGAACGGCATCGCCATGAAGATGATCATGATCACACCGTGAGCGGTGAAGATCTGGTCATAGTGTTCAGGCGGCAGGTAGCCGGGCGAGCCTTCGGTGGCCAGGGCCAGCTGGGAACGCATCATGATGGCGTCGGCGAAACCACGCAGCAGCATGACCATGGCGATGACAATGTACATCACGCCGATTTTCTTGTGGTCGACCGAAGTCAGCCACTCGGTCCACAGGTAGGTCCACTTCTTGAAATAGGTGATCAGACCGAGTACCGCCGCACCGCCGATAGCGATCATGGCAATCGTGATCATGACTATCGGTTCGTGGAACGGTATCGCGTCCAGACTTAATTTACCAAACATCGTTTACTCCTCTGCCTGCGCAGCTGAATGCTTACCCATGTCCATCCCTTCCATACCGGCCACTTCTTTCTTCTCGTGGACAATCTTGCCCGGCTTCATACCTTCATACTTGTCGATGATGATTTGAAACAGGTTAGGAGTGACCGTGGAGTAGAGTTCAACGGGGTTACGTTCGCTAGGTTTGGCCAGAGCGGTGTACTCAGCCGTTGCCAGCTGTTTAGGTGAATTCTTGACTTCTGCGACCCAGGCGTCGAACCCAGCCTGATCGGTGGCAGTGGCCGTGAATTTCATGCCGGTGAAACCTGCGCCGCTGTAGTTCGCGGAGATACCGTCGAAATCGCCGTTTTCGTTGGCGATCAGGTGAAGCTTGGTCTGCATGCCGGCCATCGCGTAGATCTGGCCACCCAGTGCAGGGATGAAGAACGAGTTCATGACCGAATCAGAGGTGATGCGGAAATTGATCGGGGTGTGAGCTGGGAAGACGATTTTGTTGACGGTGGCGATACCCTGTTCCGGGTAGATGAACAGCCATTTCCAGTCAAGCGCGACCACTTCGATGGTCACAGGCTTCACGTCGGACTCAAGAGGACGATAAGGGTCCAGCGCGTGGGTGGACTTGTAGGTCACATAGCCCAGTACGATGATGATGGCCAACGGAACCAGCCATACAACCAGCTCGATCCTGGTCGAATGCGCCCAGTCTGGGGTGTAGGTCGCGCTCTTGTTCGACGCACGATACTTCCAGGCGAAGATGATGGTCATGAAGATGACCGGCACCACCACCAGCAGCATGAGCAAGGTTGCGGTGATGATCAGATCACGCTCTTGCACGCCGACATGGCCCTTGGGATCCAGCAGGGTGTAATCGCACCCGCTGAGCAGGAGCATGCTGAAAAGGGCCAAGAAGCCAAAAAACCTGGGGTACCTTTTTTTACTCATCTCACGACCTCTAAAAGCAGCTTTCGCATCGCAGTTGGGTTTCGACCGCCAACACTTCACCCTGCCAGGTGCTGGCAAATTTTTTGGATTGAACAGGGGCCTGTCAGGAAGCTTGCGGCCTCGTAACAAATCCGGGTTGAGCTGTGGTTTCTTATTCGAATGGTGGCAACCGCTTATGCGGTTCAAATCCCTTGGCGCAGACATTCGGAATCGACTCAAGAGGCCATCCAGACCGCGTCTACAAAGGCGTAAAAACGCTTTCCGACCTCGATTTACACCGACCATCACGTGATGGGGGCGTTAAGTGGGGGCGATTGTAGATACGTAAAGTTTTATTGACTATGAGTTTCTGCGCAACAGTTAATTTCCGAATCGGTAAGAATGCGCTGATATGCCGCACCCAGAAATCCCGCAAAGGCCCCAAACTTCCTGAGGAATTCGAGGCATTTTTTTGCGCAACACTTTGTAATCAACGCGCTTTCGTGCGATTCCGGATGACGCCGACCGGTACCAGAATTACGGTGAGAACGAAAGCGATCAATGCCCACTGCGCAAGCGACAGTCCGAAGACTGGCGGATATGGCGTCTCGCAGAAGCCTGCGACCTGAAAGCCAAGGGGAAACAGCGACGCGAGAGGCAACCCGTCGACGATCGGCTGCAGGACATCAATGCCGCAGCTTTCGGTGGGATGGGTCTGAATCCACACATGACGGCCCGCGGCAACGACTCCTCCGACGGCGCTGAGTGTGACCAGCACTTCACAGATGCTCAGGCTCAAACGACCCGGCATGGCCGCGCCGATGAAGGCGAAGATGGCAATGAACAACAGTGCGTAGCGTTGCAGGATGCACAAAGGGCAAGGTGCTTCGCCCAATACCACCTGCATGTACAGAGCTCCGCCGATCAACGCCAGGCAGATGATGCCCAGCAGGACCAGGAACTGCTTTTCGCGTCGCAGGTAAAAAATCTCGTCAGTCATTCACATGCCCTTTGAATTTGGTGTCCATCCAGATCCACAGATCTGCCTTGTCGCGTGCCCCGGGGGTGCCCGGCAAGCCGGCAATTCTACCATCGTTGCAGCTGCACGCCGGAGCAGAAGCTGAGCACACCTGCATTAGCCGAGCATTAACCGGGACAAGCGACAGTCCAAGAACGCCGAATCCAGATCCTTCTATATATATAGAAGCGTGCGACGCTTTGCCGCAGGGACTGATTGCCGCACCCTTCCTTTATATAGAGAAGGATGCGTCTATTTGTCGCAGCGGTCGCATCCCCGGAAAATCATTCCAGCGCCGATGCCGGACCGAAGAATTCGTAGCGAGCCTGCTTGTCCGGAACACCCGCTGCCTTCAGCTGGCGCCTGACCGCCGCCATGAAACCTTTCGGCCCAAGGAAGTAAGCATCCAAATCGCGATCCTCCGGCAGCCACTGTTCCAGACGCGTCTGATCCAGCAAGCCCAACGCATGGGCCGCAGGGCTGGCGCCATCATCTTCGCCGTACAGATAGAAATGTCTGAGCTGCGGGTGTTTGCTGGCCAGCTCTTCTACCCAGTCGCGAAAAGCGTGGACCGAGCCGTTGCGCGCGCAGTGGATGAAGTGGATCGGGCGTTTGGTTTCCAACGCCGCCTCCAGCATCGCCAGGGTCGGTGTGATGCCCACTCCGCCGCTGATCAGCACCAGCGGTTTGTCGCTATGTGTGAGCGTGAATTCCCCCGACGGCGTGAACAGGTTGATGCTGTCACCTACCTGCAGCTGATCGTGCAGGTAGTTGGACGCGCGACCGCCGGGTTCGCGCTTGACGCTGATGCGGTACTGGTTATTGCCCGCCAGCGCGGACAGCGAGTAGTTACGACGGATCTCTTCGCCGTCGAGGAACAACTGCATGCCGATGTACTGCCCAGGGGTGAACTCAAGAATTGGCTGATCATCGGCCGGGGCGAAGTAGAACGAGGTGATCTCCGCAGTTTCAGGTACCTTGGCCACGACCTTGAACTCACGGGCTCCACGCCAGCCGCCAGGTGCCTGCGCCTTTTCGTCGTAGATGTTCTCTTCCGCGTCGATGAGGATGTCAGCCAGTTGCTGGTAGGCGTTGCCCCAGGCGGAGATGACCTCATCGGTGGCAATCTCTGCGCCAAGCACTTCACTGATGGCTTCCAGCAAGCATTCGCCGACCAGTGGGTAGTGCTCCGGCAAAATCTGCAAAGCGACATGTTTGTTGATGATCTTGGCAACCAGATCGCCCAACTGCTCCAGTTGATCGATGTGGCGGGCATACATCAGCACGCCATTGGCCAGCGCGCGAGGTTGGGCGCCGCTGGCCTGGTGGGCCTGATTGAACAGCGGGCGAACCTGAGGGTATTTGCTGAGCAGTTTCTTGTAGAAGTGAGTGGTCAGCGCCTCACCACCGCTTTCCAATAGCGGGACGGTGGATTTGACGATGGCACGATCCGAAGAATTCAACATGATTGACTCCTGAGACTCGATTGAAGATGAATGCCAGGGCTATATCAGGAAGCATGCCAGAAAAAATATTCAATTTTATCAGATAGATATAAAGATATAGTCATTAGGACCATATGTCGTATGCAGTCATAACGACTACAAGAAAGTCCTTTCGACTACAGGTAATACCGCTTCTTTTGCGAGCAAGCGCGTTCATACAGGCTCAGCGTAGGATCAGGCGGTTTGCAGTGTCTGGCAAAAAGGTTAAAGCCTGCCTGCCGGGAGTCGATACATCGTTATCTACAGCTGTTCGCGCGTTCAGGCGCATTCAGACATTGCATGACAGAAGGTTCATATGTCCAAAAACGTCCGAGCAGATTCGCTCTCGCTTCTGCTGTTCACGTTACGCAGCGGAAAGTTGATGGCGATCAACCTGCTCAAGGTCAGTGAAATCATCCCCTGCCCGCCCCTCACCCGGCTGCCCGAATCGCATCCACATGTCAAAGGCGTGGCGACACTGCGCGGCAATTCGTTATCAGTCATCGATTTAAGCCGCGCCATCGGCGAACGTCCGCTGCTCGATCCGCACGGCGGTTGCCTGATTGTCACCGATGTCAGCCGCTCCAAGCAGGGGTTGCATGTGCAGGCCGTGAGCAAGATCGTCCATTGCCTGACCACCGACATCCGCCCGCCACCCTTCGGCTCGGGTAACAAGTCGTTCATCACCGGCGTCACACAGGTGGACGGCACACTGGTTCAGGTACTGGATATCGAAAAGGTCATTCACGGCATCGCGCCGGCCCAGATCCTCGCAGCACCGGCAGAGCTCAGCCCAGAAGAAATCGAGGTGCTGACCAAAGCGCGCATTCTGGTGGTCGATGACAGCCAGGTTGCGCTGCAGCAGTCGGTCATCACCCTGCGCAATCTGGGGATCGAATGTCACACCGCGCGCAGCGCAAGAGAGGCGATCGATCATCTGCTGGACTTGCAAGGCACCGCGCAGCAAATCAACGTGGTGGTGTCCGACATCGAGATGTCGGAGATGGACGGCTACGCATTCACTCGCACCCTGCGCGAGACGCCGGACTTCCAGGAGCTGTATGTGTTGCTGCACACTTCGCTGGACAGCGCCATGAACGCCGAAAAAGCCAAGGCGGCAGGCGCCAACGCTGTCCTGACCAAGTTTTCATCGCCCGAGCTGACACGATGCTTGATCGAAGCCGCACGTACGGTCGAAGCTCAGGGGATCTGAGACCCGCCCCCCACGACGCATCCACCAGCCACTACTGGCTGATGCGTCGTGACCTCGGCCAGCCCCTTCGAGCGGTGGCCTGGCCGCAGTCGTTGCGCCTGGTCGCATTCAGCGCCGAGAACGCCGGGGCTGTTCACCACGTGTTGATGCTGGGTACCGAGCTTGGCGGCGGTCGCGTTCCTGAGTACGAGACCTGGCTGCACGGTTTCAAGAACGACGCGGAGTTTGATCGGAGGTTGTGTTTGGTCGTGGAAGATCCATTGGGCGTGGTGGCAGTGGCGCAGTGCTGGACCAGTTCGTTCATCCGCAATCTGGTGGTTCATCCTCGGGCGCAAGGCCGTGGGGTGGGCCTTGCGCTGCTGCGTCAGGTATTCAAGGCCTTCGCCGAGCGTCACGAGGGATATGTCGATCTGAAGGTCATGGAAAGCAATCTGACAGCTCGCCGCCTGTATGAACGCGCCGGAATGCAGTACGTGCAGCGCTGCGAACTAGAACCTCGGTGAGCCAGTCAAAGTCGCTGTCATTCTGTTGATAAAGACACCGATGGAGACTCGCATGAAAAGGACCACCCTACTGCTGCTCGCCGCCGTTGCCGGGCAGGCCAGTGCCTCGAGCCCGGACGCCTGGAAGGCATTCGACAAGACGCTGGTCGACAGTTGCGTCGCTGCCAGCTCCTTGAAGAACGCCAGGCCTGCCGGGGCCTCGGCGATGTTCGATGACAGCGTGGGCTACAACGCGTTGTTGATCAGAGGGGAGTACAAACAGACGTTCATGAAGAACAAGACCGGCACCGAGTTGTGCCTGTACGACCGCAAGAACAAGAAAGCGCTGATCACCGAGTGGGATAACGTCACGACGTTACCGAAGAAATAACCCCGTTTACTCGCCGACCGCCCCGCGCGCCCCTTCAACCCCCTTTCGTGATGACAAATCGCCAATGCGGGGTTATGGTTTTTCCCCCTGGTCCGGCGGCGCCTCTTCTCTGATGAATACACAATTTTCGTGCGTCGGCTGCGGCAAATGCTGCACCGATCATCACGTCCCGCTGACACTTGCAGAAGCCGCGCAGTGGGCGGCCGACGGCGGTTCGGTGATTGTGTTGACCGAAGCGTTTCTGGCTGACGGTTATGGCGTGCCACCTGAGCAGATCATTCACGCCACTCGCCGTTCTCACCCGGTAAGCAGCGGTTCGGCGCAGGCGATGGTGGCGATCACGTTCGCCGCTTACAACGCCGGGCGCTGTCGCAATCTCGATGCCGATAACCTTTGCCGTATCTATGATCGCCGACCGCTGGTATGCCGCATCTATCCCATGGAGATCAATCCACACATTCCACTGCGTCCCCAAGCCAAGGACTGCCCGCCCGAGGCCTGGAGCCAAGGGCCGGACATGATCGTCGGCGGTCAGCTGGTGGATCGGCAATTGCTGGCGCTGATCGAACAATCCCGACAGGCCGATCGTGATGACATCGCGCGCAAACACGCCATCTGCATGGCCCTGGGCATCAAAACCACAGCCCTCAAGGGCAACGGTTTCGTTGCCTGGCTGCCCGATATGAACGCATTCGCTGCCGCCGTTTCCCGTTTCACTACCCAGGCTCCAGTGCCCGTCCACGATGGCGAGTGGAGCTTTCGCGTCATCGGCGATGTCGCGACTCAGGCGCTGCGGCAGGCAGGCGCGCGATTGGAGACGACCGAGTCGGTGAGCTATATGTTCATCCCGCTGCAAAGCGCGTGAGACTTCTCGAGCCTTCCCGGAGATGGAGTAGGTTCCAAGGCAACATCTTGTACGGCTTGCCGGGGGCGTCCTTGAGATCGCTATCGCTGGCAAGCCGTGCTGCCACAGGAATTCGCGCCGACACAGCAATTTGTGCGGCGGCCGAGGCATTTGGCAGTGATATTCGACTATCGGGCGAAGCCGATCAGCGTTTGCCCATCGAACGACGAGTACCCGAGGGAGCGGCGCCGGGGCGTTTGTCGTGGTTCGACTTGCCCGATCCCTTGTAGTAGGACCGATCCTTCTTCGCCTGCATCAACTCTCCCGGTTTGAACGGAAAACTGAAGGGCGCAATCAGCGGTTTCTTGTCGCCGGCCTCGGTACTGACGTGCGCCGATTCGGCGACCGGGTCGGGAGCTTGCGTATGTTCGGGGGCGGTCATGAAAGCTCCGTGTCGAGAAACGGTCGATGGGTGAGCAGGCTGGGCCCGCAAGCCGCGCAGCATACCTGAATCCCCATGCAACCGCCTGTAGCAACCGAGCAACGGCCTACTTGTAGAACAGATCCACCAGCACCTCAGCTGAAAACGGTCCGGGCACCGGCGTGTTGGTCTGCCACACCAGTTCGGCATTGAAATCGGCGGTGGCGGAATAGGTGTCGTCCGGCAAATCGATCACGTGAAACGGCTCATTGAAACGAATCGGTCGATGCGCCGGCGCATGGGTGATGCGGATACCGATACTGTCATTGCCCACGGGCACCAGCACGTCGCCGGACAACATCCCGGACACCGGGGTAAACCGTGCGTTGAGGCTGAACGGTGAGTCGCAGATGCGACTGGTGGCAAGGGCGAATCGCTGGAATGTCGCCACTTCGCCCACGCGAACATTCATGATCGGCACGCTGCCGAACTCGACCGTTTCCGGCAACACTCGCATCTCGGCATTACAGGCAACGAACCGCAGGCCGGCCAGGTTGTTGATAACGTAGTTGAGGTTGTTGTCCGGCAGCGGGTTCATGCCGTTCGCGCTGTCGACTTGAAACATCCGATAGTCGAGCAAATCGCTGGCCACACCCGATGGCGGTGTAGGGCCGAATTTCTCGATGAACACGGAAAACGGCAAGTTGAAGGCGACCTTTGGGCAGGCTGGAATGTTGCCAGCGCCCTCAGTGCAGGCCGGAAGCACCTGTTGCGTGGGAATCCGCCCGTTGCTTTGCACGTAATCGACGCCATTGAGCGTAAGCCCGGCACGAATTCCCTCACCAATCTGCTGGTTTTCAGGGTTCAGATACAACACCACATCTTCCGCAGGCCCGGACTGCTCTCGCGAACACTCAATGGCGAGATGATGCCGCTCCGAACGCCAGACCGCGCTACCGTCCGGCAATGTCGCGGGGATGGCCACGGTGCTGCTCAGGTCCGCGCGAATCACTGCCTCGCCCGAACCCTGAGTCTTGCAGGTCATGGCCATCGCGGAGGCAGACACCAGCATGACCAGAAGAAACGTCGGACACCAGCGTGAGAAAAACAAGGTCGTCATGGTCAGCATTTCCTTATGGATGATTGAGCGCCGGACGGACGCAAGCGGGCATTGAATGGCGTGCCAGCCTGAAATGGCGCGCAAAAGTCGCGTAGGCCGCCGTAATCTGTCAGTGCCTTGAAGCTCAGGTTTCCATCCTTGACGCCCTGGGCTAGCGTTTCCGGTATCCGCAGCGAGTGCGCGGAAAACGGTTCGAGCATCAGGTCTTCAGCGATCTCGATCTCGTTGATGGCAAGTTGATGCAGCGACACATGGAAGGGGCTCGGATTACGTACCTTGACCATGGCGTGATCCGGGGCGTCCATTTGCCAGGCGAGACTCTGCGCAGCTTCAGCCGGATCGCCAGCCAACCCGGCCGGGCGATAGAACACGTTGATGCGCTGGCGCACGGCGATGTTCAGCTGCTGCCTGGCCTGACTGCGGCGCGGTACTTCCAGCACATACAAATGCAGCAGCGACTCTCGATCTGCGGGCATGCCAACGCCTTGATAAAGCACGCGCAATGTCTGCCTGCCTTGAGCCGGTAACTGCGCTAGAGGCGGAGTGAGCACGAACGGCAAATCGTCCGACGCTGCCTGATCACCTCGGGCATCCTTGAGCCAGGACTGAATCAACACCGGCGCGTTGCCGGGATTACCGACATCGATCGTCGCCTCACTAAATCGACCATCGAATACCAGTCGCGTCCCGGCCAACGACACCACCGCTCGAGCATCGCTGCAAAAAAGCGCGGCCACCACCAATACCACTGTCGTCCACTTCATAGGCAGACCACCTTGACCCGGTCGTAGGTACGTTGCGGATCTCGGGAAGGCAAATCGAAATGCGCACGGCACTTTTGATCGGACCATTTCACCACCAACTCGCCGCTGTCCTGCTCACTCAAGACCAGGGCGCGACTGGTGGGATCGACGGCAGCCAGCAGCTTGCCATGCTCATCCTCGACCACGGCGCCCAAGGGCAAACGGCTGCCATCGTCGAGAACCAGCTCGAACTGCACGCGTCGCCCGACCTGCGCCTTGAAATTGACCACCGGTACGGCGCCGCGACGCGGGATGACTTGAGTCACGGCGTTTTCCAGTTCGATGTCGGCGCCCAGTTGGCGGGTATCGAGGCTGATCCAATTGGCGCGATAAGGCTGGGCGTAAGGAACAACGGCGTAGCCGTTGCTGGCCGTTTCGATGTTGCTGTAATTGCTCAGACGGGCACCAGGGACACCCTTGACCTGCACCAGCGTGAAGGTTTCACCCAACGGCTGTCCGAAATTCACACCCCCGGCGTGAGCGACCACCGACCCCGTGGCCCCGACACTCAAGGCGCGGTAGTCACGGCCCTGACCGTATCCGGCATCGAAGCGCCCGAACGGCGTCGTCGTGTTGATCTTGCCGAAACCGCTGGCCCCCGAGCGGCTGTCGCGTCCGGCCTGCAGGGAATAGAAAGTGTTACGGTCCTCGAAGACCTGCCCATTCAGGCCGCCCTGCATGTTGGAATCGCCCGTGCTGTCGCGCACGGCATTGAAAAATGCACGCGACGAAGACGGGCTGTCGCCCAGCGGCAGGCTCAACGTGAGCGCGATGCGGTTGTCCGACTGGCTACGGCCGTCACGCTGGAAGGTCTGATTGCGCTCCACAGAAATGCCATAGCTGAGGCTGCGCCAAGCGGCATTCCATGACAGATACAACTGTCGAGTCTTGCCTGTCGAATCCCAGTATCGCTGCTCGGAACCGGTAAGGCTCAGCGACGCTGACTGCTCGGCCAGTGCCTGCGTCAGGTTGAACTCGACGCGATCCTTGGCCCTTCCGATGACGCGCCCAATAGCGGTTCCATCATGCGCCTGCAGTTGTTCGACATGCTCATCGAAGGTGCGGTACTGATCGGTGGAGTATCGATAACCGGCCACCGCCAGCGTGGTGTTGGTCAAATCCAGCGTATTGGCGTAACGCAGGCGCAGGCTTTGCCCGGAGTAGGATTGGCGCTGCTGGCGGCTGATGGATTGGGTCAGGTCCAGCGAGACTGCGCCCAACCCGGTATTGACTCCCGCGCCGACGTTCCCTGCCTGGAAATCCTCGGCCACTTGAGCGCCACCGAAGGCGGTCAGCTGCTCCGTCAGGCCGTAAATCAGCGTCGTGCTGGTAAATGCCGGCGACGCTCCGGACTCATCATGGCTGTCGTAATGGCCAGCAGCGAGGCTGTAACGTAAAGCCCCCTTGGGCACCATGATCGGCAACGACGCGTAGGCCTGAACGAACACCCGTCTGCGCCCGTCGGCCTCGATCACGGTGATTTCCAGATCGCCATTGGAACCACTGGGATAGATGTCGGAAATCTCGAAGGGCCCCGGCGAAACGTTGCCGCTGTAAAGCATGAAACCGCCCTGCCGCACCTCCACCGTCGCGTTGGTCTCGGCGATACCACGAATGACCGGCGCATAGACCCGCTCGCTGTCGGGCAGCATGCCGTCATCCGACGCCAGCATCGCGCCGATGAAACGCACGCTGTCGAATACCTGCGAATCGGTAAAGGTTTCACCCAGGGTCAACTGGCTTTTGAGTGCAGTGATGTCGCGCTGGAGAAAGGTCCGGTTGCTACGAAAACGATACGGCTGAGCGTCGCCATAGACCAGCGAGGACTCATTGCGCAGCCGCCATGCGCCCAGGTTCAGTCCATTGCGCAGGCCGAGATAGTACTGATCCCGGGTCTGATCGGCTCGGGTACGGCGCACACCGCTGAAGCTGTAATTGACGAACGCGGCCGCTTCGCCCTCGTCCCACAGCTCAGGCGCCACGTAGCCACGGGCGCTGCGCGACATCATCGCCTGGGGGATGCTGATATTCAGCCGCAGGCTGGTGGGCTGGTACTCGACGTGGGCGAATTCGACCTTCGCCGGCAAATCGAAACACTGACTTTGCGCAGTATCGGTGCTGGCCAGGCCTGCGGTATTCATCCCGAATTGCCCCAGCATTTCCAGGGTAAGGCACGCTTCGGTCGCACCGCTGGCCGGGTTCGCGACAAAGGTAATGTCACGCCGCCCGCTCAGTGCGCGGTTGACGTAGATGTCGATGCGATAAGTGCCCGGCACCACGCTGTTACCTTGGAGAAAGTTTTCCAGATCCGCTGGCTGGTCCGTGCCCTGAATGAAAGCAGTGTTGAATTTCACCCCGGCCGATGGCGAAATCGGATTGCCCTGTCGCTGCTGCCGTCGGTCATTGCCATTGCGCTGGAGCCGACCACCCATGCGGCGGTGGCGACGATACAGATGGAAAGCGGGTGACGCCCTGACGTGACGTGCGGTCTCGATGCGGACCTGCGGCTCCACGGCAGGACGGTTTCCGAAATACATCCCTTGATGTTCTTGTCTCGCCGTTCCATTAGCTAATTTCACTCGTGCTCTGAGTGTCGATGCGCTGCAGAATCCTTTCTCACACGCGTGCGACGCAGAAGCCGGACACACATCCGGCTCAAAAAATAGGTCAACGAAAAATCCCGACCAGCGCGTCGGGTGCTAGTCAGGGCGTGAATCGGCCTTGCTGGCCTGAGTCGCTCGCTCGCCAGAAACCGTCACCCGATAGGGCTCCTGAGCACCGAAATCATTGATGCTGATGAACGCCAGATCCACAGGCCCGCGTTGCGTCAGCGGCTTCAACGGCAACTGCAACCGAGCTTTCGGCGCAAGCATTCGGCTGTCCTCCTGAAGAACCACCTTTCCCTGATGCGTGGCGCCAAGCTTGATCATCGAGACGTGATAGGGCCCGGGATTAGTGACCTCAAGCCGCCCATCGCGCAGCTGCCATTGCAGCGATTGCGCCGCCTTCAGCGGATCTTCAGCCAGCCCCTGTGGCCGGTAGAACAACTTGATGCGTTGCCGGATAGCGATCTGCAGTTCGTTCTCGCGGGCGCTCTGGGGGATCTCTTGAACATTGAGCCAGAGCACCGACTCGCGGTCGTTCGGCAGGCCTTCGCCGGAGTAGATGATTCTGATCAGTTGCTTGGCATTGCCGGCCATTCGCGCCAACGAGGGGGTGATGGCAAACAGCGGACTGTTCAACGACGGGTTCTCGCTGTCGGCCTCAAGCCAGGACTGCGCCAGGATTTCGCCGGTCCCGGTGTTGTGCACCTGCAGGCTGACCTCCTTGTCGGTCGCCGGATAGATGACTCGCGTGGTGTTCAGCACGATGCCGGCCTGTGCCTGGGCGGCGAGTATCGTTGCCAGTCCCGCGCACAACCCGCGCGCGAAGCACCGAAGAGGGAGAAAAAACATGATGGGAGCGTCTCGAAATCGGAGGGTGGCGGGACGAGCGGTGCTCACCCCGCCTGTTGCTTCACTGATAGTCCATCACAAACGGCAGGAAGCCATCCGCGTTGCCCGGGTTGGTGGCTGCAGTGTTCAACACATACACCGCGCCGAAGTTGAGTTCAGCGGTCGCGCCACCGGCTCCATCCTGAACCAGCGGGGCGGGGATAGTTTCATTACCGCTCAGATCCATCAGCTGGTACGAAGAATTCAACAGGCCGATGCCCACGCCGTCGGCCGCGCCAGTGGTGCGCAAAAGTCGCTGATCCAGGTTATCCAGGCCGCTGCCCTGACGAGCGACGAAGCGCATGTTCACCGTGTTGTACTGTGCAGCGCCGCCGGTGCAGTTGACCAGCAGCTGAATTGGCGATGCGGTTTCCAGCTTGTTATCGGCGAAGGTGCCGATTTCGACGAATGATACGTTGCCCAGATCAACGTTGATCTCGCCCGGGTTATTGCCTGCGCTCGCACCGGTGCCGGCACCGACGTCGCATGTGATATCGGTCAGGGTGCCGTTGAACACCAATCTGCCATTGTTCGCAGCGTTGGCAGTGCCCGCGACGCTGAGCCCCATTGCGGCCACGATAGCCAGAGAAAGAGAAATCTTTTTCATGTTAACGACGTTCCTTGTGTCATTTCGTGTGTGCCCCAGAGGACGATGAGAACTATAAGCGGGCGGCTCAGGACCGGATGTCAGGCTATCTACCTTGAACTTGCAGAAATGACAGTGGCGCTTGCCAGATCTTTCTGTAGGACGTTACAGACCAAAGCTGCAGCCCTCGAAAGGCGTGGCTTTGCCGGGGGTCACGAAAAAAAAGGTTTGGCCGATCTTTACTGCGACCTTGTAAGGCGTCGGCAATCGACAGGCACAAAAAAAACCGCCCGGGCCGAAATCGGCCGAGGCGGTTATTGCGCTCGGGCAGTGCGAACGTCGGCGTTATTGGTAGGTCAGGGTCACGATGCCGCTGTGTGCGCCAATGGCGACTGATGTGCGCTCAACATAAGCCATCGACACCGGCACCGCGGCGCCCTCGCATGCGTCATCATGGGCAACCAGGCCCAGGGTAAGGCTGGCATTCACTTTCAGGGATTTGAGTCCGTGCAACTGCGACGGGCCAGTGAGCACCCTGGCTTCGCATCCAGCGTTGACGAGCTGTCCGTGGAACATGAGGGCACTTTCCTTTGCCGAGGCTGCTGAAGCTACTGGTCCGAATAGTACGAAAGCCCCGATAAACGCGATCGAAAAAAACGTCGAAACGGTCTTTTTACTTTTCATCGCTACACCCCGGAGTGAAGACCCACATATCACAGTTAAGTCGAGCCGCAGACAATCGACCAGAATTCACGAACGTACTTGTAGGAATTTTCTGCGCTCCATCTTGATATCGCCTTGTTACGCCATTTCTTTATTCAACTTCATGCTCCGCCCTTATCCAACTGACAATATTGACAGGTAGCAGTCATTTTGCTGACCGGGTCGAAGGTTTATAAAGAACGCTTCCGATTATCCGCCCTCCACACTTTCGCTGGCGTTATCCCTGTATGTACAAAAAGAAAAAATCTGTGCTAGCCGTCGTTGCTCTCGCTTTGCTGATTGCGGTGGGTATCTGGTCATTCAAGCGTCCCGCCGAGAAAAAGATCAGTGCGTCTGCGGCCGTGCCGGTTCAAGTGATCAACGTGGTCAAGCAGGACGTACCTCGCTACGTAACGGGCATCGGTTCGGTGCTGTCGTTGCAAAGTGTGGTGATCCGGCCACAGGTGGATGGCATCCTGACCAAACTGATGGTCAAGGAAGGTCAACAGGTCAAGACAGGGGATCTGTTGGCGACCATCGACGACCGCTCCATTCGTGCGGCACTGGAACAGACCAAGGCGCAACTGAGCCAGAGTCAGGCGCAACTGGACGTTGCCGAAGTCGACCTCAAGCGCTACAAACTGCTCACCGTCGACAACAGCATCTCCAAGCAGCAATACGGCCAGCAGCAAGCGCTGGTCAATCAACTCAAGGCCACCGTGCTGGGGAATCAGGCGTCGATCAATGCCTCGCAGGTGCAGCTTTCCTACACTCAGATTCGCTCTCCAGTGACGGGCCGTGTGGGCATCCGCAATGTCGATGAGGGCAATTTCCTGCGAGTCAGCGACGCGATCGGCCTGTTCTCGGTGACCCAGATCGACCCGGTTTCCGTGGAGTTTTCGCTGCCGCAGCAGATGCTCCCGACGCTGCACGACCTGCTTGCCTCTCCCACTCCCGCCAAGGTCAACGCGTATGTAGGCGAAGGCACCACCGGGACGTTGTTGGGCGAAGGCAAACTGGTTCTGATCGACAACCAGGTGGCCGCGACCACGGGTACGATCCGCGCCAAAGCTGTGTTCGAGAATGCTGCCGAAAAGCTCTGGCCTGGCCAGTTGGTCACCGTGCGCATTCAGACCGCCATCGATCGCGATGCGCTGAAAGTGCCGCCGCAAGTGGTGCAACGCGGCATGGACCAGCATTACGTGTATCGCGTCAAAGGCGACAGCGTCGAAGTGGTCCCGGTCAAAGTGCTGTATCAGGACAGCGACCTGACCCTGATCAGCGGCGTGAACGCCGACGACGTGCTGGTCAGCGACGGTCAGTCGCGACTCAAGAACGGATCGCACATCGAAGTGGTCAAGGCTGAACCGGTGGACACCCTGGCCGACGCCGAGACGGCGCCTGCGGGAGTGGCCAAATGAAGGGCCACGGATCAATTTCCGCGTGGTGTGTGAATCACCCGATCGCTACCGTTCTGCTGACCTTCGCTCTGATTCTGCTGGGTTGCATTGCCTTTCCGCGCTTGCCGGTCGCGCCGTTGCCGGAAGCCGAATTCCCCACCATTCAGGTCTCCGCGACCCTGCCCGGCGCCAGCCCTGAAACCATGGCCTCGTCGGTGGCAACGCCGCTCGAAGTGCAATTCAGTGCCATTCCCGGCATGACCCAGATGACGTCGAGCAGCGCATTGGGCTCGACCAACCTGACGCTGCAATTCGTGCTGAACAAGAGCATCGACACCGCCGCCCAGGAAGTCCAGGCGGCCATCAACACCGCATCGGGGCGACTGCCCGCCGACCTGCCGACCGCGCCAACCTGGCGCAAGGTCAATCCCGCCGACAGCCCGGTACTGATTCTCAGCGTCAGCTCCAATCTAATGCCCGCCACCGAGCTGAGCGACATCACCGAATCCCTTCTGGCCCGTCAGTTGAGTCAGATCAACGGTGTCGGACAGGTCAACATCACCGGTCAGCGGCGTCCGGCCATACGTGTACAGGCGGCGCCGGAAAAGCTCGCCTCCCTCGGCCTGACCCTGGCCGACTTGCGCGGCACGTTGCAGCAGACCAGCCTTAACCTGGCCAAGGGCGCGCTGTACGGAAAGGACAACATTTCGACCCTGGCGTCCAACGACCAGTTGTTTCAGGCGCAGGACTACGAACAGCTGATCGTTTCCTACAAAGACGGCGCCCCGGTTCATCTGCGCGATGTCGCTCGCGTGATCAACGGCGCGGAAAACGCCTACGTCAACGCTTGGTCCGGGGATCAGCAGGGCGTGAACATCGTGGTCTTCCGCCAGCCCGGCGCCAACATTGTCGAGACGGTGGATCGGGTAATGGGCGAGTTGCCACGCCTGCAGGAAATGCTTCCTGCGTCGGTGGATGTCACAGTCCTCAGCGACCGCACCAAAACCATCCGCGCATCACTGCACGAAGTGGAAATGACCCTGCTGATCGCCATCGTGCTGGTCATCGCGGTGATGGCGCTATTCCTGCGCCAGCTGTCGGCGACGCTGATCGTGACCGCTGTGCTGGGGGTGTCGCTGGTGGCCAGTTTCGCCCTGATGTATGTGCTTGGCTTCAGCCTCAACAACCTGACCCTGGTGGCGATCGTGGTGGCCGTCGGCTTTGTGGTGGACGATGCGATCGTGGTGGTGGAGAACATCCACCGACATCTGGAAGCTGGCGAGAGCATGCGCGACGCGGCGATCAAGGGTGCAGGCGAGATCGGATTTACCGTGGTGTCTATAAGCTTCTCGCTGATTGCAGCGTTCATTCCGCTGCTGTTCATGGGAGGGGTGGTCGGGCGGCTGTTCAAGGAGTTCGCGCTGACCGCGACCTCGACCATTCTGATCTCGGTGATGGTGTCCCTGACCCTGGCACCGACCCTCGCCGCGCTGTTCATGCGAGCGCCGAAACACGACGCCCACGCCAACCCCGGTTTCGGCGAAAAACTGTTGGCGCACTATGCCCGAGGCGTGCGCTATGCCCTCGCCCACCAACGCACGATGCTGGGTATTTTCGGCCTGACGCTGGTGCTCGCAGTGGCGGGCTATGTGCTCATTCCCAAGGGCTTCTTCCCGGTGCAGGACACCGGCATGGTCATGGGCACCAGCGAGGCCGCCGCGGACATTTCCTACCCGGACATGGTCGAGAAACACAAACAGCTGGCCAAGATCATCGCTGCGGATCCGGCGGTCAAAGCCTTCTCGCACTCGGTGGGCGTCAGCGGCAGCAACCAGACCATCGCCAACGGCCGGGTGTGGATTGCATTGAAGGATCGCGAAGACCGCGACGTTTCCGCCAGCGAGTTCATCGACCGCATCCGCCCCAAACTGGCGAAGATCCCCGGCATCGTGTTGTACCTGCGCGCCGGTCAGGACATCAACCTGAGTTCCGGCCCCAGTCGAGCGCAATACCAGTACGTGCTTAAAAGCAACGACGGCGCGCTGCTGAACCTGTGGACGCAGAAGCTCACCGAAAAACTCAAGACCATTCCGGCGTTTCGCGACCTGTCCAATGATCTGCAACTGGGCGGCAGCGTCACCCATCTGGACATTGATCGCAGCGCCGCCGCGCGCTTCGGCCTGACCACTGCCGACGTCGATCAGGCGTTGTATGACGCTTTTGGTCAGCGGCAGATCAACGAGTACCAGACCGACATAAACCAATACAAAGTCATTCTCGAACTCGATCCGTCACAGCGTGGCAAGGCCGAGAGCCTTAATTACTTCTATCTGCGTTCGCCGCTGACCAACGAAATGGTGCCGCTGTCGGCGCTGGCCAAGGTCAGCGCGCCGACGATGGGGCCGCTGTCGATCTCCCACGACGGCATGTTCCCGGCCGCCAACCTGTCGTTCAACCTGTCGGCCGGCGTAGCGTTGGGCGATGCGGTGCAGATCCTCGATCAGGCGAAGAACGAGATCGGCATGCCTGCCTCGATCATCGGTAACTTCCAGGGGGCGGCCCAGGCGTTTCAGAGCTCACTGGCCAACCAGCCGTGGCTGATTCTGGCGGCGCTGGTGGCGGTGTACATCATTCTCGGTGTGCTTTACGAGAGCTTCGTGCACCCGCTGACCATTATCTCCACCCTGCCCTCGGCCGGTATTGGCGCGCTGTTGCTGCTGTGGTTGATGGGCCAGGATTTCTCGATCATGGGCCTGATCGGTATCGTGTTGCTGATCGGTATCGTCAAGAAGAACGGCATCCTGCTGGTGGATTTCGCGTTGGAAGGTCAGCGGCATCGCGGCCTTTCGCCGCAGGACGCCATTTATGAGGCATGTCTGACCCGTTTCCGGCCGATCATCATGACTACCCTGGCGGCATTGCTCGGTGCCCTGCCGCTGATGCTCGGCTATGGTGTCGGCGCCGAATTGCGTCAGCCGTTGGGCATCGCGGTCGTGGGCGGGCTGCTGGTGAGTCAGGCGCTGACGCTGTTCACCACGCCAGTGATTTACCTGCAGCTGGAACGAATCTTCCATCGCAGGCATCCGATAGCCACACCGACACCGCCCTCAACGGGCAAAAAAACTGCGGCAATGCTGGTTACCGAAAAGTGAGAGTGGACCAATGCGCGTCCTGATTATCGAAGACGAAGAGAAAACCGCTGATTACCTGCACCGTGGTCTGACCGAACAGGGTTACACCACGGATGTTGCCCGGGATGGCATCGAAGGTCTGCATATGGCTTTGGAGAGCGAATATGCGGTGATCATTCTCGACGTCATGCTGCCGGGCCTGGATGGCTATGGCGTGCTGCGAGCCCTGCGTGCGCGCAAGCAGACCCCGGTGATCATGCTCACTGCCCGGGAGAATGTAGATGACCGTATCCGCGGCCTGCGTGAAGGCGCGGACGATTACCTCGGTAAACCTTTTTCCTTCCTGGAACTGGTAGCACGCCTGCAGGCCCTTACTCGTCGCAGCGGCGGTCATGAGCCGGTGCAGATCAGCATCGCCGATCTCTGGATCGATTTGATCAGCCGCAAGGCCACGCGCTCAGGTTCGCGCCTGGACCTGACCGCCAAGGAGTTCTCGCTGCTCAGCGTACTGGCTCGTCGTCAGGGGGAAATCCTCTCCAAGACGTCGATTGCCGAGATGGTCTGGGACATCAATTTCGACAGTGACGCGAACGTCGTCGAAGTCGCCATCAAACGCCTGCGTGCCAAGCTCGACGGCCCGTTCGAACAGAAACTGCTGCACACCATTCGCGGCATGGGCTACGTGCTGGAGAGCCGTCGTGGCGACTAACTCCATCGCGCTGCGCCTGAGCGGCATGTTTGCGCTCGTCGCACTGCTGGTGTTCCTGCTGATCGGTTGCGCCTTGTACCTGCAAGTGGACAAGGGGCTGGGCCTGTTGCCGGCAGCAGAGGTCGACGCGCGTTACAGCGTGCTTGAGTCGGCGGTGCAGCGTTATGGCACCCCTGAGCATTGGGCCAAGATCAACGCCAAGCTCAAGCTGCTCAGTGAAGAAGACAAGCGCCTGCGCTTCTGGGTCGTCAGTGACAATTCCACCTACGAGTTCGGCAACCCCGACGCCGCAATCCGCGCATTCGCCAAGGGCCCGCTGGGCATGCGCGATCTGAGCCTGAACGATCACGACTATCCCTTCAAAGTGCTGGTCAGCGAGTTCCCGGCCAAGGATCAGCGACCACCCCTACGCTTTCTGACGGCCATCGACACCGAGACCTTCTGGCAGACCCAGCACTCATTGTTGATTGCCTTGATCAGCCTGGCCGCCATCGGTATCGCCCTGGCGTCGGCGTTGGGTTACTGGGTAGCGCGCATCGGTCTCAAGCCCCTGCTCGACCTGTCTCTGGAGGCGCGCAAACTGGCGCCGCCACGGCTGTCCGGGCGCTTGCAATTGTCATCGTTGCCACCTGAGCTGGATCAGTTCGTGACCTCGTTCAATTCGACGCTGGAGCGCGTCGAGCAGGCCTATTCGCGGCTTGAATCATTCAACGCCGATGTCGCCCACGAACTGCGATCGCCACTGACCAACCTCATCGGCCAGACCCAGGTGGCACTGACCCGCGGGCGTTCCGCCGAACATTATTTCGAAGTGCTGCAATCGAATCTGGAAGAATTGGAGCGACTGCGTTCGATCATCAACGACATGCTGTTTCTGGCCAGCGCCGATCAGGGCAGCAAGGCCACCGAGCTGACCGAGTCATCGCTGGCGGAGGAAGTGGCGACGACCCTGGATTATCTGGATTTCATCCTCGAAGACGCGCAGGTGCAGGTTCAGGTGCGCGGCGACGCGAATGCGCCAATTGAAAAAGCCCATCTGCGCCGCGCGCTGATCAACCTGTTGCACAATGCCGTGCAGCACACCAAGCCGGGCCAGATCATTCATGTGGATATCGCCGATGAAGGGGATCACGTGAGCATTGGTGTGGCCAATCCGGGCGCGCAGATTTCTGGTGAGCATTTGCCGAAATTGTTCGAGCGCTTTTACCGGGTCGACGCCTCACGCAGCAACAGCGGCGCCAATCACGGCCTGGGGCTGGCGATCGTCAAAGCCATTGCATTGATGCACGGCGGCACGGTCTTCGCCCGCAGTGAAGATGGGGTGAATACGTTCGGGATGAATTTGCCGAGTTGAACAGGTAACTCCGCGCCTACCCGCGGCAAGCCGGCTCCTACAAAGTGCACGCATCGGCCAATGAGACCGGGCATGTGCTCAGGCAAATGATCAACGTTTCTCCCTGCCCTTCCTCAACTCCCGCCTCAACCGCAAATTATCCACAGCAAACACTACAACCATGACAGTGCTTAGCACTTGAAAAGCATCCATCCCAAGGTAACGCCAGAATCCCCACGCGGCCAACGCGACGATAGCGGCTGCGATTAAAAGAATGATTGAGTCGCTCATGCTATGCGCCCGCGAAATCGGTACTGGGATTTCCCTGGGACATCGGATTGGTAGATACCGGGATACATGTATAGGCACTGGCTCAGCCAATCTGTCTGCAGGCCGTGTCGATGAGCAGTGAAAAGCATATCTGCCAATGTCGCGCCACTACCAAGCACCCTGCCCGTGGCAACGGCGATACTGCCGATCACCGCCCCAACGTAGAAGGCGGCCGAACACGCCCCAATGATTGCAAGCTGCTCGAGTTTTGTACCCGCCCGCAGCAACTCATTGATCGTTACATGCTTACCGAACTTCTCTATCTGGCCAAGAAGCGTTGTCGCTGTCGCAACCGCGCTCGTGACCGAGCTGAAAAGCGTTCGAGGCGCGGGCAGGCCCATGTTCTCCATGTTTTCATTGAAATACTGATAGAAATTCGACACGAACGCTCCTCGTAGTAACAAACGCTGATCCGTAATCAACGAGAGGCTGCAGGATTCGCGGGGAGGTTTATGCGTGGGATGCCCACTTAATCTGTGGGAAACGTCTGAAATGGAGAGGGATGGTTATGCTTGAGGGTGCACGCGGCACGGTCTTCGCCCGCCCGCAGCGAAGATGGGGTGAATACGTTCGGGATGAATTTGCCGAGTTGAACAGACAACAACTCCGCGCCTGGCTGTAGGAGCCGGCTTGCTGGCGAACTCGGCGGGTCAGTTGCAGATGAGTTTCCTGACACTCCGCGTTCGCCAGCAAGCCGGCTCTTACAATGTGCGCGCACCTGACAATGACCCTGGGCACGGCCTCAAGCCAGTCATCAGCCTTTCTTCACAAACTCGGACTTCAGTTTCATCGCGCCGATGCCGTCGATCTTGCAGTCGATGTCGTGGTCGCCGTCCACCAGGCGGATGTTCTTGACCTTGGTGCCGACCTTGACCACCAGCGATGAGCCCTTGACCTTGAGGTCTTTGATCACGGTCACGGTATCGCCGTCCTGCAGTGTATTGCCGACGGCGTCCTTGATGATTTTCACGTCATCGCTGGCCTCAACCGCGCCATCAGCGGACCACTCGTGGGCGCATTCCGGGCAGACGAGTTGGTTGCCGTCTTCATAGGTGTACTCGGAATTGCATTTTGGGCACGGCGGTAAGCTCACGGCGGATCTCGCATCAGATAGAAATAGGCGCAGGATTATAAGGGTTTTTATGGGCAGGCGCGCAACGCGCTTGAATCGGCCGGGAACCCTGCTCATCCTGGCAGTCATAAGACTTATGCGCTGCCGCTGGCGGCGCCGATGACGCGGGAGGCTCTGATGAACGATCAATACGACCTGCAACGTTTTCTGGATGCGCAGGAATCTGTCTTTGAAAAGGCCCTGTCGGAACTGCGCAACGGGCGCAAGCGCAGCCACTGGATGTGGTTCATCTTCCCGCAGCTCAAGGGCCTGGGTCACAGCGAGATGGCGCAACGCTTCGGGATTTCGGGGCGTGAGGAGGCGCTAGCGTATCTGCACCACCCTTGCCTGGGTGCCCGGTTGGAAAGCTGCAGCCGCGCCCTGTTGCAGTGGCGACACCGCAGCGCGACAGACATCATGGGTTCACCGGATGACTTGAAGCTGCGGTCAAGCATGACGTTGTTTGCCAGCGTCGCGCCGGAGAATCCGCTTTTTGCGCAGGTGATCGAAGCGTTTTTTGCTGGCAAACCGGACAGCGCGACGGTCACGAGACTCGGGCAAAGCTGAAACCTTTCGCTGCGAAAAAGGGTACAGCCAGCAGAGCTGTATCAGCCGTACCGCCGCGTCGCGAATCAATTCGCTCGCAGAGGGCACCGCGTAAACACACTGCCTGTGGGAGCGAATTGATTCGCCATTGGCCAGTACAGCCGATACATCTGGGCCAGCTATAGCGCCGCTTGGCGAACGAATTCGCTTCCACAGGTCATCCGCGTTCACGCCAACGCCGTATCCATCACCATCATCAGACAAAACCCGACCAGCAGCCCGAAACTGGCGATCTTGTCGTGCCCGTTGCGGCGGGATTCGGGGATGATTTCGTGTGTCACTACCAGCAGCATCGCCCCGGCCGCCAAGGCCAGACCAATCGGCAGCAGCCATGCGGCAATCTCCACCAGCCAGGCGCAGAGCACGGCGAATACCGGCTCAACCAGACCCGACGCAGCACCGATCAGAAAGGCATTGACCCGCGACATGCCCGCCGCAGCCAAAACCAGCGCGATTACCAGACCTTCCGGCACATCCTGTATGGCAATGCCCATCGCCAGACTGTCGGCATGGGCCAGGCCGCCGCCAGCCGAGACGCCGACCGCCATGCCTTCCGGAATGTTGTGGGCGATGATCGCGATGACGAACAACCAGATATTCGAAGGGATAGCCGGCTTTTCCGCGACGTCCGCCAGATGCGGACCTTGCGAGACAAGAGTGTCAACAATGAACAGCCCGACTGCCCCGGCAAGAATGCCGAAGCTGATCAGGGCGCCAGCGCCCCATTGCGAGAAGCCCAGGCCCTGCGCCGCGCTCAGGCCTGGCACGATCAGAGAGAAAGCGGTCGCGGCGAGCATGATCCCGGCGCCAAAGCCCAGCAATCCGTCGGATACCGCCACCGGCATCCCGCGAATCACCAATACCGGCACCGCGCCCAAGGCGGTGCCCAACGCGCATATCGCGCCGCCCTCCAGCGCTCGCAGCATCCGTGGTTCAAGACTTAACCACGACAACCCTTGAGCGATCAGCAACCCCGTGCCGGCCAGTAACAGAATCGAACCCAAGGCCAGACGAAACAACCGTCCGCTGCTGATTGTGAGAAACGCCGAGCGCATAGACCGCCTTACTTCATTATTAAGTTTGTGCGCAAAGCGAGCGGCGGTCACGCAAGCCAGCTTTTAACGCAGCATGACCGATGCGCAGCCGCTTTGCGTCAAAGTTATTCTGCGAGTGCTGCTTCATAGCGCCTGGCGACTTCGTCCCAATTCACAACGTTGTAGAACGCGGCGATGTATTCAGGGCGGCGATTCTGATAACGCAGGTAGTAGGCGTGCTCCCAGACGTCCAGACCGAGGATTGGCGTGTTGCCGCTCATCAAGGGGCTGTCCTGGTTGCCGCTGCTTTCGACCACCAGCTTCTTCTCAGGGGTCACGCTCAGCCAGGCCCAGCCGCTGCCGAAACGGGTGAGCGCGGCTTTGGTGAACGCCTCTTTGAAGGCCTCGATCCCGCCCAGTTGCTCGTCGATGGCTTTGGCCAGGTCTCCAGTTGGCAGACCGCCGCCCTTAGCGCTCATGACCTCCCAGAACAACGAGTGGTTGGCGTGACCGCCACCTTGGTTGATCACTGCCGGGCGCAGTTTTTCCGGCAGTTGACCGACACTGGCGACCAGCTTTTCGATCGGCCATTCGGCGTACTCAGTGCCTTCGACGGCAGCGTTCAGATTATTGATGTAGGTCTGGTGGTGCTTGGTGTAGTGGATTTCCATGGTTTGCGCATCGATGTGCGGCTCAAGGGCATCGTAGGCGTAGGGCAAGGCAGGCAAGGTATAGGGCATATCAATAACCTCCAGAGGACAAGTGCCGGCAGCAGCGGGGTTGCATGACACGAGGCTCATAGGGATCCAGCGCACAGCGAATCCGCAGACTCAGCGCACGCCAGTTTTCCAGATGAGAACGTTCGTACAGGACAGTGCCCACGACCTTAGGCTAATTTGACGAATGAGAGGCATTATTAAATGAGTTTAAGAATCAAAACAACCCCGGTACTTGGAGTTGGCGAAGGCAAAGGTGAAAACAATAAAGGCTGGCGCGCTTACCGGCGTTTGTCAGGAAGACAACGCGACTCCGCTCTAGGAGCCGGCTTGCTGGAAAAAATGCGGTAGATAAGTTGCGAATGGTCGTCTGACATTTCGGGGGTCAGTTCAAGAGTTCGCCGGTGGCGGGATTTGCGCGGGCGATATCCCAAGGCCCACGCATGGCAGGCCTTGGGTATGGCGTAGGTGAAGGAGATCAGCTGCCAGCAACCATCATCTTCTCGATCAGCACCGAACCGGTGCGGATGTTACTGCGCAGTTCGAGATCACTGCCCACCGCGACGATCTGCTTGAACATGTCGCGCATGTTGCCGGCAATGGTCACTTCCTGGACCGGAAACTGAATTTCGCCGTTCTCGACCCAGAACCCCGCAGCGCCGCGGGAATAGTCGCCGGTAACCATGTTCAGGCCACTGCCCATCAGTTCAGTCACCAGCAGCCCGCGGCCCATGCGCCGGATCAGCGCCGCCTGGTCTTCGGTGCCATGAGAAACGAACAGGTTGTGCACACCGCCTGCGTTCGCCGTGCTGGGCAGACCCAGCTTGCGGCCCGAATAGGTGCTGAGCATGTAAGACACTAGATCGCCGTTTTCGACGAACGGTTTGGCGTACGTCGCCAGACCGTCACCGTCGAACGCCGAGCTGCCCATGGCGCGCATCAGATGCGGCCGCTCGTCGATGGTCATCCATTCCGGGAACAGACGTTGACCGATCGCGCCTTCGAGAAACGAAGATTTACGGTACAGGTTGCCGCCGGAAATCGCGCCCAGAAAGCTGCCGAACAGACCGCCCGCCAGTTCAGCCGAAAACAGAACCGGCACTTCGCAGGTCGGCACAGGACGCGCGCCGAGACGACTTGCGGCGCGTTCGGCGGCCTTCTGGCCGATCAACCGGCCGTCCATCAACAGCTCACCCTGGCGGCTGACGTCGTACCAGTAATCGCGCTGCATCTGGCCGTCTTTCTCGGCGATCATCACGCAGCTCAGGCTGTGACGGGTCGAGGCGTAGCCGCCGATGAAACCGTGGCTGTTGCCGTACACGCGGCAGCCCTGATGCACGTTCAGTGTGGTGCCGTCGGCATTCTTGATCCTGCTGTCGGCATCGAACGCCGCCGCTTCGCAGATCAAGGCGCGCTCGATGGCTTCTTCCGGGCTGATATTCCAGGGGTGGAATAGGTCGAAGTCCGGCTGCTCTTTGGCCATCAAGGCTGCATCGGCAAGGCCCGAGCTTTCGTCTTCAGAGGTGTGTTTGGCGATGGCCAGTGCAGCTGCGACGGTTTCGCGGATCGCATCAGGACCGCTGGCCGAGGTGCTGGCCGAGCCTTTGCGCTGACCAACGTACAAGGTGATGCCGAAACCCTGGTCGCGGTTGAACTCGACGGTTTCGACTTCACGTTGACGAACCGAGGTCGACAGCCCTTGATCCACGGACACCGCGACTTCGCAGGCCGTCGCGCCCTGACGCTTGGCTTCGGCGACGATTTGCTCAACCTGCTGTTGCAGCGCTGGCAGGGCCTGCGGGCCGACGCTTTCTGATGCACTCATGACTTACTCCATCAAATTCGGATTTCGGCAGCCGGGCCGGACAATTGGCCCCTGACTGGTTATCATGGCGGCGTTTATTTGCGGACTGCCCCCATGGTTGATTCTTACGACGACTCCTTCGACGGAGAGAAAAGCAAAACCCAGATCAAAAAAGAGCTTCATGCTCTGGTGGATCTGGGCGAACGCCTGACGACATTCAAACCCGATGTGCTGGCCAAGCTGCCGCTAACCGACGAGTTGCGTCGGGCACTGGCCGATGCTCCCAAGCACACCGCGCATATCGCGCGCAAACGTCACATTTCATTCATCGGCCGGCTGATGCGCGATCAGAACCTGGACGAGATCCTGGTGCTGCTCGATCAGCTCGATGCCTCCACGCGCCAATACAACGAGCGCTTTCACAATCTGGAACGCTGGCGTGATCGCCTGGTGACGGGTACTGACGACGTACTCGAACAGTTCGTCGGCGAATACCCGGAAGCCGATCGTCAGCAGCTTCGCTCGCTGATACGTCAGGCCCAGCACGAAGCCAAGCAGAACAAGGCCCCAACCGCGACCCGCAAAATCTTCAAATACATCCGCGAACTGGACGAAACCAAGCGCGGATTGCGTTGAACCTGTCGCGCCGGGTGACACTTCGCCCGGCGCGACGCCCATCAAAACCTCAGCATCAAGCGCCAGTGCCGCCCACGGTGATCGCATCGATCTTCAGGGTAGGCTGACCGACGCCTACCGGCACCGATTGCCCATCCTTGCCGCAAGTGCCCACGCCGCTGTCCAGCGACAGGTCATTGCCGACCATCGACACCCGGCTCATGCACTCAGGGCCGTTGCCGATCAGCGTTGCGCCTTTGACCGGCACAGTGATTTTGCCGTCTTCGATCAAATAGGCTTCGCTGGTGGAGAACACGAACTTGCCGCTGGTGATATCGACCTGACCGCCGCCGAGGTTGGCGCAGTAGATGCCCTTCTTCACCGAGGCGATGATTTCCGCCGGATCGCTCTGGCCGCCGAGCATGTAGGTGTTGGTCATGCGCGGCATTGGCAGGTGCGCGTAGGACTCGCGACGACCGTTGCCGGTGCGCGCAACGCCCATCAGCCGTGCGTTGAGCTTGTCCTGCATGTAGCCCTTGAGCACGCCGTTCTCGATCAGCGTGGTGCATTCGGTCTGAGTGCCTTCATCGTCCACGCTCAGGGAGCCGCGACGACCGGCCAGGGTGCCATCATCGACAATGGTGCAGAGTTTGGAAGCGACCATTTCGCCCATGCGACCGCTGTAGGCCGAACTGCCCTTGCGGTTGAAGTCGCCTTCCAGACCATGCCCCACAGCTTCGTGCAGCAGTACGCCGGACCAGCCCGAACCGAGCACCACCGGCAGCGTGCCCGCAGGCGCCGGGATCGCTTCGAGATTGACCAGCGCCTGACGCAGGGCCTCGCGGGCATAGCTCATGGCACGGTCTTCGGTGAGGAAATAACGGTAATCGGTACGTCCGCCGCCGCCGTGACCGCCACGCTCGCGACGACCGTTCTGTTCGACGATCACGCTGACGTTGAAGCGCACCAGCGGACGGGTGTCGGCAGCGAGCCCGCCATCGGTGGAGGCCACCAGAATCCGTTCCCAGACACCGGCCATGCTCACGGTAACCTGCTGAATACGGGGGTCCAGCGCGCGGGTCGCGGCGTCGACACGCTTGAGCAGCTCGACCTTTTCGGCGCGGGTCATGACTTCCAGCGGGTTATCCGGCGCATACAGCTGCGTGACATCTTGAGTGGTAAACGCCTGCACCCGACCGTTCTGGCCGGCGCGGGAGATCGAACGGGCAGCGCGGGCAGCCTGGCTCAAGGCCTCGGGCGTGATCGCGTTGCTGTAGGCGAAGCCGGTTTTTTCACCGGACTGCGCGCGCACGCCGACGCCTTGGTCGAGATTGAAACTGCCTTCCTTGACGATGCCGTCTTCCAGCGCCCAGGACTCGGAAATCTGCCCCTGAAAATACAGGTCGGCTGCGTCGATCCCGGGACCGGCAAGCTCTCCCAGCACCGATTGCAGGCTGTCGATGCTCAGGCCGCCTGGCGCCAGAAGGTGTTCGCTGACAGAGGACAAGTCGCTCATATTCACTCCGGGGTGTTGGCAGGCCGCAAGGCGTCCTGCAAAAAAAATCGCCGGTGGTTGGTGACCGGCATTCGCGCCCGTATGGACGCTTGTTCTTCACTGTCTCGTTCGGCCAGCAGCACGGCTTGACCCCGTGCCTGCTCGGCCAACACGCGGCCCCATGGATCTATGATCGCCGCGTGTCCAAATGTTTCCCTCGGCCCTGGATGAACGCCGCCCTGCGCGGCCGCCAGCACGTAGCATTGGGTTTCGATGGCACGCGCGCGCAGCAGGATTTCCCAGTGCGCCGCACCGGTCACGGCGGTGAAGGCCGACGGAGCGGTAATCAATTCGGCCCCGGCTTCGCGCAGGGCGGTGTACAACTCGGGGAAGCGCAGGTCGTAACACACGGTCAGGCCCAGTTTTCCTACAGGCGTATCGACCACTACCACGTTGCTGCCGTGAGCATAGTCATCGGACTCACGATAACGTCCTCGCGCATCGGCCACGTCGACGTCGAACAGGTGCAGCTTGTCGTAGCGCGCCACTTGTTCGCCTTGATCGTCGACCAATAGCGAACACGCCGTGACCTTGCCCTGCGGCCTACCCTGAGGCGGCAGCGGCAATGTCCCGGCGACAATCCATAACTTGAGGTCGCGAGCGGCAAGTTTCAACCACGGCAGGATCGGTCCTTCGCCTAAAGCCTCGGCTCGGCCGATGGCGGCGATGTCGCGGCGACCCATCGCGGCAAAGTTTTCCGGCAACACCGCAAGCGCAGCGCCCGACGCCGCGGCCTGTTCCAGCAACACACGAGCCTGAGCCAGATTGCCCTCGACGTCGCTCTGGCTGACCATTTGAATCACAGCGAAGGACATACGCGCTCCTTGATCGACAGGCTTTGTACTCTACTCCAGAAGGTGCAGCAGATGAGACCTCTGTGGGAGTGAGCGTGCTCACGGCCCCGGCAGATGAGGTGGATGTACCGCCTCTTTCGTGAGCAAGCTCATTCCCATGGATCTGCATCAGCCCAACTACCGACGCAGGCCATGCATTTGGCTACTGCGGCTTTTCGAACGGCTTGTCGAAAGTGATTTTAGGTTCTTTCCAAGGGCCTTCGACCTTGTATTGCACGCTGGCGAAGCGCGCCACGCGATCGCCCAGCAGTTTGTCGACCAGAAACAGCGCGCCGCCGATGGCCGGTGCGCCCACAATCAGCGCGGCAATCGGCAAATTGTTGGTCACCGGCAACGTCACCAGCAGTTTGGCGTCGACGCGGTCGCGCACCATATCCAGCGTGCCATTGAGTTCCAGATTGCTCGACGGGCCGATCATGGTGATCGGGTCGCGGGTGACATACACACCGTCACTGGCCACTAGCAGCCCTTTTACCCGGTCATAGCTCAGCCCTTTGCTCAGCAAGTCCGAGAAATCCAGGCGCAACCGGCGACCGATGGAGTTGAAGTTCAGCAGCCCGAATACCCGAAGGGCTTGGGCGCCACCCTCCACTTCGACAAACTGCCCGTTCTTCAGCGTCGCATTGAGGCTGCCGGAATAACGCTTGAGGCCGACCCAGGCTGGCGATCCCGGCCAACGGCCATCGGCGTTCATCTCGAACTCCTGACTGGTCACTGTTGGCGCAAAACCCCACGCTTTCAATACATCCGCCAGATTCTTCCCGGCCACCTGCCCCTTGAACCAACTGCTGGTCGAACCCGGCGCGCCTTCCCAGCCGCCGTTGCCGACCAGCGATATGCCTTTTAAGCCCAGATCCATGTCAGCCAACTGAATGCCGTTGGGGGTTGGCCTTACCTTGAGCGACCAGGCACCCATCAGTTGATCGCCCTGGAACAGCTGAGTGATTTTGATGTTCAGCGCCGGGATATTACGCGGGTCAAGGTCGGCCAGTGGATCAGGGGCGTTTTCAATAACGACGGGTTTGGGGTCCGCCGCGGGCAGACGCACATAGAGCAGGTCTATATCAGCTGGCGCGGCCTTGTTGTCCGGCAGGGTTGCCGTACCCTTGATCTTGGTACTGTCCAGCGACAGGCCCCAGCTGGCATCCCTGCGCCTGAGCTGAACATTGGCCTGATCCAACGTCGTGCCCATCGCGGTCAATTTGCCGATCTGCAGATCGACGCTGTTGACCAGCTGTTTGGCGCTGCCGCCCGGATCATTACCGGCATAACGCTCGACCATCGCCTGCCACGGCGCGATATCCAGCTCCGACAACGAACCGCGAACGCGCAGGCCGTGGGCGTCGGGAACAATCGCCCCGCCCTGCCCAAGGAACAGCTCGCCACGACCGTCCGCCATCTTGCCGGCCGGGGCCGCGAACGCCAGGTTTGCGAGGTTGCCGTAACCCACTGTGATGCGCCGCTCAGCCCCTTGAAGATTCATCCGGAAATCGGTGTCGCGGGTCTCGTCGGCGGTTTTGCCGAAAGGCGCCGGCAGATCGACAGCCACACCTTTGAGGCTGGAGTTGATCAGCAACGGGCTGTCGGCACCATTGAGGGTCAGTTGCAGTTGATACGCAAGATCGCCCGAAATCGGCAGCGGCTGCGTGACGTTCAGCCAGTCGGTCAGGCGCTTGGTGGCGATCTGGCTATTGGCCGTGATGCGAGTCACTGGGGCACCGGGTTTGCCCTCGGCGAAAATCTCGGCATTAACTGGCTTGTCGAAGGCTATGGCCTTGATGTTCTTGCCGCTCAGGCCCTTGGCGTAGTCGAAACGGAAATTGCCCTTGAGCTGATTCAGGTCCAGCACCGGGTCCGCCAGTCTCAAATGCGCGCTGTCGGTGTTGAAGTCCACCGCGACCTTCGGCTCCTGACCCTTGATCAGTGGGATGTCCAGATTGATATGCCCTTGCAGCGGTCCCTCGGCCTGCCAGCCCGCGAAAGTCTGACCGGTGCCGATCGGCGCTTCCTGCAAAATTTTCATGCCGTCCTGCAGGCTGCCGTCGAAGTCGCCGTCTACCAGGAGATGACTGGTCTGGCCTGGCCCCACATGCGGCACGTCCACGGCGACATTGCGCACCTGGGTGCCCAGCAACTGGCCCTTGGTAGCGCGGACGCGTACGCCGCTGTTTTCGACGAACACATTGCCGTCCACACCGGTCAGCTGCGGCCAGCCCGGCTGGAACGCCAGATTGGCATTGCGCACCTTGAAGAACAGGCTGATGACCCGCGCCACATCCGGCGCATCGTGATTGAGCGAGCCTTGATACTGAAAAAAACTCTGATCGACGTTGCCGCTGAGTATTGCGGTGCGCAGCCACTGATCCAGCGCCGGGCTGAGGACCGATGGCAGGTATTTGGAGGTGTAGCGACCGTCGGCATCGACCAGCCCGACGCGCAGGTCCATGTAGTCTTCCTGGCTTTGATCGAAATGCAGCCGGATCAGGAAGTCGCTGGCAATCTTGCCTTCATCGCCGACCACCTTGATGTAAGGAGCGATCAAGGTGAAGCCCTTGTCATCCAGGGCCCAGGTCAGGCGCGCATCGGCGTGATGATAATTCCAGGCATTCTTGAAGATAGGGTCCAGATGCAACATGAAATCGTCCGTGTTCAGACGCAGTTCGCCCTGCCCCAGATCGCCACTAACAGCCCCACTGACATTTCCGGCGGCGGGCGCACCGTGGTAAGCGTTGAAGCCAACCTTGTCCAGATTGGCGGCGAAGCTCAGCCGCTTGGCGCCCTCGGCTTGCGGGCGGTAGTCGACCAGAACGTTGCGCATGCCACCGGTGACTTTCAGATGATCGAGCACCACCATCAGCTTGTCTGGCAGCGGCGCCAGCGAGCCGAGCAATGGCGTAACAGGTGTCAGATCCAGCCGATCGGCCTGTACGTGCCACAACTCTTCACTGTCGGAAGTCGCTGCGGTTTGCTCGAGCTGAACCTGGCTTTCCCAACGCTTGCTGGCAATGTCCATGGCCAGAGAATTCAGCGAAAGCGTGAACCCTTTGTCATCGCGCTCAAACCAGGCGTTGAGCGCAAGATTGTCAATCTTCGCGGCGTTGCGGTCGACGTAGGCACCCTCGAACTGCGGGGCGTTGAGCCGGGCCACTGCCGACTGCAGATTACCCTTGCCCCAGGTCAGCCAGAACTCGCCGCCGGCCTTGAGACTGTCGATTTTCCAGTCACGGGTCACGCTTTTCGGCAACCACTTGGCCCATTCGCTTTGAGGCAGGCTCAAATAGGCCTCGGCTTCGGCATCGCGCCAGGCGCTGGCGCGGATTCTGGAGCGGACATTCAGAGACAGCGGCTGACCGTCGGGCAGCATCACTCGCGCATCCAGACGCTGATGAAGCCGCCCGGTCCTGAGCGTCATGCTGGCGTAGGTCAGGGTCAGCGGCGACTGCTCGTAAGGTTGCAGAGTGATCTGGCTGTCGAACAATGACAGCGTCGAGATCATTTGCATCTGGGTCAGCACCTGTTCGGGATCGAAGGGCTTGTCATCCTGAACCGGCAAGCCCTGCAATGCCCAATGACCGTTTTTATCTTCCTTGAACCCCAATTGCAGGCCGTCGAGTTCGAGGCGGGCAATGCGTACCTGGCGTGCCTTGATGCTGCCCCACAGATCAGGCACCGCGCGCACATGATCCAGCCGCACCGACGCCGAGCCCTGCCCGACCATCACGTCGCGCGCGACGAATATTGGCGCAAAACCGCTCCAGCTACCCTCCAGACGGCCGATGCTGACCGGCATGCCAACGGCTGCCTGAGTCTTGCTTTCGACCTCCGCGCGGTATTCGGCGACCATCGGCGCCAACTGGCGCCCGACGCTGACGTACAACGCGATCAGCACCAGAACCAGCGCGCACAGACTCAGGCCCCAACGTGTCAGAGCGGCGATGAATCGCGTCAGACGCTCCATGTCGCCGGGCCTCCGGGCAGCGAGACTGCAAACGGCATTCGGCTTGCTCGTGCGGTAGGGGGAAAGTCCTGGAAAAGCTCGTTCGGCACGCAAAATTCTCTGTGAAGGGGGATCCCTGCCGTCGCCCTTGGGCTCATGACTGTCGGTTCATTAACCACACGATGCTCGGAGCGCTGCGTTCAAGCAACGTTTCGAGCTGAATCAGAGCAGTACGACGTCGTATTGTTCCTGGGAATACATGGTTTCAACCTGAAAACGAATGGTCCTGCCGATGAACACCTCAAGTTCGGCGACGTTGCCGGACTCTTCATCGAGCAGCCTATCGACCACTTTCTGGTTGGCCAGCACTCGATACCCCACCGCCTGATAGGCACGCGCCTCGCGCAGGATCTCGCGGAATATCTCGTAACAGATGGTTTCGGGGGTTTTTAGCTTGCCGCGGCCCTGGCAACTGTTGCACGGCTCGCACAACACCTGTTCCAGGCTTTCACGGGTACGCTTGCGGGTCATCTGCACCAGGCCCAGTTCGGTGATGCCGATGATGTTGGTCTTGGCGTGATCGCGTTCCAGCTGCTTCTCCAGCGTACGCAGGACCTGACGCTGGTGCTCGCCATCCTCCATGTCGATGAAGTCGATGATGATGATCCCGCCGATGTTGCGCAGACGCAGCTGCCGGGCAATGGCGGTGGCCGCTTCCAGATTGGTCTTGAAGATGGTCTCTTCGAGGTTGCGATGGCCGACGAATGCTCCGGTATTGACGTCGATGGTGGTCATTGCCTCGGCTGGATCGATCACCAAATAGCCGCCGGACTTGAGCGGCACCTTGCGCTCCAGCGCCTTCTGAATTTCGTCTTCGACCCCGTACAGATCGAAAATCGGCCGCTCGCCAGGATAGTGCTCGAGGCGGTCGGCGATTTCCGGCATCAGCTCGGCAACGAACTGGGTGGTCTTCTGGAAGGTTTCCCGGGAGTCGATACGGATTTTTTCGATGCGAGGACTGACCAGATCGCGCAGGGTGCGCAGGGCCAGACCGAGGTCTTCGTAAATGACGCTGGCCGGGCTGATGGTCTTGATCTGCTCGCCGATCTGATCCCATAGGCGACGCAGGTAGCGGATGTCCATCATGATCTCATCGGCTCCGGCACCCTCGGCGGCCGTGCGCAGGATGAAACCGCCCTTCTCCTTGATCCCTTCCTTGGCCACGCAGTCGCTGACGACCTGCTTGAGCCGTTCGCGCTCGGCTTCGTCCTCGATCTTGAGAGAAATGCCGACATGGGCAGTGCGTGGCATGTACACCAGATACCGCGACGGAATGGAAAGCTGGGTGGTCAGCCGCGCGCCTTTGCTGCCGATGGGGTCCTTGGTGACCTGCACCACCAGGCTCTGGCCTTCATGCACCAGCGAGCTGATGGTCTCCACCGCCGGCCCCTCGCGCATGGAAATTTCCGAGGCGTGGATGAAGGCAGCGCGATCCAGACCGATGTCGATGAAAGCGGCCTGCATGCCGGGCAGCACACGCACCACCTTGCCCTTGTAGATATTGCCGACGATCCCGCGACGCTGGGTCCGTTCGACATGCACTTCTTGCAACACCCCGTTCTCGACGACGGCCACGCGCGACTCCATCGGCGTGATGTTGATCAAAATCTCTTCACTCATGGCTTGTCACCTTCCAGGCATTGCCAACAGGGTATGCCGAAACGCTGGAGAATTTCTGCGGTTTCGCACAACGGCAGCCCGACCACGGCGGAATAACTGCCGCTGAGGTTTTCCACGAAGACGGCGCCCAGGCCTTGAATGCCGTAACCGCCCGCCTTGTCCCGCGGCTCGCCACTAGCCCAGTAAGCGCAGGCTTCTTCGGGGGAGATCGAACGGAAACGCACGCGACTGCTGACCACCCGAGTTTCACAATGCTGCTCGTCGACCACAGCGATGGCGGTCAGCACTTCATGTTCGCGGTTGGACAGCGCAGCAAGCATGGCCAGAGATTCGGCTTCGTCGGCAGGTTTGCCGAGAATACGACCGTCGAGCACCACCGCGGTGTCGGCGCCGAGCACGCATGCAGTGGGGTAGGCAGGATCGTTGGCCAACTGCAGCAGGCCGGCATCAGCCTTGCCACGGGCCAGACGCTCAACATACGTGGCCGGGGTTTCGTCCTTGAACGGGGTTTCGTCGATATCCGCGCTGAGCGTGGTGAACGGCACGCCGATCTGAGTCAGCAATTCACGACGGCGTGGGGAACCGGAGGCGAGAAGAAGTTGGGGCATGGGACGTCTCCGTGTCAGTGATCACAAGCTTAGGCGTTGCGTGAATACTGCATCGACCTTCAGATCAATCCAATTTTCACCGGTCATCTGGCAGACATCGCTTCAGCAGGCTGCCCCATATCCTGTGGAAGCGAATTCATTGGCGATACATCGTACAGTCGATACATCCCCAATCGGTTGTACCGACGTCTCGCGAATAAATTCGCTCCCACAGGGTTCGACCGCGCCTGCAACTATTCAATTTATCTTCAAACGCAACCGCAACCCGCGCAGACCGTAACTGACCCACGGCCAAAGCAACGCGCTGACCAAGGCCGGCAATACCAGCGCCAGGGTTGGCTGGCGGTTGCCGGTCAATGCGCTGAGCCACAACTGGACCAACTGCGCGAGGCCGAAGATCACCAGAATCACCAGACATTGCTGCCACATCGGGAACATGCGCAAACGCTGTTGCAGAGACAGGACCAGAAAAGTGATCAACGTCAGGATCAACGCGTTTTGCCCCAGCAACGTCCCGTAGAGCACGTCTTCGGCCAGACCCAGCATCCATGCGGTCACCATGCCGATCTTGTGCGGCAGCGCCAACGCCCAGAAGGCCAGCAGCAGCGCGAGCCACAGCGGGCGGAAGATTTCCATGAATTGCGGAAGCGGAGATACGCTGAGCAGCAGGCCGATGGCGAAGGTCAACCAGACCACCCAGCCGTTTCGTGCGGGAGCATGACGAGCCATTATTCTTCCCTCGCGCGCGACGCCGCGGGAGCAGCAGCCGGCGTGGCCGGTTTGGTCGCGGCGGGTTTGGCCGGCGGCTTGGCGGCAGGTTTGCTCGCGGCAGGCTTGGCTGGCGTCGCAGCCGGAGCGACAGCGGGCGCAGGTGCAGTGGCCGGAGCCGATGAGGCGCTGTGACTGGTCGCCGCGGGTTTGGGCACTGTAGCCGGAACCACAGGTTTGTTCGGGGTGGCCGCAGGTGTAGCGCCCGGCACCGTCGCAGAAGGCACGGCTGAAGGATCGGCGGCCTGACGATCAAGCGACTCTTGCTGCTGCGCGGCATCGGCGGCGCGCTCTTCAGGCGAACGACCGTCGGAGAACACCAGCAGCAAATAACGGCTGCGGTTCAGCGCGGCAGTCGGCACGGCACGCACGATGGCGAACGGCTGGCCGGAATCGTGAATCACTTCCTTCACCGTCGCCACCGGGTAACCCGCAGGGAAACGCTGCCCCAGACCGGAACTCACCAAAAGGTCGCCTTCCTTGATGTCGGCGGTATCGGCCACGTGGCGCAGTTCCAGACGCTCCGGGTTACCCGTGCCGCTGGCAATCGCACGCAAGCCATTGCGGTTTACCTGCACGGGAATGCTGTGGGTGGTGTCGGTGAGCAGCAGCACACGGGAGGTGTACGGCATCAGCTCGACCACCTGCCCCATCAACCCGCGCGCATCGAGTACTGGCTGACCCAGCACCACGCCGTCGCGCTCACCCTTGTTGATGATGATGCGATGGGTGAACGGGTTGGGGTCCATGCCGATCAGTTCGGCGACTTCGACCTTCTCATTGACCAGCGCGGACGAATTGAGCAATTCGCGCAGCCGCACGTTCTGCTCGGTCAGGGCGGCCAGCTTTTGCAGGCGGCCTTGCAGCAGCAGGTTCTCGGTCTTGAGTTTTTCGTTATCGGCGGCTAGCTCGGTGCGGCTGCCGAACTGGCTGGCAACACCCTGATACAAACGCTCGGGTAGATCGGCAATCCAGTAGGACTGCATCAATACCAGCGACATCTGACTGCGAACAGGCTTGAGCAGCGTGAAGCGTGCGTCCACGACCATGACGGCCACGGAGAGGACGACCAGCACCAACAGACGAACGCCCAGCGACGGGCCCTTTGAGAAAAGCGGTTTAATAGGCCGCTCCTTCCAGGGATGCTTGTGTTTGGCTGTGCTTATTCATGCGACATGAAACCGGCCTGGTGCGGATGGATGGAAATATGGAGTGCCAGCCTTGCAGCATCGAGCTTTCAATACAACAGCAGGACGTCAACAAGTCAGACACGAACAGGCAGCACCGCGAAGTGCCGCCCGTTCAGCTCAACACAGCAGCAATCCGGCGACTTATTCGCTGGAGAGCAGGTCCATGGTGTGCTTGTCCATCATTTCCAGCGCGCGACCGCCGCCACGAGCGACGCAGGTCAGCGGGTCTTCGGCGACGATCACCGGCAGACCGGTTTCCTGAGCCAGCAGCTTGTCCAGGTCACGCAACAACGCACCACCACCGGTCAGCACCAGCCCGCGCTCGGCGATGTCCGATGCCAGTTCCGGCGGCGATTGTTCCAGGGCGCTCTTGACTGCCTGAACGATGGTTGCCAGCGATTCTTGCAACGCTTCGAGCACTTCATTGGAGTTCAGGGTGAAGGCACGTGGCACGCCTTCGGCCAGGTTACGGCCGCGTACGTCGACTTCACGCACTTCGCCGCCCGGATAGGCAGTGCCGATTTCCTGCTTGATGCGCTCGGCGGTGGATTCACCGATCAGGCTGCCGTAGTTGCGACGCACATAAGTGATGATCGCTTCGTCGAAACGGTCGCCACCCACGCGTACGGATTCGGCATAGACCACACCGTTGAGCGAGATCAGAGCGATTTCAGTGGTGCCCCCACCGATGTCGACGACCATCGAGCCGCGCGCTTCTTCAACGGGCAAGCCAGCACCGATGGCAGCGGCCATTGGTTCTTCGATCAGGAATACTTCACGTGCGCCAGCACCCAGGGCCGATTCGCGAATCGCGCGACGCTCAACCTGAGTGGACTTGCACGGTACGCAGATAAGCACGCGAGGGCTTGGCTGCAGAAAACTATTTTCGTGCACTTTGTTGATGAAGTACTGGAGCATTTTTTCGCACACGCTGAAATCGGCGATCACGCCGTCTTTCATCGGACGAATGGCAGCGATGTTGCCCGGGGTACGGCCCAGCATACGCTTGGCTTCCATCCCGACAGCAACAACGCTCTTCTGATTTCCGTGGGTCCGAATGGCCACAACCGATGGCTCGTTCAGGACAATACCGCGCTCACGCACGTAAATAAGGGTGTTGGCAGTGCCCAGGTCAATGGAAAGATCGCTGGAAAACATGCCACGCAGTTTCTTGAACATGGGAAAGGGACCCTAGGGAACGCGTGGGTAAAAAAGTGCGGCAAACTCTAACAACGACAGGGATTTTGGGCAAGGAGCCAATATGCTAAATTGGCTGTTTTCCGAGCACTACCCTCGACGATCGCGGCCTTATGACCGTCTGAATAGCGTAGTGTTCCGCAATCTGACGTACGGTGCATTCCGTACGCATTCCACTGGAGAACCCCATGGCGCTTGATCGCTCCGACGTGGAAAAAATCGCTCATCTGGCCCGACTGGGGCTCAATGACGCCGATATCCCGCGTACTACTGAAGCACTGAACAGCATTCTCGGGCTGGTCGACCAGATGCAGGCGGTCGACACCACCGGTATCGAACCCCTCGCGCACCCGCTTGAAGCCTCGCAACGCCTGCGTGAAGACGTGGTCAGCGAAGCCAATCACCGCGATTCCTATCAAGCCATCGCACCAGCGGTCGAAGACGGCCTTTATCTGGTTCCGAAAGTCATCGACTAAGGGAATGAGCCTGTAATGCATCAAATGACTCTGGCAGAGATCGCTCGCGGACTCGCCGATAAAAAGTTTTCTTCCGAAGAACTGACCCGCACCCTGCTGGCGCGTATCGCGCAGCTGGACCCGCAGGTCAACAGCTTCATTTCCGTCACTGAAGATCTGGCCATTACTCAGGCTCAGGCCGCCGACGCTCGCCGTGCGGCAGGCGAAAACGGCGCTCTGCTGGGCGCCCCGCTGGCGCACAAGGATCTGTTCTGCACCAAGGGCATCCGCACCAGCTGTGCCTCGAAGATGCTCGACAACTTCAAGGCGCCGTATGATGCGACCGTAGTGGCCAAACTGGCCGCAGCCGGCACCGTGACCCTGGGCAAGACCAACATGGACGAATTCGCCATGGGCTCGGCCAACGAGTCCAGCCACTACGGCGCGGTGAAGAATCCGTGGAATCTGCAGCACGTTCCGGGGGGTTCGTCCGGCGGTTCGGCTGCCGCGGTTGCCGCGCGCCTGTTGCCTGCCGCCACCGGCACCGACACCGGCGGTTCGATTCGCCAGCCTGCCGCACTGACCAACCTGACCGGCCTGAAACCGACCTACGGTCGCGTGTCACGCTGGGGCATGATCGCCTACGCGTCGAGCCTGGATCAGGCCGGGCCGATGGCGCGCACCGCCGAAGACTGCGCGCTCCTGCTGCAAGGCATGGCCGGCTTCGACATTAACGACTCCACCAGCATCGACGAGCCCGTTCCTGACTACAGCGCCAGCCTCAACGATTCGCTACAGGGCCTGCGCATCGGCGTGCCGAAGGAATACTTCAGCGCCGGTCTGGACCCACGCATCGCCGATCTGGTCATGGCCAGCGTCGAAGAGCTGAAAAAGCTCGGCGCGGTGGTCAAGGAAGTCAGCCTGCCAAACCTGCAACACGCGATCCCTGCCTATTATGTGATCGCGCCGGCAGAGGCCTCTTCCAACCTGTCGCGTTTCGACGGCGTGCGCTTCGGCTATCGCTGCGAAGATCCGAAAGACCTGACCGACCTGTACAAGCGTTCCCGTGGTGAAGGCTTCGGCCCTGAAGTGCAGCGCCGGATCATGGTCGGTGCCTATGCGCTGTCCGCCGGTTACTACGACGCTTACTACCTGCAAGCGCAGAAGATCCGTCGCCTGATCAAGAACGACTTCATGAATGCATTCAAGGAAGTCGACGTGATCCTCGGCCCGACCACGCCGAACCCGGCCTGGAAAATCGGCGCCAAGAACGCCGACCCGATTTCCGCGTACCTGGAAGACTTCTACACCATCACCGCCAACCTCGCGGGCCTGCCGGGCCTGTCGATGCCAGCCGGTTTCGCCGACGGCTTGCCGGTTGGTGTGCAACTGCTCGCGCCGTACTTCCAGGAAGGCCGCTTGCTGAACGTTGCTCATCAGTATCAGCGAGTCACTGATTGGCACACCCGCTCACCGGCCGGCTTCTAAGGAGAAAACACATGCAATGGGAAGTCGTCATCGGGCTGGAGATTCACACCCAGCTCACCACCCAATCGAAGATTTTCTCCGGTAGCGCCACCACGTTCGGCTCCGAGCCCAACACGCAGGCCAGTCTGGTCGACCTGGGCATGCCTGGCACGTTGCCGGTGCTGAACAAGGAAGCGGTGCAGATGGCGGTCAAGTTCGGCCTGGCCATCGACGCCGAGATCGGCCAGCACAACGTGTTCGCCCGCAAGAACTACTTCTATCCGGACCTGCCCAAGGGCTATCAGATCAGCCAGATGGAATTGCCGATCGTCGGCAAGGGTCACCTGGACATCACCCTCGAAGACGGAACCATCAAGCGCATCGGTGTAACCCGCGCGCATCTTGAGGAAGACGCTGGCAAAAGCCTGCACGAAGACTACAGCGGCATGACCGGTATCGACCTGAACCGCGCAGGCACGCCACTGCTGGAAATCGTTTCCGAGCCGGATATGCGTTCGGCCAAGGAAGCGGTCGCCTACGTCAAGGCGATGCACGCGCTGGTTCGTTATCTAGGCATCTGCGACGGCAACATGGCCGAAGGTTCGCTGCGTTGCGACTGCAACGTGTCCATTCGCCCGAAAGGCCAGGTCGAGTTCGGCACCCGCTGCGAGATCAAGAACGTCAACTCGTTCCGCTTCATCGAGAAGGCGATCAACAGCGAGATCCAGCGTCAGATCGATCTGATCGAAGACGGCGGCAAGGTCATCCAGCAGACGCGCCTGTACGACCCGAACACCAACGAAACCCGGGCCATGCGCAGCAAGGAAGAAGCCAACGACTACCGTTACTTCCCCGACCCTGACCTGCTGCCGGTGATCATCGAGGATTCGTTCCTGGAGCAGACCCGCGCCACCCTGCCGGAATTGCCGCCGCAAAAGCGTGAACGCTTTCAGTCGCAATTCGGCCTGTCGCTGTACGACGCCAGCGTGCTGGCTTCCAGCCGCGAACAGGCGGATTACTTCGAGAAGGTGGTGAGCATTGCGGGCGATGCGAAGCTGGCCGCCAACTGGGTCATGGTCGAGCTGGGTTCGCTGCTGAACAAGCAAGGCGTGGAGATCGACGAATCGCCAGTCAGCGCCGAGCAACTGGGCGGCATGCTGCAGCGCATCACCGACAACACCATCTCCGGCAAGATCGCCAAGATGGTCTTCGAGGCGATGGCCAATGGTGAAGGCAGTGCCGATGAGATCATCGACAAGCGTGGCCTGAAGCAAGTAACCGACAGCGGTGCCATCGAGTCTATTCTCGATGAAATGCTGGCGGCCAACGCCGAGCAGGTCGAACAGTACCGCGCCGCTGATGAAGTCAAACGCGGCAAGATGTTCGGCTTCTTCGTCGGCCAGGCCATGAAGGCCTCCAGAGGCAAGGCCAACCCGCAGCAGGTCAACGAGTTGTTGAAGCGTAAGCTGGAAGGTTGATTGAACAGGTTTTGATGCGGAAATCCTCTGTGTCAGAACCGCCCTTTCGTCCGATGGCGGCCTCGAGCAAGGTCACTCCCACAGACCCTGCATGGCCTGTTGGGTGAGCTCGCTCGGGGCCGCCATAGGATTGTGGGAGTGAGTTTGCTCACGAAGGCGGTTTATTCGCGACTATGGCGCTTTTCGACACACCGCTATCACGAATGAACTCGCTCCCACAGGGGTTGACCCTCTGCGGACTCCGAAACCTGGCCCTCGATCTCTGTGGGAGCGAATTCATTCGCGATGACGTCATCCCAGGCGACACAGAATCGTCGGGGCAATATCCACCCAAAGGACTGTGAACCATGTGGCGGCTTCTCGGCGCCTTTGCGCTGCTCTCCCTGCTGGCCGGTTGTGCCAGTGAAGGCATCATCGATCCGCACGGTTACAACGCCACCGGCGGCGCCTCGTATTACGGCTCACGCCACCAAGGCATGCGCACCGCCAGCGGCGAACGCTTCGACCAGAACTCCCTGACTGCCGCCCACCGCCAGCTTCCTTTCGGCACCCGCGTGCAAGTCACCAACCTGGACAACGATCGCAGGGTCGTCGTCCGCATTAACGATCGCGGCCCGCATACGCGCGGACGATTGATCGACGTATCGCGTGCAGCGGCCCAACAATTGGGTATGCTGCGCAGCGGAACCGCCCAAGTGCGGGTGCAAGCCCTCGACGACTGAACCCGGCCGGCCAGAACGTGTAAACACGTTATGAGCGCAGGTCAGGCAAGGTGTAGCCTCACATGGGTAGCGCCGAAGGTGCCCAGCCCGCAATGGTCTTCATACACTCTGGATTCAAAGGTGCCCTGAATTCTCGCTCTATCGACCCTGCCACTACCCACGCTGATCGAACTGATCGGTGGCCTGCTGCTGATGATCATCGGTGCCGAACTGTCGGTGCGTGCCGCCGTGGTGCTGGCTGCCCTGCTTAATACCCGCCCGCTGTTTCTCGGCCTGACCGTGGTCGCTCTCGGCAGCAGCGCGCCGCAGATGGCCGTCGGCCTACAGGCAGCGCTGACCGACAGCACAGACATCGCCGTGGGCAGCGTCATCGGCAGCAATATCTTCAACATTCTGGTGACCCTCGGCCTGTCGGCGCTGCTCATCCCGTTGCGCGTCGCCCGGCAACTGGTGCGAGTCGACCTGCCGTTGATGATCGGTGCCACCGCCCTCGTTGCCGGGCTGGCCTGGAATGGCGTGTTGAGTGTGCTGGACGGGATGATTCTGCTGATCGCCATGGCCTGCTACCTGGCGGTCGTGGTGAGGCAGTTCGCCCATGGCGTGCGGCATTTCGGCGGCAACGATGCAACACCACGGCGCAGGGTCTGGCCCATTCTTGGCCGTCTGACGTTGATGGCTTGCGGGTTGGCGCTGTTGATCCTCGGCAGCCATCTGCTGGTGGGTGCTGCGGTGGTGGTCGCGCAGGATCTGGGATTGTCCGAGCGGGTCATCGGCCTGACCGTGATCGCCGTCGCCACTTCCCTGCCCGCTTTGATGACCTCACTGATCGCCGCACTGCGTGGCGAGCGGGATATCGCGGTGGGCAACATCATCGGCAGCAACCTGTTCAATCTGCTCGGCGTGCTTGGGGTCACTTCGCTGATCGCTTCCGGACCGCTGTCGATCTCACCCAACGCGCTGGATTTCGACCTGCCAGTGATGCTTGGCGTCGCGGTATTGTGTCTGCCGCTGTTCTACTCGGGCTATCGGATTACCCGCCTGGAGGGGTTGCTGCTGCTTGGGCTGTACGCGGTATACGGGCTGCACATCGTTTCGTTCACCACCGGCATGCCACTGGCGGATCGGCTGGAACGGTTGATGATTCACTATGCGTTGCCGTTGTTGGGAGTGGGGGTTCTGGTCAGCACCGTGCGCGCTTGGCGGCGGCAGCATTGACACTGCGCAACATCGAACGATGCGCGTGTTTGCCGCGACATCAAACTGTAGGGGCCGGCTGCTGGCGAACCCGGTTGTGTCAGACAACGCATTTGTGACTGATCCATCGGGTTCGCCAGCAAGCCGGCTCCTACAGGTGTGCTGAACCGGGATCGCGTCCAGCCGGATGATCTAAATCCATCCACCCCACTGCAATATGAAAATCCCGATATTGGTCGTCACCGCCGCCGCCAGCGTGGTCATGACGATGATCGATGCGGCCAGTTCGTGATTGCCCTGGGCGGCGCGAGCCATGACGAAGCTGGAGGATGCGGTCGGCGCGCCGAAATACAGGAACAGAATGCCCAGTTCGGCGTGACGGAAGCCCAGCAACCACGCAGCCAAGGTGCAGACCAGCGGCAACCAGACCATTTTCATCATGCTCGCGCTGATCGCCATCCCACCGCTTTCTCGCAACGACTTCAACGACAGCGTACCGCCGATGCACATCAGCGCCAGCGGCAGGGTCATCTGCGCCAGGTAGCTGCCGGAAGTGTCGAGCCATTTCGGCAGGCCGATGCCGAAGTAGGCGAACGGCGTGGCCGCGACGATGCTGATGATCAAGGGGTTGGCCACCACGCTTTTGCAGATACTCCATGGGTCAGACTTGAGCACCGGGCTATAGACCGCCAGCACCACGGTTGAGAGGGTGTTGTAGAGAAGGATCACCAGCGCGGCGAGGATGGCGCCGAGCGAAATGCCATAGTCGCCGTACATGCTCGCCGCCAGCGCGAGACCGATGACCCCGTTATTGCCGCGAAACGCCCCCTGCACATAAATGCCGCGCTCGACGAAGGGCACGCGATAAATCGCCCAGCCCCAGACCAGCGCGAAGCCCACCAGCGTGGCGATGATGAAGTAGATGAGTACGCCCGGTTGCAGCGCCGCATGCAGGTCGGCGTGAATGATGCCGAGAAACAGCAGCGCGGGCATCGTGCAGTTGAACACCAGCGAGGATGCGGTGTGAATGAAGCTGTCGTTAATCCAGCCAACACGTTTGAGCACCACGCCCAGAAACAACATGGCGAATACCGGTGCGGTGATGTTCAGGGTTTCCCAAAAAATTGCCAGCATGCACGCCAAACCCTGAGCCGTCGTTAGGTGGCTAATGATAGGCCAGCGGCGGGACAAGTGTTACTGGAATTGCATGGTTATCGTACAACTGCAATAAGCGGCCTGGCGAAAGTCCCCTGTGGGAGCGATTCATTCGCACCGGGCATTGCAGAGGACATAGCCATTGCCTGGAACATCGCATCACAAATGAATTCGCTCCCATGTGGTTAGGTGTTGAATGCGAGTTTCTGAGGCATTCAAACCTGCGCAGGTACCAGCTTCTTCTCAAACACCGACACCCCATCCAGATCCCGGAGGGTCACGGTCATTTCTCCGCTCTGCCCGTCGATGTTCACCTCACCAAAAAACTGAAACCCGGCAAAGGGCGAGGTGTTCTGTGCAGGCGGGGCTTTCTGGAACACCAGCTCCGGGCCGAAGGTCTTGTCCAGGGTGTTGGGGCCGAAGCTGCCGGCATTCAAAGGCCCTGCGACGAATTCCCAGAACGGGTCGAAATCCTGGAACACCGCCTGATCCGGGTGATAGTGATGAGCCGCGCAGTAATGCACGTCGGCGGTCAGCCATACCGTGTCGCGAACCTTCTGCTGGCGCAGGAAACTTAACAACTCAGCGGTCTCCAGCTCACGGCCTTTCGGCACCCCATTGTCGGTGTTGGCAATGGCCTCCCAGCGCATCACCCCCGGGCTGACCTCGCCATCAGGCACCCCCAGGCTGATCGGCATGTCGGCGGCGATCACCTTCCACTGCGCCCCCGAGGCCTGCAATTCACGCTTGAGCCAGTCCAGTTGTTCGCGCCCGAGAAACGCCGTGGTCGGGCCCGGTTTGTCAGCCAGGTTGGCATCGTTGCCATCGCGGTAACTGCGCATGTCGAGCACGAACACATCCAGCATTGGCCCGTAGCTGAGCTTGCGGTACACCCGACCGCCATTGTCAGCACTTTGCAGACGCATCGGCGCGTACTCGAGAAACGCCTGCCGCCCACGGGAGGCCAACAGCTGGATGTCCTTGACCTTGTAGCGTTCGTCCAGCTGCTTGCTCGGCGACCAATTGTTGCTCACCTCGTGGTCGTCCCACTGCCAGATCTGCGGGACCTCGGCGTTGAAGCGGCGCAGGTTTTCATCCATCAGGTTGTAGCGATAGGCGCCGCGATATTCGTCGAGGGTTTCGGCGACCTTGCTCTTCTCTTCGGTGGTGATGTTGCGCCAAATGCGCCCGCCTTCGGTGACCACTTCGGCAGGCACCGGACCGTCGGCGTAGATGGTATCGCCGCTGTGGATGAAGAAGTCCGGCAGGCGCAGGCGCATGGCCTCGTAGATGCGCATACCCCCGATGTCCGGGTTAATGCCAAAGCCCTGCCCGACCGTGTCGCCGCTCCAGACGAAACGGATGTCCCGGCGGGTTTGCGGCACGCTGCGCAGATGGCCGAACCAGGGCTCGCTGGCAACGCCGGTTTGCGCGTCTTCGAAGAACACCCGGTAGAAGATGGCTTGATCGGTGGGCAGGCCAGTGAGTTCGATGCGGGCGGTGAAGTCGGTGCGTTGATCGGCGAGCAGCGACACCGCTCGGCGCGGGTTGGTGAACATGCTGCGGGTGTCCCATTCCACGACCATGCGCGAAGGCCGATCGCTACGGCTCCAGATCATCGCGCGATCACCCAGAAGGTCGCCGGACTGCACGCCGTCGGTCATTTTCGGGCGGTCCTTGACCGATGCGATAACCGCTGGCGCCAGGCCCGGCAGAAGCAATCCAGCGCCGGCGGCCTGAATGATGCGGCGGCGTGTCAGGTCGAACTGAGTCATTTCTATCCCCCTCAAGCGAATGCCAGAGAAGGGAAGCTAACAATCGATTGTTGGGGGAATGTGACAGGACGCAGGTCAAAGAACCTGCGCGAGACCTGTTGGAGCGGATTCAGTGGCGAAGCGCCGTTCCAGACGGCATATCTTTGTTGCCTGGAAACCCGTTTTCGCGAATGAATTCGCTCCCACAGTGGACCCTACCTGGCAGGACGATTTGTGAAGGGTCTGGCTCACGCAGTGGATCGTCTCGCGCAGGACGATTTGTGGCGGGTCAGGCTCCCGCAGGCACTGCATCCAGTTCGACGACTTCAGGCCGTTTCAACAGCGCATACAGCACGCCGGTCACCACGCTGCCGATGACGATCGCCAGCAGGTACAACAACGCGTGGTTGATCGCATTGGGGATCAGCAGCACGAACAATCCGCCGTGGGGCGCCATGAGTTTGCAGCCGAAGAACATTGACAAGGCTCCAGTCAATGCGCCGCCGACAATGCTGGCCGGGATTACCCGCAACGGGTCTTTCGCGGCAAACGGAATCGCGCCTTCGGAGATGAAGCACAGCCCCAGCACAAACGCGGCCTTCCCCGCTTCGCGCTCGCTTTGGGCAAACTTGTGGCGGGCGATCAGAGCGGCGATGCCCATCCCGATCGGCGGCACCATCCCCGCCGCCATGGTCGCCGCCATCGGTGCGTAACTCTGAGACGCCAACAGACCTACCGAGAACGCATAGGACGCCTTGTTGATCGGCCCGCCGAGATCCACACACATCATCGCCCCGAGCAACACGCCCAGCAGAACCGCATTGGTAGTGCCCATGCTGTCGAGAAAATGAGTCAACCCTTCGAGCATCCCGGCGACCGGCTTGCCGACTACGTAGATCATCACCAGACCGGTGAACAGGCTCGCCAGCAGCGGGATGATCAGAATCGGTTTCAGCGCCTCTACACTGGCAGGTAACCTGGCGTAGCGGTTGATGGCGGCAGCGCTGTATCCCGCGAGAAAGCCTGCGACGATACCGCCGATGAAGCCCGCACCCAGAGTGCTCGCCAGCAGCCCACCGATCATTCCCGGCGCAAGCCCAGGGCGATCTGCAATGGAATAGGCGATGTAACCGGCCAGCAACGGCACCATCAGTTTGAAGGCCGCATCACCGCCAATCTGCATCAGGGCGGCGGCCAATGTGCCCTGCTCCTTGAACGCGGTGATGCCGAACACGAACGACAGCGCGATCAACAGCCCGCCCGCGACAACCATTGGCAGCATGAATGACACGCCGGTCAGCAGATGCTTGTAGACGCCGGTCTTGTCTTTCTTCGGCGGAGCAATCGAGGCCGCCGCAGACGACTCGACTTCAGCTTCGGCCAACGCTTTATTCAACGTCGCTTCTGGCTGCTTGAGCGCGATCCCGGTGCCGCAACGGTAAATGCGCTTGCCGGCGAAACGCTCGGTGGCGACTTCGATATCGGCGGCCAGCAACACCACGTCGGCATCGGCAATTGCCTTGGCGCTGAGCGGGTTGCGCGCGCCGACCGAACCTTGGGTTTCCACTTGCAGATCATAGCCGAGTTTTTGTGCTGCCTGCTGGATCGCCTCGGCGGCCATGAAGGTGTGCGCAACGCCGGTGGGACAGGCTGTCACCGCCACCAGACGGGGTACTTTGGCGGCGACTGCATCGGCTATCGGTTCAGCGCTTTCACTGGCGATATACGGTTTCGCCAGCTCGTTCGCCGAGTGCAAGAAGCCGTCGATATCCTGCAATGCCCGGGAAGGCGTCGCCTGATACAGACGCTTGCCCGAGAACCGGGTCAGATCCAGTGGCCCGGTGTTGACCACCAGCACCCAGTCGGCGCTGGAGATCTCTGCAGCCGACAGCTGCTTTTCCGGACGACGCGGGTCATGCACTTCAACGCTGGTGCTCCAACCCTGACGCTGGGCGGCCGCATCGAGCAAGCGGGCGCTGAGGACACTGCTGATCTTGCCGTTCGGACATGCCGTGACAATGGCTAACTTCATCGCTCTTTCTCTCTTGTTATTCGGTCCGACGCTATAGGGTCATGGCGCGCACGTTGACGCCGCCTTCCAGCCGCTTGAGTTGCACAGTGTCACTGATGCCAAAACCAATCTGGGTCACCGCCATGGCGGCAATCGCCGTAGCCGTGCGCAAGGTCTGCTCGGGTTTGTGCCTGCTGAGCAAACCGTGAACCATACCCGCCAGCAACGAATCCCCCGCGCCCACCGTGCTTGCCACGCTGACCTTGGGCGGCATTGCCTGCAACGCCACCTCGGCGCTGAACCAATGCACGCCTTCCGAACCTTGGGAAATCACCACATGCTCGATCCCGCGCTGACGCAGGTGAGCGGCGGCCTGCGCCTGGGCAGCGATGGAAATAATCGGCGCATCCAGCGCGTCGGCCAGCTCTTCAGTGTTGGGTTTGATCAACCAGGGCGAGGCTTCAAGGCCCGCGCGCAGGGCTTCACCGCTGGTGTCCAACGCGACTTTCAGGCCCATTGCGTTGAGCCGTAGCAGCAACGTCTTGAGCCACTGCGCATCGACACCACGAGGCAGACTGCCTGCCACGATCACGGCATCGAAGTCGCCGGCGATCTGTTCGACCCGCGTCGCCAGCGCCTGTTGCGCCTGAAGGCTGACCTGAGGGCCGGGACCGTTAAGATCAGTGATGCGACCGCTGCTTTCCGCCAGCTTGATGTTGCTGCGGGTTTCCCCCGGCACGCGGACGAACTCATCGATGAAGCCACGTTTGGCGAACAACGACTCGAATGGCTGTTGATTGTCGACGCCGAGAAAGCCCGCCACGGTCAGGGTATGCCCAAGATCCGCCAGCACCTGAGCAACGTTGATCCCCTTGCCCGCCGCATGGCTGAGCATCGCTTCGCTGCGGTTGACCTGTCCTACCTGCAACGGCCCCAACTGCACGGTCAGGTCCAGTGCCGGGTTAGTAGTCAATGTCAGAATTTTCGCCATTACAGCCCCTCCACGAGGGCACGCACTTCAGCGGCACTTCCCACAGCCAGCGCGGCCTGCGCGAGCTGTCGAGCACCGATCACATTCAACTCACGCACGCAGGCTTTAACTTCGCCAACACTGCGTGCCGCGACACTCAATTCATCCACACCCAGCCCCACCAGCACTGGTACCGCCAACGGGTCGGCCGCCAACTCGCCGCAAACACCGACCCATTTGCCGTGGGCATGGGCGGCGCGCACGGTGATGTCGATCAACTGCAGAACCGCTGGATGCAAGCCGTCGGCCTGGGCTGACAAGGTCGGGTGACCACGGTCGATGGCCAGGGTGTACTGCGTCAGGTCGTTGGTGCCGATGCTGAAGAAGTCCACCTCTTTGGCCAGCACCGGCGCCAGCAACGCCGCCGACGGCACCTCGATCATGATCCCCAGTTGCAGGTCTGCTACCGGGATCTGCGCACGCAGGCGCTCGGTCATGTCCCGCGCCAGACGCCACTCCTCGACGGTGCCGACCATGGGGAACATGATCCGCAATGGACGGTTGTCAGCCGCCCGCAACAGTGCACGCAGCTGGCTCTCCATCACATCGGGCCGTTGCAGGGTCAGACGAATGCCGCGCACGCCGAGGAAAGGGTTTTCCTCCTTGTCGATCGGCCAGTACGGCAGGGGCTTATCGCCGCCGACATCGAGGGTCCGCACCACCAGCGGGCGGCCTTGGAGATCGTCCAGCACGCGGCGGTATTCGGCCTCTTGCGTGGTTTCGTCAGGGCCCGAGCTGTGCGCCATGAACAGCAGCTCGGTGCGCAACAGGCCGATACCTTCAGCGCCCTGCTCTACCGCTGCGGGCGTCCCGGCGCTGTCGCCGATGTTGGCGAACACCTCGACGGCGTGGCCGTCCCTGGTAATCGCCGGTTCCATGCGCAAGGCGGCCGCGGCTTTAAGGCGATGCTCGCGAGTGTCGCGATCGAGCAATGCGCGTTGCAGGGTCGGCTCGTCCGGTGCTACGTCAAGGCGGCCGCGCTGGCCATCGATCAGCAACACGGTGCCGGACTTGATCAACAGCACCGCGTCACCGGCTCCCACCAACGCCGGAATACCCAAGGCACGCGCGACAATTGCGCTGTGTGCGGTGGCGCCTCCGCGTGCGGTGAGTATCCCGGCGACGCGCACCGGATCGAGCCGAGCCACGTCGGAGGGGCCGACTTCATCCATCACCAGAATGTAGGGTTCTTGCGGTTCGACCAGATCGTCGACGCCGCAGATCTGCGCCAGCACGCGACGACCGATGTCACGCAGATCGGCGGCGCGCTCGGCCAGCAGTGCGTCCTCGAGTTGTTCCTGTTGCCGGGCTGCGGTGTCGATTACATGCGCCCACGCGGCAGCAGCGCTCTCGCCTTGCTTGAGGCGCAGAACGACTTCGTCCAGCAGCTCGGGGTCGTCGAGCATTTCTTGGTGAGTGATGAAAATTTCGCGTATGGCCTTGGCGGTGCTGCGCTGGATCAGCCCATCGATGTCATCGCGCACTTGCGCCAGCGCTGAATGCAGACGCTGGTGTTCGGCGTCATGGGATTCGCCCATCAGGGCGTAGTCGAACACTGGCAGAACGTGCACATGGGCCGGGCCGATGGCGATGCCGGGGGCGGCAGGCACCGCCTGGATCCGCGCCCCTGCGGCGGGGGCACTCAGGTGTTTTTCCAGGGCAGCGGCAATCGGCGTCGGCGCCGCTTCGGTCGGCAACGGTTCGATCTCTTCACCCAGGCCGTCGCGCACTGCGGCGACCAACGCGGGTAATGCGTCGCTGGCGACAGCGGGCTCGGCAATGAACTCCAGCACCTGACCACGACGAACACCCAGGCTCAGCAGCTTGCTCAGGCTTTTGACCGACACAGGATTCTCGGCGCTATCAACGATGCGCACGCGCACCTCGCCTTCGAAATTCTTCGCCAACTGCGCAAGGATTTTGGCGGGACGCGCATGCAGTCCGTGGGCGTTGGCGAGCGGGACACGTTCGCTCGGCCAGTCAGGCGGCACATCACCCCCCAGCGCCTGCAGCACCGCGCGACTGCTGGTGGCCTGCCCGAGTTCCTGGCCCCGGCCCTCGATCAGCAGCGCGCAAAGACGCTCGAGCAATGCCTGATGGGATTCACCCAGACTGGCCAGACAGAACAACCCGCTGAGCGGCTGTCCCAGATGACGCATCGGTTTGTCCGGCGTGACGAAAGCCAGGCCCGGCTTGTTGACCATCTGCTCGCTGTGCAGCCACCACAGGCCATCGCCCAGCGGCAGCGGCTCGACCTGTTGCAGTACGGCGGCAAAACCGTTGTTCACGCATTCGGCGCGGCGCAACAGCCGCGCACCACGCCAGACCAGCTCTTCGAAATCATCGACCGACGCGCCGAGGCTGATCATCTGCGCATCCAGCGCCAACTCCTGCGGCGCGCCTTGCAGCAACTTGAGCAACGACTCGGGATCGCTGGCCTGACGCAACGCTTGCCCCAAATCGGTTTCGCCCAGGGCGCGGGTCAGCAGTTGCAGCAGGCGCAAGTGTTCGTCGGATTTGGCAGCGATACCGATGGCGAGATACACCATCTGCCCATCTCCCCAATCCACGCCCTGCGGAAATTGCATCAAACGCACGCCAGTGGCATACACCTGATCGCGGGTTTGCGGGGTGCCGTGGGGAATCGCGATGCCCTGCCCGAGAAAGGTCGAGCCCTGCTGCTCACGCGCTTGAAGACCTTGCAGATAACCGGGGGCCACTAGACCATCGGCCACCAGCATATCGGCGAGCAACCGCAGTGCGGCAGATTTATCCAGAGCCACTTGGTCCATGGAAATTTGCTCAATGGTCAGCTCGAGCATCGCTTTCTCCTGATTCTTGTTTTCAGGCCGTAAATAGCCAATTTCTGCGTTGCCAGCGCCAGATTTCAGACCAGCGTTCTCGCCAGATCACAGCGATAAACAGGCGTGCTGAATCGTTTAATCTACATCGGCGGGCACGTTACTCGATATTCTTCGGCGATTGAAGCACTCTCGGTCGATTGATTCAGAAAGCGTCCACAAACTCCCACCTGACAGTGGTCTGCTGTAATGATGACGCCGAATCGGTGAAAATCCGTCCGCATTCCGTCCGAGTTAAAGAATAAAAGGAACGTCCGCTTGAAACTCAGTGATATTGCGCGTCTGGCCGGTGTGTCCGTCACCACCGCCAGTTACGTGATCAACGGCAAGGCCGAGCAGCAGCGCATCAGCAACGCAACCGTCGAGCGTGTACGCGCGGTGGTCGAGGCCCATGGTTTTCGGCCAAACCCACAAGCCGCCGGCCTGCGCAGCCGCCACACCCGCACATTGGGCTTCATCTTGCCGGACCTGGAAAACCCCAGTTACGCGCGCATCGCCAAGCAGCTCGAACAAGGTGCCCGCGCTCGCGGTTATCAGTTGCTCATTGCCAGCTCCGACGATGATCCCATCAGCGAGTTGCAGTTGTTGCAGCTGTTCCGCGCTCGTCGCTGTGATGCTCTGTTTGTCGCCAGTTGCCTGCCCGCCAGTGATGACAGCTATCGCGAGCTGCAAAAGCACGGCATTCCGGTCATCGCCATCGACCGCGAAATGGACCCCGCGCACTTTTGCTCGGTGGTCAGCGACGACCACGACGCCAGCCAGCAATTGACTCGCAGCCTGCTGGAAATCCAGCCCCGGCATATCGCGCTGATCGGCGCTCGCCCGGAGCTTAGCGTGAGTAAAGCCCGTGCCAGCGGCTTCGAAGATGCGCTGGACGATTTCAAGGGCTCAGTCATTGTCGAACACGGTGAATCCTTCAGCCGCGAATGTGGGCTGCGAATTGCCGGTGAAATGCTGGATCGTCTGGGCTACTTTCCCGACGCGCTGATCACCACTTCCTATGTGTTGCTGCAGGGTGTATTCGATCTGCTGCACGCACGCAGCCTTAATCCCGACCAGTTGCATCTTGGCACCTTTGGCGACACGCAATTGCTGGACTTTTTGCCGCTGCCAGTCAATGCCATGGCCCAGCAACATCCTTTGATTGCCGAAAAAGCACTGTCCCTGGCACTCTCGGCCATCGAGCAGGATCAGTATGAACCTGGCGTTCACGCCATCGTGCGTACCTTCAAGCAGCGCATTCACGAGGCCTGAGCGTGACCTTGATCGACACCCACACGCATCTGGATTTCGAAGATTTCGATGCCGATCGCCAAGCTGTGCTCAGCCATTGTCGAGCGCTGCAAGTAGAGCGCGTCGTAGTGTTGGGGGTCTATCAGCGCAATCTGCAGCGGGTGTGGGATCTGGCGCTCAGCGAGCCTTCCGTTTACGCCGCGCTGGGTCTGCACCCCATCTATGTAGATGAGCACCGCCCTGAGCATCTGCAGGACTTGCGTGACCGGCTCGCAGCGCTGGCGGGGCATCCCAAGCTTTGTGCGGTGGGTGAAATCGGCCTCGATTATTACGTCGAGTCGCTGGACAGAGCGCAGCAACACGCGATATTCGAAAGCCAACTGCAGATGGCTGCCGATTTCAATCTGCCCGTCCTGCTCCACGTCCGACGCAGCCACGCCGACACCATCGCCGCGCTCAAGCGCTTCAAGCTCAAGCGCAGCGGAATCGTGCATGCCTTCGCGGGCAGTCGTGAGGAGGCGAAGGAGTACATCAAACTGGGGTTCAAACTCGGACTCGGCGGTGCCGCCACTTGGCCCCAGGCGTCACGCATGCATCGGGTTCTCGCGGAGCTTGCGCTGGAGAGCGTGGTCCTGGAAACAGACTCGCCAGACATGGCACCAGCGATGTTTCCCGGTCGGCGCAACAGCCCGGAGCACTTACCGGAAATCTGCGCGGCACTGGCTGGCCTCATGAGCGTTTCCGCCGAGCGACTGGCTCGGGCCAGCACCGAAAATGCCTGCGAAGTGTTCGGCTGGACATAACGCCACCACAAAATTAATTTTGTAAAAAGAAATTTCAAACCTTCCCAGCGGTCCCTTGCTTATCCACCCCCGATAGCTAAGGACACTGGCAATGAAATTCTCCAAATTCGCACAAGCGCTGTCGAAATGGACCGGCAGTCCGCGGACCTTTCTTGTCGCGATTATTTTGATTTGTGCGTGGGCCGCAACCGGGCCGTTGTTCCATTACAACGACACCTGGCAACTGATCATCAACACCTCGACCACCATCATCACGTTTCTCATGGTGTTCCTTATCCAGAACACCCAGAACCGCGATACCGATCAGCTGCATATCAAGATCGACGAACTGTTGCGCGTGACCAAGGATGCGCAGAACGCAGTGTTGAGTCTGGATAACCTGGATCAGAAAGAACTGCATGACCTGCGCAAAAAATACAGGGCAATGGGGGAGAAGGAAGAGACCGATCACACTCTGCCATTTCCCGAATGTGAGGCAGACGAAGCCAATAAAACTTCAGGCCAGACCGCGAACCATTGATCACCCGTCGAGGAACTACGCCGCTTTGCGCTCTTCTTACCTGTTAAGCCCCGGCATTCGGGGACTTTTCAGCATTGTATTTGGGAGACAGAAAATGCCCACTCAAAACAAAGACAAGTACACCGCCGAGCAGAAGAAAAAGGCCGCGCACATCGAAGACAGTTACGAGTCCAAAGGCGTGTCCAAGGGCGAGGCCGAAGCACGTGCCTGGGCGACGGTGAACAAGCAGTCCGGCGGCGGTGAGAAGAAAGGTGGCTCGGGAGCCAAGAAGCCCGCAAGCGCTAAATCCCATGATCGCAAGGATTCGGCCAAAACCGCCGTTGCCACCAAACACGGTGCCCCGCGCCGCAGCGGTGAGTCGCTGGATGCGCAAACCAAGGTCGATCTCATGCAACGGGCGCGAGGACTGAACATTCATGGCCGCTCGACGATGAGCAAGCAGGAGTTGATCAGCGCGATTCGCAAGGCCGCCTGACGCGTCGGCGAGATGTGCCTAGGCTTCGGTGGGGGCGAATTCATTCGCGATTAATCAATCAGCCGACGCAAGTGTGTCGGCTGTGCTGGCCATTCGCGAACGAATTCGCTCCCACACTAAGTCGAAGACTGCTCTGCCGAGCCTGATAAACAGGGAGTTCGCCCATGAGCGGATCACGCAGCACTGCAAAGTCTGAAGTCGTTCTGCTGACCACCCACAAGAAACTGGCCACCCACGAAACGGTCGTGCAGCAGGCGCTGGCAGAGAGAATCGCCAGATTACTGGGGGCAAAGTTCGTCGGCGCTTATGACCCCGCGCTGCACAAGGGGCACGCCCTGTATTACATCCCGTCCGACACCCTGATCGGAAAGAAAGAAGGTGATGCGCTGAATATTCTCAGCGTCGACGATTTCTTCGGTGGGCTGATCGATCATCCGTTCATGGCGACCAAAGCCATTTCTCACCCACTCCTGAAAGACGCGACGGCCAAGCCAGCGGGCTGGTCGGAGCGATTTTTCGAGCACGCTGCCGACGCGGTTTTGCACGGGTTCAGCGTGTTCAACGCAGATGACGCAAGACGCGCGGGCGTTCAGTTGCTCAAGGACGGTCCCATTCGGGTAAAACCCGTGCTGGCAACCGCAGGTCGAGGGCAGGTCGTGGTGGCCTCCGAGCAAGAGCTGGACAAGGCCTTGGCGCACCAGAACATGGCCGAGGTCGAGGAATGGGGCCTGGTCCTTGAAGAGGATTTGCGCGATGTCATCACGTACAGCGTCGGCCAGGTTCGGGTTGCCGGGATCGTGGTCAGCTATCACGGCACTCAGAGCCTGACCGAGGACAATCGCGGGGAAACCGTATATGGCGGCTCTCAGCTGTGGCTGGTACGTGGTGACTATGATCAATTGCTCAAGCTCGATCTTGGGGACGACGTGCGGCGCTCGGTGACTCAAGCCATGAGCTATGAAAAGGCCGCGCTGAATTGCTTCCCGGATTTCCTGGCCTCGCGACGAAACTACGACATCGCCCACGGCACCAACGCCCGTGGCCAGATCTGTTCCGGAGTGCTGGAGCAGTCTTGGCGAATCGGTGGCGCCAGCCCTGCCGAAGTCGAGGCGCTGATGGCGTTTGCTGCCGATCCCGGCCTGCAGCGCATCGGCGCTTCCAGTCATGAAATCTACGGGCAGACCACCCTGCCCGCCGACGCTCATGTTCTCTACGAAGGCGACGATCCAGACGTTGGCCTTATCAGTAAATTCACACAGGTCCAGCCTTATGACCGTACGCAGTGAAAACATCGAGATTAATGTCAGCGATGAGACCATCTCCGGCACCATTCTCACACCCGGCGCGAAGATGCCCGGCATCCTCTTCGTTCACGGTTGGGGGGGGAGTCAGCAGCGCGACCTTGCACGGGCCAAGAACATCACGGGCCTTGGCTGCGTATGCCTGACCTTCGATTTACGCGGCCACGAGCGGACTCACGAAATGCGCGCCTCGGTGTCCCGCGAACACAGCATGGAAGACCTGCTGGCGGCGTACGATAGACTGGCGAGCCATCCGGCTGTGGATAACAATGCGATCGCGATCATCGGTAGCAGCTACGGTGGCTATCTGGCAACGATCCTCAGCGGCGTGCGGCCGGTGCGCTGGCTGGCATTACGTGTCCCGGCGCTGTATTGGGACGCCGACTGGGATATGCCCAAGCAGGCGCTGGACCGGGATAAACTGGCGCACTATCGACGCTCGGCGGTGACCGCCGCCGATAACCGCGCCTTGGCGGCATGCAAGGATTTCAAGGGGGATGTGCTGCTGGTCGAGTCCGAGCAGGACGACTACGTGCCCCACGCAACTTTGATGAGCTATCGCACGGCGTTCGACCTCGCGCACTCGCTGACCTATCGTTTGCTGGACGGCGCCGATCATGGGCTGAGCAGCGATACGAGTCAGCATGCCTACACGACGTTGCTGACCAACTGGATCAGCGAAATGGTCATCGGCTCGCGGCTTGTGGATTATCCGCATCATTCGGCGGCGTATTCTTGATTCCACGCCGCGGTGGTGAGGAACAAACGAACCCCTGTAGGAGCTGCTGGAGTTGTGCGACGGTGGCGAAAGCGGTGTGTCAGTCGACATAAATGTATGTGACCCACCGCGTTCGCCAGCAAGCCGGCTCCTACAGTGATGGAGGTGTGTCAGGCAAAATGGCGTTGCATCCACCCGGCCATCAAATACTTGGCAAATCCGCATCATTGGCCGAAGCATCCACCCGGCTGTCGAACCCCGGGGTGAGGATGATCTTGCGGCAGTCCTCTTCGCGCTTGTCAAAAATCCTATAGCCCTCTGCCGCCTCTTCCAGGGATAGCCGATGGGTGATGATCGCCTCGGGTTTCAGCGTCCCCTCTTCGATCAGCGTCAGCAGCTCGGGCAGATAACGATGTACGTGGGTCTGGCCCATCTTGAAGGTCAGGCCCTTGTCGAAGGCATCGCCAAACATGAAGCCATGAATGAAACCCGCATACACACCCGGCACACTGACGGTTCCTCCGCGCCGCACAGCGGCGATGCACTGGCGCAACGCCTTGCCGCTGCTGCCTTCGAGCTTGAGCGTCGCGAGGATGGTTTCGGTGGCGCTGCCCTTGGCTTCGAAGCCCACCGCGTCAATCACCGCGTCAACGCCGCGCATGCCCGAAGTCTGACGAATGATGGTATCGGCCGGATCGTCATCTGCGTCGAAATTGATCGGCACTGCGCCGTAGGTGAATTGGGCGTAGGCAAGACGATAGGCGTGATGGTCGACCATGAAGATTTTCTCGGCGCCCAGCATCTTCGCGCACGCGGCACTCAAAAGCCCTACAGGCCCTGCGCCATAAATCGCAACGCTTGAGCCCGGCTTGACCCCGGCGTTGAGTACCGCTTGCCAGGCGGTGGGCAGGATGTCCGACAGAAACAGCACCTTCTCGTCCGCCAACGTTCCCGGCACTTTGAATGGCCCGACATTGCCCTTCGGCACGCGTACATATTCGGCCTGCCCACCCGGAACGCCGCCGTACAAATGGCTGTAGCCAAACAAAGCCGCGCCTGGGGCAATCGACTTTTTATTCAGAATCGAGCCACGCCCGATATTGGTTGTCTCGCAGGCAGCGAAGGCGTCCATCTGACAGAAGAAGCAGCTGCCGCAGGCGATGACGAAAGGGATCACCACGCGGTCGCCCGGTTTGACTGCGCTGACCTCCGGCCCGACTTCTTCGACGATGCCCATGAACTCATGGCCAAAAATATCGCCGTGCTCGGTGGCCGGAATCTTGCCGCGATACAGGTGCAGGTCCGAGCCGCAGATAGCCGTCGCGGTAACCTTGAGCAGCACGTCATCGGCTTCCTGAATGATGGGGTCGGCAACGGTTTCCACTCGCACCTCGTGGGCGCCGTGATAAGTCAGTGCACGCATGAACGTCTCCTTGCCTTGCAGGCAAACCGCTGTCGTAGACGGGTTCTGAGAGGGGCATTCAATAAGGATAGGTCGGGCCGTGGTGAAGTTCAGGAGCCAGGCGCACAGGTGACAAGCGGGTGGCACACCAGACAGTTCCCTGTAGCTGCCCTGCTGGCGGAGGTGGCGCCTCCTTCAAACCGCACCCGGTGAGCGGCGCTGCTGCAGAAAGCCCGGACCGTCGCCGATTTAGTGGTGAGAGACCATTGGCGCTGACGCCGTTTCAGGCGATATTGAGTAACGATTTGAAACATATCCGCCGTTCTGGAGCCATCATGAGTTCATCGCCCTCCCGCATCTGCATTGCCGGCGCAGGCGCCATCGGTTGTACGCTGGCCGTCCGCATCGGGCTCACGGGACGCAGGGTCAATGTCTTCGCACGTGGCCAAACACTGACCGCCTTGCAAAGCAACGGCGTCCAGCTTCGCGACCTGCAAGGCCATCATCATGTGCAGGTCAATGCCAGCGACAGCGCCGAAGCATTGGGCGAGCAGGACATTGTCTTTCTCTGCACCAAAGCGCCGTCGCTGAGCGGTCTGTTGCCGAACATCGCTCCTTTGATCGGCCCGAATACGGTCGTGGTGCCGGTGATCAATGGCGTGCCCTGGTGGTACTTCCACGGTGAAGGTGGACGCTTCGACGGCAACCGGGTGGAGACGGTCGATCCGGACAGCCGCATCACCGACACACTGGATCTGCACAAGGTCATCGGTTGCGTCGTATTCATCACCGCGCAAAGCTCGGCGCCTGGTGTGGTCAAGACTCACAACCCCTATCGCATCATCTTCGGCGAGTTGGACAATCGGCTGACGCCGCGGCTGGAAAGCCTGCGAGCGTTGATCGAAAGCGCCGGTATCGAAGCTCAGGGCACCGATCGTATTCGCGACCAGCTGTGGACCAAGATTATCGCCAACCTGACGTCCAACCCGGTTTCGGTGGTGACTGGCGCGACACTGGAGCAGATTTACGGCCTGCCGGACATGCGCGAGCTGGCGCTGGCGATGTTCAATGAGGCGATGCAGGTGGCCGCTGCGTATGACGCGAAGCTGAGTATGGAGCCTACGACTTTCATGCGGTTCGGCGCGAGCATGGGACCGGTGCGGACCTCGATGCTTCAGGATTTCGACAAGGGATTGCCGCTGGAACTGGCAGCGATTGGCGACGCGGTGGTGGAGTTGGCGGCGAAGGTAAATATCCCGATGCCGATCACCAACAGCGTGCTGACGTTGGCGCGCTTTTGCGGGGAGCATGCGCACCAAAAGGAGCATGGGCGGCATTGAGGAAGATCGATGGCGTTCCCACCTCTGCGTGGGTATGCATCCTGTAACGCTCCGTGTCATCCATGTCGCCTGCACGGCATTCCCACGCGGAGCGTGGGAACGATCAACGCATCAGCGCGTACCAGAAATTTCTGGCGAACACCTATCTCTGTGGGAGCGAATTCATTCGCGATTGTCCGGCACATCCGACAGAGATTTGTCAGCTGTACCACAGCATCGTCGGAATGCCGTCCAGAATGAATTCGTTTCCACAGGTTAGTCCCACGGCATCTTTACGTAATCGGCGCCGGATTGAACAGGGTGATGTCGTTGTGCAAACGATAGTGCTCGGTCCAGGTCTTCTTCTTGCCGCTGGCGACATCGAGATAGAAATGGAACAGCTCCCAACCGAGGTCCTCGATGCTGGCGCGACCGGTGGCGATACGTCCGGCATCGATATCGATCAGATCCGGCCAGCGCTGGGCCAGTTCGGTTCGGGTCGACACCTTGACCACCGGTGACATCGCCAGACCGTAAGGCGTACCGCGACCAGTGGTGAACACATGCAAGTTCATCCCTGCCGCCAGTTGCAGCGTTCCACAGACGAAATCGCTGGCTGGCGTCGCGCAGAAAATCAGCCCCTTACGATTAACCCGCTCGCCAGGGCCCAGCACCCCGTTGATCGCGCTGTTCCCGGACTTGACGATCGAGCCCAGGGACTTCTCGACAATGTTCGACAAACCACCCTTTTTATTGCCGGGCGTAGTATTGGCGCTGCGATCCGCCTCGCCCTTGGCCAGATAACGGTCGTACCAGTCCATCTCGCGCACCAGTTCCTCGGCCACTTGCGTGGTTTCGGCGCGGGACGTCAGCAGGTAGATCGCATCACGCACTTCGGTGACTTCGGAAAACATCACCGTGGCGCCTGCGCGCAGCAGCAGGTCCGAGGCATAGCCCAACGCAGGGTTGGCGGTGATGCCGGAAAACGCATCGCTGCCGCCACACTGCATGCCCAGGATCAGCTCGGAGGCCGGCACGGTTTCGCGACGACGCTGATCGAGCTTCTTCAGACGGGCTTCGGCCAACTCCATGATCTGCTCGATCATTTCGTTGAAGCCGTGTTTGGAATCCTGCAGACGATACATCCACTCTTCGCTCAGATCGACCGACGGGTCGTTCTGGTGCATCACCTGATCGGCCTGCAGCTTTTCACAGCCCAGACCAATCACCAACGCCTCGCCGCCCAGGTTCGGGTTGCGCGCCAGGTTGCGCACGGTACGGATCGGGATGTACGCGTCCTTGGCAGTGATCGCGACGCCACAACCATAGGTGTGGGTGATGGCCACCACGTCATCGACATTCGGGTATTTGGGCAGCAGTTCATCGCGAATCCGCTTGACCGCAAAATCCAGCACGCCGGTGACGCATTGCACGGTGGTGGTGATGCCGAGAATGTTGCGCGTGCCGACAGTGCCGTCGGCGTTGCGATAACCCTCAAAGGTGAAGCCTTCCAGCGGTTCGCCCTTGCCCGGCACTTCGGTGGACAACGGCAGGCTGTCCAGCGGCGGCGCGCTTGGCATGCGCAATTGATCCTCCTTGACCCAACTGCCGCGGGGAATCGGTTGCAGGGCATAACCGATGGTCTGCCCGTAACGAATTACCGCCCCGCCTTCGGGGATATCCACAGTGTTGACCTTGTGGCTTTGCGGCACGTTATCGATGGTCACCAGACCATTGTCGAACTCCGTTCCCGCCGGTACGCCCTGGTCATTGACCACGACGACAACGTTATCGCGCTCGTGCAGGCGGATGTAACGTGGCGAGTCGGCATGTTGAATCAAGTTCATCACGGTTTTCCTCAGATTTTTGCCTGGGCTCAGCTTTTGGCTTGAGAGATTTCGCCTACTTCGCTGGCCCGCAAATCACCCTGCGTTGGGGTGTCTTTCAATTCCACTCGTTTGATCTCGCCGACGATGAAGACGTAGCTGATCACGGCCACCAGCGCGTTGGCGCCGACGAACACCAGCGCCCATTTGAACGAGCCGGTGGAGCTGATGATGTAACCAATCACGATTGGCGTGGTGATCGATGCGATGTTACCGAACATGTTGAACAATGCACCGCTCAGACCGGCGATCTGTTTAGGCGATGCGTCGGACATCACGGCCCAGCCCAGCGCGCCCACGCCCTTGCCGAAGAAGGCCAGTGCCATGAAGCCAACGACGATCCATTCGATGTCGACGTAGTTGCAGGTGACGATGGAGGTCGACAGCAGCAGACCGCCAATGATCGGCGCTTTGCGCGAGAACGTCAGCGAATGGCCGCGACGCAGCAGGTAGTCGGAAATGACCCCGCCCAGCACGCCACCGATGAAGCCGCAAATGGCCGGCAACGAGGCGATGAAACCGGCCTTGAGGATGGTCATGCCGCGTTCCTGGACCAGGTACACCGGGAACCACGTCAGGAAGAAATAGGTGATGCCGTTGATGCAGTACTGAGCCAGATAAATACCCAGCATCATGCGATTGGTCAGTAACTGACGAACGTAGTCCCATTTCGGACCGCCCGCGGAGCCTTTGCCCTTGTCCTGATCCATGTCGACCATGCCGCCATTGTCGGCAATGTGATCCAGCTCGGCCTTGTTGATCATCGGGTGGTTGCGCGGGCTGTGGATAATCTTGAGCCAGATCAGCGAGAACACCACGCCGACGCCGCCCATGACCACGAACACGTGCTGCCAGCCGAAGGTGAAGACGATCCAGCCCATGATCGGAGCGAACAGAACGGTGGCGAAGTATTGCGCCGAGTTGAAGATCGCCGAGGCAGTGCCACGCTCGGAGGTCGGGAACCACGCCGCCACGATGCGCGCGTTGCCGGGGAAGGACGGCGCCTCGGCCAGACCTACCAGGAAGCGCAGCATGAACAGCGCGACGATGGCGGTGGAGAGACCGAATTCACCGACATAGCCTTGCAGCACGGTGAACAGCGACCAGGTAAAGATGCTCAGTGCGTAGATCTTCTTCGAACCGAAGCGATCGAGCAGCCAGCCGCCCGGGATCTGACCGGCCACGTAGGCCCAGCCAAAGGCGGAGAAGATATAACCGAGGGTAACGGCGTCGATGCCGAGGCTTTTTTGCAGACTGGAGCCAGCGATGGCGATGGTTGCACGGTCGGCATAGTTGATCGTGGTCACCAGAAACAGCATGAGCAGGATCAAATAGCGGACATGAGTCGGCTTGGTTTTTTGCATGTTCGAAAACTCCCACTAATTATTTTTTTGCGCGGGTTAAACGATTTTGTATGTGTGTGCTGCTCGCCTCTGCCCCTAAATTCAGATGCGATTGAAGCCCCTGCTTTCACGATGTAGCCAAGGTAGCGCCTGGGGGAAACTCACACGCCGGCCGCCCTGCCGACGCGAATTGCCTGAAACGTAAATGGTGATGCTCGCCAATCTGCAGAAGAACAAAGACCCATTGGCAAAAAACCGCTGATCTCTCAGCGGCTTTGCGGCAGGTCGGCGATTACTGCTGGCCTTGCTTGTCCATCAGTGCAGCGAGCATTTCGAACTCTTCCGCAGTCAGGTCGGTCAGTGGCGCGCGAACCGGACCTGCGTCGTAGCCAGCGATTTTCGCGCCCGCCTTGACGATGCTGACGGCATAGCCGGCTTTGCGGTTACGGATATCCAGGTAGGGCAGGAAGAAATCGTCGATCAGCTTGCCGACAGTGGCGTGATCGTCTTTGGCGATTGCATGGTAGAAGTCCATCGCCAGCTTCGGCACGAAGTTGAAGACAGCCGAGGAGTAAACCGGCACACCCAGCGCCTTGTAGGCGGCGGCGTAGACTTCAGCAGTCGGCAGGCCACCCAGGTAGGAGAAGCGATCACCCAAGCGGCGACGAATCGAAACCATCAACTCGATATCGCCCAGGCCGTCTTTGTAACCGATCAGGTTAGGGCAACGTTCAGCCAGACGCTCCAGCAGAACCGGGGTCAGGCGGCAAACGTTACGGTTATAGACGACAACACCGATCTTGACCGATTTGCAGACCGCTTCAACGTGGGCGGCAACGCCGTCCTGGCTGGCTTCGGTCAGATAGTGCGGCAACAACAGCAGGCCCTTGGCACCCAGACGTTCGGCTTCCTGAGCCATCTCGATGGCTTGACGGGTAGGACCACCGACGCCAGCCAGAATCGGCACGGTCTTTTCGCAAGTGTCGACGGCGGTCTTGATGATTTCGGAGTATTCACGGCCGGTCAGGGAGAAGAATTCACCTGTACCGCCAGCAGCGAACAATGCGGAAGCGCCGTACGGTGCCAGCCACTCCAGGCGTTTGATGTAACCAGCGCGGTGGAAATCGCCCTGGGCATTGAAGTCGGTTACCGGAAAGGACAGCAGACCGTGGGAGAGGATGGACTTCAGTTCTTGTGGATTCATTATTCGAACACCCTGGGAAGCTAATTGTGTGAATGGATCACCAGACCTGCGCTGATGTCGTAAGTCATCGTACAACTCAGAATGACATCTCTCAATAGGGGGTGTGAATTATTTATGCAGGGAGGGATGAGTGGTGATGTGGCGAGCCAAACCGGCGCCGGCGTTATTGCTGTAGATAGCTAGGGCTTGTGAACACTGGCAACAGCGGGAGTGCGCTGGCTCACGAAGCGGGGGTAAAGGCATGAGATATCTTGCGGCTGAAACCCGCCTTCGTGAGCAGGCTCACTCCACAGGTGATGTATCAGCCGCTAAATCGAGGAGATCCAGTCAGCTTTTAGCCTCGTCGCATTACGTCATACGACTTCAAGCCCGCTGCGATTCCGCTTCTTCATGAGCATGGCGTAACCGCTCGCGGCTGTTGGTCAGGTGCAGGCGCATGGCGGCCCGGGCGGCATCGGAGTCCTGGCGGGCGATGGCGTCATAGATTTCTTCGTGTTCGCGGCTCAGACGGTTCATGTAATGCTGATGATCGTCGTGGGCCAGACGGGCGGAGTTCAACCGGGTGCGCGGAATGATGCTGGTGCCCAGATGATTCATGATGTCGGTGAAGTAGCGGTTGCCGGTGGACAGCGCAATCGCCATGTGAAACTGGAAGTCTGCGCCGACGGCGTCGCTGGCATGGGACGCGCCTTCATTGAGCGCGTCGAGGGCGGCGCGCATGTCAGCCAGTTGCTCGGGCGAACGGCGCTGCGCGGCCAGACCTGCAGATTCGACCTCAAGGCTGATCCGCAACTCCAGAATCGCCAGCACATCGCGCAACGTAACGATGGTCGCCGGATCGATGCGAAACCCGCTGGCGCTCGGCGTGTCGAGCACGAAGGTGCCAATGCCGTGCCGTGTCTCGACCAGACCGGACGCCTGCAAGCGCGAAATGGCTTCACGGACCACCGTGCGGCTCACGCCCTGCTCTTCCATGATCGCGGACTCGGTGGGCAGCTTATCGCCGCGCTTGAGCCCGCCGTTGCGAATTCGCTCGGAGAGTTCGGTTACCAGTTCCTGCGCGAGGCTGCGGTGCTTTCTACGGGCGCGAGGCGGAGCACTCTGATTTTCCATATCCAACAGGCATCTCTAAATACGGTGAAAGGCTAATCATAGCTCACCGAGTTGTACGATCACATAACAAACCCGGCGAGTTCATAGGTTTTTGCGGCACTTTGCCCGGTTTATCCTTAGATCACCGTTTCAGGATGCGGTTGCTCCTGCAACTGGCCGTCCTCGATGCGCAGATGACGACGATGGAAACGCTTGAGACTGCTGCGATGGCCGATGCTAAGCAGCGTGACGCTTGGCAATTCGTCGAGCAGGGCTTGATAAAGCGCAGCTTCGTCTTCCTCGTCCATCGCCGACGTCGCTTCGTCCAGATACAACCAGTCCGGCGCGAACAGAAGAGCCCGGGCGAACGCCACCCGCTGCTGCTCTCCCGGCGACAGCATGCGCTGCCAGTGATTGCTTTCGTCCAGACGCGGCACCAGGTGACCCAGGCGGCAAGTCTCCAGAACCTGGGCAAAACGCTCGGCCGGGTACACTTCGGGCGCTTGTGGATAACTCAGGGCTTCGCGCAGCGTGCCGATGGGCAGATAGGGTTTCTGCGGCAGGAAGAAGGCACGCTTGGCCGGTAATTTCACCGCGCCATGCCCCTCGCTCCATAACCCGCCCATCGCTCGCAGCAAGGTACTCTTGCCGCTGCCGGAACGTCCGCTGAGCATGACTTTCTCGCCTGGAACGATGTCGATGCTGGCGTTTTTCAGTAGCTGACGACCGCCGATCAACGAAAGATCCAGCCCCTGCACATGCAGCGCATTACTTTCATGACTGACCTTGATCGCTGGCACGCGGGCCTCGTTTTCATCCATGGCCTGACGGAAGCTGAGCAGACGATCACAGGTCGCACGCCACGACGCCAGTTGGGTGTACGCATCGATGAACCAACTGAAGTTCTCCTGCACATTGCCGAACGCGGAGTTGATCTGCATCAGCTCGCCCAGTTCGATCTTGCCGGCGAAGTAACGCGGTGCCGCAACGACGAAGGCGAAGACGATGGCGATCTGCGAGTAGCCTGCGGTGAAGAATGTCAGACGCTTCTGCACTTTCATGATGGTCCAGAAATTACTCCAGACCATGCCGAAACGTGCGCTCAGCCGCTGATTCTCGTTGGCTTCGCCGTCGGACAGAGCAATGCTTTCAGCATTTTCGCGAACCCGGACCAGGGAGAAACGCATGTCCGCTTCGTAACGCTGTTGCTGGTTGCTGAGCAGGATCAGCCGTTTGCCGATCAGGTGGGTCAGCCAGCTGCCAACGGCGGCGTACAGCAGCGCGGCCCAGAACATGTACCCGGGAATGGTGATGCCATATAGCTCGATGCTGCCGGACACGCCCCACAGGATTACCGAGAACGACACCAGACTGACCACCGTGCGCAACAGGCCAAGGCTCAGGCTGAGGGTGTCGGAGGTGAAGTTGTTGAGGTCTTCGGACAGACGTTGGTCAGGGTTGTCGGTGTAACCGCCCTGCTCCAGCCGGTAGTAATTCTTGTGCGCGAGCCATTTGGCGAAGTGCTTTTCGGTGAGCCAGCGACGCCAGCGGATGGTCAGCATTTGCGTGAGATAAAGCCGATACACCGCGCCGAGGATGGCGATCGTGGCAATCCCGCAAAAATACAGGATCAAGTGGGTGAAGGCGCCCAGATCCTTGTTTTGCAGGGCGTTGTAGAAATCCCGGTACCAGCTGTTGACCAGTACGGAGATGAAAACGCTGAACAGCGAAAGCGCGATCACAGCAACCAGCAGGACCCAGGCCATGCCTTTTTCTTCGCTGCGCCAGTACGGCGTAACCAGCTTCCAGACCCGGGAGAAAAAGCTCCCGGTCACAGCGTCATTGACCCTGGATTCATCGATATCAAAATTCATGGTGAAGGCTCGGCGACAGGCATTTAATGGCGTTGGCACCAATGTGCCAGACGCCACACACGGTCTTCCATGAAGAAATCTTTATGGCGATCCCTGCTTAACGACGGACCGGTCGCTTCTGCAGCTTGCGCTGCAGGGTACGTCGATGCATCCCCAACGCCCGCGCCGTGGCCGAAATATTGCCCTCATGCTCGGTCAGTACCCGCTGAATGTGTTCCCACTGCAAGCGGTCCACGGACATCGGGTTTTCCGGGACCAGGGTGTCCAGATCGGCGTGCTCGGACAGCAGCGCTGCCAACACATCATCGGCGTCGGCGGGCTTGCACAGGTAATTGCAGGCGCCGCGCTTGATGGCTTCGACAGCGGTGGCGATGCTCGAATAACCGGTCAGTATCAGGACACGCATTTCCGGGTCCAGTTCCAGCAGCTTGGGCAACAGCACCAGACCGGAGTCGCCTTCCATCTTCAGATCGACCGTGGCGTAGTCAGGAAGATCCTCCTGGGCCAACTTCAAACCTTCCTCCGCGGAGCTGGCGGTGCTGACACGAAAGCCGCGACGGGCCATGGCGCGCGCCATCACGCGGGTGAAGGTGGCATCGTCGTCCACCAGCAACAGGTGCGGCAGCTCTTCGCCTTCGACCTGGATCTCATCAGTCATGCTTCATCTCCTGGTGCATTACGGGGCAGGCGCAGTTCGGTGAGCGTGCCGCCTTCCTCGTGAGGATAGAGTTTTACCGAGCCGCCCGCGCGGGTCACGCTGGCCTTGCTCAAGAACAGGCCCAGGCCGAAGCCTTTGCCCTTGGTGGTGAAAAAGGGTTTGCCGATCTGTTCGGCCACCGCCAGCGGCACACCTGCGCCGTGATCGCGAATGGTGATGCTGATCTCCACGGCGCTCCAGTCCACGTTCACTTCAAGCCCTTCCGGGCAAGCGTCGGCCGCATTGTTCAGCAAGTTCAGCAGGGCCTGGGTCAGATCGGGCGGCGGCGCGACCATCGGTACATCGCCCTGCCCCAGACGCTGGAAGCGGTAACTGGCTTCGGGGCGCATCAGGTGCCAGCGATTGAGCGCCTGATCGAGCCAGTGGGTGACGGTCTGCTCCTGCACGGCCAGACGGCGATTGGCTTCGGCGGCACGAACCAGTTGCTGCAGGGTTTCCTTGCACAGCTTGACCTGATCCTGCAGCACCGACAGATCTTCCTGCAGCGCAGGGTCTTTGTGATCCTGTTGCATCTCCTTGAGCAACACGCTCATGGTCGCCAGCGGCGTGCCGAGTTCGTGGGCCGCACCTGCGGCTTCGGTGGCCACGGCCAGTAGTTGCTGATCCCGGGCGCCCTCTTCACGGCGCAAGGCGCGCATCTGCTCCTGGCGACGCAGCTCCTCGGCCATACGCGCGGCAAAGAAGGTGATCACCCCGGCGGCCAGCGCGAAACTCAGCCACATCCCGTAGATCTGCATCTTCTCGCGAGCGATGGCGAAGGCTTCCACGGGATAGAAGTTGGCAAGCATCAGGGTGTACAGCGCCAGGGCGATGCCGGACAGGATCAGTGAATAGCGCCAGGGCAGTGTCACCGCGGCGATGGTCAGTGGCACCAGATAATAGGAAACGAACGGGTTGGTCGATCCGCCCGAGAAATACAGCAGCGCGCTGTGGATAAACAGGTCGAACGCCAGTTGCACGGCGTATTCAAGCTCGGTCACCGGCCATGAGGTGCGCAGCCTGATAGCTGTCAGCATGCAGACAATGGCGGAAAATCCTAGGGTGATGTCCAGTTGCAGCCAGGGCAGCGGCAGCAGATTGAACAGATAGGCAAAACCGACCGAGCCGGCTTGCGCACCCAGCACCAGAATGCGGATGAACGTCAGTCGCCAGAGGTTCTGGCGGGTGGCAGAGAGAAGTTGTACGGGGGCGAGCATGAGCTCTCCTGATGAGCGCTCCAGGCGGACCGGAGCGAGTATAACCAATGCGGCGTTGCTTTCCGTCAAAGTGCGTCAAAGCGCCACAGCGATGGCTCATCCGAGCGATTGATTTGCCCAAACCTGCGGGGGGCACAACCTTTGTATAAGCCGGCTTGCTGGCGAAAGCGGGGTGTCAGACGACGGATCTGCACCTGACCCACCGCG
>NZ_JBOICF010000012.1:0-13804 GCF_050739935.1 Pseudomonas sp. | reverse complement strand
CTCGTCGCCTTCGGCTTCGACCTGTAGCGGACGGATCCAGGTGTTGAATTGCTGGGCAGGCAGCTCATCGCGCAAAAGCTCCACGCACTGCTGCCAAAGTTCCACTGACACGGATATCCCCTAAGTTTCGAAAGCCGGTGAGGCAAAAACAAGCGCCCATTGTAACCAGCCGCAGCAGACTTATCCACACGTGGGATGCCGACAGACAGCTCAAAATCAAGATCTTATCGCGATAAAAGCCGACCGATGGCATGTGCATAAGCTCTGTGGATAACCATGGCTGACCTCATTGCATAACTCGGGCCGGAAATCTGTGGACAATCAGGCTGTGGATAAGATGGACTTCCATGCACAGGTTTTCCTCGCCCGCAGCACAGGAGGAGCACCGCTTTTCGACAGACCTTAAATTCGCTGTACAGCTTACCGTTATTGGGCTGCAGAAGGTTATCCACAGACAGTGACTGGCCTAGCTTTTATAAGCTCTACAGAAAAGCTTTAAATACTTTCCTTCTTTATTTCTATGTCTAAGCTTCGACATCCGGAATCGGGGTAGGGCCGGGAGGGGCATGAAAACCCTATAAGAAGTAAATGCACGAAACGCTGGTTGGAAATTGACCTGCGAGCTTGCTTTCTCTAGAATCCCCGCTCTCTTAAAACGGGGTCATTCCGGCCCGTTGTGGACGAACCAGGTAACACACCATGAAACGTACTTTCCAACCGAGCACCATCAAGCGCGCCCGCACCCACGGTTTCCGTGCTCGTATGGCTACCAAAAACGGCCGTGCGGTTCTGTCGCGTCGTCGCGCCAAAGGCCGTAAGCGTCTGGCAGTTTGATTAATCGGCACAGGTGGTGAGTCAGGACTTCAGTCGGGAAAAGCGTTTGCTGACACCCCGGCATTTCAAGGCAGTCTTTGACTCCCCCGCCGGCAAGGTTCCGGGGAAAAATCTCCTGCTCCTTGTGCGCAACAACGACCTTGATCACGCCCGTTTGGGTTTGGTGATCGGTAAGAAGAGCGTCAAGCTCTCCGTCGAGCGCAATCGCTTGAAACGCCTGATGCGCGAATCGTTTCGTCTTCACCAGGACAACCTGGTTGGATGGGATATCGTGGTCGTCGCGCGAAAAGGCTTGGGTGACATTGAAAACCCCGAATTGATTCAGCATTTCGGCAAGCTCTGGAAACGTCTGGCGCGCAGCCGGCCAACTTCAGAAGTCAAAACCGAAACTGCGGGGGTAGACAGTCCTGATGCGTAAACTGGCGCTCGCTTCGATCCAGTTTTACCGCTACGCCATTAGTCCTCTGATGGCCAGTCACTGTCGTTTCTACCCCAGTTGCTCCTGCTATGCGTACGAAGCCATTGAAAATCATGGCCTGGTACGCGGTGGCTGGCTGACCTTACGCCGCTTAGGTCGCTGTCATCCGTGGAATCCCGGTGGTTTCGACCCGGTTCCACCAGCTCCCACCTCCCGTTCCTCTTCGATGGCCGAGTAATCATGGATATTAAACGCACGATCCTGATCGTCGCCCTGGCAATCGTGACCTATGTCGGTGTCCTGAAATGGAACCAGGACTATGGTCAGGCTGCCCTGCCGACTCAGAATGTTGCCGCCAACACCAATACATCCACTCTCCCTGACACCCCACAAGGGACAACTGCCGCCAACGCAGACGTGCCGAGTGCAACAGGTGAAGTCTCTGCGCCTACCGAAACCCCGGTAGCGGTCAGCAAAGACTTGATTCAGGTGAAAACCGACGTATTGAACCTGGAAATCGACCCGGTAGGTGGTGATGTGGTGCAGCTTCGCTTGCCACTTTATCCACGTCGTCAGGACCATCCCGAGATTCCATTCCAGCTGTTCGACAATGGTGGCGAGCGTACTTTTCTCGCACAAAGCGGTCTGACTGGCGCCAATGGTCCTGATGCACGGGCAACGGGGCGTCCGGTTTACATCTCCGCACAGAAAAGTTATCAACTGGCCGACGGGCAGAACGACCTGGTTGTGGATCTGAAATTCAGCGACGCTGGAGTCAACTACATCAAGCGCTTCACCTTCAAGCGCGGCCTGTATGACCTGACCGTCAGCTATCTGATCGATAACCAGAGCGCTCAGCCGTGGAATGGCAACCTGTTCGCGCAGCTGAAACGCGACGCGAGTGCGGATCCATCGTCGACAACCGCAACCGGCACCGCCACATATCTGGGCGCGGCCATGTGGACACCTTCGGAGCCTTATAAAAAGGTTTCGATGAAGGACATCGACAAAGGCTCGGTCAAAGACACCGTCCAAGGCGGTTGGGTAGCCTGGCTGCAGCACTATTTCGTGACCGCATGGATCCCGAACAAGGCTGACAGCAACACCGTAACCACCCGCAAGGACAGTGCCGGTAACTACATCATCGGTTTCACGGGTCCGGCAGTGACTGTCGCACCGGGTACCAAGGCTGAGACGACCACCACGCTTTATGCCGGTCCGAAAAGCCAGGCCGTGCTGAAAGAGTTGTCCCCAGGTCTCGAACTGACCGTGGACTACGGCATTCTCTGGTTCATTGCCCAGCCGATTTTCTGGCTGCTGCAACATATCCACAGCATTGTGGGTAACTGGGGCTGGTCGATCATCTTCCTGACCATGCTGATCAAGGGGCTTTTCTTTCCTCTGTCGGCCGCCAGCTACAAGTCGATGGCCCGTATGCGTGCCGTTGCCCCACGTCTGGCAGCTCTGAAAGAGCAACATGGCGACGACCGTCAGAAACTTTCGCAGTCGATGATGGAGCTGTACAAGAAAGAGAAGATCAACCCGCTGGGTGGATGCTTGCCGATTCTTGTTCAGATGCCGGTGTTCCTGTCGCTCTATTGGGTACTGCTGGAAAGCGTCGAGATGCGCCAAGCGCCATGGCTATTGTGGATAACCGACCTGTCGATCAAGGATCCGTTCTTCATCCTGCCGATCATCATGGGCGCAACCATGTTCATCCAGCAGCGTCTTAACCCTACACCGCCGGATCCGATGCAAGCTAAGGTCATGAAGTTGATGCCCATCATCTTTACCTTCTTCTTCCTGTGGTTCCCGGCTGGTCTGGTGCTGTACTGGGTAGTGAACAACACCCTGTCCATCACTCAACAGTGGTATATCACTCGCAGCATCGAGGCGAAGGCCAAGAAAGCCGCAGCTTGATCTACCCTGTGAATAAGTAATTCAGAACGCCCCCTCGTGGGGCGTTTTGCTATCCGTCATTTATTCAGGAGCCGGACCATGAACGTCCCTCGTGAAACCATCGCTGCCATCGCCACCGCACAAGGCCGGGGAGGCGTGGGCATTGTGCGTATCTCGGGCCCCTTGGCCGAAGCAGCCGCGCAGGCGATTCTCGGTAAACTTCCACAGCCCCGGCACGCCTACTACGGTCCGTTTCAGGATGAAAACGCGCAAGTCATCGATGAGGGAATTGCTCTGTATTTCCCCGGACCGAATTCTTTCACCGGCGAAGACGTACTGGAACTTCAGGGACACGGCGGCCCGATCGTGCTCGATATGCTGCTTCAGCGCTGTGTACAACTCGGCAGTCGTCTGGCTCGGCCGGGTGAATTCAGCGAGCGCGCTTTCCTCAACGACAAACTGGATCTGGCTCAGGCCGAAGCCATCGCTGACTTGATCGAAGCCAGTTCTGCACAGGCTGCGCGTAACGCATTGCGCTCGCTGCAGGGTGCGTTTTCACAGCGCGTGCACAATCTGACCGAAAAGCTGATCAAGTTGCGGATCTACGTGGAGGCAGCAATCGACTTTCCTGAGGAAGAAATCGACTTTCTTGCCGACGGCCATGTGTTGAGCATGCTCGATAACGTGCGCAAGGAGTTGTCCACAGTCCTACGTGAGGCCAATCAGGGGGCGCTATTGCGCGACGGCATGACGGTGGTAATCGCTGGACGTCCCAACGCTGGCAAGTCGAGTCTGCTCAATGCGCTGGCAGGTCGGGAAGCAGCAATTGTGACGGAAATTGCTGGCACCACCCGCGACGTGCTTCGTGAACATATCCACATCGACGGCATGCCGCTTCACGTTGTGGATACAGCCGGGCTGCGCGATACCGAAGATCAGGTCGAGAGAATAGGGGTCGAGCGCGCACTTAAGGCCATTGGCGAGGCGGATCGAATCCTGCTGGTAGTCGATGCGACAGCTCCGGAAGCAGCAGACCCATTCGCGCTATGGCCTGAATTTCTGAAAGAGCGTCCTGAGCCTGCTCACGTCACGCTGATTCGAAACAAGACTGACATCAGCGGTGATCCGACAGGATTAGAGGTAAGCGCCGATGGCCACGTCACTATCAACCTGAGTGCCAAGGCCGGTGGCGAAGGGCTCGAACTGCTGCGTGAACACCTGAAAGCCTGCATGGGTTATCAACAGACTTCCGAAAGCAGCTTCAGCGCCCGCCGGCGTCACTTGGAAGCGCTGCACAAGGCCAGCGCTTCTCTGGAACATGGTCGCGCGCAGTTGACGCTAGCCGGTGCCGGCGAGCTGCTTGCCGAAGACCTGCGCCTGGCTCAGCAATTTCTCGGTGAAATCACCGGCGCTTTCAGCTCCGACGATTTGCTGGGGCGCATTTTTTCGAGCTTCTGCATCGGTAAATAGCCGTTCTGGTTGCCCACAGACAGGCCATTCTCCCCCGACCTGTCTGTCTCTCCCCTCTTTTTTTGCCCTGTTAGGTCTCGCGAAGTGTCCGACGGCATCTCCGCGCGTGCGGTTTGACCAGTCTCCGGGCGGAAAGCATCACCGTAAGCTCTGTGTATAACCGAAGTTCAGCACAGTTGATAAGTAGGCTTCTCGCCTGAGGATAATCGGCTCTGTGGATAACATTCGATTTAATCCACAGGCTTAAACACGTTATCCAATGGCCTCCTGTGCACCTGACCACAGCCTTTTAAATCCCTATACACCATGTAGATAAAGGGCTGTGTGAATCTGTCCACAGAAAGGTGCTCCTCTAAACATAAACATAAAAACAAAGATTTTATAAATTTCTTTCTTTTTAATTTCTTTAACCGCCACTCATCCACAGTTGGTTAAATTTTGCGCAAAAGGTTCCTTTCAGGGGGGTGAAGTCCCTATACTTGCCGCCAATTTCCTATTCCCCCCATTAACAGGCACGAGGTGCGTGGTGGATTTCCCTTCCCGTTTTGAAGTGATCGTCATCGGCGGCGGTCATGCCGGTACCGAGGCAGCACTGGCGTCTGCACGCATGGGTGCGAAAACCCTGCTGCTCACGCATAACGTGGAAACCCTCGGCCAAATGAGTTGCAACCCTGCAATTGGCGGTATTGGTAAAAGCCATCTGGTCAAAGAGATCGATGCGCTCGGCGGTGCAATGGCCACCGCGACCGACTTGGGCGGGATTCAATTCCGCGTACTGAACAGCCGCAAAGGCCCTGCAGTTCGTGCAACACGCGCCCAGGCGGACCGCATTCTGTATAAGGCAGCCGTCCGGGAAATCATCGAGAACCAGCCGAACCTGTGGATATTTCAGCAATCCTGCGATGACCTGATCGTCGAGCAGGATCAGGTGCGCGGCGTTGTGACTCAGATGGGCTTGCGTTTCATGGCCGATTCGGTGGTGTTGACCACGGGTACCTTCCTCGGTGGACTTATCCACATAGGTTTGCAGAATTATTCCGGCGGTCGTGCAGGTGATCCGCCGTCCATTGCGCTGGCCCGTCGCCTGCGTGAACTGCCTCTGCGTGTCGGTCGCCTGAAAACAGGTACGCCACCGCGTATCGATGGCCGTTCGGTCGATTTTTCGCTGATGACAGAGCAGCCTGGCGACACGCCGATTCCGGTCATGTCGTTCCTGGGTTCGAAAGAACAGCATCCTCGTCAGGTGAGCTGCTGGATCACCCACACCAACGCACGCACACACGAAATCATCGGCGCCAACCTCGACCGGTCGCCGATGTATTCCGCTGCGGGTGAAATTGAAGGGGTCGGTCCACGCTATTGCCCATCGATCGAAGACAAGATTCATCGCTTTGCCGACAAGGAAAGCCATCAGGTCTTCATCGAGCCCGAAGGCCTGACCACCCACGAGTTGTACCCGAACGGTATTTCGACTTCGCTGCCGTTCGATGTGCAGTTGCAGATCGTGCGTTCGATTCGCGGTATGGAAAACGCTCATATCGTGCGTCCCGGATATGCCATCGAATATGACTATTTCGATCCTCGTGACTTGAAATACAGCCTGGAAACCAAGGTCATCGGCGGGCTGTTCTTCGCTGGGCAAATCAATGGCACCACCGGTTACGAAGAAGCCGGCGCCCAAGGTTTGCTCGCCGGTGCAAACGCTGCCCTTCGCGCCCAGGGCAAGGAAAGCTGGTGCCCGCGCCGTGACGAGGCGTACATCGGTGTATTGGTGGATGACCTGATTACGCTCGGTACTCAGGAACCGTATCGGATGTTCACCTCCCGCGCCGAATATCGCTTGATCCTGCGCGAAGACAACGCCGACCTGCGCCTGACCGAAAAAGGCCGCGAACTGGGTCTGGTCGATGACGCGCGCTGGGCCGCTTTCTGTGCCAAGCGTGAAGGCATCGAGCTGGAAGAGCAGCGTCTGAAATCCACCTGGATTCGTCCGGGAACCGAACACGGCGATGCCGTCTCGGCGCATTTCGGCACGCCGCTGACCCATGAATACAATCTGCTCAATTTGCTGAGTCGTCCGGAAGTGGACTACGCAAGTCTTGTTGCGCTGACCGGCAACGGTTCGATTGATCCACAGGTCGCCGAGCAGGTCGAGATCAAAACCAAATACGCGGGCTACATCGACCGTCAGCAAGACGAGATTGCGCGCCTGCGTGCCAGCGAAGATACCAAGTTGCCGCAGGACATCGACTACACCGGCATCTCGGGTCTGTCGAAAGAGATTCAAAGCAAGCTGGGGATAACTCGTCCTGAGACCCTTGGCCAGGCTTCGCGAATTCCAGGCGTTACTCCGGCAGCCATCTCGTTGTTGATGATTCATTTGAAAAAACGCGGCGCGGGCCGTCAGTTGGAGCAAAGCGCTTGAGTTCTATGGTCACCCCGCAGCACGCCGAAGAATTGACCCTGGGCGCTCGGGAACTGGGAGTCGAGCTGACCGAAGCCCAGCACAGCCAGCTATTGGGTTATCTGTCGTTGCTCATCAAGTGGAACAAGGCCTACAACCTGACCGCCGTGCGCGATCCCGACGAGATGGTTTCGCGCCATTTGCTCGACAGTCTGAGCGTGGTGCCCTTCATCGAGGGCGACCGTCAGCTCGACGTGGGCAGCGGGGGCGGGATGCCAGGCATTCCACTGGCGATCCTGTTTCCGGACATGAAAGTTACGGTGCTGGACAGTAACGGCAAAAAAACCCGGTTTCTGACCCAGGTCAAACTCGAGCTCAAGCTCGATAACCTGGAAGTTATCCACAGCCGTGCTGAAGCGTTCCGGCCGCAAGTGCCTTTTACCGGCATCATCTCTCGCGCATTCAGCAGTCTTGAAGACTTCACCCAGTGGACTCGCCACATGGGCGACAGCAAAACGCGCTGGCTGGCGATGAAAGGTCTGCATCCTGCGGACGAACTGGTAGCATTGCCCGCAGATTTTCATCTGGAAAGCGCGCAAGCCTTGGCCGTACCCGGTTGCCAAGGTCAACGGCATCTGCTGATACTGCGCCGCACGGCATGACAGGGAACACACGCAAGAATGGCTAAGGTATTCGCGATAGCGAACCAAAAAGGGGGTGTGGGTAAGACCACCACCTGCATCAACCTCGCAGCGTCGCTGGTCGCAACCAAGCGTCGGGTGCTGTTGATCGACCTCGATCCTCAAGGCAATGCCACCATGGGCAGCGGTGTGGATAAGCACGCGCTGGAGCACTCCGTCTACGATCTGCTTATCGATGAATGCGACCTGAACCAGGCCATGCATTTTTCGGAACACGGCGGCTATCAACTGCTGCCGGCCAACCGCGACCTGACCGCCGCTGAAGTCGTTCTGCTCGAAATGCAAATGAAAGAGTCCCGCCTGCGCACTGCGCTGGCGCCGATTCGCGAAAACTACGATTACATTCTCATCGACTGTCCGCCTTCGCTGTCGATGCTGACGCTCAACGCATTGGTCGCCGCCGATGGCGTGATTATTCCGATGCAGTGCGAGTACTTCGCACTCGAAGGGTTGAGCGACCTTGTGGATAACATCAAGCGCATCGCCGAACTGCTTAATCCACAGCTGAAAATCGAGGGCTTGCTGCGGACCATGTACGACCCGCGCCTGAGCCTGATCAATGACGTATCCGCGCAGCTCAAGGAGCACTTCGGCGATCAGTTGTACGACACCGTGATCCCGCGCAACATCCGTCTCGCCGAGGCACCGAGCTTCGGCATGCCAGCACTCGCGTATGACAAGACTTCTCGCGGTGCCCTGGCTTACCTGGCTCTGGCCGGCGAGATGGTACGTCGTCAACGTCGCGGTAGTTCTCGCGCCGCCGCCCAGCCCACTTAAGGAAATCCCATGGCCGTCAAGAAACGAGGACTCGGACGTGGGCTGGACGCTCTTCTGAGCAGTCCCAACGTCAGTGCGCTGGAAGAACAGGCCGTCAAGGCCGACCAGCGTGAGCTGCAGCACATACCGTTGGACCTGATTCAGCGTGGCAAATACCAGCCGCGCCGGGACATGGACCCCCAGGCACTGGAAGAACTGGCCAACTCGATCAAGGCGCAGGGCGTCATGCAGCCGATCGTGGTGCGTCCGATCGCCGACAACCGTTACGAGATCATTGCCGGCGAGCGTCGCTGGCGCGCCAGTCAGCAAGCCGGCATCGAAACCATCCCGGCGATGGTGCGTGATGTGCCGGACGAGGCGGCCATTGCGATGGCGCTTATCGAGAATATTCAGCGCGAAGACCTCAACCCGATCGAAGAGGCAATCGCGCTGCAGCGTTTGCAGCAGGAATTCCAGCTTACCCAGCAACAGGTTGCGGAGGCTGTGGGTAAATCGCGGGTCAGCGTGGCCAACCTGCTGCGCTTGATCGCGCTGCCTGAAGTGATCAAGACCATGCTGTCGCACGGCGATCTGGAAATGGGTCACGCCCGCGCTTTGCTTGGCCTGCCGGAAGAACAGCAGGTTGAAGGGGCGCGACACGTTGTCGCACGCGGGCTCACCGTGCGCCAGACTGAGGCGCTCGTACGTCAGTGGTTGAGTGGCAAACAGGAGACTATTGCCCCGGCCAAAGCTGACCCGGATATCACCCGTCTCGAACAGCGTCTGGCCGAGCGGCTAGGCTCTGCAGTGCAGATTCGCCATGGTCAGAAGGGAAAAGGCCAGCTGGTCATCCGCTATAACTCACTGGACGAGTTGCAAGGTGTCCTCGCCCACATCCGCTGAAACAAATGATGCGTAGCGCGTAGTCGGAAATCACTACCCGGCAGTTGAATAGGGGCTGAACCGCCCCTATACTCTGCGCGCATTTTGTCGGCACAAATTATGCCAAGTTATTGATTTTGGCGGCTGGCATCCGAGGAGCCCATGTGATGGAGACACGCAAGCCAAACCGCCTGCCATTCCATCGTCTGGCCGTTTTCCCGGTGTTGCTGGCGCAACTGATTGTCCTGCTACTGTCTGCTTTGGCGCTTTGGCAGTGGCATGGAGTCGTAGCTGGATACTCAGGGCTTTGCGGAGGCCTGATAGCTTGGCTGCCCAATTTGTATTTTGCCCATAAGGCGTTCCGGTATTCCGGTGCCAGGGCTGCGCAAGCCATCGTTCGGTCGTTCTATGCCGGCGAGGCGGGCAAACTGATTTTTACGGCAGTGCTGTTTGCACTGACCTTCGCAGGTGTGAAGCCGCTGGCCCCGCTGGCGGTATTCGGCGTGTTCATGCTGACCCAATTGGTCAGCTGGTTCGCACCCCTGCTAATGAGAACAAGACTTTCGAGACCTTAGGGCGTTTGAGGCAACCATGGCAGAGCAAACAGCTTCGGGCTATATCCAGCACCACTTGCAAAACTTGACCTTCGGTCATTTGCCTGACGGCACTTGGGGCTTCGCGCATTCCGCAGCAGAAGCAAAAGAAATGGGCTTTTGGGCTTTCCACCTCGATACTCTCGGCTGGTCGGTAGCGCTGGGTCTGATCTTCGTCCTGATTTTCCGTCTGGCCGCTAAAAAAGCGACCTCCGGTCAGCCAGGTGCACTGCAGAACTTCGTTGAAGTGCTGATCGAGTTCGTCGATGGCAGCGTCAAAGACAGCTTCCATGGTCGCAGCGCGGTCATAGCCCCACTGGCGCTGACCATTTTCGTCTGGGTATTCCTGATGAACGCGGTCGATTTGGTGCCAGTCGACTGGATTCCCCAGCTGGCCGTGATGATCTCTGGCGACCACCACATTCCGTTCCGTGCGGTGTCGACCACCGACCCTAACGCAACGATCGGTATGGCGCTGTCGGTCTTCGCACTGATCATTTTCTACAGCATCAAGGTCAAGGGTATTGGCGGATTCATCGGTGAGCTGACCCTGCATCCGTTCGGTAGCAAGAACGTATTCGTGCAGGCGTTATTGATTCCTGTGAACTTCCTGCTTGAATTCGTGACTCTGATCGCCAAACCGGTTTCTCTGGCTTTGCGTCTGTTCGGCAACATGTATGCGGGCGAACTGGTGTTCATCCTGATCGCCGTCATGTTCGGCAGTGGCCTGCTCTGGCTGAGCGGTCTGGGCGTGGTTCTGCAATGGGCGTGGGCTGTATTCCACATCCTGATCATCACCCTGCAAGCGTTCATCTTCATGATGCTGACCATCGTTTACCTGTCGATGGCTCACGAAGATAACCATTAAGACTCGCCTGGCGTGTCTGATGATCCCCTCACTGCGGTGAGGGGGCGCCCGCGAGGGCTTGATGCAAGAAACGATTTTGTTTTACCGCTTTAATCTAAAAAACCTAACCAATACGACGTAAAAGTCGGGAGGAAAGATGGAAACTGTAGTTGGTCTAACTGCTATCGCTGTTGCACTGCTGATCGGCCTGGGCGCACTGGGTACTGCAATCGGTTTCGGCCTGCTGGGCGGTAAATTCCTGGAAGGCGCTGCGCGTCAACCAGAAATGGTTCCAATGCTGCAAGTTAAAATGTTCATCGTGGCTGGTCTGCTCGACGCCGTAACCATGATCGGTGTTGGTATCGCTCTGTTCTTCACTTTTGCGAACCCCTTCGTTGGTCAACTCGCTGGCTAATCGCTCGAATTTTCGAGTTGATTGGTGTGATGGACAACGAACGAGCGAGGTGTTGGCGTGAACATTAATGCAACCCTGATTGGCCAGTCCGTTGCGTTCTTCATTTTTGTGCTGTTCTGCATGAAGTTCGTGTGGCCTCCGGTCATCGCGGCTTTGCACGAACGTCAGAAGAAGATCGCGGATGGACTGGACGCTGCCACCCGAGCAGCTCGCGACCTGGAACTGGCCCAAGATAAAGCGGGTCAGCAACTGCGCGAAGCAAAGGCTCAGGCAGCTGAAATCATTGAGCAAGCCAAGAAACGCGGTACTCAGATTGTCGACGAAGCCCGTGAACAGGCCCGTGTCGATGCTGACCGCATCAAGGCTCAGGCTCAGGCCGAGATCGAGCAGGAACTGAATGGTGTCAAAGACGCGCTGCGCGCCCAACTGGGTAGCTTGGCGGTCAACGGCGCAGAGAAGATCCTGGGTGCCACAATCGATCAAAACGCGCACGCGGAGCTGGTTAACAAACTGGCTGCAGAAATTTAAGCGAGGGCGATCATGGCAGAACTGACCACGTTGGCCCGACCTTACGCTAAGGCAGCCTTCGAGCATGCCCAGGCCCACCAGCAACTGGCCAATTGGTCAGCCATGCTCGGCCTGGCTGCTGCGGTGTCGCAAGACGACACAATGCAGCGCATGCTCAAGGCCCCGCGACTGACGAGCGCAGACAAGGCCGCCACTTTTATTGAAGTGTGCGGCGACAAGTTCGATGCCAAGGCACAGAATTTCATCCACGTCGTTGCTGAAAACGACCGTCTCCAGCTTCTGCCGGAGATCTCCGAACTGTTCGAGCTATACAAGGCCGAGCAGGAAAAATCGGTAGATGTGGATGTCACCAGTGCTTTCGCATTGAACCAAGAACAGCAAGACAAACTCGCCAAGGTTCTCAGTGCACGGCTCGGCCGGGAAGTGCGCCTGCACGCTGCGGAGGATGCTGCCCTGATAGGTGGTGTCATCATCCGCGCCGGCGACCTGGTTATCGATGGCTCAGTTCGCGGCAAACTCGCGCAACTAGCCGAAGCATTGAAATCTTGAGTTTGAAGGGGCAGCAGAGCAATGCAGCAACTCAATCCTTCCGAAATAAGTGAAATCATCAAGGGCCGCATCGACAAGCTCGATGTAGCCTCCCAAGCCCGCAACGAAGGCACTGTCGTCAGCGTGTCTGACGGTATCGTGCGGATTCACGGTCTGGCCGACGCTATGTACGGCGAAATGATCGAGTTCCCGGGCGGCGTCTACGGTATGGCACTGAACCTGGAGCAAGACTCCGTAGGTGCGGTGGTGCTGGGCGCATACACATCGCTGGCTGAAGGCATGAGTGCCAAGTGCACCGGCCGCATCCTGGAAGTTCCGGTTGGTAAGGAACTGCTGGGTCGCGTTGTCGACGCACTGGGTAACCCTGTCGACGGCAAAGGCCCCCTGAACAACACCGAGACCGATGCGGTCGAGAAAGTTGCTCCGGGCGTTATCTGGCGTAAGTCGGTAGACCAGCCTGTACAGACTGGCTACAAGGCTGTCGATGCCATGATCCCTGTCGGCCGTGGCCAGCGCGAGCTGATCATCGGCGACCGTCAGATCGGTAAAACCGCTCTGGCGATCGACGCGATCATCAACCAGAAAGACAGCGGCATCTTCTGCGTATACGTAGCGGTGGGTCAGAAGCAATCGACCATCGCCAACGTTGTTCGCAAGCTGGAAGAAAACGGCGCTCTGGCCAACACGATCATCGTGGCTGCCAGTGCTTCCGAGTCTCCTGCGCTGCAGTTCCTGGCTCCTTATGCCGGTTGCACCATGGGCGAATACTTCCGCGACCGCGGTGAAGACGCGCTGATCGTTTATGACGATCTGTCCAAGCAGGCTGTGGCTTACCGCCAGATCTCCCTGCTGCTGCGTCGTCCACCAGGACGTGAAGCTTACCCAGGCGACGTGTTCTATCTCCACTCCCGTCTGCTGGAGCGCGCATCCCGCGTTTCGGAAGAGTACGTAGAGAAGTTCACCAATGGCGCAGTGACCGGCAAAACCGGTTCGCTGACCGCATTGCCGATCATCGAAACTCAGGCTGGCGACGTTTCCGCGTTCGTTCCGACCAACGTGATTTCCATCACCGACGGTCAGATCTTCCTGGAATCGGCCATGTTCAACTCCGGTATCCGTCCGGCTGTGAACGCTGGTGTTTCGGTATCCCGTGTGGGTGGTGCCGCTCAGACCAAGATCATCAAGAAGCTGTCTGGTGGGATCCGTACCGCTCTGGCTCAGTACCGTGAACTGGCGGCATTCGCCCAGTTCGCCTCTGACCTGGACGAAGCGACCCGTAAGCAACTTGAACATGGTCAGCGCGTTACCGAGCTGATGAAGCAGAAGCAATATGCGCCAATGTCGATCGCTGACATGTCGCTGTCGCTGTATGCCGCTGAGCGTGGGTTCCTGACCGACGTTGAAATCGCCAAAGTCGGCAGCTTCGAACAAGCGCTGATTGCTTACTTCAACCGCGATCACGCCGATTTGATGGCCAAGATCAACGTGAAGGGTGACTTCAATGACGA
>NZ_JBOICF010000011.1:0-6764 GCF_050739935.1 Pseudomonas sp. | reverse complement strand
GCCAGCACGATTTTTCGCGAATGAATTCGCTCCCACAGAGTTCGATGTCCTCCAGGCAGTGCCGCAGCGTCCCGGCAAAACATGAAATCTTCTACACAAACCCACTCTGCCCGCGCCTCGAATCGCGTATCCGACTAAGGTAAATGCCGTGCGAAAGCGTTTGCTTGAAAGATTCCTCACGGGGTCTTCAGGCTCGCGGTCCGGGATGAGCGTCTATAACAACCCAAAAAGCGGGAGAGATCATGAAGACCTTAGTTGCAAGAACTGCCGTCGCCGGGCTGCTGCTCGGCTCGACATTCATGGTGCAGGCGGCCGATGTACCGCGTACGCCGTCGCCCGCAGGTGCCGAGGTCTACATCATCTCGCCCAAGGACGGTGCCGTGGTCAACGGTGCGTTCAAGGTTCAGTTCGGGCTCAAGGGCATGGGCGTTGCGCCTGCAGGCGTCGATGTGCCAGAGACCGGGCATCATCACCTGCTGATCGACGTCAAGGATCAGCCCGACATGGACGCGCCCCTGCCGACCACCGATAACATCCGCCATTTCGGCAAGGGCCAGACCGAAACCGAATTGAACCTCACCCCGGGCCAGCACACCCTGCAACTGCTGGTCGGCGACAAGAACCACGTACCGCTGAACCCGCCGATTGAGTCGCAGAAGATCACTGTCACCGTGAAGTGATTCACCTATTTGCCTGAGCATGCGATCACCCTCTGGGGGAGCGAATTCATTCGCGAAAAATCGTGCTGGCGATAGCTATGCATCGGGCTGTACGGGCCAATCGCGAATGAATTCGCTCCCACAGGGGGATCCGGTGTCCGTCAGTGACAGCCGAGGATTGGCAGGCACAAAAAAAGGAGACCCGAAGGTCTCCTTTTTCATTCGCCCAGAACCAGCGGCTTAGAACAGAACCCGGCTGCGGATGGTGCCTTTGATGTGTTGCAGCTTCTCTTGCGCCAGGTCCGAGTACTCGGCGTCTACGTCGATGACCACGTAACCGACTTTCTCGTTGGTCTGCAGGAACTGACCGGAGATGTTGATGCCGTTTTCCGCGAAGACCTTGTTGATCTCGCTGAGCACGCCCGGAATGTTCTCGTGGATGTGCAGCAGGCGGTGCTTGCCAGGGTGAGCCGGCAGGGCCACTTCAGGGAAGTTGACCGAGGACACCGACGTGCCGTTGTCGCTGTACTTGACCAGCTTCTCCGCCACTTCCAGACCGATGTTGGCCTGGGCTTCGGCAGTCGAACCACCGATGTGCGGGGTCAGGATCACGTTGTCCAGGCCACGCAGCGGGCTTTCGAAGATGTCGTCGTTGGAGCGGGGTTCGACCGGGAACACGTCGATGGCAGCGCCGATCAGGTGCTGATCCTTGATCGCGCTGGCCAGAGCTTCCAGCTCGACCACGGTGCCGCGAGCGGCGTTGATCAGGATCGCGCCTTTCTTCATCGCGCGGATTTCTTTCTCGCCGATCATCCATTGAGTGGACGGCAGTTCAGGTACGTGCAGAGAAACGATATCGGCCAGACCCAACAGCTCATTCAGGCTCGAAACCTGAGTAGCGTTGCCCAGTGGCAGCTTGGTCAGCGGGTCGAAGAAGAACACCTGCATCCCCAGGCTTTCGGCCAGAACCGACAACTGAGTACCGATCGAGCCGTAGCCGATGATGCCCAGCTTCTTGCCACGGATCTCGAAGGAGTTGGCAGCACTCTTGATCCAGCCACCGCGATGGCAGGACGCGTTTTTCTCAGGGATGCCGCGCAGCAGCAGGATCGCCTCAGCCAATACCAGTTCGGCGACCGACCGGGTGTTGGAGTACGGGGCGTTGAACACCGCGATACCGCGCTCGCGTGCAGCATCCAGGTCGACCTGGTTGGTGCCGATGCAGAAGCAACCGACGGCGACCAGTTTCTTGGCGCTGTCGAAGATTTCTTCGGTCAGTTGGGTGCGAGAGCGAATACCGATGAAGTGAGCGTCGGCAATCTTTTCCTTCAGTTCGGCTTCCGGCAGAGACTTGGTGTGGTACTCGATGCTGGTGTAACCGGCGGCCTTGAGGACGTCGACTGCGGATTGATGGACGCCTTCGAGAAGAAGGAACTTGATCTTGCTCTTGTCGAGGGAAGTCTTGCTCATCTGCGTAAACCTGTGTCCCGGAGAAAATGGCAGGGAATGGACAGCGCAAGCTGGCCTCACGGCGCAACGGCGCCTTCGCAGGTCGGCCTCAGGCACGTCTCTGCGGGGGCGGTATGCTAGCATATGTGCCCCGCTAAATACCCCTTCCTGCGACGTGAGCCGTTCTCAGGATGACCATGAATTGTGCGAGAGTTCCTTGATGACACAGTCCGCGTTGATAGATGAACTTAAGTCCCTGGTCGAGCCTGGAAAGGTCCTGACCGATGCCGATTCCCTTGAGGCCTACGGCAAGGACTGGACCCGACAATACGCTCCCGCACCGAGCGCCATCGTCTTCCCGAAAACCACCGAGCAAGTCCAGGCGATCGTTCGCTGGGCCAACCGGCACAAGGTCGCGCTGGTTCCATCGGGTGGTCGCACAGGGCTTTCTGCTGCTGCGGTGGCGATGAATGGCGAAGTGGTTGTGTCCTTCGACTACATGAACCAGATTCTCGAACTCAGTGTCACCGACCGCACGGTGCGCTGCCAGCCGGGCCTGGTCACCAAACAACTGCAAAACTTCGCTGAAGAAAACGGCCTTTATTACCCGGTGGATTTCGCTTCATCCGGTTCCAGCCAGATCGGCGGCAACATCGGCACCAATGCTGGCGGAATCAAGGTCATTCGCTACGGCATGACCCGTAACTGGGTGTCGGGCCTGAAGGTCGTGACGGGCAAAGGCGACATCCTTGAACTGAACAAAGACCTGATCAAGAACGCCACCGGCTACGACCTGCGTCAGCTGTTCATCGGCGCTGAAGGCACGCTGGGTTTTGTCGTTGAAGCCACGATGCGCCTGGACCGGGCGCCGAACAACCTGACCTGCATGGTCCTCGGCACGCCGGATTTCGACTCGATCATGCCAGTGCTGCACGCCTTCCACGGCAAGCTGGATCTGACGGCGTTCGAGTTTTTCTCCGACAAGGGCCTGGCGCGCATCATGGCGCGCGGTGACGTGCCCGAGCCATTCGAAACCAAAACCCCGTTCTATGCCTTGCTGGAATTCGAAGCGAGCAACGAAGACATTGCCAATCAGGCGCTGGAAACCTTCGAATACTGCGTTGAGCAGGGCTGGGTTATCGATGGCGTGATGAGTCAGAGCAAACAGCAGTTGCAGAACCTGTGGAAACTGCGCGAATACCTGTCCGAAACCATTTCCCACTGGACCCCGTATAAAAACGACATTTCAGTCACCGTGTCGAAGGTGCCGGCATTCCTCAACGAAATCGACGCCATCGTCAGCGAGCATTACCCCGATTTCGAGGTTGTCTGGTACGGCCACATCGGTGACGGCAACCTGCACCTGAACATCCTCAAGCCGGAAGACCTGGCCAAGGAAGAGTTCTTCGCCAAGTGCGCGACGGTCAACAAGTGGGTGTTCGAGATCGTCGAGAAGTACAACGGCTCGATTTCCGCCGAGCATGGTGTCGGCCTGGTCAAGCGCGACTATCTCGAATACAGCCGTTCGCCGGTGGAAATCGAATACATGAAGGCGGTAAAGGCGGTGTTCGACCCCAACGGCATCATGAACCCAGGCAAGATCTTCGCGTTGTAAGCGCCGATCCGCCAAAAATGACAGCCAGTCCGGCGTTGTAATAGACGCTGCAATAAAGGAACGCTCATGAACTATCAGCACAAGTATGTCGACGGAACCAGGGTTCACTTTCCGCTGGGCAAGGTGGTCTGCATCGGCCGCAACTACGCCGAGCACGCGAGGGAACTGGATAACCCGGTGCCTACCGAGCCGTTGCTGTTCATCAAGCCGGGCAGCTGCGTGGTCGAGATCGAAGGGGGGTTCAGCATTCCTCAGGATCGCGGGTCGGTGCATTACGAAGCCGAGATCGTGGTACTGATCGGCAAGCCGCTGAGCAAGAATCCAAGCCGCGAAGAAGTGCTGGACGCGATTTCCGGATTCGCACCGGGGCTGGATCTGACGCTGCGTGACGTTCAGTCAAAGCTCAAGGAGAAAGGCCTGCCGTGGGAAATCGCCAAGTCGTTCGATGGCGCGGCGGTCATCGCACCCTTCGTGTCGGCAGATGCCTACCCGGACCTGACCGATATCTCCATTCGCCTGACCGTCAATGGTGAGGTTCGCCAGGACGGCAACAGCAGCCAGATGCTCAATCCGATCGTGCCGATGATTCAACACATGGCCTCGCAGTTCTCGTTGCAAGCGGGGGACGTGATCATGACAGGCACGCCGGCGGGCGTCGGGCCATTCAATGTTGGTGATCAGATCGTGCTCGAATTGCCGGGTCAAAGCCGTTTCGAAAGCGACGTTCGTTGATTCGTATCGGGTTCGGTTCAGGGGCCGTCTGTGAGACATCGCAGGCGGCCTTTTAATGCGCCAAATACATAGTCGGGAGCGCCCTGATTGCCGTTTTTTTCACAATTAATCCGGATAATCCTGCGCCGGGCGCAGTGCCAAGCCGCTGCAATGGAATTCATTTTTCGGGATCGTTTAGATGGCAGCTATTGAGCAATCGCTGAGTAACCCCCAGCGCCGAGGTTTTCATTGGTCCTGGCTGGTGATCGCCCTGGTGGTGATTCTCGTGGGGCTGTCTTACGCCTGGCATTGGGATGATCGCGGTCTGCTCTGGCTGCGTGAGCAGACGGCCTCCACGGTTGAGCAGAAAGCCAGTGTCTGGCTGCCAAACTACAGCGTTGAAATCGACGGTAAATCGCTCGTGGGCCTGGAAAAGGACGAAGCGTCGGATCTTTCCTATGACGCTTCGAGCAAAACCCTGTACTCGGTGATGGGCAAAAACGCATTCCTGGCAGAGCTGAGTCTGACGGGCGAAGTCTTGCGCAAGATCCCGCTGGTGGGCTGGAGCAACCCGGAAGGTCTGGCGGTTATGGGCAACGGCTTGATCGCCATTGTCGATGAGCGCCAGCACCTGATGACCATGGTCACCGTGAAGCCAGACACCAAGACCCTGAACATCGCTGACTTCCCCAAGTATGACCTCGGCGCTTCGGCCGATCAGAACAAGGCCTTCGAGGGCGTGGCGTGGGACCCGCATAACCAGCGGATCCTGCTCGGCGAAGAACGCCCGCCCGCGCTGTACAGCTGGAAATCGGACGGTAGCGCGTTGCTCAAGGGCGACAAGCTGAAAGTGGTGAATGACAACCTGATCATGCGCAACCTGTCTGCGCTGGATGTCGATGAGAAGACCGGGCACTTGCTGGCGCTGTCCGCCGAGTCGCACCTGCTGCTGGAACTGGATGAAAAGGGCAACGAGGTTAGCTTCATGGCGCTGGTGCAGGGTCTCAACGGCCTGAAACACACCATCCCCCGTGCCGAAGGCGTGACGATGGATGATGATGGCACGATCTACATGGTCAGCGAGCCGAACCTGTTTTATTCGTTCAAGAAGAAGTAAGAGACGCCAGACCGCGCCAGGCTTTCAGCTTGGTTTCAGACTAAGGTGGTATTAAAACGGCCCCGTCTGAAACCCGAGCGTCAAGCATGCGTCGTCTGTCTCCTCTTAACACGGTTCTGCTCACTTTACTGGTCGTGCTTGCGTTGGCGATGGCTTTCGTTACCTGTCGCGAATACCGAGTGGTCGAGCGTGTGTGGTTCAACTGGCATGTGTTCTGGCAGGCCAGCGACGTGCAGGCGTTGGGGCTCGATGATTATGAGGTGGTCGTAGAGGCCAGAGTCATCGACGGTTTGGAAGACAACGTGTCGGCGCTGAGCTACGACCCGGATCGCAAAACCCTGTTTACCGTGACCAACAAGGATCCTGAGTTGGTTGAGCTGAGCCTGGAAGGGCAGATCCTGCGGCGAATCCCGCTGACCGGCTTTGGCGACGCGGAGGCGGTGGAGTACATCAGCCCCGGGATTTATGTCATCAGCGATGAGCACAGTCAGCGGTTGATCAAGGTTCAGCTCGACGACGAGACGCTGTTTCTTGATTCCGCTGACGCAGAACAACTGAAGTTGGGGATCGATGCTGGTGGCAACAGCGGCTTCGAGGGCCTGGCCTACGACAATCGGAAGAAACGGCTGTTTGTCGCCAAAGAGCGCAAACCGGTGCAGATTATCGAAGTGCGCGGCTTTCCCAATCTCGATATGACCACGCCGAATATCCTCGAAGTGACCTCCAGTAGAAAGCGCAATGCGGGCTTGTTCGTGCGCGACCTCTCCAGCCTGCAGTTCGACGAGGGCAGCGGACATCTGCTGGCGCTGTCCGATGAGTCACGACAAATACTGGAGCTGGACACCGATGGAAGGCCAGTCGGCAATGTGTCGTTGAGCAAAGGCAGCATGGGCCTGAGCAAGAGCGTGCCGCAGGCGGAAGGGATTGCGATGGGTGAGGATGGGACGCTGTATCTGGTGAGTGAGCCGAATCTGTTTTATGTGTTCAGGAAACCCTAATCTCATCCAGCCTTGCTTCGATCCACTCGTGGAGCCTGCGCCAGGCCCCCTCTTCGCGGCGCCCCGGGACTTCTGTGAGGCCCCGCTCTAGGCCCATCCTTCGCGGCGCCCCTGGACTTCTGTGGGAGCGAATTCATTCGCGATTGGCCCGTACAGTCGACGCATCTTTGTTGGGTGTACTGCCGCTTCGCGAATGAATTCGCTCCCACAGGTTG
>NZ_JBOICF010000010.1:0-116654 GCF_050739935.1 Pseudomonas sp. | reverse complement strand
CGGTTCGCCAGCAAGCCGGCTCCTACCGGCGCAAACCAGGCGCTGGCCAGACGATCAGAAACTATCCCCCGGCACGCGCACCCATCCTTCCATCAGCACCCGCGCACTGCGACTCATGATGGCTTTCTTCACTTGCCACTCGCCATCGACCAAAACCGCCTCAGCCCCTACGCGCAGCGTCCCCGAGGGGTGGCCGAAACGCACGGCGCTGCGCTCGCCGCCACCGGCCGCAAGGTTCACCAGGGTTCCCGGAATCGCAGCCGCTGTGCCGATGGCTACCGCTGCGGTGCCCATCATTGCGTGGTGCAGCTTGCCCATGGACATGGCGCGAACCAGCAGGTCGGCATCCTGAACCGTCACTCGCTTGCCGCTGGAAGACACGTACTCACCAGGCTCCGCGACGAATGCCACCTTCGGTGTGTGCTGACGCTTGGCAGCCTCGTCGACATCGTTGATCAAGCCCATGCGCACGGCGCCGTAAGCGCGAATGGTTTCGAACATGTTCAAGGCTTTCGAATCGCTGTTGATCGCATCCTGCAGCTCGGTGCCGGTGTAACCGATGTCGCTGGCATTGACGAAGATCGTCGGAATACCGGCATTGATCATGGTTGCCTTGAAGGTGCCTACACCGGGTACTTCCAGATCATCCACCAGGTTCCCGGTGGGAAACATCGAGCCGCCGGTGCCCTCTTCTTCGGCCGCCGGGTCCATGAACTCCAACTGGACCTCGGCTGCCGGAAAAGTCACCCCATCCAGTTCGAAGTCGCCGGTTTCCTGCACCGCGCCGTTGGTGATGGGCACGTGGGCGATGATGGTCTTGCCGATATTGGCTTGCCAGATACGAATCACGGCCACGCCGTTGTGTGGGACCCGACTGGCATCCACCAATCCGTTACTGATCGCGAACGGCCCAACCGCTGCCGAGAGGTTGCCGCAGTTGCCACTCCAGTCCACGAAAGGCTTGTCGATGGATACCTGACCGAACAGGTAATCGACATCGTGATCGGCCCTGATGCTTTTCGACAGAATTACCGTCTTGCTCGTGCTCGACGTCGCGCCGCCCATACCGTCGATCTGCTTGGCGTACGGATCGGGACTGCCAATCACCCGCAACAGCAGGGAATCTCGGGCCGCGCCGGGCACCTGCGCGGCCTCGGGCAGATCCTCCAGGGAGAAGAACACCCCTTTGCTGGTGCCGCCGCGCATATAGGTCGCGGGAATCTTGATTTGCGCTGTATGAGCCATTAAAACGTTTCCTTCTATATAAGAGGGCGCCCTGTATCAACAAAGGGATGGCCGCTGCAGAGCGACCGCTGTAGCAGCACGGCTTGCCGGCGGTGGCGCCTGTAAGATTGCTGCCGCCGGCAAACCAGACTGCTACAGGTGGTTTTCAACCTTCCGATCGTTCAACATCAAGCGACGGAGGATTCCAGGAAGTCCTGAGCAAAGCGCTGCAACACGCCGCCTGCTTCGTAGATCGACACCTCTTCGCCCGTGTCCAGACGGCAGGTGACCGGCACATCCACGCGCTCGCCATTCTTGCGCTGAATCACCAGCGTCAGCGTGGCCCGTGGCGTACGTTCGCCGATCACATCGTAGGTTTCGGTGCCGTCGATGCCCAGTGTGTTGCGATCAGTGCCTGGTTTGAACTCCAGCGGCAGTACGCCCATGCCCACCAGATTGGTGCGGTGGATGCGTTCGAAACCTTCAGCGACGATGGCCTCGACACCCGCCAGCCGCACCCCCTTGGCTGCCCAGTCACGGGACGAACCCTGCCCATAATCGGCACCGGCAACGATGATCAGCGGCTGTTTGCGATCCATGTAAGTTTCGATCGCCTCCCACATGCGCGTGACCCGCCCTTCCGGCTCGATCCGCGCCAGCGAACCCTGCTTGACCTTGCCGTTTTCCTGAACCATCTCGTTGAACAGTTTCGGGTTGGCGAAGGTGGCGCGCTGCGCCGTCAGGTGGTCGCCGCGGTGCGTGGCGTAGGAGTTGAAATCCTCTTCCGGCAGGCCCATGCGTGCCAGATATTCGCCCGCCGCACTGTCGAGCATGATTGCGTTGGACGGCGACAGGTGATCGGTGGTGATGTTGTCCGGCAGCACCGCCAGCGGGCGCATACCCTTGAGGGTCCGCTCGCCAGCCAATGCGCCTTCCCAGTACGGTGGACGACGAATGTAGGTGCTCGCCGGACGCCAGTTGTACAGCGGCTCGACTTTCGGGCCGGTGTCTTCCTGGATGGCGAACATCGGGATGTACACCTGACGGAACTGCTCCGGCTTGACCGAGGCCTTGACCACGGCGTCGATTTCCTCGTCGCTCGGCCAGATGTCTTTCAGGCGAATTTCTTCACCGTTGGTGCCGATACCCAGCACATCCTTCTCGATGTCGAAGCGGATCGTGCCCGCGATGGCGTAGGCCACCACCAGCGGTGGCGAGGCGAGAAAGGCCTGCTTGGCGTAGGGATGGATACGCCCGTCGAAGTTGCGGTTGCCGGACAACACCGCCGTCGCGTACAGATCGCGGTCGATGATTTCCTGCTGAATCACCGGATCCAGTGCGCCGGACATGCCGTTGCAGGTGGTGCAGGCAAACGCCACTACGCCGAAACCCAGCTGCTCCAGTTCGCGGGTCAGTCCGGCTTCGTCCAGATACAGGGCGACCGTCTTCGAACCCGGTGCCAGCGAGGACTTGACCCAGGGTTTGCGGGTCAGGCCAAGCTTGTTGGCATTGCGTGCGATCAGGCCTGCGGCAATGACGTTGCGCGGGTTGCTGGTGTTGGTACAGCTGGTGATCGCGGCAATGATGACCGCGCCATCGGGCATCAGACCGGGGGTTTCTTCCCAGGCGCTGGCGATGCCTTTGGCCACCAGATCAGCAGTGGCGACCCGTGCATGCGGATTGGAAGGCCCGGCCATGTTCCGCACGACACTCGACAGATCGAAGCTCAGCACGCGCTCGTATTCGGCAGTCGCCAGGGTGTCGCCCCACAGGCCGGTGTGTTTGGCGAAGGTTTCGACCAGTTTCACCTGCTGGTCATCGCGACCAGTGAGCGTGAGGTAGTCGATGGTCTGCTGGTCGATGGAGAACATCGCCGCGGTGGCGCCGTATTCCGGGGCCATGTTGGAAATGGTGGCGCGGTCGCCCAGGGTCAGCGCGCTCGCACCTGCGCCGTGGAACTCCAGCCATGCACCGACGACCTTTTGCTTGCGCAGGAACTCGGTCAGCGCCAGCACCACGTCAGTCGCGGTAATGCCCGGCTGTGGGCGCCCGCTCAGCTCGACGCCAATGATGTCCGGCAGGCGCATCCACGAAGCGCGGCCGAGCATGACGTTTTCCGCTTCCAGGCCGCCGACCCCGATGGCGATCACGCCCAATGCGTCCACGTGTGGGGTATGGCTGTCGGTGCCGACCAGCGTGTCCGGGAACGCCACGCCATTAAGGGTCTGGATCACCGGCGACATCCGCTCCAGATTGATCTGGTGCATGATGCCGTTGCCCGGCGGAATCACTTCGACATTTTTGAACGCCTGCTTGGTCCAGTTGATGAAGTGAAAACGGTCCTCGTTGCGACGGTCTTCGATGGCGCGGTTCTTGTCGAATGCGTCCGGGTCATAGCCGCCACATTCCACCGCCAGCGAATGGTCGACAATCAGTTGAACCGGGACCACGGGATTGACTTGAGCCGGGTCGCCGCCCATGTCGGCAATGGCATCACGCAGGCCGGCCAGATCCACCAATGCGGTCTGCCCGAGGATGTCATGGCACACCACGCGGGCCGGGAACCAGGGAAAATCCAGATCGCGCTTGCGTTCGATCAGTTGCGTCAGGGACGCCTTGAGGGTCGCCGGATCGCAGCGCCGCACCAGGTTTTCGGCCAGCACGCGCGAGGTGTATGGCAGCGTTGCATAGGCGCCTGGCTTGATCGCATCGACAGCCTCGCGGGCATCGAAGTAATCCAGTGAAGTGCCGGGCAGTGTTTTGCGGTATTCAGTGTTCATCGTCTGGACTCGATCACGGTAGTTTCAAAGGCGGGCCTGCACCGGGACTGAACTGAACGCGGTGCAGGCATGTCGCCATTCAGCGTTGTTCGATTGGCACGAACTTGCGCTGCTCGACGCCGACGTACTCGGCGCTCGGACGGATGATGCGGTTGTTGGCACGCTGTTCGAACACGTGGGACGCCCAGCCGGTCAGGCGCGAGCAGACGAAGATCGGCGTGAACAGCTTGGTCGGGATGCCCATGAAGTGGTACGCCGAGGCATGGTAGAAGTCGGCGTTGGGGAACAGCTTCTTCTGCTCCCACATGGTCTTGTCGATGGCTTCGGAAACCGGGAACAGCACCGTGTCGCCCACTTCGTCAGCGAGTTTTTTCGACCAGCCCTTGATCACCTCGTTGCGTGGATCGTTGTCCTTATAGATCGCGTGGCCGAACCCCATGATCTTGTCCTTGCGCTCCAGCATGCCCAAAGTGCCCTTGACCGCCTCTTCAGCAGACGAGAACTTTTCGATCATCTCCATCGCCGCTTCGTTGGCGCCGCCGTGCAGCGGACCGCGTAAAGTGCCGATAGCAGCGGTGATGCAGGAGAACAGATCCGACAGGGTTGAGGCGCAGACTCGTGCAGTGAAAGTCGAGGCGTTGAATTCGTGCTCTGCATAGAGGATCAGCGAGACGTCCATGACCTTGCGATGCAGGTCGCTCGGCGTCTTGTCCAGCAGCAGCTTGAGGAAGTGGCCGCCGATGGACACTTCGTCGGTTACACAGTCGATGCGCTTGCCGTCGTGACTGAAGCGATACCAGTAGCACATGATCGCCGGGAATGCGGCCAGTAGACGGTCGGTGGAATCGCGCTGCTGCTCGAAGCTGGTTTCCGGCTCCAGGTTGCCAAGCATCGAGCAGCCGGTGCGCATCACGTCCATCGGGTGAGCATCGGCCGGAATGCGTTCGAGCACTTCTTTCAAGGCCTGCGGCAAGTCGCGCAGACCCTGGAGTTTTTTCAGATAACCGTCCAGTTGCGTCTGGGTCGGCAACTCACCGTACAACAGCAGATAAGCCACTTCTTCGAAGCGGGCGTCGGCGGCGAGTTCACGCACGTCATAACCACGGTAGGTCAGCCCGGCACCCGCCTGGCCAACGGTCGACAAGGCAGTCTGTCCGGCAACCTGGCCACGCAGACCAGCGCCACTCAATACTTTTCCTTCAGCCATTGCTCTCTCCAATCTTGTAGTTTTCGGGGAATCGGCAATTCATTGGTTCGTTCGCACGATCTTCAGAACGATGATATTTCCATGGAAGCGAATTTATTCGCGATTGGCCGGTACAGTCGCCCCATCCCTATCGCCTGACAGATCTTTCGCGAATGAATTCGCTCCCACAGGGTCCGCGTTCCAATCTGTAAATCGGCGCGGACTTCAGCTCTTCTTCTGCGCAAACAACGCATCCAGTTTTTGTTCGAAAGCGTGGTAATCAATGCGTTCGTACAGCTCCATCCGGGTCTGCATGGTGTCGACCACATTCTTCTGGGTGCCATCGCGGCGGATCGCGTTATAGACGTTCTCCGCAGCCTTGTTCATCGCACGGAATGCCGACAGCGGATACAACACCAGCGCCACTTCAGCCGACTTGAGTTCATCGGTAGTGAACAGGGGCGTCGAGCCGAATTCGGTGATGTTGGCCAGAATCGGCGCCTTCACCCGTGAGGCGAACAGCTTGTACATGTCGAGTTCGGTGATGGCCTCAGGGAACACCATGTCGGCGCCCGCTTCGATGCAAGCGGCGGCGCGATCCAGAGCCGATTCCAGCCCTTCCACCGCCAGCGCGTCGGTGCGCGCCATGATCACGAAACTGTCGTCGGTGCGCGCATCCACGGCGGCCTTGATCCGGTCGACCATTTCCTGCTGCGAAACGATTTCCTTGCCTGGACGGTGGCCGCAGCGCTTGGCACCCACCTGATCCTCGATGTGCATGGCGGCAGCGCCGAACTTGATCATCGACTTGACGGTTCGCGCGACGTTGAAGGCCGAAGCGCCGAAACCGGTGTCTACGTCCACCAGCAATGGCAGATCACAGACATCGGTGATGCGACGCACGTCTGTCAACACGTCATCGAGACCTGTGATACCCAGATCCGGCACACCCAGCGAGCCGGCGGCCACCCCGCCACCGGACAGATAGATGGCCTTGAATCCGGCACGTTGTGCGAGCAGTGCATGGTTGGCGTTGATCGCCCCGACCACCTGGAGCGGATGCTCGCTGGCGACGGCATCACGGAAGCGTTGGCCGGGAGTCATTCTTGAAGTCATTGTTCACCTCGGGCAGTGGCAGCTTGGTAGTGCTGTTCGATGTTGCGTTTCGACGCGCCGATATGACGACGCATCAAGAGTTCGGCCAATTCGCCGTCACGGTCGGCGATGGCATCGAGAATGCGATGGTGCTCGGTAAAGGCCATGCGCGGCCGGTTGGGCGTTGTGGAGAATTGAATGCGGTACATGCGCACCAACTGATACAGCTCGCCGCAGAGCATCTGGGTCAGGGTGCTGTTGCGCGCGCCTTGGATGATCCGGTAATGGAAATCGAAGTCGCCTTCCTGCTGGTAGTAGCCGACGCCAGCCTGAAACGCAGAATCGCGCTCGTGGGTTTCCAGTACATGACGCAACTCGTCGATCTCGTCGATGGTCATGCGCTCGGCCGCCAGGCGACAAGCCATGCCCTCCAGCGATTCGCGGATTTCGTAGAGCTCGACCAGCTCGGCATGACTCAACGACACCACACGAGCGCCGACATGGGGCACGCGCACCAGCAAACGCTGGCCTTCCAGCCGATGAATGGCCTCGCGCAAGGGGCCACGGCTGATGCCATAGGTGCGGGCAAGTTCCGGCTCGGAAATCTTGCTGCCGGGCGCGATCTCGCCTTTGACAATCGCTGCCTGAATGCGCCGGAATACGTTCTCCGATAGCGTCTCGGAATCGACCGGAATGGCATTGATGATTTCGGTGGCATCCAACATTGTCGACACCTTCTCATTGAACGAGGCTAAATCTAGCCAAATACCGCTCAATCAGTCAAAGACATTTTGCATAGTGTCGACAATCGTCTAATAACCTTCAAGCATGAGACGCTTCCTACGAACCCTGTCAGCCGTGCCCTTTGCTGGCGCTGCAAAACCTTCATGCTAGAATGCCGACCGCATTTGCCTGCCGTGACAGGCGATCCAGGGACGTCCTTACTGGCCGCGGCCCGCGCCTAACCCAATCCCGAGCGGACGTAAGCACTGCTCCTTGTTCCCCATCACCGCGCCAGGACCTATGAGCCGCCATCCTCTACTCTCTCTTTTCTGCCTGTATCTGCCGGGCCTGTTTTTCAGCGATTTCTGCATGGCCGCAGGCAAGACCGTCTACGGGTTGAACGAGTACGCGGAACTTGCCGGCATCGACCTGCAGGTCGCGGCAAAACTGGATACGGGCGCGAAAACCGCCTCCCTCAGCGCCCGTGACATCAAACGCTTCAAACGCGATGGCGAATCCTGGGTGCGCTTCTATCTCGCCATCGACGACGCCCACGAACATCCCATCGAACGACCTTTGGCACGAGTCAGCAAGATCAAGCGCCGGGCTGGCGATGTCGATCCGGACGATGAAAAGAAATACACCTCGCGGCCGGTGATCAGCCTCGACGTGTGCATGGGCAGCGCTTTGCGAACCGTGGAAGTGAACTTGACCGACCGAAGTGCTTTCCAATACCCGCTTCTGATTGGCTCCGAAGCCCTGAAGCACTTCGACGCGCTGGTCGACCCAAGCCTTAAATATGCAGCGGGCAAACCTGCCTGCATCACTGATGCTCAAACCGCAGAGTAACGACATGCGCTCTCTTACGCTCCATCTGAAAATCCTGATCACAGCCCTGGTGACACTGGGGATCGCGATCACGGCCTATCAGATATTGGTGCTCGGCATCCCGGTGACCGAAGACGAAACCGACGACCTCTGGAACATCGACGCCAAGGTCGAGTTCGTCGCCAACCCGAAAGACACGGTCAAGGTGCAGATGTACGTGCCGCCGCTCTCGCGGGATTACATCAGCCTCAACGAAAGCTTCATCTCCAATAATTACGGCGTGAACGTCAACCGCGTCGATGGCAACCGCAAGGTCACCTGGTCGGCACGTCGCGCCACCGGCAATCAGACGCTGTATTACCGGCTGGTGCTGACCAAGCGCTACAGCGGCGAAAAAGCCAAGGTCAAAGGCCCGATCTTTCGCGACAGCATTGCCGTCGAAGGCCCGGAAAAGATTGCCGCCGACGCCCTTCTCGCGCCGATTCGCCAACACTCCGCCGATGTGGAAACCTTCGTCAGCGAAGCGATTCGGCGTGTCAATAATCTGAGTGACGACAACGTCAAGCTGTTGCTGGCCGGCGACACATCGGTGCAGAACAAGGCCCGCATCACCGAGATCCTGCTGTCGGTGGCCCACGTTCCGGTGGAAAAGGTCCACACCATCCGCCTGGTTGCCGATCAACCGCAGATGCCCGAACTCTGGTTGCGTAGCTTCAACGGCAAGGACTGGCTCTATTTCAATCCGGAAACCGGCGAGGCCGGCCTGCCGCAGGATCGCCTGCTGTGGTGGGTGGGCAACGACAACCTGATCTCCGTCGAAGGCGGCAAAAAGGCCACGGTCAACTTCAGCCTGAACAACAGCGAGATGAATGCCATCCGCCTGGCCAAACTGACGGACGAAAGTACCGACGCCGACTTCCTCGAATACTCTCTGTACGGCCTGCCTCTACAAACGCAGCAGACCTTCATGATCATGGTGATGATCCCGATCGGGGTGCTGGTTATCCTGATCCTGCGTAACCTGATCGGCCTGCAGACACTTGGGACGTTCACGCCGGTGCTAATCGCCCTGGCCTTCCGCGAAACCCAGCTTGGCTTCGGCATCGTGTTGTTCACGATCATCACCGCATTGGGCCTGTCGTTGCGTTCCTATCTTGAGCATCTGAAGCTCCAGATGCTGCCGAGGCTGTCGGTGGTGCTGACGTTCGTGGTGGTGCTGATCGCCGCCATCAGTCTGTTCAGCCACAAACTGGGGCTGGAACGCGGCTTGTCCGTGGCGCTGTTCCCGATGGTCATCCTGACCATGACCATCGAGCGCCTGTCGATCACTTGGGAAGAACGCGGCGGCGGTTATGCGATGAAGGTCGCCATCGGCACGCTATTCGCGGCCTCACTGGCGCACATCATCATGAGTGTGCCGGAGTTCATCTACTTCGTATTCACCTTTCCGGCCATCCTGCTGATCCTGGTGGGCTTCATGCTGGCAATGGGGCGTTATCGCGGTTACCGCTTGACCGAGCTTATCCGCTTCAAGGCCTTCATCAAGGAAGACGCCGAACGGGAAAACATCAAATGATCGGCTGGTGGAAAACCTGGAAAGCGCTCGAAGCCAAAGGGATCATGGGCATCAACCGGCGTAACGCCGATTACGTGCTCAAGTACAACAAACGCAGCCTTTACCCCATCGTCGATGACAAGATCATCACCAAGGAGCGTGCCATCGCCGCCGGCATCCATGTGCCGCAGATGTACGGAATCATCTCCACCGAGAAGGAAATCGAGAAGCTCGACGACATCATCGGCGGGCGCAGAGATTTCGTGATCAAGCCGGCCCAGGGCGCGGGGGGCGATGGGATTCTGGTCATCGCCGATCGTTTCGAGGAGCGTTTTCGCACGATTTCCGGACGCATCATCAGCCACGAGGAAATCGAACATCAGATTTCCAGCATTCTCACCGGTCTGTATTCACTGGGTGGCCACCGGGATCGCGCGCTGATCGAATACCGGGTCACGCCTGACCCGATCTTCAAGAGCATCAGCTATGAAGGTGTTCCGGACATTCGCGTGATCGTGCTGATGGGCTACCCGGTAATGGCCATGCTGCGCCTTCCCACGCGCCAGTCCGGCGGCAAGGCCAACCTGCATCAGGGCGCCATCGGGGTCGGCGTCGACCTGGCGACCGGGCTGACACTGCGCGGCACCTGGCTTAACAACATCATCAGCAAACACCCCGACACCACCAATGCCGTGGATGGCGTGCAACTGCCGAACTGGGACGGTTTCATGCGCCTGGCCGCCGAATGCTATGAACTGTGTGGCCTCGGCTACATCGGTGTGGACATGGTGCTGGATCAGGATCGCGGCCCGCTGATCCTCGAACTCAACGCGCGCCCTGGGCTGAACATCCAGATCGCCAACGACTGCGGGCTGACCCATCGCACGCTGGCGGTAGAGCAACGACTGGATGAGCTGACTGCCGAAGGTCGTCACGACAGTCCTGATGAGCGGGTGAAGTTCGTTCAGGAGTTGTTTGGCCACGTTTGACTGATTTTTCCGGGGCCGTAGGTGAGCAAGCTCATTCCCACAGAGGCAGGCAGGATACCGGCGCCGTGGCACCCAATTCCGACACACCTCTAGGAGTCGGGTCGCCGGAAGACTACAATCGCCCTCCGCGCACCACGACTGATTTCCCTCGCATGCCAACCTGTTCCGTACACCCGCTCGCCTACCACGTCGACCCGGCCGGGTATTTTTCTCTGGTTCATCGCGCGCCTGGCGCCGTTCTGCTCGACAGCGGCCGACCTGCGGCGGACCGAGGCCGTTTCGACATTCTCAGCGCCTGGCCCGTTGAGACATTCATCCCCGGCTCAGAGGAAAGCGGCGCGGTGTTTCTGCACCGACTGCGCGACAGTCTGGCCGCCATGGGGCACGCCGATCTACCCGACAACAGCCCACTGCCTTTCGCTGGCGGAATGATGGGGTATCTGGCCTATGATTTCGGCCGCTTGCTTGAACCGCTGCCGAGCCTGGCCGTCGATGACCTGTATTTGCCCTCGGCACAACTGGGGTTGTACGCCTGGGCGCTGATCAGTGATCACCAGCAATGCACCACCGAACTGGTTTTCCATCCCACCCTTGGTAATGACGAACGTCAACGTTTGATCGACCTGTTCGAGCATCCGCACACCCCTGCCGATGCGGCCTTCAACCTCACTCAACCCTTCGCGCCGGACACCAGCGCTGAGCAATACCGACAGGCCATCGAGCAAATCCACGCCTACATTCAGGCAGGCGATTGCTATCAGGTGAATTTCGCCCAGCGCTTTCGCGCCAGTTACAGCGGCGATCCATGGACGGCGTATCAGGCATTGCGCCTCGCCTGTCCGACTCCGTTCGCCGGTTACCTGGGTTTGCCAGCGGGCGATGCGATCCTGAGTCTGTCGCCTGAGCGCTTCGTCAAAGTCAGCCAGCGGCAGGTCGAAACCCGCCCGATCAAGGGCACTCGCCCCCGAGGCAGGGATGCCGTCGAAGATGCGGCATACGCCAAAGAACTGCTGGCGAGCGAAAAAGATCGCGCTGAAAACCTGATGATCGTCGACCTGTTGCGCAACGATCTGGGACGCACCTGTCGCATCGGTTCGGTGAAAGTCCCCGAATTGTTCAGCCTGGAAAGCTATCCGAACGTGCACCATCTGGTCAGTGCCGTCACCGGTGAACTGGCGACGGGCAAGGACGCCCTGGACCTGATCGGCGGCAGTTTCCCCGGCGGTTCGATTACCGGCGCGCCGAAAATCCGCTCGATGCAGATCATCGACGAACTGGAACCCACTCGCCGCGCGTTGTATTGCGGGTCGCTGCTGTATCTGGACGTTCGAGGCGAAATGGACAGTTCCATCGCCATCCGCAGCCTCTTGGCCCAGAGCGGTCGGATCGCCTGCTGGGGTGGCGGCGGCATCGTCGCCGACTCGGACTGGGAGGCGGAGTATCAGGAGTCCATTACCAAGGTGCGGGTTTTGCTGAGTACCCTTGAAGCGTTGTGATCCATATTTTCATGTTGCCGCGCCGAGGGATTATGACCAACGGAATCTGTAGAAGCCGCTGGAGTTTGCGACAGTGGCGAATGCGGTGGATCAGATATAAGTGCATTGCATGACCTATCGCGTTCGCTGCCGTCGTAACCTCCGACGTCTCCTACAAGGCGCGTCAGTCATGGCATCTGCGGCCTACGCCGATCGCCCCTCACACTCTGTCCACGCACCGGAGGATTCAGGCAAACGAGCGTAGGTTTTTGATACCATCTGCGCCATTACGAGCGCCTAAGCGCCAATTCATATTAGGAAGCCGCCTGATGAGCCATCCCTTCGACGTCGCCGAGATTGCCGCGACCTACGCCGATAAATCCGCCTATGACATCCTCAAATTTGCCTTCCAGCACTTCGGCGACGAGCTGTGGCTTTCCTTCAGTGGCGCCGAAGACGTGGTGTTGGTGGACATGGCCTGGAAGATCAACAAGAACGTCAAGGTGTTCAGTCTGGACACTGGCCGTCTGCACCCGGAAACCTACCGTTTCATCGACCAGGTTCGCGAGCAGTACAACATCGCCATCGATATCGTCTCCCCTGACCGGGAAAAACTGGAGCCTCTCGTCAAGGAAAAGGGCCTTTTCAGCTTCTACAAAGACGGTCACGGCGAATGCTGCGGGATACGCAAGATCGAACCACTGCGGCGCAAGCTCAGCGATGTGAAGGCCTGGGCCACCGGCCAGCGTCGCGACCAGAGCCCGAGCACCCGCAACAACGTGGCTGTGGTCGAAATCGACAGCGCGTTCTCCACGCCGGAGCGCACGCTATACAAGTTCAACCCGCTGGCGCAGATGAGCAGCGCAGACGTCTGGAATTACATCCGCATGCTGGAACTGCCCTACAACAGCCTGCACGAGCGTGGTTTCATCAGTATCGGTTGCGAACCGTGCACGCGCCCTGTCCTGCCGAATCAGCATGAGCGCGAAGGTCGCTGGTGGTGGGAAGAAGCGACGCAAAAGGAATGCGGGCTGCATTCGGGGAATTTGATCACCAAAGCCTGACGGTCTGCGATCGAAACTGTGGGAGCGAATTCATTCGCGAAGTGGCGGTACAACCGATAAAGATCTATCGGCTGTACCCATGCTTCGCGAATGAACTCGCTCCCACAGGTTTTTACACGTCAGCTTGACCGAATCAATGCTCCGGCAGGACAACGCCGTCGAACAGCTCTTCGAGTTCCTGCTTGTTGTGACACTGGATGGCCTTGGCCATCACGTCGCGGGTCAGGTGCGGAGCGAATTTCTCGATGAAATCGCACATGAAGCCGCGCAGGAATGTGCCGCGGCGGAAGCCAATCTTGGTGATGCTGGCCTCGAACAGCTCGCTGGCATCCAATACCACCAGATCGCTGTCCAGCTTGGGATCCACGGCCATCTTGGCGACGATGCCGACACCCAGGCCCAGACGAACGTAAGTCTTGATCACGTCGGCGTCAGCTGCGGTGAATACCACCTTGGGCGTCAGCCCGCGATGGCTGAAGGCTTCGTCGAGCTTGGAGCGACCGGTGAAACCGAACACATACGTGACGATCGGGTATTCGGCGAGGATTTCCAGGGTCAGTTTCGGCAGCTTGGTCAGGGGGTGCCCCTGCGGTACGACCACGCAGCGGTTCCACGTGTAGCACGGCATCATCACCAGATCGCCGAACAGCTCCAGCGCTTCGGTGGCAATGGCGAAATCAACGGTGCCATCGGCGGCCATCTCGGCGATCTGCATCGGTGAGCCCTGATGCATGTGCAGCGCGACGTCCGGGTACTGTTTGATGAAATTGCTGATCACGGGTGGCAGCGCATAACGCGCCTGGGTGTGAGTGGTGGCGATCGACAGGGTGCCTTTCTTCTCGTTGGAGAACTCCTGAGCGATCTGCTTGATGCTCTCGACTTTGCGCAGGATTTCCCCCGCAGTGGTGATAATGCGTTCGCCGGCCGGCGTCACGCGGGTCAGATGCTTGCCGCTGCGCGCAAATACCTCGACCCCCAGCTCATCTTCCAGCAGACGGATCTGCTTGCTGATACCCGGTTGCGAGGTATAAAGGCTCTGCGCCGTCGCCGAGACGTTGAGGTCGTGGTGCGCCACTTCCCAGATGTAGCGCAATTGTTGAAGCTTCATATGTATCCCTCAAAGCCGGAAGACGCCACGGGCATCAGCGACGGTATATAACTGGATTAATGGTCAGGAAGGCAAATCTAGAACTTTTTATCACTTTTATTCGGTAATGGCACGCAGCTTTTTCAATGCCGTCATAATTTCCCGTATACCCTTAACCCCCGGCGCGGTTCTGTAGCATCGGCACCATGTACACCGGCACTTCTGAAAGCTGTAAAACCCGCGCCGCCGTGCGCCCGATCGGTGTATCCCCCTCGGCACCGTGGCTGTGACTGCCGACCACAAGCAAATCGACCTCAAGCCGTTGCGCCTGCTCGAGAATCACGTTGGACGGGTCGCCCTGCACGACGCGCACGCTGCGGATCAACTCCAGATCCTGGTTATCCTCCCCCAGCTCATCACGAAAACCGGCCAACATCCGCAGCTCGATGCCTTCGATGACCGTATTGACGCCCTCGCTGTGCAGCTCCCTGAGCACGTCTTCGGCCAGATAGCTTTGAAGCACGGATTCGGCGAACAGCCCCATGGGTTCGACGACATGAATCACATGCAGCTCCGCATTGAACGTTCGGGCCAGAGCCAGTGCATGCTGCAGGACGTATGGCGCATAAAGACCGAGGTCCGTGGCAAACAACATCGAGCGAATCATGTGACCTCCAGGCAAGCATGACAGGCGCAGACTCAACTGAGAGTAGCAGCGCGCGGACGAATCAGCCGGTTCGATACAGCTTTCCGGTCTAAAGATTCACTGTTTTAGCTCATTGCTGATGCCATGGGGTACGTGACCGGTGGCCACTACGTCACGCGCTTTCTCGCAATGACCGGGCTGGTCGTCGAAGAAGACGTCCGCTGCAAATGCCTCCAGAAACGCCGATTTTTCCAGACCGCCGAGAAACAGCGATTCATCCAGACGAATGTCCCACTCGCGCAAGGTGCGGATGACCCGTTCGTGGGCCGGCGCCGAGCGAGCGGTGACCAGGGCGGTGCGAATCGGGCACGACTCTTCCGGAAACTCACGCTGCAGCAGGTTCAGAGCCGCGAGAAAGGGTTTGAATGGACCACCAGGCAGCGGCAGCCGCGCCGCTTCGCGCTCACTGGCCTGAAAGGCTTGCAGGCCGCCGGACTGATAGATGCGTTCGGATTCGTCGGAAAACAGCACCGCATCGCCGTCGAAGGCGATACGCAGTTCCGCACTGGCGGCGCGTCGGGCACCCCCGGAAAGAATGGTTGCCGCGGCAAAGCCCGCATCCAGCGCGCTGCGCACGTCCTCGGCATGTGTGGAAAGGAAGAGGTGACTGCCGAAAGCCGCCAGATACGGAAACGGGCTACGACCACCGACGAATGCCGCCCGGGAAATGTCCAGACCGTAATGCTGAATGGAGTTGAAGACCCGCAGCCCGGTATCGGCACTGTTGCGTGATACCAGGACCACTTCCACTCGCGAGTGAGTCAGGCTGGCGTTCAGGCTCAGCAGTTTTTCCACCAGCAAAAAGGCATCACCAGGCTCCAGCACCTCGTCTTCGTGGTCGATCTGGTACTGCCGGTAAGCCGCCACGCCATCGCTCACGTAGATCGCGTGGCTTTCCCGCAGATCGAACAGTGCCCGCGAGGAAATCGCCAATACCAGTTTGCTGCCTGCGGTTTTCTTGGTCAGGTCGTTGGACATCATTTTTCCCTCAATCCATCACAATGAAAGCTGCCGGCCGTGTAATACCCCATCCCAGGAGGGGTTAAATTCATTCGCGAAACTGCCTTTTCCATTGATGGCGGCACGCTCAAGGCAGTGGTTTTTCAAGGTAAATCGTCGGGTGCTCGCGCCAGCGACTGATCAAGCCCTTGGATAATGGCTTCGGCAGAAAGCTTGCAACGCAACGCGCCATAGAATTCGCCGTCGCGCACGACGAACAGCGTCGGTAGGTGAAAAACACCATAACGCTGCACGGCCCCGCCATTCTCCTCAGCATCGATCCAGCACAACCGCTCAACCGGCAATGTCTGCTCTGGCAAATGCTGTCGTGCCCAACGGCAACTGGAACAGCCGAGGCTGGTGAATATCAGCAGCGAAACCCCGGGCAGCGTCAGCAATTGCTGATCCACGTCGAAATCCGTCAGTTGCAGTTGATCCACGCCAATCTCCCCTGGGTCTGCGGCACACTATATCCGCACACAAGCGGCAGTTTACAAACTTCGGGCCTGACGACTGACCGCTCAAACGGAAAATGCGTCCGAGAATGCCGCGCCTGTTGGACGAAAGCCACGTTTACCCATTGTCGAAGCACGGGTTAACGCGCTAAGGTTCCGCTCCCCGCTGCGCTCAACCATGCTGAGCTCCGCCGTAGGCGGCCAGCACCCGTGACCTGATGAGTAACACGATGGCTGATTTACCGATTGACGACCTCAACGTTGCTTCCAACGAGACACTGATCACTCCGGATCAGCTCAAGCGCGAAATTCCTCTCACCGCTGCCGCCCAGGCAACCGTGAGCCAGGGCCGCGAAGTTATCCGCAACATTCTCGATGGCAAGGACCACCGCCTGTTCATCGTGATCGGGCCATGCTCGATCCACGACATCAATGCCGCCCATGAATACGCCGAACGCCTCAAGGCGCTGGCTGCGGAACTGTCCGATACCCTTTATCTGGTCATGCGCGTGTATTTCGAAAAACCGCGCACGACTGTCGGCTGGAAAGGCTTGATCAACGACCCGTACCTGGACGACTCCTTCAAGATTCAGGACGGCTTGCACATCGGCCGTCAGTTGCTGCTGGATCTGGCCGAAAAAGGCCTGCCGACCGCCACCGAGGCCCTGGACCCGATCTCCCCGCAATACCTGCAGGATCTGATCAGTTGGTCAGCCATTGGTGCGCGCACAACGGAATCCCAGACCCACCGAGAAATGGCTTCCGGGCTGTCATCGGCGGTCGGTTTCAAGAACGGCACCGATGGCGGTCTGACCGTGGCGATCAACGCCCTGCAGTCAGTCTCCAGCCCGCACCGTTTCCTGGGTATCAACCAGGAAGGTGGCGTCTCCATCGTCACCACCAAGGGCAACGCCTATGGTCACGTGGTGCTGCGCGGTGGTAACGGCAAGCCGAACTATGATTCGGTCAGCGTTGCCCTGTGCGAACAGGCGCTGAACAAGGCGAAGATCAAGCCGAACATCATGGTCGACGCCAGCCACGCCAACTCCAATAAGGACCCTGCCTTGCAGCCGCTGGTCATCGAGAACGTCGCGAACCAGATTCTGGAAGGCAACGAGTCGATCATCGGTCTGATGGTCGAAAGCCATCTGAAATGGGGTGCGCAGTCGATTCCGAAGGATCTCGCGGACTTGGAATACGGCGTATCGATCACCGACGCCTGCATTGACTGGGAAGCTACCGAGAAGACCTTGCGCAGCATGCACGCCAAGCTCAAGGACGTGTTGCCCAAGCGCAAGCGTGGCTGATCAGGGCTTTGGAAACGACAACGCCGAGCATACGCTCGGCGTTCTTCATTGCGGGGATGGCATTTCAAAATATCATCTGACGCGTCTGGTCAGATCTTCGCCGCCTGTCGCTGATTGCGCTCCATATAGCGCTCGACATATGAGCACGACGGGATGACGGTGTAGCCGTTACTCTCGGCATAATCAAGCGCAACCTCGGTCAAGGCCGCGGCTATGCCTCGCCCCCGCAGTGCGTTGGGAACGAACGTACGATAGATATCCAGGGTCTGCTTCCCCAGATCCATATACGTCAGATAGGCGCGGTGACCGTCGATGTTGATCTCGAACTGGTGACCGGTCTCGTCATGGTGGATAGACAACGCCTCGCTCATCACTACTCCTCGCGGGTCTTGGAATTTGACCCCTACCTTACCGATGTTTGTCCGGCGAAGGAACTATCAGGCGGCGTGAAAACGACGTGAGCAGCAATATGGTCCTAAAACACCGGATAAAAATGCTCATTGAGAACACTTTCGCGATTTTACTGCGCCGGTTTTTACCTGGTCTTGCCTTCGCTCACGACTTTTTCTTGTCACCTGCAACGCCACCTCGTGCCTATTTGGGACACCCAGAAGCCCGCTTCTGCTCAACAAACGAGCACCCCGAATAGTAGGCGCCATTGCCGAATCTGCTCAAGGGAATCGAGGGCAATACGCGCTGCCGCACATCTGACCGCTCTGCCGGTTGAACCTGAAGCCTCCAGTGAATGTCCATTGAGACGCAAACGGCGTGCTTGAGTCACTCAAGCAGCACAGAACGAGCGTCATGACCGATCATCGTCTATACAAAAAAGGCTGCACGCGGTTAAACCTTTGCAGGCTCCAGAGCCCGCGGGCACATCGCCGACCCGCTTGACGATCTCGGGAACACGCCGCTCTGCTCATTTGCATCTGGCCCACTGACAGACGTTTCGCCTGGCAGCGCCGGGGTTTTTTCGAGAAAAAACGTGAGGAGTTGCACGGAAGCCTTTCTAAGCAAAGAATTTTATGCGGTTCTTGCGCTTAGTCCGTTTACTTACTACAAACAATGAGTAGTATGTACGCCGGTCATTTTCTCATTTTCGAGAGATGACTAATTTGATAGAAGTCCTTTAAGGGGAACACGATGAACAACGTTCTGAAATTCTCTGCTCTGGCCCTGGCCGCAGTTCTGGCTACCGGTTGCAGCAGTGCATCCAAAGAAACTGAAGCTCGTCTGACTGCAACTGAAGACGCAGCCGCTCGTTCGCAAGCTCGTGCCGATGAAGCCTATCGCAAGGCTGATGAAGCTCTGGCTGCTGCCCAGAAAGCTCAGCAAACTGCTGACGAAGCCAACGAGCGCGCTCTGCGCATGCTCGACAAGGCAAGCCGCAAGTAATAGTCCCTCGGGATTATTGATAAGCCGGTCCGGTTTCGGATCGGCTTTTTTGTTGCCCGTTTTTTGTGAGGACAACCTGTCCTCGAACGATTCTTCAGGCGATAAAAAACCCGTTCACCCTGCCCTGTCTCCAGAGCCCGGTGGACGGGTATCGGCGTCGAACCAGACTTATTGCAATGTCACCGGCGCATCGTTAACAACCGGAGCCTGCACGCCTGGCACCGCGATTTCGACAGGCATGCCATCCTCGGCAGCCACTACGTCACGCACTTCATCCCAATTGATACGCAGGCTGTTGGCCAGGTCTTCGCGCTTGAGCAGCGCGTTGATAACGGCGGTGTGCTTGTCGACCACCGAAGGGTTGCCGCTTTCGTCCAGGGGCGTATGCGCCTCGAGGTACACCTTGCCGCCGCTGACACCGAACTTGTAAGGCTCGTTCATGATGCGTACGGGTGTACCAATCGGAACCATGTCAGCCATTTCCAGCACGTTGTTGTTGTACATGCGGAAGCAACCGTGGCTGGTTCGCATGCCGATGCCGAACTTCTTGTTCGAGCCGTGGATCAGGTAGCCCGGCAAGCCCAGGCCGAACTTGAACGGCCCCAAGGGGTTGTCCGGGCCAGCAGGCACCACGTTCGGGAGGATGTCACCATCGGCAGCGTGCTCGGCCTTGACCGACGCTGGCGGGGTCCAGGTCGGGTTCGGGGTCTTGGCGGTCACCTTGGTGGTGGAAACCGGCGAGCCCCAGCCTTCGCGGCCGATACCCAGCGGGAAGGTGTACACCACGTTCTGGCCTTTCGGGTAGTAATACAAACGGTATTCGGCGAGGTTGATGACGATACCTTCGCGCGGCCCCGGCGGCAGGATGAAACGGGTCGGCAGAATCACCTGAGTGCCGGCGCCCGGCAGCCATGCATCGACGCCCGGGTTGGCCGCGATCATTTCCAGATAGCCCAGATCGTACTGGGTGCCCAGGTCAGCAAAGGTGTCTTCGTACTTGGCGGTGACGGTCTGCACCTGGCCGATGATGTCTTCGCCTGGCGGTGGCAACGGAAACTCCAGAGCGGAGACAGGGCCGGCCGCACACAGTGCAGCGAGCGACAGACAGCGGGCGAAAGCTGGAATGCGCGACAACATCCGGGGAATCCTTGGGTAAGCGGAAGGCTTGAATGAGCGCGATTGTACACGCACGCCGGGGCCTTCGGGAGTAGGCGCGATGGCTTACACGGTGTAATCGCTTTTACAGGGTCTGGTCCAGCTCCGGCCAGATCGGATGCCAACCCCTGCGCTGCGCATCGATGATTGCCCGGCACAGTGGACACAGGCGCTCATCCTGATAAATCGCCTGCTCGACGTTGGACCAGCGTGGTTGGGCGGGCAGCAGAGTACCGCAGAGAGTGCGGTCGGCGGAACCGGCCAGTTCCAGCTGCCGGGCGACGAGATGTACACGAACTTCCTGGCACGCGAACAGGTCGAGCTGCTCGTCAGGCTCGATCAATTGATAGGCGAAAAGGGACCAGGCAGGGCGGCGCATCAGGGGGCTCCGGATCGGGGGCGCCACATTAGCCGAAAGGCTTCGTTGGGAAAAGGGCTGGAGGGCTTTAATTTTGGCGGTTGTGGTGGGTCGAGGTTGGCTTTGGAAACGCGTGTAAATCCATTATCGGCGCGATGCTGATTACGGTTCTGCCTGACGGCATAAGCGTTTCGACTTCGTCGAGTTACTTGGAAAAGCCGGAATGCCGGACCAACCCCAAGCAACCAAGGGTGCCTGCTCCTGGTTTGGCCCTCCTGCGCCGGGTTCCCTCACTCCAACGAGGCCTGCATTAGGCTCGTACCCGGGTCGAGTTCTGCGGTGTCTGGACTATCGCGAAAAAGAACTGTAGCAGCACGGTTGGCAGGCGTGGCGTCCGCAAGATCGCTGCCGGCGAGCCGCACGGCCACAGGATTGCGCCATGCGATAAATCCCGATACCCCGCACAACCTGTAGGAGCTGGGTCAGCCAACCCATCTGCAACTGACCTACCGCCTTCGCCAGCAAGCCGGCTCCTACCGTAGGTCGAACTGTAGCGAAGAGCTGTGACCCCCTATCAGCGCCAACCAAGATTATGGATATGCTCCAGACCCCAACGCCAAAACTCCAACTTAAAGAAGCGCCTTCAGCTGCGGCCAAACATTCTCCAATAATCGAGCCTGAGCATTGGCCGCCGGATGTAACCCATCCGCCTGCGTATACTCAGGCACACCACCGACGCCTTCGAGCATGAACGGCACCAGAGCAACCTTCTTCTCGCTGGCCAGGTTGCTGTAGACCTCTTTGAACGCCGTGGTGTAACGCGCGCCATAGTTGGGTGGAATCTGCATCCCCAGCAGCAACACCTTGGCCCCCGCCGCACGCGAACTGTCGATCATCGACGCAAGATTTTGTTGCAATTGCGCAGGAGGTTGACCCCGCAGGCCATCATTGCCCCCCAATTCGAGGATCACCAGATCCGGCTTATGCTGCGCGAGCAGCGCCGGCAGCCGCGCCTGACCTCCGGCACTGGTGTCGCCGCTGACGGATGCATTGACCACCTTGTCCTTGTAGCCCTGCTCTGCCAGGCGCTTCTCCAGAAGACTCACCCAGCCCAAACGGGTATCCAGGCCGAAAGCCGCGCTGATACTATCCCCAACGATCAAAACCGTGCCTGCCATGGCTCCTTGAGACAACAGCAGCAAACCCAGGCCAGCACTTAAAAACCACGCACGCATCGGATTCTCCATGAGCGAAAGTATTCTCAGTGCTCGGAACCTCAGCAAAGTGGTCCCAAGCACCGAAGGTGACTTGACCATCCTGCACGAACTCTCCCTGGAACTAAACAAGGGCGATACCCTGGCCATCGTCGGCGCCTCCGGTTCCGGCAAATCCACCCTGCTCGGCCTGCTCGCCGGTCTGGACCTGCCCAGCGCAGGCTCGGTGACGCTGTCGGGGCGCAATCTCAGTGAGCTGGATGAAGACCAGCGCGCCAGGGTTCGCGCCGAACACGTGGGTTTCGTCTTTCAGTCTTTTCAATTGCTGGACAGCCTCAACGCGCTGGAAAACGTCATGCTGCCCATGGAACTGGAAGGCCGCAAAGACGCCCGCGAGCAGGCGCGCCACCTGCTGGAGCGCGTCGGTCTCGGTCAGCGCCTGACTCACACGCCCAAACAGTTATCGGGGGGTGAGCAGCAACGCGTTGCCATCGCCCGCGCCTTTGCCGCCGAGCCCGACGTACTGTTCGCCGACGAGCCCACCGGCAACCTCGACAGCCACACCGGCGAGCGCATCAGCGACCTGTTGTTCGAGCTGAACCAAGAGCGCAATACCACGCTGGTGCTCGTGACCCACGATGAACGCCTGGCTCACCGTTGCCGGCGCCTGATCCGTCTTGAAGGTGGCCGCCTGGTCGCCCCTATGGAGCCTTGATGGCACGTCTGCCGCTTGCCCGACTGCTGAGCCTCGCCGCCCGCCAATTGATGCGCGACGCCCGCGCCGGCGAACTGCGTGTGCTGTTCTTCGCCCTGGTGGTGGCGGTTGCCGCCAGCACCGCCATCGGTTATTTCGGCTCGCGACTGAACAGCGCGATGCTGCTGCGCGCCACTGAATTTCTCGGTGCGGACCTGATTTTAAGCGGCTCAACGCCCGCCAAACCCGAGCAGATCGAGGCCGGAGCGGCGCTCAGGCTCGACCACTCGCAGATCGTCATCTTTTCCAGCGTGGTCGCCACCGACAACGGCATTCAGCTTGCCAGCGTGAAGGCGGTGGATGCGGCCTATCCCCTGCGTGGCGAGCTGAAGAGCGCCGAGGCGCCTTATCAGCCGGAAGTCAGCGGCGGCGAGCCCCAACCCGGTGAAGCCTGGGCCGAAGCGCGAATTCTGGTGGCGCTGAATCTGAAGGTCGGTGACAGCATCGACGTCGGCTCCACGACCCTGAAACTCACCCGCGTACTCACTTACGAACCCGATCGCGCCGGTAATTTCTACAGCCTGACGCCGCGGGTCATGATCAACATGGCCGATCTTGAAGCGACCAAGGTCGTGCAGCCGGGCAGCCGGGTCAACTTTCGCGATCTGTGGCGCGGCACGCCGCAGGCGCTGGCGGCCTATCGCAAGGCTGTGGAACCCGGACTGGCGCCTAATCAGAAAATCGACGATGCCCGCGATGGCAATCAGCAGATTGGCGGCGCACTGGGCAAGGCCGAGCGTTACCTGAACATGGCAAGCCTGGTGGCCGTGCTGCTGGCAGGCGTTGCCGTTGCGTTGTCGGCGGCGCGCTTCGCGGTGCGGCGTTTCGACGCCAGTGCGCTGTTGCGCTGCCTTGGCCTGTCGCGTAACGAAGCGTTGGTGCTGTTCGGTATGCAGCTGGCGATGCTCGGCATCGCCGCCAGCGTAACCGGCGCCCTGCTCGGCTGGTTCGCGCAACTGGGTCTGTTTTACCTGCTGGAAGATCTTTTGCCGGCAGCGGTTCCGCCGGGGGGCTGGCTGCCGGCGTTGGCCGGCATCGGCACCGGGCTGGTCGCCTTGGCCGGTTTTGCCTTGCCGCCGCTGGCAGCTCTGGGTCGCGTGCCGCCACTGCGGGTGTTGCGCCGCGACATGCTGCCGATTCCCGCCAGCACCTGGCTGGTCTATGGCGCAGCGCTGTTTGCACTGGGGCTGATCATGTGGCGCCTGAGCCTGGATCTGGTGCTCACGTTCGCCCTGCTTGGCGGTGGCCTGATCGCGGCGCTGGTGCTCGGCGGCATCCTGCTGCTGACGTTGCAAAGCCTGCGCCGGCTGCTGGCCAACGCTTCGCTGCCGTGGCGCCTGGGCCTTGGCCAACTGCTGCGTCACCCCATGGCGGCGGCCGGGCAATCCCTGGCGTTCGGCCTGATCCTGCTGTCCATGGGATTGATCGCCCTGTTACGCGGCGAGTTGCTCGACACCTGGCAAAACCAGCTGCCGAAAGATGCGCCCAACTACTTCGCGCTGAATATCCTGCCCACCGAGCGTGACAATTTCGCCGAGCGCATGACTCGCCTGTCGACCCACAGCGCGCCGCTGTATCCGATGATCCCGGGACGTCTGATGAGCATCAACGGCGAGCCGGTGAGCAAGTTCGTGACCAAGGATTCACGGGGCGAGAACGCGACTCAGCGTGACCTCAACCTGACGTGGTCGGCCAATCTGCCGGAGGGCAACAGCATCACCGAGGGCCAGTGGTGGAATGATCAACTGCCCGCCGCTGACAGCATTCCCGGCGTTTCGGTGGAAACCAAACTCGCCAACAGTCTGAACATCAAGCTCGGCGACACCCTGAGCTTTGTGATCGGCGGCGCCAATCATGAAGTCAAGGTCACCAGCCTGCGTGACATTAACTGGGATACCTTCCAGCCGAACTTCTTCGTGATCTTCCAGCCCGGCACGCTCAAGGATGTACCAACCACTTACCTGACCAGCTTCTACCTGCCTCCCGGTCACGATCAGCAGATCGTCGAGCTATCCCGTGCCTTTCCGGCGGTGACGATCCTGCAAGTGGAGGCGCTGCTGGAGCAACTGCGCAGCATTCTCGATCAGGTCACGCTGGCGGTGCAGTATGTGTTGCTGTTTGTGCTGGCAGCGGGGCTGGCGGTGCTGTTCTCGGGTCTTCAGGCGACGCTTGACGAACGCATTCGCCAAGGTGCGTTGCTTAGGGCACTGGGCGCCAACCGCACGCTGCTGATCAAGGCACGACGCATCGAATTTGGTCTGCTGGGGGCGGTCAGCGGGGTGCTGGCGGCGCTCGGTTGCGAGCTGGTGAGCTTTGCGCTTTATCGCTCCGCGTTCAGTCTGCAGTGGTCACCACACCCGTGGCTGCTGGTGCTGCCGCTGATCGGCGCGCTGCTGGTCGGTGGCGCGGGCGTGTTTGGCACGCGTCGAGCGCTGAATGCCAGTCCACTGACGGTGTTGCGCGAGGGATAAAGCTCGATAGGGAGGGGGCCGACGCACAGCGTGTCGGCCCTTTTTCGTGACTACTCGCTGACCTGGTATTCGATTTTGGTCACCCACCAGAGCTTCTCCCCGGCAGGAATCCTGACCGTCAGTTCATCGCCCACTTCTTTTTTCAGCAGCGCGCGAGCCATGGGTGAATCGATGGAGATGTAGTCCATGCGCCCGTAGATTTCGTCATAACCCACGATGCGGAAACGCTTGGTCTCCCCCTCTTCGTCCTCGATCTCCACCCATGCACCGAAAAACACCCGGCCTTCCTGCTCCGGCGAATAAGCCACCACCCGCATATCTTCCAAGCGCTTGCGCAGATAGCGGATTCGACGATCGATCTCCCGCAGCAGCTTCTTGTTGTACTGGTAGTCGGCGTTCTCGCTGCGATCACCGAGCGATGCCGCCCAGGCAACCTTTTGCGTGATGTCCGGGCGATGCTCGCGCCACAGATAGTCCAGCTCTTTCTTCAGCGCCTCGTGGCCTTCGGTGGTGATGATTTTGGTACTCGACTCTGCCATCCGCAGCTTCCACGTAACGATCAGGTGATGCCACACGGCCGGGCCGAACGACAAGGGTCGTCACTACACTACATGGATGCGGCGACGGCAACCCATGGCCTGCGGATCGTGCGCAAATCTTTCAGTCGTTGGCTCGCTGATTATGACTGGCAACGAATTGGCGGAAACGCTCGGTGGGCAGGCCTTCGAACAATTCATCCGGCGTGCCCTGGGCATCGATAACGCCCTCGGCCATGTACACGACGCGGTTCGACACATGCCGAGCGAAGCCCATTTCGTGGGTGACGACCAGCATGGTCCGGCCCTCTTCCGCCAATGAGCGCATGACCCTCAGCACTTCGCCTACCAGTTCCGGGTCCAGCGCCGATGTGGGCTCGTCGAACAGCATCACTTGCGGATTCATCGCCAGGGCGCGGGCAATCGCCACCCGCTGTTGCTGCCCGCCGGAAAGGTGCGCGGGATAGTAGTCGCGACGATCATAGAGGCCGACTTTGTGCAGCAACTGTTCGGCTTCTTCGACGCATTCGGAGCGAGATCGCTTGAGTACCCGCAGCGGGCCTTCGATGATGTTTTGCAACACAGTCATGTGCGACCACAGGTTGAAACTCTGGAACACCATGCCCAGCTTGCTGCGCATCGCCTCGACCTGGCGCGTGTTGCTCGGCAGCAGGCGTCCGCTGGCGTTGTGTTTCATTTCGATGACTTCGCCATCCAGCACGATGCGGCCTTCGTCGGGGGATTCCAACAGATTGATGCAGCGCAGGAAGGTGCTCTTGCCGGATCCGCTGGCCCCCAGAATGGAGATGACGTCGCCTCTATGGGCGTCCAGCGAAATCCCCTTGAGCACCTGAACCGAGCCGAATGACTTACAGATGTTGCTGACCGACAACGCGGTTTCGAAGGTTTGATTCATGAAAGGCTCCGCGGCAATCAAAGGGATGAAGGCGTTTCAGCGGCCGGGGCGACCACACGTTGTACAGGGCGCTCGCGCAGATGCGGGGAGAGCCGATACTCGATCCACGACATGAAACGAACGATGAGGAAATTCAGCACCAGATAAATCAGCGCGGCACACAGGAAAACCTCCATGGTGCGGTAGGTACGCTGAATGATCTGCTGAGCGATGCCGGTGACATCCCACACTGTCACCAGGCTGGCGATCGCGGTGGACTTGACCATCAGAACCGCCTCGGTGGAATACGCAGGCAACGCCTGACGGAGCGTGACCGGACCGATAACCCGATACAACAGAGTCCAGCGACTCATGCCGACCGCCAGACCGGCCTCGATCTGGCCAGGGGGTACGCTTTGCAGGCCGCCGCGAATGATTTCGGCGGTATAGCCGGCGGTGCACATCGCCAGGGCTACCACTGCGCAACCGTAGGGGGACCTGAGGATTTCCCACATGAAGCTGCTGCGAATGGCCGAGAATTGCCCCAGTCCGTAATAGATCAGGAACATCTGGATCAGCAACGGGGTGCCGCGAAACAGCATGATGTAGAAGCGCGCCGGATAACTCAGGACCGGCCAGCGGCTGACCCGCATGGCGACCACGCCCAATGACAGCAGCAAACCAAGGGAGAGACTGGCAAAGAACAGGCTCAGTGTCGTGGGCAATGCGGCCAGCAGTTTGAGCATGGTGTCGCTGAGAAAGGCAAAGTCGATCATCGGTGTTCCCCACTCAAGCGTTCGGGTTGCGGCGTTGGGTACGCTGCACGCGCGTTTCGGCAATGTTGAACAGGCGCCCGGACAGGCCGGTGAGAATCAGGTAACAGGCCCCGCCGACGATGTAGAAGGTGAAGTATTGGCGCGTGGAGCCGGCGGCGACCTGGCTTGCGCGCATCAACTCGACAAGTCCGATAACCGAGATCAGCGCCGAATCCTTGAGGGTCAGTTGCCAGACGTTACCCAGACCCGGCAACGCGTAGCGCCAGACTTGCGGAATCAGCACGCGCCTGACCCGCATGCCCCAGGTCATGCCGATCGCCAGGGCAGCTTCCAGCTCGCCTTTGGCAACGGCCAGGTACGCGCCTCGATAAACTTCGGCCTGATAAGACCCCGAAATCAGCCCTACTGCCAGCGCGCCCACCAGGAACGGAGGCGTGTCGACGAAGCCTTCGCCACCGAACCAGTGGTGGACGGCACCCATCACGGTGGCCCCGCCGAAGTAGAACAGGTAGATCACCAGCAGTTCGGGAATGCCTCGAAACAGGATCGAGTAGATATCGCCGATATAGCGGAACAGTCGACGGCGCGAGAGCTTCGCGGCCGCCACCGCACTTCCTGCCACAGCCCCGACCACTAGCGCCGATAAGGTCAGCAGAACCGTCATGCCTGCGGCTTTGAGCAGCGCCGCGCCCCACCCGTGGTCGCCGAAGCTGAGCAGCTGAAAGAGATCCATAGCGTTATTCCCACCGCGAACAGTGAAAGGCCCGGCGTCCGAGGACACCCCTGAACCCATACATACTTGTCTTTACAAGCATATGCAATTTGGTTGCCAGATTGTTTCGAGCACTGCATGAAGCGTGGTGCAAGCTCTCTGTTCAGGCGATCTGCAACCCATAAGGTTCCACAGGCGGAACTGGAGTTCGTGATCGAATAGCTGTGGGACGCTTCACGCCGGGGCAATGGGAAACGTCCGGCCCCATGAAAGTGCGTAACGCCGTAACAACCGAATTATTGTCCTGCCAGCAGTTCGATGAGGTTCTGCACATTGGGCCGTTGGCGTTTTTCCGCCGGCACGAAGGCGCAGTAAGGATGCCCGAGCGGCAGGGATCTGGCCGACAATACGATCAGACGCCCCGCCGCCAGATCAGGCTGGGCGATGAGCTTCTGCCCTAGCGCGATTCCGCAGCCGAGCTTCGCCAGGGTGATCGACAGGCTCGACAAACCCGAGCGACGACCCAGCGCCGGATCAGGAGGCGCCTCGCCGATCTCACTGGCATACCAGTCGCTCCACGTCGGGTGGGAAGCATAGTTCGGACCCCACTGGGTATGGATGAACAGACTCGGGTGAACGCGCGTGAGGTCGAAATCACTGTTGCCATGGCGATACCAGAGTTCCGGCGCGCACAGCGGCACCACCTGATCGTGGACGAGGGGAATCACTTCAAGCACCGGGTAATGGTAGTCGCCGTAGCTCACGCGAATATCGACATCGTGCCGGGCCAGATCTACCGGATCGTCCTCGACCCGCACATCCACCGACAGCTGCGGATGGCTCTCCAGCAGCGCGGCCAGTTTCGGCGCTAGCCAGACTTCTGCCAACGAAAACGGCACGCTGACAATTAACCGCGTGCGCATCTCGCCTTCCAGCAAGCGCACGGTCATGGCAGCGATATCGTCAAGGGCGCGGGAGGTTTGTGGAAAGATCGCCAGTCCTGCATCGGTCAGGGACAGACGATTGCCGCTGCGTACGAATAACTTCTTGCCGAAATACTCTTCGAGATGACGGACTTGCTGACTCACCGCGGCGGCAGAGACACCCAATTCCTTCCCCGCCGCCACGAAGCTGGCCAGGCGTGCAGCCACTTCGAACGTTTTCACGGCATTCAGCGGCGGCAGTCTTTTCATCCATGCTCTCTCCAAAGTTTTTCTGAGGGGAGGCTAACAATTTTTGCCGTTGTCGCGAAGATTTTCCCACGTTAGCTTTAGGCCATAACCTATTCGGGAGGCTGACATGAACACCGTCATCGATCTTCAGCGCTATCCTCTGGATCAAGAAGGCACCGAGGCATGGAACACCCTGGTCGACAAGGCGCGGACAGAATTGGCCCACAACGGCATGTTCAGCCTTGAGGGCTTCATTCAGGCAGATAACATCGCGCTGGCGGCCGCGCAGATTCAGCCGATCATGGACGCCGAATCCCACACCCACAAGCGCTCGCACAACATCTACTTCAAGCCGCAAATTCCGGAGCTGCGGCCGGATCACCCAGCGCTGAAAAAAATCGAGACGGTCAGCCATACCCTCTGCGCCGACCAACTCAAGGACAGCCTGGTCACCAAGGTTTACGAGTACCCGCCCCTGGTGTCGTTTCTCAGCGCCGTCATGGAAAAGCCTGTGTTGTATGTCATGGCCGACCCCCTGGCGCGGGTCAATGTAATGAGTTATCGCCAGGGCGAAACCCTGAACTGGCACTTCGACCGCTCGGAGTTCACCACCACGCTGATGCTTCAAGCGCCGGAGCAAGGCGGCGAGTTCGAGTACCGCACCGATCTGCGCACTGCCGACAATCCCAACTACGAAGGCGTGGCCGAGTTATTGGAAGGTCGCGATCCCAAGGTGCAGAAACTGCGCTTGAGTGCTGGCACACTGAATGTGTTTCGTGGCAAAAATACCGCGCACCGGGTCACTCCCGTACAAGGTCAGCGCGAACGCATGGTCGCGGTGTTCTCGTATTACGAAAAACCTGGCGTGATGTTCACCCCCGAAGAGCAGATCGGCTTTTACGGGCGCGCTGCCCAACTGAACTCCGATGACACGGCGGCATAATAAAAATTAGCGATTCGCGGCTTTTGATCTAGCTTGACCCTGCCAGTCTTTTTTCAAACAAATCAGATGGGGAAACACATGGGCCACACCTACCACGTCACGAGAAGAATCCTCGCCTGTGCGGCATTGGGCAGCAGCCTCCTGTTCGGCCCGGCGGCGTTCGCCAAAGACTGGACTTCGGTTCGGGTCGCCACCGAGGGTGCCTACGAGCCCTGGAACATCACCCTTCCAAGCGGGGAAATCTCCGGTTTCGAACCTGAATTGCTCAAGGACGTCTGCGCCCGCATCAAGATCGAATGCAAGCTGCAGGCTCAGGATTGGGACGGCATGATCGCCGGGCTCAACGCCGGTAAATTCGACGTGCTGATGGACGCCATCGTCATCACCCCGGAGCGGGAAAAAGAGATCGCCTTCTCCAAACCCTACGCCAATACCCAGGCCGTCTTCGTCAGCGCCGATCCAAAGATCATCGCCAGCATGCCGAGCAATGACGTGATCAAACTCAGCGGCGATCCGACCAAGGACAAAGCCGCGGTGGACAAGATGAAAGAGTTGCTTAAGGGCAAAACCCTGGGCATCCAATCAGGCACCGCCTACACGAAATTCGTCGAGGAGAACTTCAAAGACATCGCGACCGTTCGCGAATACAGCAAATCCGCCGAGCACCTGCTGGACCTGAACGCGGGGCGCATCGATTTCGCCTTTGACGACGTGACCTTTTTCACCTCCGCTTTGGAAAGCCCCGATAACAGCGCCGTGAAAATGATCGGCCCGAAAATCGGTGGTGATATCTGGGGTCCGGGCGAGGCGCTGGGCTTTCGCAAAGCCGATAACGATCTTCGCGAGAAGTTCAACGGCGCCCTTACCGCTGCGCTGGAGGACGGAACCGTGAAGCGTCTTTCGGAGAAATGGTTCAAGGCTGACATTCGGCCTTGATGCCCTGCCGGGACAGCGGCTGACGTCGCTGGCCTGACCACTTGTGGGAGTGAGCTCGCTCACCAATAGCCAGGCAGGCCCCTGCATCTTCGGCGGCTGAAACAGGGCTTTAGTGAGCAAACTCACTCCCAAGATATTTATTGCCCCATCCGCGCCATCATTCCTTCCCACGAAAAATACCGCTTGGCGCTGAATTATTTCGTGTCCTCATGTATCTGATCGGAAAGTGCTGTGCCGCCAAAACGATGGCATTGACGCCAGGCAATACCGATTCAGCAACAGAGTGGCCCCTATGAAATTAGGCAAGAAAAAAGTCAAACCGATTGGATTGAGCGACATCACCATCGTCGACGACGCAAAGATGCGCAAAGCAATCACTGCCGCTGCGTTGGGCAATGCCATGGAGTGGTTCGACTTCGGCGTGTACGGTTTTGTCGCCTACGTGCTCGGCAAAGTGTTCTTTCCCGGTGCTGACCCCAGCGTACAGATGGTCGCAGCGCTGGCGACCTTCTCGGTCCCATTTCTGATTCGCCCGCTGGGTGGGCTGTTTTTTGGGGCGTTGGGCGACAAATACGGTCGACAGAAAGTCTTGGCGGCGACCATCGTGATCATGTCCCTCAGCACCACCGCGATCGGTTTGATCCCCTCTTACGCCTCGATCGGTATCTGGGCGCCGATCCTGCTGTTGCTGGCCAAGATGGCCCAAGGCTTTTCGGTGGGCGGCGAGTACACCGGCGCCTCGATCTTCGTCGCCGAGTACGCTCCAGACCGCAAACGCGGCTTCCTTGGCAGTTGGCTGGACTTCGGGTCGATCGCAGGCTTCGTGCTCGGCGCCGGCCTGGTGGTGATGATTTCCACCGTCATTGGCGAAGACCAGTTCCAGGAATGGGGCTGGCGTCTGCCGTTTTTCGTCGCTCTGCCTCTGGGCATGCTTGGGCTGTATCTGCGTAATGCCCTGGAAGAAACTCCGGCGTTCCAGCAGCACGTGGAAAAGCTCGAACAGGGCGATCGTGAAGGCCTGTCGGATGGCCCGAAAGTATCGTTCAAGGAGGTGGCGACCAAGCACTGGCGCAGCCTGCTCACCTGCATCGGCATCGTGGTCGCAACGAACGTTACGTATTACATGTTGCTAACCTATATGCCCAGCTACCTGTCGCATAACCTGCACTACAGCGAAAACCGCGGCGTGCTGATCATCATCGCAATCATGGTCGGCATGCTGTTCGTCCAGCCCCTGATTGGCTTCATCAGCGACAAGATTGGCCGCAAGCCCTTCATCATCGTCGGCAGCATCGCCCTGTTCATCCTCGCCATTCCGGCGTTCATGCTGATCATCAGCGGCAAGATCGGGCTGATCTTCGCCGGATTGCTGATCCTCGCCGTGGTGCTCAATTTTTTCATCGGCGTCATGGCCTCGACCCTTCCCGCGATGTTCCCTACCCACATCCGCTACAGTGCGCTGGCCAGCGCCTTCAACGTCTCGGTATTGATCGCGGGCCTGACCCCGACCCTGGCGGCCTGGCTGGTAGAAGCGACCGACAACCTGTACATGCCGGCGTACTACCTGATGGTGGTTGCGGTGATTGGCCTGGTGACCGGCGTGACCATGAAAGAAACCGCCAACAAACCCCTGCGCGGAGCGGCACCATCGGCATCGGATATTCATGAGGCCAAAGAGTTGTTGCAGGAACATCACGACAACATCGAGCAGAAAATCGAAGACCTCGACGCGCAAATTGCCGAGCTTGAAGCCAAGCGCAAGGAGCTGGTGGCGCAGCATCCGCGGATCAACGAGTAAACCAACGAGCCGCCTCCCCCGAAGGCGGCTTGATGCCTAACAAGCGGGAAAGGAGTTCTCAGTTGTGAGTCAAATCACCGCCCCGCTGCGTTTCATACGCCTCATCAGCACCCGCGTCCTTCTGATTCTCATCCATACAGCAGGAACATTCCGCAACGGCGTTATACATAGCCTGATGGTCCAGTAAACCTGCGCGCGAGTTTTGCGTAACAGGAGCGGTTCTTCTCGATCATGTAGTTCGAGTATCTGAGAGATAAATCGGTAAAAAGCTTTCTGACTCAAGTACTGATCATTAAGTCTTTCGATGAAGAGTTCCAGCAGGTCTTTTACAAAAGAAATAATAAGTGCACCCGGCAGCACGCACGCCGCAAAAGGGATAACCACAACCCACAGCATCAGTCGAATCAACGACCATGCATCTTCGAGATAGTCCGCCATCGAGGCGAAGACAGCCTCGGGAGTGATAGTCGCGATGACGATACCGGCAACCACGGCGACGAGCCCCGTCATGTACGCGGCGAAATTTGATCCTGTCGGAAGCCGGTAGAACGCGATAGCGTGAGTCCACATTGGATCCTGCGCCCGGCGTTTGACTTCACGGCGCCACTCCCATTCATCGATCAGCCGTTTTGCAAGCTGCTGCAAGTCATCTTCAGACTTGAAAATGTTTCTTAGATAGGCATGTTTTTCGCTATCCAGCGAGGCGTAAGGCGTCCTGAAGTTAACGCGTTTTATTGCCGGGTTTAGGCGTCGAAACCGTCGCTCGGCTCCTTGGAAATAGACCTGAAGCATGCCGAAGATTAATGGTATTTCGCACAGGAAAAGCCACGCTTGATCCCATGGCCGCAGCAATTGAATGTCGCTGGCCACCAGTAGATACAGATTCACGAACAGTATGGCCATGATCAGGCAGGCGAGCGCCACCGATAACCAAAGGACATAGGAGTCCAGCGCATAAAAAACCGGCGGCCGAAAAGTCTTGCGATAGTGCCGAATTTTGTCAGCGATTCCTTGCATTAATACCACCCTCCGTTCAAGGGCGGAGATATTAGCGATTTCGTTGGCTGCGGTCGTCTGCTGTTTCAAATCTGCGCCGTTTTCGCCATTTAGTACGACACATCCACGGGGGTTCCCGGTGATTCCCTGGCGATTCGAAGTGATCTTAGCGCCCTGGCCCTCGGTATTACGACGTGGAAACGTTGCCATTCCGGTACCGTAACCCTGTTCGGCCATACCGTGCCCGGCGGCGTGGCGATTAACCAAATCCCATCGAGATCGGTCGCCACGCTGTTGACCGACAAACCCGCCGAGCTTGCGGCCAGTCTGCAAAAAACCGACGCTGAATATGGCCGGCGCAACGGTGGAGACTTTGAAGTAAGCGCCAAGATTGAGGGCAAGGACGTCAATCTGGCAGTGACCGGGCATATCCGCGCACTCCTCCGAGCCGCAGTCGAGCGTGAAGCCGGTGGCGAGGATGCTGGACTTGATCAATAGCCTCGATGAAAGTTGCGCTCAAGCACAACCAGATCACCGATGCCGCTCGCTACGCCGCCGATAACTGGGGCCTCGACTACCTGGGCAGCAAGCTGGTGGGTTGGTTTTCTCCGATCGGTCATGGGCCGCTCACGGCATCGTCGATTATGTCGCGATGGACGGCAAAGCCTCCCGGAGCGCCGTAGATTTGTTGACTCTTTACTCAACGTTTACGGAGTCTGGACGTTCGTTTACGAGGAAACGGTGTTTCATAGGTCCATGGCGAACCCAAACATCTCGCCAGAGGAGACACCATGATTTCGAAGATGACCCAAGCCTTGATCCTGTCCGGTTGCCTGGTCGCTGCGGGTGCAGCGTCGGCGAGTGAACGCGATGTGGTGGTGCCAGTCATCGCCGGAGCGGCAGTCGGTGCAGTGCTGGCGACCGTGATCAGCGGTTCCGGCCACGATCGCAACCGCTCTCATTATCAGGATTACCGGCCACAGCCGCGTTATCAGCCGGTGTATCAGCCAGTGGCCTATGTGCCGGTGCAGCGGGTGGAATATCGCCGCTTCGCCCCGCCGCCGCCTCGCGGGTATCACGGTCGGGGTTATGACCGTCACTTTGATCATCGTGGGCAAGGTCGTTGGTAAGTGCTGTTGTTGTGAGGAGACCGCCGTCAGTGATGAGGGCGGTTTTGTTTTTGGGAGGAAGCATCGCGCTGGGTTTGGGCGGTTGCTGGTGGGGCCGGTAGGCCCTGCCTAAACGGCACGGAGGCCGCGCGAGCCGCCTCCCGCCATGAATATTGCGGATGGAAGCGGGCCGCTGCGCCCAACTGACTGGCAACCGTCTCAATGCCCGTGCACCGTCCACCCGACCAGACGCACGACAATGGGCCGAACCACCAGCACACAGACAAAGGCCGAAGGCATCGCCACGCGGTAGGCATTCATCACATTTTCCACATAGTTTGCGGTCAGCCCGAATTCAGCGAGGGTGATCACAAGGCACATCAAAAACGCCATGATCGTCGCCATGTACAGCGCAAAGACATAAGGCGTCATGTGTTTGGGGAAGCGAAATCGTACGCTTTTCCGGGCTCTGGCTTCAGTCATCAGCTCCTCCTGTTTCATCCTGAACGCAAAAGAGCGGCTAACTTAGCAACCGGTCACAGACACCGGTAGATCCACTGTGCTTGAATCACTGCTAAGTAAAATCAACGAATTGAGGCATCGAGCGATGGATATTCTCGGTTTGATCAACACGTTTATCCGCGTGGTAGAGAACGGCAGTATCGCCGCCGCCGCGCGCGCGCAAGGCGTGAGCCCCGCAGCCGTGAGCCAGAGCATCACTCGCCTTGAGGCTCATCTGGGCGTGCGTCTTTTGTCGCGCACGACCCGCAGCATGGCCTTGACCGAGAACGGCACGCGCTATTTCGAAAAGGTGCGGCATATCCCGCGAGACATCGACCTGGCATCGCAAGCGGCAGCGGTCGCCACTGAACCCCAAGGTCCGCTGTGCATCGCCACGACCTCTGCTTTCGGTCGTCATGTACTGGCGCCGCTGATGCCCGCGTTCAAACACGCCTACCCGCGCATCGACATCGAGTTGATCTGTACCGACCGGCGCGTCGATCACCGACTTGAAGGGGTCGATGTCAGCCTGCGCATCGATGCCCAGTTGAACGACCAATTGATTGCCCGACGCATCGCGTCACGCCCGTTCGTGTTCTGTGCGTCGCCTGCCTATCTGGATCGTGCCGGCGTCCCCACCAGTCACGAAGACCTCAAGCAGCATGCTTGCCTGGTGTTTCGCTACCCCACCGATGGCCGCTTTCTGCCTTGGGCTTTCGTGCTCGATGGCAAACGCATCGAAGCGAAGGTCAATCCCGGGTTCATCTGCGACGACATCGACATGATCGCCCAGATCGCCGTGAATGGAGGTGGGATCGCCCGCCTGGCGAGCTTTGTCGCGCAGCCAATGATCGACAGCGGCCAGCTGCTGCCGCTGTTCGATTCAGACAGCCGTAATGCCACCCATGCCGAGCCCGAGCCGATGCACATTTATGCCTGTGTCACCGAGCGTTCGGCATTGAATGCGAAGGTCAACGCGTTCATCGATTTTGTCGAAAATTCGCTGCGAAACGAGGCTGATTCACCTTAGTTAGAATGACCAGACCGGCCAGTACAAACCTTCGCCGGACAGTACTTTTTCCACGTCGGTGACTCAGGGCGCAGCGTCGCTTCTGGTCAGCGCGTTACGCGATTCGCGCTGGTTCAAGCCGGTGGAACGCGAAAACCTGCAGGACCTGCTCACCGAGCGCAAGATCGTGCGCGCGCTGGAGCAACCGTCCGACCGGGCGCAGACTCAGCTGCCACCGCTGCGTCCGGCCAACATGATCATCGAAGGCGCCATCGTCGCCTACGAAAGCAACGTACGCATAGGCGGTTTCGGCGTGCGTTACCTGGGCATCGGCCCTTCGGATCTGTATCGCCAGGATCAGGTGACCATCAACCTGCGTGCGGTCGACATCCGCAGCGGAGACATCATCCAGAGCGTCACCACCACCAAGACCGTACTCTCGATCCAGCTCGATTTTTCCTTGGCCGACTCACCCCGACCTGAAACTGGAAACTCGCCGTACTCATTGCCCGCTCAGCAATTCGCGGATCCGTTGCGCACCCTCAGGAGTCGCCGGGTTGTAGACGACCATGCCAAGGTCCGGACGCCCGTCCACGGCAAAACCCGAATACTCCAGCTCGATCGCGCCCAGGATCGGGTGGAGCAAGCGTTTGGTTCCCTCGCCGTGAACGCGTACGTCGTTGTCGCGCCAGAACATCGCAAACTCGGGACTGCGCAGACACAGTTCTTCGGCGAGTTTGCTGACCTCGGAGGCCGCGCCCGCGCGGATGGCGTCCGCTCGGAATGCCCCGACCACGAAGCGCGCCATCCCTTCCCAATCATCCTGGCGTTCGCGCACTCCGGCGCGGCAAAACATCAGGCGCAGAATGTTGCGCTCCTCCACAGGCAGCAGGCTGTAGTCGGTAAACACCACTGCAGCGGCGCGGTTCCAGGCCAGCACGTCCCAGGTCGCGGTCTTGATGATCGCGGGGCTGAACGCGAAGGTGTCCAGCAGCCTTTGCAGGCGCGGCGTGACGCCCTCGGGTGCGCGATAAATCACTTCCGGTGGATGTCCGAAAGCAAGCATGAACAGGTGTTCGCGTTCGGGCTCGGTCATCAGCAGACTCTGGGCGATACGGTTGAGCACTTCGGAGGACGGCGCGCCACCCCGCCCCTGCTCCAGCCAGGTGTACCAGGTGGGACTGATATTGGCACGCTGCGCGACTTCTTCCCGACGCAACCCCGGTGTGCGCCTTCGCGCATTGCTAAAGCCGAAGCTCGCAGGGTCCAGACGCGCCCGGCAACGCTTCAAATACGCACCCAATAGATGAACCGACTGATCTGACATGGCAACCCTGTTAGTTTTTATACCCTGATAACGTCACACCTTTAACCGGATAAAGACTACGCGCAGTGTTGGGCTTTCAGCAAAGAGGGATTGACCATGCGCGTATTTCTAACCGGCTCGACAGGTTTCATCGGCTTTCAGGTTGCACGGGAATTACTCGACGCCGGCCATCAGGTGCTGGGCCTGACCCGCTCTGATGAGGGCGAGCGCAGCTTGCTGGAACTGGGTGCCGAACCCCATCGAGGCAACATCGAAGACCTCGACAGCCTGCGTAAAGGCGCCGAAAACTGCGATGCCATCATTCATACGGCGTTCGATCACGACTTCGCCAGGTTCGTCGAGAACTGCCAGAAGGACTCGCGTGTGATCGCGGCGCTCGGTGCTGTGCTCGAAGGTTCGGCGCGGCCGCTGCTCATCACATCCGGCGTGGCAATGGGTTCGTCCGGTCCGGGTCAATTGGCAGACGAAGACTATTTCGATCCTGCGAATCCGCACCCTCGGACCGCCTCGGAACTGGCGGGCCAAGCCTTGAGCCAGCGAGGAGTCAACGTGGTGGTCTTGCGTCTGTCGCAGATCCACAACCCGGTCAAACAGGGATTGGTCACCTACCTCATCGACCTGGCGCGCCAGAAAGGGGTATCCGCCTATGTCGGTGAAGGCCACGAACACTGGTCCGCTGCGCACCTGGTGGATACCGCTCGGTTGTACCGCCTGGCTCTGGAAAAGCATCAGCCCGGTGCCCGTTACCATGCCTCTGCTGAACCAAGGATCGCCTTCCGGGATATCGCTCAGGTCATTGGCGAAGGGCTCGGTGTGCCGACCGTGTCGCTGTCGAACGACGAGGCGGCGGCGCATTTCGGCTGGATGGCAGGCTTTGCCGGACACGACATGTCGGCCGCGAGCGACAAGACCATGGCACGCCTGGGCTGGCAGCCGAAGGGACCAGGGCTGCTCGACGATCTCAGGGCGCTTTTTGGAAAGTAGGTTGGCGAGTGGTCCGGTCATTGCTTTCGCGTATGACTGTTGCCTGAGCCGCGTATCGCTTCGGTACGCGGCCAGCAGCACCGAGCTGATTAACGTTTCGGTTGGAGCTGATACCATCCAGACATTGATCAGCCGAGTGAAAGACATGAACCGTCGTAAAAAAATTAAGCAGCTATTGGAGGCTCACGCCAAAAAGGCCAGTGCCAAACTGGCGCCGCGCAACAAGCCTAAATACGTCAGTAAAGCTGACCGGTTGAAACTGGCTGCTGAAGCGAGTCAGGGCTCAGGTGACGCCTCCGAGGGCTGACTTTGCATCCTGTGCACCAGCGGAATCTACAAGTCCGGAGGGATTAAACCGACGGAGTTTGACCCGCTTGTTCGGCATCAAGCCAGGCGCGTACCGCAGAAGCATCGGCTGATCACAAACGTACGAGAGATCGGCCCCGAGGCGACGTTATCTTCTCGGCTCCAGAGGAGTTCGAGAATGGATCAATCGTTGCTGTTGTTCGGTGCCGGAATCGTGGGCGGGGTGATCAATGCCATCGCCGGTGGTGCGACTCTGATTACCTTCCCGATCATGCTGCTTGCCGGACTGCCCCCTGTGCTGGCCAATGCCACGAACGCGGTTGCCATCGCGCCGGGCCATTGGCTGGCAGCCGTTGCCGACAGAAGCAAGTTGCCTGCGCTCGACAGCGGCCTGATCTGGTCACTGGCGATAGCATTCTGCGCAGCAATGATCGGCGCCCTTCTGCTGCTTGCCCTCCCCGGCGAGACGTTCATGTTGCCGGTGCCGGGATTGATCGGCTTCGCCACCGCGCTGTTCGCCGCCGCGCCCATGCTCGGCCGGTGGTCCAGGCGAAAGCAGTCGTCAAAAACCGCAAGAAACGCGCTGCCCGCGCTGATACTGAGTTCGGTGTATGGCGGCTTTTTCGGTGCCGGTCTCGGCATCCTGCTCTCGGCGGTGCTGGCTCTGAGGGAGCCGGACGACATCCGCAAGGTCAAGGTACTGAAGAATCTGATCGCTGGCAGCGTCAGTCTGGCAGCCGTGGTGGTGTTCATCGCCAGGGACGCCGTGATCTGGACTGCGGCCGTGCCAATGCTGTTCGGCGCGCTGCTTGGCGGATACGCCGGCGGACATCTGACCCGATGGCTGCCAGGCTGGGCGGTACGCGCAATCGTGATAGGCACGGGTGTGTTCATGAGCATTTATTACGCCAGGCGGTACTGGTTTTAGCGCGAACACCGAAGTACCCAGCATCGCTGTATCGGCGCGGTTTGCCGGTGGTGGCGTCTTGAAATCCCCGGTCAAACACTGGAAACGAAGTTCAACCGTTGCGGGTCCAAGCGGATGTCTACCGAGCTTTGCCCTGTCATCCCCACCGCGACGAGCGTTACCGGTTTTGGCCGCGAGTGGCACAACGGGATGGTCGTCCGGGGCAGATGGCATTCTTGACTTTACGGAGAGCTGAATCATGACAACCCACACAAACGATACCCCTGTCTGGCTCATCACAGGCTGCTCGACCGGTTTTGGCCGGGCGCTGGCCCAACTGATCATCGACCGCGGCTGGCGGCTCATCGCGACGGCCAGAGACAAATCGCGAGTCGCAGACCTGAGAGCGAATGCCGAAGAGCGAGTGCTCGCGCTGGATCTCGACGTCACCAAGCCTGAGCAGATAGAGGCGGTTGTCGCGGCGGCCAAGGCGCAGTTCGGCCGGATCGACGTGCTGGTCAACAATGCGGGCTACGGCTACCAAAGCACCATCGAAGAGGGTGTCGAAGCTGAGATACGTGCTCAATTCGATGCCAACGTCTTCGGCCTGTTCGCAATCACCCGCGCAGTACTGCCCATCATGCGTGCTCAAAAAAGCGGCTGCATCATCAACATTACCTCAGTGGCAGGGCTGATCGGCTTTCCCGGTTCCGGCTACTATGCGGCCTCGAAGCACGCTGTTGAAGGCTGGTCCGACGCGCTCAGAACAGAAGTCACACCATTGGGTATTGCCGTCACCTGCGTTGAGCCGGGACCGTTTCGCACCGACTGGGCAGGACGTTCACTGCATCAGACCCCCACTGAAATTCCCGATTATCGGGAAACCGCAGGGGCGCGCCTGGAATCAACGAAGAAATCGAGCGGCAGCCAGGCGGGAGATCCAGTGCGTGCAGGCGAAGCCATGATTGCCATTACTCAAATGACCGAGCCGCCGCGCCATCTGCCACTCGGAAAATGGGGACACGACGCCGTGATGGCTGATCGTCGTGCGCGGTTGGAACAGATCGAAGGGGTGCGGGAGATGAGCCTGGCGACCGATTATCCAGACTGAGCCCTATGGCGGGATGCACCGTCCAATGCGTGCATCCCGCATTTCTCCTCGCAAATCATGAGTGACTCAACGACATATCGGACGCCGTTCGGGGAAGCAGGTCAGACCGACAGACCGATATTTTCCGTTGTCATCTTCATTGCGCGCAGCAGCTCAAACTACTGACATTACCCGGTTCCATCAGCCGAAATAGCGAACCCGAAAGGCATCGATCGCCACGGCGATGAAGATCATCATCCCCCCAATCATGCCGACATAGAACGATGGCACATTAACGATGGCCAGACCCACTTGAATGACGGTCAGCAGCAACACGCCGCCCAGCACCCCTTTTACATTGCCACGTCCGCCAAACACGCTGACACCGCCAATGATCGGCGCCGCAATTGCATAGAGCAGATAGCTGGAACCCTGGCTTGAGGTAATTGCCATCTGCCAGGACGCCAGCAAGAACCCGGCGAGCGCGGCGAGAAATCCGGAGATGGTATAGGTGATGATCTTGATCCGGTCGACACGAATCCCCGCCGAGTTCGACGCCACCGGGTTGCCGCCCACAGCGTAGATCGAACGGCCTAGCACTGTGCGTCGCAACATGACACCGATCACCAGCAACGCCACCAGAAACACTACCGGCATCAGCGGCCATTCGCCGAGCGTTGCCTGGCCGATCCAGATGTATCCGTCTGCGAGATTGGTCAAGGTCGTGCCCTGGGTCAGCGCCAGCAGAGCGCCTTGCAGAATGATCATCATCGACAACGTCTCGATCAGCGAGACCATTTTCAAACGGGTGATGCACAACCCGTTGAAGAAGCCGATAAGCGTGCCGACCAACAAGCCGATCAACATGGCGACGAACCACGGCAACCCGAGATCCGAATACGCCAGGGCACCCACCGCTGCTGAAAACCCCGCGTTCGCAGGTATCGACAGATCGATCTCGGCCACCAGCAGCGGCAGTGCCACGGCCAGGCCCAATGTCCCCAGCACCGTCGCCTGCACCATTACGTTCTGCAAATTGAACAGCGTGAAGAAAAACTCGTTGAAGCCCCCGAACAACGCCACCAGCGCAATCAACCAGATCCAGACCACGTTGTGCAACACCCAGCCCAATATGGCTTGGCGGTTGAGCTTTGTTTCAGCCGGGGCCACCCCGCTGCCGGCTCTTGTTGTATTGCTCATTTGCATGACTCCCGCCTTATTATTCACTTGCCTGTTGACCCTGCACCGATACACGCAGGCGTTCTACGGTGATGTCCGCGCCCCTCAGCGTTTCCTTGATGCTGCCCTGATCGAAAACACAGACCCGATCTACCGCACGCACCAGTTCATCGGTGTCGGTGGACACGATGATCACCGCCACGCCCGCGTTGCTCAGCTCGTCGATGATGCGCAGCACGTCCTGCTTGACGCCCATGTCGATACCGCGGGTTGGCTCATCGACCATCAACAACCGTGGCTGGGTCGCGAGCACACGCCCCAGGCATACTTTCTGTTGATTGCCGCCGCTGAGGGTATTGACCGAGTAGTCCGGGCTCAGCGCTTTTACGCCCATGGCATTAAAGTAATAACTCACCACCGAATCTTCGGCCGCGTGGTTGATGAAGCCCATCCTGGACCGCGCGGCCAGGGACGACAGCGCAATATTGGTGCCGATCGACATCTGCCCGACAGCCCCATCGCGGCGGCGGTCATCGGACAGGTAACCGATCCCGGCATCAAAAGCGTCATGCGGTGTTCGCGGCAGCGGACGTGGCGTTTCACCGTTTATCGAGAGTGTGCCAATCGCTGGATGCAGCCCGAAAATCGCCCGTGCCGCCTCTTTCGCCCCGGCGCCCGGCAAGCCCGTAAAACCGATAATCTCGCCCGGACCAATGTCCAGACTGTCCAGCGACAGGTATCTGCCACGCACCCCGCGCAGTGAAACAGCGGGCGGATGGCCTGAATGGTCACGGCGCTCGCGCTGGAAAAGCTCGACGCCGTGGCCGATGACCAATTCCGTCAACTGTTCCGACGACAGCGAGCTGACGTCGGACGAGCGTCCTGCGAGATTGCCGTCGCGCAGCACTGTCACTTCATCGCAGATTTCGAGAATCTCGTCGTTGTAGTGGGAGATGAAAATGAAGGTCACACCGTCGCGCTTTAACCGCAGCATGAAATCGAATAACTGTTGCCGGTCAGTGACGGTCAATGAGGCAGTGGGTTCATCGAGGATAATGACCTTTCCGCCCGAAAACATGGCTCGCAGGATGTTCAACTTGCGCCGCGCCACGGCGTCCAGATTTCCCGCAACGGCGTCGGGATCAATACCGGAACCCGCCAGCATGCGCGTCGCATCGGCGCTGAGGGCTTTCCAGTCGACGAAACCATGGTGGGTCGGCCAGACACCCAGCATCAGGTTTTCGGCGGCGGTCATGTTGCCGATGATCATCGGCTCCTGGGTCACGAGGAACACGCCCTCCTGCTCCATCGTCTTGACATCGACGTGCGCGAGCGCGCGACCGTTCATGAGAATCTGTCCCGAAGTGGGACTTACCTGTCCGGAAATGATGCCCACCAACGTTGATTTACCGGCGCCGTTTTCGCCGACCAGGCCATGGATCGAGCCTCGCCCGATCTGCGTCGTCACGCCGCGCAACGCGTGGACAGGACCATAGTTTTTGGTGACGTTCTCGATGCTGAGAATCGTATCGTCGAAGACCGCCTCATCACGCTGTTCTTGTAGGGCCATTTTGTCATCCCACCATCAACCTGTCGGAGAAACGCCGGAGCCCGCGCAGACACCCCGACGACGCTGAGAACCATGCCGAAAACCTTAGGCGGTAACGCCCCACTCCTTCTCGGCTACCGTGCCCCAGTGACGTTTATCGCTCACGTTTTCGGAATTGATCACGAATGGCGGGATGATGAGTGTCGGACCGGTCTTGCCCTGGACGATTTCACCCGACTCCCAGAAGTACTTCTTGTTGGTATATGTACCCAGCGGCACCGCTTCGCCCTTCAGCGAATGCTTGACGATCATCTCTACCGCAATCTCACCGTAGGCCACCGGATCCTGCGAGATACAAGCATCCATGTAGCCGTCCTGAATCCACTTCAACGCGACCGGTTCGCCATCAATATTGACGAAAATGATGTGCCCTTTCTCGCCCACCTTTTTCCATACGTTCTTTTGCTGAAGGGCTGTGACGATTCCGCGTGCGGGTGAGTCCGATGGTGCGTGAACAGCGTCCAGATCAGGGAATTCCGACAGCGTGGACAGGGTGACGGCGAGCATTTTCTCCAGTTGGCCTTCGGTGGGACGCGACAGGTATTTGATGTTCGGGTATTTGGCGAATACGGAATCCATGCCCTCTTTGCGCAGACGCCAGGCCACCGACGCCAGCGCGCCGTAGCAGTTGAGAACCGTGCCCTTGGGGCTGCCGTATTTCTGCTCCAGGCGTTTGACGATCTCTTCGGCCGCCATGACGCCGCCCCGGAAATTATCGAAGCTCACGGTGATCGCGACGTCACCTCCGTCGGCCGGAGTGTCAATGATGCCAACCGGAATCTTCTGCCGGTTATAACGGCGAATGGCGGAAACGATGGCCTGGCTGTCGATTGGATCTGAAATCATCGCAGAGGGATGCGAGAGCATCTGGCTTTGCCATTGCTCAAGTTGACGGGTGTTGTCGAAGCTGGCATTGGTCGCCTGGAAATTGCCGGAATTTGCCTCCACGGCGCGCTTGACCGCCTCCTGCTGAATGACGAAGAAGTAATAGTCCAGGCTCTTGTTGGCATACCGAATCGACAGCGGTGCCTGCGCCATGGCTGTTCGCCCGAGCATCGCGCCCAGGCCCAGCACTACACCGCCGGCCAGCACACTGCGACGGCTTACTTGAGATAGGTTTATCTTTTTCATGGGATTTTCTCCTATTTATTCTTGTTGGTTTTAAAACTATCTTTTGCTTTCCAGTCCTCCAGTGCGGCTCGTCCGTAACGCGACCCAAGGCCGCTGCAGCAACCGCCTACCGCAGTCGCACGTAGGATGATCCGTCAAAACAGCCCACGACCATGCCGGCGGCTTCACGGGTGAACAGGCCGTTTTCGACCACGCCCGGGATTCGGTTCAGCTCGATCTCCAGCGGCGCCGGATCCTTGATCACCGCGCCGCAGTGGCAGTCGAGAATAAAGTTGCCGCTGTCGGTGACTACCGGCTGCCCATCGCGCTCGCGACGCAAGATCTGCACTTCGGTGATACCGTGCTCGGTCAGGATCCGCTCGACCCGGCGCTGCGTCTGTTTCCAGGCGAATTGCACCACTTCCACCGGCAGCGGGAACCCGCCCAGGCAATCGACAATCTTGGTTTCGTCACACACGCAGATCATTTGTCTGGACGCATGAGCGATGATTTTCTCCCAGAGCAGACACGCCCCGCCGCCCTTGATCATGTTGAACTGACGGTCGATTTCGTCTGGCCCGTCGACCGTCAGATCGAGTTCGCCGATCTCATTGGGATCAGTGATTTCGATACCCGCTTCTCGCGCGACATCGTTGGTGGAGCGCGATGTCGTGGTGCAGGTCACCTGCAACCCATTGGCGACCAGCTTGCCCAGTTCACGAACGAAGAAATGCGAAGTGGTCCCGGAACCCAGGCCCAACTTCATGCCGTCGTGGACGAACTCCTCGATCACCCGCCGCGCCGCCACCTTCTTCGCTTCATTTTGTTGACTGCTCATCTGCTGCTCCTGCTGGGAGTGCGTTTTGCGGTGTGTGCCGCGCGACGTGTCCCGCGCTTGGTGGTTTAAATCTTGTCTGTCCGCCATGAGTCGAGGGCCGTCAACTGGTCAGGGAACTGACTGCCGCTGGCCACGGCGATGGCCGCAACCAACATGTTTGTCACCAAATGATGATTGAGCCGTGACGCCAGCGGGGTCATCAGTTCGGTGTGTTCGTAGGGCTTGACCGCGATAAGCACGTCGGATACGTGGGCCAGCGGACTGTCCTGCGCAGCGATCGACACCACCCTGGCCCCCGCCTCCCGCGCTGCGATGGCGACTTCGACCATTTGCCGCGTATGACCCGATTGCGAAAAAATCAGTGCCACTTCACCTTCGCGCGCACCTTGCGCATGCATGTCCTGCCGCTTGGCGCCCATCAGCGCCTGACAACGCATGCCGAGACGCTGGAACTTGTGTTCGGCATCCAGCGCGTTGACCACTGATATCCCGGTGGCATAAATGCCGGTCCAGCTCGCCGCCTGCAGACATTGCGCGGCCTCAGCCACACGCTCAGGCGCCAGGTCTTCGGCCAATCGCTGAATCGCATTCAACGAGTTGCGGCAGGTCTTGCGGACGATGTTTTCAACGCTGTCGTCCGGCGCGATCTGCTCGTAGGCAAAAGGTGCCGACGGGACTAGGTTTTGCACCAGATCCAGCTTGAAATCCTGATAGCTCTTGAAGCCAAAACGTCGGCAAAACCGCATGACGGTCGGGTCACTGACTGAGCAGGTTTCGGACAGTTTCGCCATGCTCATCTGCAGAACTTTGGACGGCGACGTGGACACGAAATTGGCGACGCGTCGCTCTGCGCGATGCATCTCCTTGCTCTCGAGAACGATGCGTTGCAATAAACTGGCCGTCATTTCTGCTCCTTGGCGACAGCCGGACTGCACTCCAACAAATCCACAAGACGGCTCAGACGCTGTGCTTGCGAAGTTTGCACCAGCGGCCCCCCGCCCCAGGGGACGACGAAAAACGGCACCCCGGCATCCAGCGCGGTTCGCTGGTCGACGCTGGTATCGCCCACGTAGGCCCAAGCTCCAACGGCAAGGTCCATCGCCTCGGCCACCGCCAGCAGATGGCCCGGCGCAGGCTTGCAGGCGGGCACTGCGTCAGCGCCCAGTGCGACATCGAATAATTCCGAAAGGCCCAACTGCTCCAACACCTTGCCGGTGACTGCATGGTTCTTGTTGGTGCAGATGCCCAGACGAATACCGGCGTCACGCAGCGCTTGCAGGTCTTCGCGCACATGGGGGAAAAAACGGGTGCTACCGGCCGGATCCTCGAGATAGGCCTGCAGGTAACCGTCGAAAGCGCGCTGCACCTCTGCCTCGTCGTAAGCGAGCCCAAGGTCTTCGAGAATGTCGATGATCAATCGCCGCGGCCCGTTACCGATGAACTGCTCGATGTGGGCAGCAGTGAGTACGGGCCAGTGGTTCAACGCGAAGCCGACATTCAGAGCTTTTGCAATGTCAGGCGCGCTGTCGATGAGCGTTCCGTCAAGATCGAAAATAAGCGCGGACCAGGCCGACATGAAACGGACTCCTGAATAAAAAACCAATCAAAAAACAGCTAATCAAAAATGGGCGCACCCAGATCAATGAAGGTTTGCCTGAGCGCGGGGTACAGATGGTGATAGATGCCGTGAGCGCGTGCGAACAGTTCAGCCGTGGCAGGATCGGGCGACTGGCGGGTAATGCCACGACAACTGGCGGCCGCGATTGCGGCATTTGGCCAGACCTCGACACCCAGCCCTGCGACCAGCGCCGCACCGAACGCTGCACCTTCGGCGGCGCCCTCGGTGGTCACCACATCGCAGCCGAAAATGTCCGCCTGAAGCTGTCGCCACAACGGCGAACGCGCACCGCCGCCAGAGGCCTTGACCAATCGCCCGTCAATCCCCAACGGCTTCATCAGGGCGTGCATATCGGCCAGCGCGTGCACCACGCCTTCCATTACGGCACGGGCCATGTCGCCATGCCCGTGACACGCCCTGAGACCGACGAAGGCCCCACGAGCGACCGGGTCGGGATGCGGACAGCGTTCACCGTTGAGGTACGGCAGAAACAGCAGACCACGGGCGCCGGCTGGGCTCTGCGCCGCTTCGGCGACCAGCTCGTCGAACGAAAGCGCACCTGCTTGCCGGCTGTTGCAGAACACGTCGCGAAACCAGCTCATTGAACCACCGGCATTCAGCGAGACGCCCATGCAGTGCCACTTGTCCGCAGCGACGTTGCAGAAAACCTGCAGCCTGCCGTCGGGGTTGTCGTGGGGCGTATCAAGCGCGGCAGCGAGAATACCCGCGGTGCCGATGGTTGTCTGCAACTCGCCCGGAGCGATCACGCCGGAACCAATGGTCTGAATCACCGAATCACCGCCGCCGCCAGCCACCGGCGTACCTTCCGGAAGTCCGAACAGCCGAGCACCCGCCGCAGAGATGCGCCCCGAAATGACTTGGGATTCGAACACCGGGGGGAACAATGCCGGATCGATTCCTATGCGCTCCATCAGGCCGGTGGCCCAAGTCCGCGAGCGCACATCGAACAGCCCGGTGCCCGAGGCGTCGGACACTTCGGTCGCCACTTCCCCGGTCAGGCACAGACGCAAATAATCCTTGGGGTTAAGCACCGTGGTCAGGCGTGCAAAAAGCTCAGGCTCATGGCGCTGCATCCACAGAATCTTGCCACCCGTGTAGCCCACCAGCATGCGGTTATTGGTGGCTGCCAATAGCCCTTGCAGGCCGCCCGCGGCTTCAGTGATCTGCGCGCATTCCGCGCCGTTGCGCTGATCATTCCATAGGATCGCGGGGCGCAACACTTGATGCGCAGCATCCAGTGGCACCAGCCCATGCATCTGCCCGGACAGGCCGACACACAGCAGATTGACGCCGGGCGCCTTGGCCAGTACACCGGCGACGGCCTGACGTGAACCTTCGATCCATAGCTGCGGATCCTGCTCAGTCCAGCCCGGCCGGGGCTGCGCCAGCGGATAAGTGGCGGTATCGGCGGCAATCACCGAACCGTGTGTGTCGAGCAGCAACGCCTTGCAACCCGAAGTGCCTATATCGATCCCGAGCAGCGCGTCCATGGCTCAATTTCCAACGCCATGGTGCAAGCGCACATGCTTGAAGTGGAAATACTCCAGCAATCCCTCACGACCGTGTTCGTAACCCACGCCGCTCTGCTTGCGGCCTCCGTACGGCGCGTTCATGATCCCGGCGTCGACGTTATTGATCGCCACATTGCCGTAATCGAGCGCGGTCGACAGCGTATGAATCTCGGTCAGGTCTCGCGCATAAACGTAAGAGGCCAGGCCATAAGGCGTGTCATTGGCCAGCTCCACAGCCTCGGCCAAATGGTCGAAAGGCGCGACACCTACCAGCGGGCCGAAGGTTTCTTCGGTCATGACCAGCATCCGGTGCGTGCAGTCGGCGACCACTGTGGGGCGAAAGAAATGGCCCTTGGCGTACTCATTGCCTTCTGGCGCCTTGCCGCCCGCCACCAGTCGCGCGCCTTTTTCCAGAGCATCGGCGAGGTGCGCACGGGTCTTGTTCAGCGGCTCGGCCGAGGCCATGGCACCCAGATCGGCGGCGGGAAACTCCAGTCCATTCTGCACGCTGAGCCCATCGGCCGCAGCGCCCAGCTTGCCGATGAATGCCTCGTACAGCGAGCGGTGTACATAAATGCGGTTTATCGCAATGCAGATCTGGCCGCAGTTGCGGAAGCTGCGTCGCAGTGCGCCCTTCACAGCCGCATCAAGATCCGCGCTGGCAGCGACCACCAAGGGGCAATTGCCGCCCAATTCCAGGGACATGCGTTTGACTTGCGGGCAGCTTTGCTGAATGTGCAAGCCAACCGCACTCGATCCGGTGAAGGCGATTTTCGCCACGTACGGATGGTCCACCAGTGCTTGCCCAACCACCGAACCCTTGCCCGTCAGCACATTGACCACACCTGCGGGAATGTCGGCCTCGGCGCATTTTTGCGCGATAGCCAATGCCGTATAAGGCGTCAGTTCAGCGGGCTTTATAACGATGCTGCAGCCGGATGCCAGACTGGCGCACAGCTTCCAGCCCACCAGTTCGGCCGGGTAATTCCACGGGGTAATGGCGCCGACCACACCAATTGGTTCACGCACCACCATGCTCTGAAAGCCCGGTTGGTCGTTGGGAATGATTTCGCCGTGTATCCGGGTCGCCTCTTCGGCATAAAAATGACAGGCCTCGGCCAGCTTGAGCACTTCGCCCTTGGCCTCGTTGACCGGTTTACCCTGCTCAAGGGTCATGATCTGCGCCATGTGCAGCGCGTCTGCGGCGATCAGATCACCTAGACGGTGCAAGGCATCAGCGCGGGTTCGTGGTAGTTCACGTGACCAGGTCTGAAAGGCGCGATGAGCAGCCGAGACCGCGTCATTGACTTCGTCAGGGGTAGCGGCGGCGATATGACCTATCACCTGACCATTAGCGGGGTTCTCCACAGGAAGGCGTTCACCAGTGCCTTTGCGCAACTGGCCGTCAATGAACAGGGCGCCTTCCAGCGCGGCAATCGATTCGAACAGAGCATTTTTATTATTGTTCATGGGGACCTTATTCATGAGGCTCCATCGCCTTCCTCTGAGAGTGGGCCAGTGCTGCAAAAACAAAAATATAGTATTGCTAGATTTTTGCAAGCGAGTTCACGGGTAGAATTCAGCTCGTCTGAAACCTCATAAAATCACGAACGTCGTCTAAATCCGTAAATAACGCCATTAATCAGCGAGTTATTGAGATATATAGCTTTCCAGGTAGAAAAATGGATATTGCACACCAAAGTCATGCTTGACGGTCTGAGAAGCTGAAACGTAGCATTACTACATACCAATAAAAATCAGCTTCACCAAAGAGGAGTAATGCTCATGCTTCCTTCTTCCCATCTGAACGCCAAGCTGGTCGGCCGTGTCTGGCTCCCGGACAAAGGCCCCAGCATCGTTATCCTGCGTGACCGACTCCTGATCGATGTCACCCCTTCGGTAATCTCAATGGCGGACTTCCTCGACAACGACCCTGCACAACGCTTCGATACGCTCACAGGCGAGTCGATTGGCAATGTTGAGGACATGGTGCTGGACCCAGCTCAAATGGGCTACCACGCCGACCGCCCTTGCCTGCTGGCACCTTGTGATTTCCAGGCACTGAAAGCCTGCGGGGTAACGTTCGCCAGGAGTATGGTCGAACGGGTGATCGACGAGCGTACCTCTGGCGATCCGGCACGCGCCGATGAATTGCGCGAGCGCATCGGCGCGCTGATTGGGACCACGCTTTCCAGCGTGCAGGCAGGTTCGCCAAAGGCAGCCGAGGTCAAGGCGGCGCTGATCGCCGAAGGTCTCTGGTCGCAGTATTTGGAAGTTGGGATCGGACCTGACGCTGAGGTGTTTACCAAGTCGCAGCCAATGGCGGCGGTGGGCTACGGCGCGCAGGTCGGCATCAATCGTATTTCAGAATGGAATAATCCCGAGCCCGAGATCGTATTGGCCGTCGATAGCCACGGAAATATCCGCGGCGCCACGCTTGGCAACGACGTTAATCTGCGCGACGTGGAGGGCCGCTCCGCGCTGCTGCTGGGCAAGGCGAAAGACAACAATGCTTCCTGCTCGATCGGCCCGTTCATTCGCTTGTTCGACGACAGCTTCACCTTGGCCGACATCGAAAACGCGACTCTGAGCATGGCGGTGACCGGGCTCGATGCGTTCGAGATGTCCGGCCATTCGAACATGGCCGAGATCAGTCGCAAGCCGGCAACGCTGGTTTCCCAGACGTGCGGCGACTCGCACCAGTATCCCGACGGTTTCATGCTGTTCCTCGGCACCATGTTCGCGCCGACCCAGGATCGCGGGCAAAAAGGCTCAGGCTTTACCCATCATCAAGGTGACGTGGTGGAAATTTCCACACCACTGCTGGGGACTCTGCGCAATACAGTGGTTTATTCGGATCAGGCCGCTCCCTGGACTTTCGGCACCCGAGCGCTCATGCGCAATCTGGCGAAACGGGGGCTGTTGTGAGCGAATCCACTCTGAAACTGGTCGTCACCGATCAGGCATTTGGCAATACCCGCCATGAAAAGGCTGCCGCGGATGCAGCGGGCGCGAGCTTCTCCGAGCATCAGTGCAGCACTGAAGATGAAACCATTGAGGTGGTGCGGGATGCGCACGCCGTGCTGAATAACTTCGCGCCGATGACCCGCCGGGTGATGCAGGCGATGGCCTCCGGCGCGGTCATCGTTCGTTATGGCGTCGGCGTCGATAATGTCGATCTGGCCGCCGCCAAGGCATTAGGCGTCCATGTGTGCAATGTTCCCGATTACGGCGTTGAAGAAGTTGCAGATCACGCAGCGGCGATGACCCTCGCCCTTTCGCGCAAGTTGGACCACTTTTGCAGCGCAATACACCGCGGCGAATGGAAAATCACGCAGATGGTCGACGGCTTGCGCTCGCTGCGCGCGACCACCGTAGGGTTAATTGGCCTGGGCCGGATCGCCCGGGCCTATGCGGCACGGATGAGGACTTTCGGCTGCCGCGTCGTCGGTTTCGATCCCTATGTCCCAGACGAGCAGGCACGCGCCGCAGGGATCGAACCCATGGACCGCGACGACGTCATCGCAGTTGCCAATGTGCTGTCATTGCATGTTCCGCTCACGCCTGAAACGCGCCACCTTATCGATGCCACAGCCATTGCACACATGCCCAAAGGCGCGATCCTCATTAACTGCTCGCGGGGTGGGCTGGTGGACGAAACAGCATTGAGCGAGGCCTTGCTCGCCGGTCATCTCTCAGGAGCCGGACTTGATGTATTCGAGAAGGAGCCACTGCCCGAGTCCTCGCCATTACGTGGGGCACCGCATTTGATCCTGTCACCCCACGCAGCGTTCTTTTCAGACGTTTCAGTCGAAAAGCTGCAGCAACTTGCGTCCGAAGAGGCACTGCGCGGGCTGCGCGGCGAGCCATTACGCTGCCCCCTGACCTGAGAGACAGATGATGAACTACCCTGGAAAGCTGGACTTGACTGGAAAGCTCGCGCTTGTGACAGGTGCAGGGCAAGGCATTGGGGCCGCGATTGCCGAAGCGCTTGCGGCGACCGGCGCGCAAGTGGTTTGCACCGACATCGTCTGCGAGCGCGCCGAAGCGACCGCACAGGGCCTGAGAGCCAAAGGTCACGAGGTGAGCGCCAGGCGTCTGGACGTCACCGACAGTACTGGTATCAACGCCTTGGCCGCGGAATTGCCTGCCTTGGACGTTCTGGTGTGCAACGCCGGAATCGTGACCAACACTTGCGCCGAAGACATGACCGACGACGAATGGGACAAGGTTCTAGCGGTCAACCTGACAGGCGTGTTTCGTACGTGCAGGGGTTTTGGTCGAAGGATGCTGGAAGCCGGACGAGGATCGATCATCAACATCGGTTCGATGTCTGGGCAAATCGTCAACACACCACAGCCTCAATGTCACTACAACGCATCCAAGGCGGGCGTGCATCACCTGACCAAATCGTTGGCTGTAGAGTGGGCAAGACGCGGCGTACGAGTCAACGCGGTTGCTCCGACTTATATTGAGACGCCTCTGCTGCAAGCGCTCGAAAGCGAGCCGGGGCTGATCCGCAAGTGGCTGGATATGACGCCTGCCGGACGGATGGGTCAGCCGCACGAAATTGCCAGCGTGGTGCAGTTTCTGGCATCGGACGCTTCAAGCTTGATGACCGGTTCAATTATCTCCGCCGATGCCGGCTATACGTGCATATGACGGAGACCGCATTGATCCTCGCGCCCTGCCTGTGACGCCAGTCATACCTACTGTGCATGCTGGAGGATGACAAGCTGCGGGTACCATTCGCTGCATCGGTGCCTGCTGCCGAGCACCACCGACACGACTACATGGTAAAGAAAGTCGCCAATGCATGGGCCAGCTCGCCCGGAGCCTGTTCCGCCATGTGGTGATCGCTGTCAATTCCCGCACCGGTAACAGTGTGGTCGGCCCACGGTTGCCACACCGCGAGGACATCGCCGTACAGTTTTTCCAGATCATCCTTTAACGACCAGATAACGTGCACCGGGCATTGAAGTTTGCGTCCGGCCTGCCTGTCTTCGCGATCATGCAGGTAGTCCAGCGCCAAGCCCGCGCGATAGTCGCCGAGCATGCCTTCGACTGTTTCAGGATCGTGGATCGCGGCCTGGAAATCTGCGTAATTGCCTGCGCCCATGTCCTCTTCGCGTCCCTGGTACCACGCCTTGGGATCAGCGAGGATCGCTCGCTCAGGTTTGTCAGGCTGGGCATAGAAGAACCAGTGCCACCATTGCGAGGCGAATTGCGCATTACACCGCTCAACGGCTTCCAGAATGGGCACACCATCCATGATCGCCAGCTTCACCACTCTTGATGGGTGGTCCATGGCGGTCCGAAAAGCGGTGTAGCTTCCTCGGTCATGACCGGCCAGATAAAACTCATCGAACCCGAGGTGATCCATCAGCGCAATACAATCACGGGCTTTTGCCCTTTTCGAAGAGGCCTCGTAATCATGAGGATCGGCTGGTTTGCTGGATCTGCCGAACCCGCGCAAATCCGGACAGATCACGGTGAAGGATCGCGCAAGCAACGGTGCAACCTTATGCCACGTCGTGTGTGTTCGGGGATGGCCGTGCAGCAGCAGCAAAGGTGGACCTGAACCGCCGTAGCGAACACGCAGTGTCGCTTCAGGCAACTCGATCATTTCGAGCCGAAAACCTTCGAACATCATCGCTCCTTACGAGACTCGCGGTGACGTATCGGAGGAGTGCCCCGACCCGAACCATCACCGCCCGGGCAAGGAGGCTTCGACCAAACGCCGCTAGTGGCGCATGTCAGCCTCCTGCGTTCCAACACCCGGAATCCGTCTGCGGGAAACCTCGTTATTGAGGAAAATCAGCGCCCTCGCTGACCTTCGCCCATTCGTCAAAGTCTTTGCTCATCGCTGCGACTTTGTTTCGCGCCGCACCGAGGGCTGCCTTGCCCAGCAATAGCCTCAACGGCGGCTGCTGCGCTTCAACGGCCTGAACGATGGCTGCCGCTGCGCGAACCGGATCGCCCGGCTGATTGCCGCTGTACTCGCGCATGGTGGAAATCCGCGCGCCCGCCGTTTGCTGGTAATCGTCGATGGTGTCCGCCACCGCGTTTGCCGAGCGGCCAGCCCAGTCGGTGCGGAAAGGTCCCGGCTCGACGAGAAGGACTTTGAGCCCGATGGGGGCAACTTCCTGGGATAACGATTCGGAGAGCGCCTCGACAGCGAACTTCGATGCGTTGTAAAAGCTTAGCGCTGGAAACGCAGCGATACCGCCGACCGATGAAATGTTCACGATATGGCCGCTGCGGCGCGAACGCATGGCGGGCAATACTGCCCGTGTCATTGCGCTGAGGCCCCAGACGTTGATCTCGAACATGCGCCTGGCTTCGTCGAGATCGCTTTCTTCGAATGAGCCGAAATAACCGACTCCCGCGTTATTGACCAGCACGTCGATACGACCGAAATGGCTCTGTGCGGTGGCAACGGCGGCGTCGACCTGACCCTGGTCTGTGACATCCAGCTCCAGCACCAGCGAGTGATCGGGAAAACCCGCAACGATGTCTTCGACCTGCCGGGTGTTACGCGCCGTGACGACGGTCGGGTAGCCGAGGCTCAAAGTATGCAGGGCGAGCTGACGACCGAAGCCTGTCGAACAACCGGTGATGAACCAGACTGGTTTATGGGCGTTTGAATTCATGATGGACCTCTAAGGTGAACACGATGTTTTCCGATCTTGCGCTTCCTGCTTAATCGTGAGAAGCCGCATAATCCGAAAGACCTTTTTAGCAGGCCTAAATAATGTCCGAACCCGACTTCCAGCAGCTGCGTGTGTTCATGCAGGTGGCACAGGCACGTAGCTTCACTCAGGTCGCCGACTCTACCGGTCTGTCGGTGTCCACGATCAGCAACACGGTGCGGACGCTGGAGAAGCACATGGGCCTGCAGTTGCTGACCCGCACCACCCGCAGCGTCAGCGTGACTGACGCCGGGAAGTTGCTTATCGAGAAAATCGCCCCGTTGATGGAGGATCTGCACTCGGTACTACGAAGCGTATCCGAGACTGCCAATGACGTGAGCGGCACCTTGCGGCTCACCGTTCCGTCCAGCGCCAGCAGATTAGTGATTCAACCGCTGCTCAAACGGTTTCTTCTTCAGCACAAGGGAATCAGGCTCGAAGTGGCCGTAGACAACAGTCTGGTCGATATTGTCAGCCATGGTTTCGATGCCGGCATTCGATATGACGATGTCCTGTCCGAAGACATGGTCGTCGTCCCCCTCATTTCCCCCATGGAGTTCATCGTCGCCGGTTCACCGGCCTACGTTGCCGCGCGCGGGGTCCCTGTGCTGCCCGAGGACTTGTTGAACCATGACTGCATCAACTACCGAAATGCGGAGACTGGGCTGCTGCCCAAATGGGATTTCGAGCAATCAGGCAAAGCAGTGAAAATTGCTGTCCAGGGCAGAGTCGCCAGCAATGACACCGACCTGATCATCCGGGCCGCGCTGGACGGTTTCGGTTTTGCGTACGTGGCGCGAAAAATGGTCGAACCGCAGTTGAATGACGGCTCCCTGATTCCGGTACTCGAAGACTGGTCCGCGCCCTGCACGCTCTACCTTTACTACTTCAACAGGGCTCATTTGCCCAAGAAGCTGAGAGTATTCATCGACTTTCTCAAGCAGGACGCCGCCGCTGCGCACGATCAGCTGTAGGTCGAAAAACACGCCGCGCCGCCTCGCTGGATCGTCCGCCCGAAATCGATAACGAGGGTTCAAAACCAGGCTGGATTGCCTGCCCGTTGCTCCGCGCATCAGGGGTCTGGTCGGGGCGGCAACGTCGAAGGTGTCATAGCAGAACTGCACCCGGCCATAGACGCTTGCTCACCAGGTCACGAACTACATCGCGAATGACCACCCGCACCGCCAACGCCGCCGGCGAAAGCTCATCGTCGGGGAGACTCGCCAACGTGTTGCGACGCATCAGGTTGCGCTCATGGATATGCACCACACACAGTCCGGAATCGGCAGAGCGTGCGGCGGCGGCGCCGGGCTGCAACGTGGCGGCGACGCCTCGGCGGACGACGTCCATCAGGATCGCCAGGCCGTCGATTTCCATCACCACATTCAGGCGCATGCCCGCTGCTTCAAAGGCATTGGCCAGGGTTGCGCGCAAGCCATGACGGCTGCTGGGCAACACCAGCGGGATGTCGCCGATCTGCGCCAGACTGAGCGTCTCGCCCGGCGGAATCCCGGGAAAGCCCGGCGCGTGCAGGAGCGTGACCGCCTCGTCCAGCAACGGAATCAGCGTCCAACGCCGAGCGATATCGGCCTGGAACACCACCGCCAGATCCAACTGCCGCGCATTGAGCTGGCTGCTGAGGTAACCGGAAAGCATCTCGACCAGATGCAACTGGATATCGGGATACCGTGCGCGCATCGCTTCGATCAGCGGCAACGCCAAGACGCTTGCAGTCGTCGGTGGCAAGCCAACACTGACGTAGCCACGCATGCGTCCTCGTTGCGCTGCCTGCACCGCTGCGTCGGCCTGGCGCAGGGTCAGTTGAGCGTGATGCAGAAAGGCTAATCCAGCGGCAGTTGGACTGACACCCGTGGAGGTACGATTGAGCAGGCGCGTCGCGAGTTCATCCTCAAGCTTGCTCATCTGTTGGCTGAGCGCCGAAGTCCCGATACTCAGCTCGAGCGCTGCGCGACCCAGGCTGGTCATCTCGACGACTTTGACGAAATAGCGAAGTTGACGCAGTTCCACAGCGGTTCCTTGGTAGGGATCAACCGCCAGCTTCGGTGCTAACGACAAGACTTGCAAGCTGCAGCGGCCAGGTATCACCGCTGGGTCAGGTAGTGTTGCAGACGCTGCAGAAATATATGCGTGACCCGCGCTTCGTTCCCGGCGCTGAAGCCTGCGCTGTGCGGGGTGACGATCACGTTAGGCAGGCTCCAGAGTGGCGAGGTATCGGCCAGCGGTTCGTGGTTGAATACATCCAGGTAAGCGCCAGCGATGTGGCCGGTCTGGAGGGCCTGGAGCAACGCCGATTCATCGATTACCTCGCCTCGCGCCACGTTGATGATCCGTGCGCCTCGTGGCATTTGCGCCAGAGCCTTGGCATCGATCAACTGGTGGGTCAGCGGCGACAGCGGGCAAGCGAGAATCAGCCAGTCACAACGGTCCAATGCCTGGGGCAATTGCTCGTAGCTCAGACAGCCCTCCCCGGCCTGACGGCTGACGACCTGCACCTCAAGGCCCAACGTCTGGAGCCACAGGGTCAGGGTTTGCCCGATCGGCCCCCTGCCCACCAGCGTGACACGCTGTCCATCCAGGTCTGCGGGCAGCCCACTGCCCAGCAGGGGCTTCCAGCTTCGTGCCTGCTGTGCCAGCCACAGTTGGGGGAAGTGCCGGGCCAGCGCCAACAACCCGGCCAACGCAGTCTGCGCCACCACCCGCGCGTTGGCCCCGGCCGAGGTCGTAACCGCTACGCCCTTGGCTTGCAATTGCTTGAAAATGTCGCGATCCGCCCCGGCCGAATGGGTATGTACCCAGCGCAGACGATCACTGCGTAGCAAGGCGTCGTAAAAGCTGCGCGTCTCGGGCAGGATCTGGTGCTTGGTGGACAAACCGGTGACATCACGGGAAATGAACGCGACTTCGGCGTTGTCGTCCTCTACGTTGACCACCCGATAGCCTGAGGTGCCGAGTAGCGGGTCCAGGCGCGGTCTCAAAGCCTCGGCGCAGCGCGGGGAAACCAGCAGATTCAACGGGTTTTGCAACGTGTTCAATGGACACCTCGATCCAGATTGACGGCCGCTGGCAACGAAACCTTGCCGGCTCGGCGTTGACGATGAGTACGGCGTAGCCACAGAAACAGCTGCAACAACACCATCACCGTGGTAATGCCCACGAATACCGCGCTTATAGGCTCCCTCACAAACACCAGAAGATCGCCCCGGGACAGTAGCAGCGCCCGCCGGAAGTTTTCTTCCACCATTGGCCCCAACACATAGCCCAGCAGTACAGAGGCTACCGGAAAGTCCAACGCTACCAGCACTGCGCCGATGACGCCAAAGACCAACACCTCGGCCACCGGAAACAGGCTGTTGCGAGTGCTGAACACACCGACTGCGATAAAGAACAAGGCGGCCGGCAACAGAAACCGGTAAGGCACTCGCAGCAGTTTCACCCAAAGGCCGATCAGCGGCACATTGAGCATCACCAGCAGAACGTTGCCGATCCAGAAACTGGCAATCAGCCCCCAGAACAGGTCGGCGTGCTCGGTGATCAACTGCGGGCCAGGCTGAATGCCCTGAATCAGCAGCGCTCCAAGCAGCAACGCCATGACCGAATCACCGGGAATACCCAGGCTCATGGTCGGAATGAAGTCCACCTGGGTCTTGGAGTGCGACGCCGCCTCCGGGCTGACGACGCCTTCCAGCGCCCCGTGACCGAAGCGCTCCGGGTTGCGTGCGATTTTCTTTTCCAGCGCATACGCAATGAACGTAGTGATGGTCGGCCCCGTGCCGGGCATGGCGCCAAACAGCACCCCGACCAGCGTCCCACGCACCATCGGCAAGAACGATTGCTTGAGTTCAGCGCCACTTGGACGCATGTCGGACAGGCGCAACTTCATGGTGGTGCCGACCACCTTGAGACGGTTGATGTTGTGCATGAACTCGGCGATCCCGAACAGCCCCAGCGCCAGAGCCACCAGTTCAATGCCGTCCGACAAGTCCAGCAGCCCGAAGGTAAAGCGCGGCGTTGCGGTATTGACGTCGGTGCCGACGATACCGGCCAGCAAGCCCAGACAGGTCATGGCCATGCCCTTGAGCGGTGAGCCACGCGATAGCGTGCCGCCGGCCACCAACCCCAGCAGCATGATTGAAAACAGCTCAGTGGGGCCGAACTTGAATGCCACCTGCACCAGCAACGGCGAGGCGAATACCATTACCAGGATGCCTACCGACGCCGCGAAGAACGATGCCAGCATGGTGATTCCCAGTGCGGTACCGCCTTTGCCCTGGCGGGTCATGGGGTAGCCGTCCAGGCATGTGACCGCATGAGGCGGATGACAAGGCAGGTTGAGCAGAATCGCGCCAATCGCACCGCCATATTGCGAGCCGTAAAAAATGCCCGCGAGCATCAGGATCGCGGGCACCGGTTGCAAGCTGTAGGTCAGCGGCAAAAGGATAGAAATAGCTGACAGCGCGCCCATGCCGGGCAAAACACCGATGAGGTTACCCACCAGCACACCGATGAAACACCACAGCAGATGGTTGGGCTCCAAGGCCACGCCAAAGCCATTCCAGAGGTCGAGCAAGGATTGTCCGATCATGGTTCAGCCCCACGCCAGCAGTGGAAATTGCAGCTTCAACGCCCAGGCGAAGATGACCACGCACACGACGACCATCACCAGAGCCAGGATCAACGCGCTTCTGACGGTATTTTCCCGGTCACCCAATGCCGAGATGAACACGATGGCGAAGGTGGCCGGGATCAAACCGCCATAGCGCCCCAACACGATGAAGGCCAGATTGGCCAGCACGATGCAGCCCCAACCGCGCCACTCCGGCGCGGCCGCTTGCTCGGCTCCCTCGGCGGTTGCCAGCCTCGGTTTGCTCAGGGCCGTGCCGACAATGGCCAACCCCAGCAACGCAAGGGCGCCGCCGACGATTACAGGGAAATAACCCGGTCCCATGTGACTCAAGGTTCCCAGCGGGTAGTGCCAGGCGCGGTACACCACGCCCAGACCGACGGCCAGAATCAGCCCGCCGCCGTAATAATCCTTGTTGTAGCGATTCAACCAACCGCCTGCCGTCAGTGAAGGCATCGCAGTTCTCCTCATTCAAGTGCTGCAATCGGCGGCGCCGTGGGCGCCGCGCGCTCAGGCGTAAAGCCTGCCAGGGTTGTCGACCAGCACGCGCTGGCGCAGCTGCGGGTCGGGCAGCCAGCGGGCGAGGCGGTTGAGCAACAGCCCGTCATTGGGCACGGGAGGCGTGAAGTAATTGATGTGCGGCCAGTCACTGCCCCAGACCAGTTGCTCGGGGTTGGCGTCGATCAGCGCCAGGGCGAAGGCGTCCGCGTCGGCGTAGGGCGGCCCCGTCAGGCTGATACGGTCGGCACCGGACAGCTTGGCCCATGCGCGGCCCTCGGCGAGCATCCGGCACAACGCCTGGAAACCCGGCTGATCGACGCCCAGGTCGGTGTTCATCCGGCCCATGTGGTCGATCACCAGCGGCATACCGAGCTTCGCTAACGCTGGTGCCAGTTCGGGCAGGTCGGGAGCGTGAATCCACACTTGCACATGCCAGCCGCGACAGGCCAGGCGTGGCGCCAGGTGTTGCAACTGTTCCAGGCCGATGCCGTTGCGATACACGGCCTGACCTGCCTTGCGCAGCAAATTCACACGTACACCGCGCACGCCGGCGGCGGTCCAGCGATCCAGTTGCTCATCAGTGCTGTCGGACGCCGGAACGATGACCCCGCGCAAACGGCCGGGAACCCGTTCCAGGGCGTCCGTCACCGAGCGGTTGTCAGTGCCGGTTGCGCTCGCGGTAACCAGCACGCCATGGGCAAAACCGAAACGGTCCAGGTGCGCGAGGTAGCGTTCAGCCGGTTGCTCGGGAGGCGTGTAGCTGCGGTCATCCGCCAGAGGGTAGTCGGCGTAAGGGCCAAACACGTGGGCGTGGCAATCCCAGGCACCAGTGGGTAGAGCGAATTGCAAGGGTTCCGGCGTCGCATCGGGAGGCAGGCAAGAACGGGACATAATCACTCCTCAACCTTGAACTTGCCGGCAGCCGCCAGGGCTTCGGCGCGCTTGTTTTCGGTTTGCAGCAGATCACTGAAAGCCTGCGGCTCCGACGGTCTGGCGGTGCTGCCAGCCTTGAGCAAGCCGGTCTGCAACTGTGGGCTCGCCAAGGCTGTTTTCAGCGCCGAATCGATCTTGTCGATCACCGCTTGAGGGGTGTTTGCCGGAGCCAGCAGCCCGGTCGTAGTGGACGCGTCGAAATCTTTCAACCCGGCTTCGCGCAAGGTCGGCAAATCAGGCAGCAACGCATCGCGTTCGGCAGACATGACCGCCAGTCCGCGTAGCTTTCCCGCCTGAATGTTACTGATGGAACTGGTCAACTGGTCGACGACGATATCCAGTCGGCCACCCAGCAGGTCTACCAGCGCAGGGCCCGAACCTTTGTAGGGAATAGCGTTGATCTGTATACCGGCCGCGTCTTCCAGCGCCAGCAACCCCACGTGGTTGGTCGTGCCGATGCCCGAGTAACCCGCCGACAATTCCCCCGGATGAGCCTTGGCGTAGGTGATCAATCCGGCAGCATCCTTGAACCGGCTATCGTCACTTTTGACCACAACGGCCAGTGACGTGGAGGAAACCAGGCCAATCGAAGCAAAGCTGTCGATCTTGTACGGCACCGATGTCATCCACGGCAGGACCGAGATTGCATTCGGCGTGGTGACCAGCAGCGAGTAACCATCCGGATCAGCCCGGGCAATCAGGCCGGCACCCACTGCGCCGCCTGCGCCGGGGTGGTTTTCGACGATCACCTGCTGACCGAGCGCCTGACTCAAGGGCGAACTGATCAAGCGCGCCACCATGTCCAGATTACCGCCCGGTGCGAACGGCACGATCAGAGTGATCGGATGATCGGGATAGCTGGCGGCCATCAACGGCGCGGCCATGGCAAAGGCGCCGAGCAATGCGGCGGCTTTCAGGACCTTTTTTATTTTCATTGTTTCGGTTCCTTGGGTAATTCACATCAATGAGTTTCAGCTTTTGTAGGAGGGATCCAGCCGGTCGAGCTTGCGCAGCAACGCAGGCCACTCCATCAGGCCATACGGCCGACGCGTGCCTGGCTGGTAATTGCTCCAGGTTTCCTCAAGCACCGCTTGCGGCACTGGCGCGAAAGGCGAGTTGCAGGCCATGGCGGCCAGCTGACTGCGGCAAGCGAGTTCCAGCCGGTGCATCCAGTTGAAAGCTTCCCCCACCGTGCGACCGACGATTAAAGCGCCGTGGTTGCGCAACAACATGGCCTCACCCTGGCCCAGGTCTTCAATCAGCGAGGCCTGCTCGGCCACATCGAGGACTACGCCCTGATAATCGTGATAACCAATCTTCAGAAAGCGCATGGCGGTCTGGCTGATCGGCAACAGGCCGCACGCCAGGCTTGAGACGGCCATGGTTGCCCAGCTATGGGTATGGATGACGCAGCCGACATCGTCACGGGCGTGATGGATCGCACTATGGATAACGGCGCCGGCCTTGTTCAGGCCGTAATTGAGCTCACCGAAATCCGGGGTGCTGAGGATCTTTCCGTCATGGTCGACCTTGAGCAGGCTGGAGGCGGTGATTTCCTCGTACATCATTCCGTAGGGGTTAATCAGATAGGTGCCCTGCTCCCCCGGAATACGGGATGAGATGTGGTTGGCCATCATGTCGGACATGCCGTAGAGGTCTACCAGGCGATAACAGGCAGCAAGATCTATACGCGCTTGCCATTCTTCGGGGCTGCACCGAGATTGCATCGGGCTGATCGATAAGGTTGCATCAGGGCGCATTTTCAGGCCTCCAATCAGGTTTTTTGTTATTTGAAGTGCTGCGAAAGTACTCGCGTGTGCAGTCGGCGGCCACCTTGCCAGCAGGATGGGGTCTTCAGTTTTTCTAAAGAAGGCGCTTTCGCCGCGGTGCCGTATGCCTGATCAAGCAGCGTCTGCGGACTCTCGATTGTGCATGGCGTTCCGGCTCGGTCGGCCAGCGTAGCGCTGATCGCCTCATCACCCTTTATTAAAACTAAACCCCCCACATTCGAATGCATCTTTCGTCCCGTGGCGCCTGCTCCTAATGTGCGTTCACCGTCAGCAGCGACCTGTCCCGCTCCTGGCGAATGGAGAAGAAATGATGGTTGACGTTTTGGTTATTGGCGGCGGTAACGCGGCACTTTGCGCCGCGTTGATGGCGCGGGAAGCCGGCGCCAGCGTATTGCTGCTGGAAGGCTCGCCGAAGGTGTGGCGCGGCGGCAATTCGCAACATACCCGCAACCTGCGCTGCATGCACGATGCCCCGCAGGATGTGCTGGTCGAGGCCTACCCGGAAGAAGAATACTGGCAGGATTTGCTTAAGGTCACAGGGGGCCTGACCAATGAGAAACTGGCGCGCATCGCCATTCGCGCGTCTTCCACCTGCCGCGACTGGATGCGCTCGCATGGCGTGCATTTCCAGCCTCCTTTGTCAGGGGCTTTGCACGTAGCGCGCACCAATGCTTTTTTTATGGGCGGCGGCAAGGCCTTGATCAACGCCTACTTTCGCAGTGCTGAGCGCCTGGGCATCAAGATCCGCTACGACGCGCAGGTGACCGACATTGAACTCAGGGACGGCCGGTTCGTCGCCGTGCACCTCGGCGAGCGTGAGGTGGACGGCCAGCGGCTGCCGGCGGAGCGCATCGAAGCGCGCTCCTGCGTCATGGCCTGCGGCGGCTTCGAATCCAATCGCGAATGGCTGCGCGAAGCCTGGGGCCAGAACGAGCGCGGCGAATGGCCGTCGGACAACTTTCTGATTCGCGGCACGCGTTTCAACACCGGCGTGTTGCTGCGGCGAATGCAGGAGCTGGGCGCCGACATCATCGGTGACCCGACCCAGGCGCACATGGTAGCCATCGACGCTCGCGCCCCTTTGTATGATGGCGGGATTTGCACGCGCATCGACTGCGTGTCGCTGGGCATAGTCGTCAACCGCGACGGCGAGCGTTTCTACGATGAGGGCGAGGATTTCTGGCCCAAACGCTACGCCATCTGGGGCCGTCTGGTGGCAGGTCAACCCAACCAGCAGGCGTACTCGATCATCGATCAGCAGGCGATCGGCCGCTTCATGCCGCCGGTTTTCCCTGGGACCAGGGCCGACACCCTGCAAGAACTGGCGCGCATGCTGAATTTGCCGGAAGCGACCTTCGTGAAAACGGTGGAGGACTACAACCGCGCATGCCAGCCTGGCACCTTCGACCACACCGCGCTCGATGACTGCCATACCGACGGCTTGGCGCCGGCCAAGACCCACTGGGCGCGGCCTCTGGTCAAACCACCGTTCTACGCCTACCCGCTCAAGCCTGGCGTGACCTTCACCTATCTGGGCCTGGCGACCGACGAGACCGCTGCCGTGCACTTTCAAGGCAAGCCCAGCCCCAACCTGTTCGTGGCCGGAGAGATGATGGCCGGCAACGTGCTGGGCAAGGGTTACACCGCAGGCATCGGCATGGCCATCGGTACTGCGTTTGGCCGAATTGCCGGCGTACAGGCCGCGGCATCAGTGGGCTTGGGGCCTTCTTCCATGACATCGGAACTTCGACATGCAACTGTTTGATCCTCAGGCAACCAGCGCCCTGATTCCCGTTCTCAATCTGCAGGAAGGTGAAGTCGAGCGGCAGATGACCATCTGCAATGCTTGCCGCTACTGCGAAGGGTTTTGCGCCGTCTTCCCGGCCATGACCCGACGCCTGGAGTTCGGCCAGGCCGACATCCATTACCTGGCGAACCTTTGCCACAACTGCGGCGCGTGCTTATCGGCGTGCCAATACGCAGCCCCGCACGAGTTTGCCGTGAATGTGCCCAAAGCCATGGCCAAGGTGCGTCTGGACACCTACGCCGAATACGCCTGGCCTCAGCCACTGGGCAAGCTCTACCAGCGCAATGGCTTGACCCTGGCCTTGGCATCCGGCGGCGCGCTGGCGCTGTTTCTGTGCCTGACGTTGATGATCACCGGCAACCTGTTCACGGCCATGCCTGGAGGCAACTTCTACGGGATTTTCCCGCACAACACCTTGGCCCTCATGTTCGGCGCGGTGTTCGGCTTTGCCGTGTTGTCACTGGGCATTGGCGTACGACGTTTCTGGCGCAATGTTTCGCCGGCGCAGTCAACGTTGCCGCTCAAGGCAAGCGCCGCGCTGGAAGCGAGTGCGAACGTCGCCCGACTCAAATACCTGGACGGCGGCCACGGTGCAGGCTGCAACAACGCCGACGACAAGTTCACCCTGTGGCGTCGGCGCTTTCACCACTTCACCTTCTACGGATTCATGCTCTGCTTTGCCGCAACCGGCACCGCCACGCTGTATCACTTTCTGCTGGACTGGTCGGCGCCCTACCCTGTGTTCAGCCTGCCGGTCATGCTTGGTATCGTCGGCGGTATCGGCCTGCTGGTCGGCCCGGCTGGTTTGCTCTGGATGAACCTGAGGCGCAATCCGGAACAAGGTGACGACAAACAGAAACCCATGGATCGCGGCTTCATCGCCCTGCTGTTGGTGGTCAGCGCCAGCGGCCTGGCGCTGCTGGGCTGGCGGGAGAGCCACTTTCTGGGGCTGTTGCTCGCGATCCATCTGGGCCTGGTCATGGCGTTCTTTCTGACTATGCCTTACAGCAAATTTGCCCACGGCATCTTTCGCAGCGCGGCATTATTGAAATACGCCATCGAGAAACGTCAGCCCAATCCGATCAACGCTGGCAGTGACTGATCCCGGCCGTGCCGATCCCCTGCTCAACCCCATAAAAATAACGAGTCTTGACTAGCCATGATTGACACAACAACCGAAGCCTTGCGATCACGCGCGTCCAAGTTTGGCGCTATCGTAAGAGTCACCAGCGGCAACTTTCTTGAACAGTTCGACTTCTTTCTGTTCGGGTTCTATGCCACCTACATTTCACAGACCTTTTTCCCGGCCAGCAGCGAGTTCGCCTCGTTGATGATGACCTTCGCGGTTTTCGGGTCCGGGTTCCTGATGCGCCCCCTGGGCGCCATTGTGCTCGGCGCATACATCGACAAAGTTGGTCGGCGCAAGGGTTTGATCGTCACGCTGTCTATCATGGCCTGCGGTACGGTGCTGATTGCATTGGTGCCGGGATACGCCAGCATCGGCGTCGCTGCCCCGGTACTGGTGCTGCTCGGACGTTTGCTACAGGGTTTCTCCGCGGGTGCGGAGTTGGGCGGCGTCTCGGTGTATCTAGCCGAGATCGCTACTCCCGGCCGTACCGGTTTCTATACCAGTTGGCAGTCCGCCAGCCAGCAGATCGCGATTATCCTCGCCGCCGCACTGGGCTATGGCATCAGCACCTGGCTTCAGGCCAGTGAGATCGCCGCCTGGGGCTGGCGCATTCCGTTCTTCATTGGCTGCGCGATCATCCCGATCATATTCATGATTCGCCGCTCACTGCAGGAAACCGAGGCGTTCAAGAAGCGCTCGCACCACCCCAGTACCCGCGAGGTGTTTCGCTCCATGCGCGACAACTGGCGCACGGTACTGGCCGGCGGTTTGCTCGCGTCTATGACCACCACTACCTTTTACCTGATCACCGTGTACACCCCGACATTCGGCAGGACGGTGCTGCACCTGAGCGCCACTGATAGCCTGGTGGTGACTCTGTTCGTGGGGCTGACCAACTTCATCTGGCTGCCCATCGGTGGCGCGTTGTCCGATCGCATTGGTCGTCGCCCTTTGCTTTTGGGCATTTCGCTGCTGTGCATCCTGACCGCCTATCCCGCCATGCACTGGCTGGCGGCCGCGGCAAGCTTCGAGCGACTGCTCGCCGTATTGCTCTACTTCTCCTTCTTCTTCGGCGTGTACAACGGCGCAATGGTCGCGGCCCTGACCGAGGTCATGCCTCAGGAGGTGCGAGTGGTGGGTTTCTCGCTGGCATTCAGCCTGGCGACCGCCGTGTTCGGCGGCTTCACTCCCGCGATGTCCACCTTCCTGGTGCAGGCCACCGGCGACAAAGCTTCCCCGGCGTACTGGCTGATGTTTGCAGCGGTGTGCGGGTTTTTGGCGACCAGGGTTCTGTACCGACAACGGCTGGCGGCCACAGCCAACGCGGTCTAGCAGCGACGTGCACGATGCCATATAAATAAAATCGAAGGCTGTATAAAGATTTCGAGCCATTGCCGCATTACGATCCCAGTACCCTCGTGACCTACTGTCATAAAAAAAACAAGGGTCATGTATATGCGACTGGGCTGGTATTCCGATCTGACTTCCACCGAAAAGCGAACGTATTGGGCGTGTTTCGGTGGTTTCACTCTCGATTCGATGGACGCAACGATTTTTGCTCTGATGATGCCTGTCCTGATGACGGTCCTGAGTCTGAGCAAATCCGATGCGGGGCTGCTTGGCTCGGTTTCGCTGATTGGCAGCGCGCTCGGCGGCTGGGGCGCTGGCATGCTCGCCGACCGTTACGGACGTATCAAAGTGATGCAGGGCACCGTGCTCTGGGTCGCGATCTTTACCTGCATGGGCGCGTTCTGCACCGGTTTCTGGACGTTCTTGCCAGTGCGGTTCCTGCAAGGCATCGGCTACGGTGGTGAGGCAGTAGTGGGCGCTGTATTGATCAGCGAAGCGATCAAACCCGCGTTGCGTGGGCGAGTAGCGGCCTCGGTGCAGAGCGGGTACGCCGTGGGTTACGCCATTTCGCTGGCAACCATGCCCGTGCTGTTCAACTTCCTGCCGCAAGACATCGCCTGGCGCGCGTTCTTCGCCATCGGCTTGCTGCCGGCGCTGCTGATCTGGTTCATCCGTCGCCTGGTACCCGAATCCGCGGCGTATACCCAAAAGCGCAACACCAGCAAAGGCATCGACGTGCGGGCGATCTTCGCCGCCGAGCATCGCAGGGTCACCATCATCAGCACCGTGCTGGCCAGCGGCATTTTCGGCGGTGCCTACATCATGATCACCTGGCTGCCGACCTACATGCGCACGGTACTGAACCTGCCTATCGCATCGACATCCGGCTACCTGGCGGTGAACATCGTCGGTTCGCTGCTGGGGCCATTTATTTACGGTCGGCTTAGCGATCGCCTGGGTCGCGGCCGGACATTCATGCTGTTCCTGGTCTGCCAGGCCGTCGTCGTGTCGATCTACATGTTCGCCGACGTCAGCATGAACGTAATTCTTGCGCTGGGCCTGCTGCTGGGGGCATTTCAAGGTGGACTGGCTTCGGGACTGCCGTTGGCGTTTTCCGAGTTGTACCCCACCCGCATGCGCGCCAACGGTGCCGGTTTCTGTACCAGCTTTGGCCGCGGATTCGGCTCGATCATGCCGGCCGCGGTCGGCTTCGCTTCGCTGCATATGAGCCTGCCGGTGGCCATGGGCTCATTTGCCATCGGCTCGTACCTGATCGGTTTCATCGCCGCCCTGTGCCTGCCCGATGCAACGGGCGCCGACTTGACGACGGTGGAAGGGACCGCCTCCGATGCCGATGATCGAGCGCTGGTGACTGCCGTCAACCAACGGTGATGACCCCGGCACCCGCCAGCGACCTATTCGCCGGTGGATGCCGCGTCTGGCAAAACGTCCTGGTACCCGCTTTCCACCTCTCGCGCCACTTCGCGGATTTTCTCGATCAGGGCCTGAGCCGCCGGAGAATGCAGGCCCGTGGTGCGGTAGATCAGCCCGATGGGCCGGTGCGTGTCTTGCAGTTGAAGACTCAGGCGCTGCAACTCACCGGACGCCATTTCATATTCCAGCTGATGCTCGGAAACGATTGCCAGCATGTCCGAGCGCATCAACAGGCCTCTGATGATTGCCATGTCACCGGTTTCAACGACTGGCTCGGGTGGCGTGCGACCCATCCGCGAGAACTGCGTCTCCAGCAGCAGCCGTGCGGGCGTATCGGCGCGTGGCATTACCCATTTGACCGCGCTTAAATCCTCCCGCGTGACGTCGCGGTTCAGCCATGGATGCCCGCGCCGGCCGAGGATCACCATTTGCTCGGTCAGCAATTTTTCCCCTTGAAGGTCGCTGGCGTAATCGGGCGATCTCAATGCACCCAGCACGAAATCCACGTCGCCGGCACGCAATTCCAGCGCCAGCAGGTTGAACGGACTTTCATTCGTGGCCACCCGCACGCCGGGGTGATCGGCCAACAGGCGCACGATGGCCTCGGGCAATATTCGTGTGCGCCCCAGCGGCAGCGCTCCGACGGTAACCAGGCCTTGCAGCGAACCTTTGATCAGCGCGACATCGGCACGAATGTGGCGCAACTCGTTCAACGCTCGACGCACCGGGTAGAGAACTTCATGGGCCGCCCGCGTGGGTTGTAGCCCCCTGGCCGTTCGTTCGAAGAGGATTTTTCCAGCGCCGTCTTCCAGAACTTTCAACGCCGCACTGATGGCTGGCTGGGTCAGATCAAACGACCGGGCAACGGTTTGCATGTGCTGGGTTTCGCACAGCTTGACGAAAATCTGCAGACGACGCGTATGCAGCAGATAAAGCGGTTCATGGGGTGCATGGCCGAGCAACGCCGGGATGGATTCCAGTTCCGCCAGCACCCGACGCGTCCTTGGCAGAATGGCCTTGCCGTAAGGGGTGAGCAGCATGCCGCTGGCGTGCCGTTCAAACAACGGAACGCCGAGGCTGGCCTCAAGGTCGCGGATCGAGCGCGTGACCACGGACTGTGCCCGCAGCAATGCCTCTGAAGCGCGCGACACACTGCCGTGTTCGGCGATGCGAATGAACGCGCGGACCTGCATGAGATGGACAAGCTCGGAGTTCGCCATGCGCGATTAGTCAGCCATCTGATAAATAAAAGGTATGGATTCCCAAGCCTTACGCATTAGTCCCGCCGACACAAGCCTGTCAGCATTTGCGCACATCAATAAGGGAGTCTTCCCCACCATGAATCAAGCCACAGAAAAATCCGCCCTGGTCGTCAGCGCGCATTCCGCGGACTTCGTCTGGCGCGCAGGCGGTGCCATCGCGCTGCATGCGACCCAAGGCTATGCCGTACATATCGTTTGCCTGTCTTTCGGCGAACGCGGCGAGTCTGCCAAGCTATGGCGCAAAGGCGCAGAGATGACCGAAAGCATGGTCAAGGCTGCGCGCCGCGAAGAGGCTCAGGCGGCTGCGGACATTCTTGGGGCGAGCGTGGAGTTTTTCGACATCGGCGACTACCCGATGCGCGCCGACAAGGAAACCCTGTTCCGGCTGGCCGACGTATTCCGCCGCGTGCAACCTGAGTTCGTGCTTAGCCACTCGCTTAAGGATCCGTACAATTATGATCACCCGCTCGCCGTGCATCTGACCCAGGAAGCGCGCATCATCGCTCAGGCCGAGGGCTACAGACCCGGCGAGAAAATCGTCGGTGCGCCCCCTGTCTATAGCTTCGAACCGCACCAGCCTGAGCAGTGTGACTGGAAGCCCGATGTGCTCCTGGACATCACGTCGGTCTGGGATCAGAAGTACGCGGCGATCCAGTGCATGGCAGGTCAGGAACACTTGTGGGAGTACTACACCCGCGTCGCTCTGCAACGTGGCGTTCAGGCTAAACGCAACATCGGGATCACAGCGAACAAGGACATCATTTACGGCGAGGGTTATCAGAGCATATTCCCTCGCGTTACGGAGAATCTGGGATGAGCAATCTGGTGGGCCGAACAGGCATCGTGGTGCGCCAGATCCAGCGTGCCGACCCGGCATTGATTGACGAACTCACCCGCTTCGGGGTCGCCACGGTGCATGAAGCGCAAGGCCGTAAAGGGCTGCTTGCACCTCGCATCAGGCCGATCCAGCAAGACCTGAGCATGAGTGGTTCGGCAGTGACCGTGTTGGTGGCACCGGGCGACAACTGGATGTTTCACGTGGCTGTCGAACAGTGCCGGCCCGGTGACGTGCTGGTGGTCGCGCCCAGCTCCCCTTGCACGGATGGTTACTTCGGCGACCTGCTTGCCACCTCCCTGCAAGCGCGTGGCGTGCGCGGGCTGGTGCTCGATGCCGGCGTGCGCGATACGAAAACCCTGCGCGAAATGGGCTTTCATGTATGGTCGCGGGCGGTACACGCCCAAGGCACCATCAAGGAAACCGTCGGCTCGGTGAATGTTCCCGTGATCTGCGCCGAGCAATTGGTCAATCCTGGCGATGTGATCCTGGCCGATGATGACGGCGTCGTAGTGGTACGCCGCAACGAGTTGCCAGCTGTCGTCGAGGCCAGTCGCAAGCGTGCCGAACTCGAAGAGAAAAAACGTCTGCGACTGGCGTCCGGGGAGTTGGGCCTGGACATCTATGACATGCGCTCGCGCCTGCAGGAAAAGGGGCTCAAATACGTGGATAGCATCGACCACCTGGAGGACTGAAACATGGGGCAGGTCCACATTCCCTGCATGTTGATACGCGGCGGTACCTCCAGGGGTGCGTATTTTCTCGCAGACGATCTGCCCTCCGACGCAAACATTCGGGATCAGGTCTTGCTGGCCGCGATGGGATCTCCGGACGAGCACCAGATCGATGGATTGGGCGGTGGTGATTCACTGACCAGCAAGGTGGCGATCATCCGCCCGTCCCAACGGCCGGGAGTGGATGTCGATTACCTGTTCGCTCAAGTTGCAGTGACGCAGGCACGGGTGGATTACGGCCAGAATTGCGGCAACATTCTGGCCGGCGTCGGTCCGTTTGCCATCGAGCGAGGCTTGGTGGCGCCGCAGGGCGAACGGACAGCCGTCAGGATTTATATGGAAAACACCGGCCAGACCGCGACCGTTATCGTGCAGACCCCCGATGGTAACGTGCGCTACGCGGGCGACGTCAGCATCGATGGCGTACCCGGCACGGCAGCCGCCGTCGTGGTGGAGTTTCACGATATCGCTGGCGCCAGTTGCGGCGCGTTACTCCCGACCGGAAGGCCGAAAGATCGCCTCGATGGCGTCAACGTGACCTGCATCGACAATGGCATGCCGGTGGTGCTGATTCGCGCCGAGGACCTGGAGCGCAGCGGTTATGAAAGCTGCGAAGAGCTGAACGCCGACACCGACCTCAAACGGCGCCTCGAGTCGATCCGTTTGCAGGCGGGAGTGCTGATGAACCTTGGCGACGTCAGCGCAAGGACGGTGCCGAAAATGGTGCTCGTCGCCCCGCCACGCCTGGGTGGCGCAGTCTGCAGCCGAAGTTTCATTCCTCACCAATGCCACGCCTCCATTGGTGTGTTTGCGGCCATCAGCGTTGCGTCGGGATGCCTGATCGAAGGCAGCGTTACTGACGGGCTGGCCCGGATCGACAGAACCGACGTACAGCAATTATCAGTTGAACATCCTGCCGGTGAATTCTGCATAACGCTGCGACTGGATAACGGTCGACTGACGGAATGCGGGCTGGTGCGTACCGCCAGATTGATTTTCGATGGCCGCCTCCATATACCCGAATCGGCATTCGCTCCCGCCAGCCATGTCCGATAGGCACTTCTTGGGCTGAAGCTTGTGGGATCCGGGGCCTTGAAGCTACTCTCTCGCTTTGGCTCAAGATTTGGTAATACCCTTGGAAGTAAAACTGGTTGCACGCTGGATCTTCTGGAGGTCTTTGCCCGCTTGCTCGACGTGCTTATGTCCGGTTGCCTCGGGCTGATTCGTGCGCTGTCGACACGTGGGTATCTTCATGTGGTGCGCAAACCCGGGGGTTACTATCCGACAAAGCGCTTACTGTCCGTAGCGATGCACATCGACAGTGGAGACCCATTGGTAACCATCAGCGATGAGCATTGCCGCCCATGATGTCGAGAATCACATCGACGCCTTTGTTATGGGTTCGCTGGGCAATGACCTGCGAAAAGTCCTCCTTGCGATAATTGATAGCCTCGCCGCCTCGGGTTCAGGGCAAAGCCCCGATAATTGGTTTTTTAAAATAATTCGAAGACAGGAGTGCGCGATGCGCCAATCCGAACAGGCTTTTTCTTACTGGTGGAATACATCAGGGCCGTGGGTGGAAGAACCCAATGTGCGGCGAAGCGGCACCAGCGGCGTGCAGCGAGTCATACATAACGATACGACGGTATACGTAAAGCGCCAGACCGGGCATCTGTTTCGCAGCCTGAGATATCCATTGGGACGACCCACTGCTTTGCGCGAAGGTCAGGCGCTCTCGAAATTGTTGCAGCTGGGCGTCAATGCGCCTCAGCCGATCTACTACGGAGCGCAAAAGCTCGAAGGTGTCTGGCACGGCGTCCTGGTCACCAAGGACCTGAATGGATTTCAGGACATGGACACCTGGTATGAACAGGGCGCAAGGATCCGGCTGACCCAAGGCGAGCACGACAAGGTTCTCGAAAAGCTCGCAACGCTACTGTCGCGAATGCACCTGGGACGCTGGCAGCACGGCTGCATGCGCTCCAAGCATATTTTCATAAAAGTACAGGATACAAGCGGCGGCCCGGAGTTCGAGCTTGCCCTGCTGGATCTTGAAAAATCCCACGGCCGGGCAACCTCACTGCGTGCGGCGAGGCACGACATTCCGCAACTCAGACGCCACTCCCACTGGAGTGAACCGGAGTGGCAGTTTTTCCTGGGGCATTATGAAAAAAGGCTGGGTCGGAGGATCGCTGCGCAGCCGCGTTATTCTTGACGACGCCCGCGGTAATTGCCGGCGCAATCGATAACTTCGCACGACACCAAACTGTAGGAGCCGGCTTGCTGGCGAACCGCGATGTGTCAGGAAACGAATACGTACCTGACTCGCCGTGTTCGCCAGCAAGCCGGCTCCTCCAATCGAGCTTTCCCTCCAACAGTCATTTGCGCCATTCCCGGCACAGTCCGAAGCAATCATTCATTCCCGCTATTCACCACAGCGTTACCCGCTCCCCTCACGACAGCTCGCGCCAGATAGGAAGATAGCCATGGCTTTCCTGATCGAAATGCAAAGAGCGCCGGGGCATGGCTCATGAGTCCGACCCTGCCCAGGGTGGTCCGGCGATAGACAGCCTGTCGGATTATCGAAACCGCTACCGCTGCTGCCCAGTCAATCTCTCAACTGGCACCAAGGCAGGGATTTATATACTCCCGCCGCGTACGAGCGTTCCGCGCAGAGCGCTATTTCTGATTCCGAGGGTCATTCATGATTGGTTTCGTCATCCCAGCTCACAATGAAGGGCGTTGCCTGCAAGCATGCTTGAGAAGCGTGCTAGCGGCGCTGGCGACCAACGCATGAAAGTGATCACCCTGGTGCATGGCCGCAGCACTCATCTGGCGAACCTGATCCAGGGCCTTGAGTCTTCCAGCCTCATCCCGCAGGCGCTGTGGATCGTGCACATGAACGAGACGCCCGGCGAATTCGCCAGCCGCTTGTTTCCGGTTCACACCCTGCGGGTAGATGAGCCCGCAGGCTTGCCATTGGCCAAGGCGCGCAATCGCGTGACCGTGATCGACCCGGCGGCTTCATGGGTTTTTCTCGACGTGGACTGCATACCCTCGCACGATCTGCTGGCGCATTACCGCGACGGCCTGCAGGCGCAACCCGATGCGCTGCACATGGGTCAGGTTCGCTACCTGCCCGAGGGCGCGAATCGCCCAGGCTGGGACGAAGCGGCGCTCTACGCACAGGGCGTCGAACACCCGCTGGCGAAGTTTCGCCACGGACCGCGTAGCGCCCTGCCCTATCACCTGTTCTGGTCACTGAACTTTGCCTGCAGCGGCAGCACCTTTGCTCGCATTGGCGGGTTCGATGAGAATTACCAGGGGTATGGCGGCGAAGATACCGACTTCGCTTTCCGGGCACGGCACGAGAGGGTGGCCCTGCTCGACAATTCAGCGATGGCGTTCCATCAGTACCATCCCACATACGATCCACCGTTGAACCACTTCTCCGACATCGTCGCCAATGCTCGACGCTTCCACAGCCGCTGGGGCGTATGGCCCATGGAAGGATGGTTACGCGTGTTCTGTGACCAGGGCCTGCTGCACTGGACCGACGAACGCCTTGAAATCGTTAGGACACCGTCTGCCGAACTCGTGGCGCAGGCGCTGAATACTAAACGACTGGGCTTTTGATCATCCGCGCCATCGTGCCTTCGATAAGCCGCGCCGCGCGCCCCGCCGAAGCAGAGTCGGCCCAGTCACGCCAGCGACCGGGATCGAGCCGCAGCGCCGCCTCGAACAAGGCCGGCCATTGCGGCGCTGCCGGCCAGCCGTGCTCCAGCCCTATTGCCACATTCAGCTGATTCAAGCGCCTTGCCTGCAACCGCTGCTCATCAAAGGGGCGATCTTCGGCCACGGCGATGTAGCGGCAACCGAGCGAAGCAGCTTCGCCCACGAGACTATCGCTGGCGCTGCCGACCACGACTTCAGCGTTGCGCATCTCCTCTTGCGGATTGCGCAAGGGCCCGAGCCACTGCAGGTTGGACGCCGCCATGCCGGGCTCCAGACCACCGGCCACGCGAAACTGCCATTCGGGGCACTGGCGCGCCACCGCCTCGATCAATGCAGCCGACAGCCCAGTGCCGCCGTGCCCAGTGATAATCAGCACCTGCCCGGTTTGTGGCGCGGCAGAAGGCGCGTCGGCAAAACGCGATAGCCAACCGCTGTAGGTGGTTTTGTCGCGCAACCACTGCGGCGTATCGGGCGCTTCCATTTCGGCGGGATAAGGCGCCAGCAGTGCACTGGCGCTGTCATAAGCCAGGCGGTGAGCAGCATCGTCACGCGGGCCGTGCTGGCGCACATACACCACCGGCACCGCGCACAGGCGTGCGAACAAGGCGATTTCCACGGACACGTCGACCACCAACAGACATGGCCAGTGCTCGGCAAACCATTGAGCGAGCATCGCCATGCGCTCGCGTATGCCGTCCACCGCCAGGGGCGCATAGTGCATCACGTCGAAGCGTTCGACGTGCATGCCCTCCGCCGTATCGCCCGGCAGCTGCAACCTCTGCACGCCAGCAGGTAGTTCGCCTGGCAATTGCGAGCCGATCAGCGCCACCGGCACGCGCAATGCCTGGGCGATATGCATGGCACGTACGCCATGGCCGGCGCCATGATGGTGAACGTAGTACCCGACCTGCGGCTCAGGCATGTTGCGCTGCCACTTCGGCAAGCAAGGCTTCGTAACGGTCCAGCATCAGGCTCTGACTCCATAGGGCTTCGGCGCGCGCCCGGCAGGCTAGTCGCGATTTGCCGCGCGCGACCGCAATGGCGGCGGCCAGCGCTGCCACGTCATTGGGCGGCGCCAGGCACCCGACCTCGTCGCTGATCAGATCACGCATCGCCCCGCGTTCGAAGGCGGCCACCGGGGTGCCACAAGCCAGCGCCTCGGCGACCACCAGGCCGAAGGGTTCATCCCAGCAAGGGGTCACCAGCGCCACAGCTGCGGTTGCCAGCTCGGCCGCAAGCTCCGGCCGCTGCAAATGGCCCAGGTATTCGATACCCGGACCCAGCCGAGGCTCGATCTGCGACTTGAAATAATGCTCGTCCACCGCCTGCCCCGCCAACCGCAGGCTAATGCCGGCCTGGCGAGCGGCGTCGATGGCCAAATGCGCGCCCTTGTCCGGCACCAGCCGGCCAGACCACAGCGCATGTTCACCGACGGTCGCGGCGGGCTGCCAACCGTGCAGATCGATGCCGTTGGGGATCAATGCGCACTGCGGGACCAAATCGCTCCATTTTTGCGCATTAGATGCCGACAGCGTGCTGAAACGACCGGCCTGGCGATTACCGCGCAACGCATTGATCATCTCGAAGAACGGCGGTGTGTGCAGCACGGTCAGCATCGGCGTGCGAATCAGTGACGCCATCGTCACCGGCACGTAGTGCAAGCTGTTATTGAAGATCACATCGAAGCCGTAGTCGTCGATGCCCTGCATGAGTTTCAGGTAGGCATGGTGCTCGGCGATATAGGCGCTGCTCAGGCTGGCTTGGCGACACAGCTCCTCGTCCGGCACGGCCACCGCCTCCAGCTCCGCCGCGCTGCCCCCCTTGGCGAACAGGGTCACGGCGTGGCCGCGCGCGCGCAAGCCGAGCGTAACGTCATAGGTGAACGCCTCCAGCCCGCCCGCAAACGGCTGGCACACGGGAAACTTGATATGGGTGAGCACGCCGATGCGCAGTGACTGATCTCCGCCTGCGAGAAGTGTTTTGGGAATCTTTTCCTGGTAGCTGCGCCACATGCCTTGCCTCCTTATCGTTATTCATTCAGGCGGCGGCGAACGGCATTGGTTCCGCGAAGATGCCGGAACGTATTTTTCATACGATCGGCGAGGCGCAAACAGGCGGCGTTGAAGACGATGCGCAGGTTCTGTAACGCGGCAGCAGCACTCGCCTTCAAGGGTGGCGCTGGGGCGGCAGCATCCGGTCCAGCATGCCATCGCGGCGTACCGCTACATGCCAGACAGTTGCCGCTACGTGCAACACGATCAGTCCATAGACCGCGAATTGGCACCACACATGCACAGTGTCAGCGAAGATCCCCAGGCGTTCATTGTGGGCAAACCCGGGCAATGCAATCACTCTGAAAAACGGCACGTCCTGTCCATTGCCTGCCATCAGGTAGCCCGTGACGGGCATCACCAGCAGCACGGTGTAGAGCAAGCCATGATTGAGCCCCGCCAGCACCGCGGTCACCCGGCCGGTATCAGGTGGATAAGCCGGCGCACGATGGCGCCAGCGCCAGGTCAGGCGGATCAGCACCATCAAGAACACGCTGATGCCCATGGACTCATGGGCCATGTACCAGAAAACGCGCACCGGGCCCGGTGGGAAATTCTCCGCGACCCAGACAAAAGGCAGCAGCAGGCACAACGCTGCGACAGTCAGCCAGTGCAGAGCCTGAGCGACTCCGGTGTATCGCTCCATGGAAATCCTCGACCCACTCGATAACGGCTGCCAAGCCGAAAGATTAGCTTATGTGGCGACGTACACAGGCATGCCTCAAGGTTTGCCTTTTTGCTCCTCGCCTTCGAGCGCCAATTAATTCGAAAGTCTTCGGAATATTTCAGGGTAATCCAGCACCAAGCCGTACTTATCGACCTGGAGTTCGGCAGTAAAGCCGCGAGGCGTGCTCTCATAGCGGTATCGCTTATCCGGGATCAGACATGTGTAGCGCTGCGTCATGACCCGAGGTAGAAAATCGGACGCGCTGTAAGCCACTGGAGGTACATAGGCAACGATGATGTCTCGGCTCGCTTTTTCGTCTAGCGCCAGGCGTTTAATCGGGAGGGTGTTTGTAGCAGGTGTAACGGCGATGTCAACATCCAGACAACCGGCTAGAAGCGGAACAGGTTCATCGCTGACCATATCGTGCCAATTTCCCTGGCCATCTGCCGTGAGGTGCATGCGTGGGCCACCGACGAATTCGACGCGTACCTCACGTGTGCGAAAATCGCCATCGGTCAGAACATAGTAATGCGCAGCGTAACCCTCTGACTGGCTGCCGATGGCCAATCCTTCGATGATTAAAGATTCGTCGCTTTCAACGAACGAGCAATGGTCCAGTCCGCGTCCTTCCCAGTTGCACCAATGAACGACCATTCGCATTCATCGCCTCCATTATCAGTGGTAACGGTTGATGCTCGCTTCGATTGCCTCCATGCGTTGCTTCAGTTTGGCGCTGGTGAAGTTACGGTCGCGGTTGTTGACAGCTTTAAACTTGCTGCCATCAATGGCGACCAGATTTTCACCGAATAATCCCAGCTGCTGACACAGCACTACGAACTGGCGACAGACGCCTCGGATAGCCTTGCTGTTGTCTTTTCGGAAGGTAGCGATGGTCTCGAAATCCGGCATCAAACGACCCGTCAACCACATCAGCTCAACGTTGCGTTGAGCTTCTCGCTCCAGGCGTTGGCTCGACTGGATGCGGTTGAGATAGCCATAGATGTAGATCTTCAGCAGGACTTCAGGATGGTAAGCAGGCCGGCCAGTGTCAGCAGGAACAGCACCGTCGAAACCCAAATTGACCAGGTCGAGTTCGTTGACGAAGACGTCGACTATGCGCACCGGGTTGGTATCGCTGACGTAGTCGTCGGGGCTTTCGGGGAGCAACGTGCTTTGGCCTCGATGTTCACCTTGGATGAAACGCTTCATGGGCGAGCCTTTCGATGAAATCCTCAGAAATCATAGCAAGGGTTCGCGAAGGGGTTTTTACACGCTCTGGGCCAGAAGCAGTCACGCAGGTCAGCACAGCCAGCTGAATTCACTCTCGCGAGTGGCTGGGATATCTTGTCGAGCTGTCGATCTACCCAGCACATCAAGGACGCCAATGCTCAGCTCGCTCGTGTTACATGATCAGCCACCCACACCTGAGCCATCCGGAGTGATGGTTCCCTGGTGGAGCTTCACGAAAACAGTCCTGGCTGCGACAGCACTTTCACTGGTGCGTGATAGGCGTGTTGGATTGGACACCGAAATTCTCGATCAGCCTTTCACGTTACGCCAGTTACTGCGACATGAGGCTGGTTTGGCCGATTACGGCGAACTTGCGGAGTATCACGCCGCCGTCGCGAATGCTGAGCCAGCCTGGTCGGCAGATGAAATGATGCAACGTCTTGACGGTCTTCGCCTTCGATACAGCCCCGGTACGAGCTGGCGCTACTCCAATGTTGGCTACTTGCTTATCGGCACGCTTATCGAACAACTGACTGACCTGACGCTTGAGGAAGCAGTGAATCAGCGAGCGGTAATCCCTTTGGGTCTTTCTGACATTCGTTTTGCGAAAACACGGACAGACCTACGAACGAGCGTGCTTGGGAGCACCTCTGATTACGACCCTGGGTGGGTCTACCATGGCTTGCTGATCGGCCCCGTTTCGCAAGCAGCACTCTTTCTGGATCGACTCTTAGCCGGAAATCTGCTCTCCAAGGGCTTGCTTGAGCAAATGCAGGCAGCACGAACGTTGGGCGGCCCGATTCCTGGACGTCCCTGGATCACCGCAGGCTATGGGCTAGGCGTGATGATGGGTTCAATCGACGGCGGATTTTCTCTATGTGGACACACAGGATGTGGGCCTGGCAGCGTCATTGCCGTTTACCGTGTTACCGATGGTGATAAATCGGCTTGCTGTGCTGGTTTTGATGCGGGTGCCAGTGAAGGTGCCCTCGAAGCCATCGTTGTTGGACAGCTGATGCAAATTCTGCGGCAGAGCTGAAGCCGTCTAAGTCCTGTTGGCGTCGGCCTCATGACTTGCCGGATGACCGCTTTGGCTCGAAAGCAGCCACTGGCGAGCAATAACTGACGGCCCTTAGTTGTCATTGACGAATATCGACCAGTAGCCAAAAACAGACGGCAGGGTTCGCCAAGAGCATCGACGGTACGCCCTCCCAATGATTGCTCAACCGAAATCTTTCGCCCGTTGCACGGTCATGCGACCGGTATAACCGGTGGCTCCATCGCCAGCGCCAAGAGCGTTACGGCGGCCGCGTTCGAAGTTGGCTATGAAAGTGCTACGCAGTTCAGTCGCGACTATGCAAGGGTGTTTGGTTTAGCTCCCGCGAAAGACGCGGGGAGGATATTGGGTGAAACGAGAGCCTGAACACGGCACAGGTGAAATACCACTGCGCGCGGCGTCAGTGACATCCATCAGCCAAAAGCGGTCTTTCGGACACAGCCACTCCGGTTGAGGCCGTGCGTGAATGACACCGTTCGCCACTCTGGTGATCGCGAATGTTCGCTCATCCTGTGGAATCTTTAGTCCACGAAGGCTGCGCTCACGGTCTATAAAATAAGCAGTCGCCGGCTCTCACCGGCGACTTGCGTTACTTGGAAATAGCGTCCTGACCGAAGGGACGCCTCAATCAAAGCGACCACTTCAGCGAAAACATCAAATTACGCGGATCGCCATAGACACCCGTTCCCGACGCATTCGGAATGCCTTGCCAGTAGCGAGTATTGAACAGGTTGTTGACGTTGACTCGACCATCCCAATGCTCGTTCAGCTTGTATCCTGCCATTAGACCGACGATGCCGTAGGCGTCCTGATCTGCGGTACCTGTTCCGACACGATTGAAAGTTTTGCTTTGAGCCAAGACGTCTGCACCCACTCGCCATTTGTGCAGTTCGCCAGGCAGCGTGTAGGTGGTTGCGGCCTTGAACAGATGCTTGGGCTGCTCGGGGGCAAAAAGCTTGCCTTCGTTGCTTTTGGTCGCGTCTTCTACGTACTGGCTCAAGACATAGGTGTAGGAAGCAGAAAATTGCCAATCAGGCGTCAGTGCCCCGCTCAATTCGGTATCAATACCTCGGCTTCTCACCTTACCGGCAGCACCGTAGCAACTCGTCGCCGGGAAGCCTGGGCAATTGCTCGTGTTCTGGTTGTCGAGCAAGTAGGCGCGGTTCTCCTGTTCCATGTCGAATAGCGCAACCGAGGCATTGAGGGCGCCATTGAAATATTCACCCTTCAGACCCAGCTCGTAGTTCTTGCCGGTCATCGGCTGAAGAACGCTGCCTGACGCATCCAGCTGGCTCTGCGGCTTGAAGATTTCCGTGTAACTGGCATACGCAGAATACGTGTCGTTCAGGTCGTAGATGACACCGGCATAGGGCGTCACTTCACGGACGACTTTGTAGTCGCCGCTGCCTTTGAGGTTGTCGTAGTCATACCAGCTCACGCGGCTGCCGAGAATCACGTGTAGCGGATCGATTGGGTTCAGCCGCGCAGCAGCGTATACGCCCTCTTCGGTGGCAGCATTCTGTGTTTCATACAGGCTGGTGTCGACGTCAGGTTTAGGCAGCGAATGGGTCGGATTGTAGATATCGATCGGCGTGCCATCGGTCCACCCTCCCCACTGGTGAAACTTCTCCTGGCGGTGGCTGACGCCCACAACCAGCTCATGCTCGCGGCCGAACAGCTGGAACGGCCCCGTCAGGGACGCATCCACGTTGGTCTGATCGTCATCGTCTCGGTATTTTCCGTGATACTGCTGGAAGCCCAACCCGTCATAGTTGCCGATATAGCTTGAGAAGGTGTCTGCCTCGGCCCAGATTTTCTGCGCCGCGATCTTGGCGGACCAGCCATTGTCGAATCGATGTGTCACGTCCGTGAATAGGCTGATGTTGTCCTTGTTCCAGTATGACCAGTCATTGCTGAGGAACGTCGAACGTTTGAGATGCAGGTCCTCGCCATTCGGGCCGCTCGGCAGTCCACCCCAGTCCGAAGTGTTGTCATCGCGTTGCTTCGACGCGCCAATCGTCCAGGTCGTGGAATCATTGAGGTCGGCTTCCAGGATGCCGTAGAAGGTCTGGCGCTGATCCTCACGGATGTCGGAAAAGCTTTTGTCGTCCTCGTACGCAGTGACGACACGGCCACGGACGGTGCCCGACTCATTGAGTTTGTTCGAGGCATCAATCTCGGTGCGATAACGGTCCCAGCTTCCCGCACTGGTGGTAATGCTTACCTGCGGAATTGCCGTTGGACGCTTGCGTACCAGGTTCAATGTCGCAGCGGGGCTGCCTGCGCCGGTCATCAGGCCCGTTGCGCCACGCACGACCTCGACGCGATCGTACATGGCCAGGTCAGCACCTGAAATCACGTCTTGCGTGTAGGTGCTGATGCTCGTCGGCAGGCCGTCGTACATGATGTTGTCGATCTTGAAACCGCGCGACAGGAACTCCTGACGATCTGATGCTGTTTTATGCAGCGTCACGCCTGGCGCGTATTTCACAACGTCGTTCAGGTCATTCATGCCCTGATCGTCCATGCGTTGTCGCGTGATGACACTGACAGACTGCGGCGTTTCACGAATAGACAGCGGCAGCTTGGTCGCAGTATTCATTGAACCGGTGGTGTAGGACCCCGAGTTCTCGGTGATTGCCTGACCTGCAATTCCGTAATCGGCATTGATGTTCACGCCCTCGAGTGCAATCTGGCCTTGGCCAGCCTGGGCGGGCTGGACGACACGCGCCGTATTCCCTTCGATGCTGATTGCCAGGCCGGTCCCGGCCAAAAGTTGCTGCAGTGCCTGGGTAGGCTCAAGTTCACCCCGGACCGTCGGCGCCTGTTTGCCAGCGACCATTTGCGCGTCGTAAACCACCTGTATGCCGCTCGTATTTCCAACCTGAGTCAGCGAGGTTGCAAGCGACTGCGCCGGCATATCGAAGCGTACCGGTGCGGCGAAAGATACTGAACTGACGCCAACGGCGATGGCGGTGGTCAAGAGCGAGAAAACTGGGCGGTGCATCAAGAATGCTTCCTGAGGTTAAGGATCTGCTCGGCTTCTTTGCAGGTAATAAAAAGCGTTGTCCTTTACGCATAGCAAAGCGCCATGAGGTCGCGGATCTTAACAAAATTTTCACGTATTATAAATGCAAATCGTTCTCCATAACAAAATTGATCAATTTAGATTTGTATTCCACGAAGCCAGCTTTTCAGGGATTTCTTGCCGACCTTCTGCTCCTGCGCTGAACGATCAGCCACCGCCCGTGAATCGTTGGCACTGCTGTCCGAAGCCCTTGAAATGCCTCGCTCGTGCTCTTACAACCATCTCCTCGGACGCCGAACTCCAGACGTTGAACGGATTGGTTCGCGGACTGGCGCCAGCTCAGCCCGAGAAAAGATTCAACATCGTGTTCGGGATCAGTTGACCCACTACGTGGCCTGCCTATTGAGACTCAGCGATAGGAGATTTAAGTTTTTTCAGCTTCGAAAAAAGCCCGGCGCGGAGCCAGGCTTTTATGTGTTGATTTATCCATCAACTACCGGCACCTCCCGCGCCAGAGCCGCCGGAGGAACCGCTTGAACCGCTCCCAGCCGAGCTGTCGGTGCCTGAACTGCCTGAGCCCCCTGAGTCGCCTGTACCATTGGGCATATCTCCACTACCGGCCGCATTGGTTCCTGTACCCGCGTCCGAGCCCGTCTCCCCGCCTTGGCTGGCAGGATCGTTGCTCTGAGTCCGGGAATCGCTACCCGTTTGCGAAGATGAGTGGTTCATGGAAGGGGCGGTTGTTGTACCCGCCGAAGGCGAGGTTGCGCTGGCGAAGGCAGTCATGGAAGCGGCGCAAAAAAAGCTGGCCAGTGCACAGGTAGCAAATAATTTATTCATCGAATGATGCTCCAGATCTGGGTGGCTTACAGTTCTTGGGTCAGCAGGCGTCCGTGATGGTGCAGTAAAGGCGACAAGCGGAGAGCTCTCTGATGCTCGAAACTGGGGTTAATGAATTTCAGTCTCAGAAATTCAGCAAATTCGTTGCGTCTGAAACGAGCGCGAATGCCATGTAATTGGCGTATCAAAAATGGCAATAGCTAACTTCTATAGAACTCAGAAACTATTATTTTATTCATACCCTTTACCAGAGCACCAAGTACTTCGATTCTAGTCAGTCAGGCAGCGCGTTAACTTGAAGAACATATTGGGTACGAATCTTTGATAATTATCATAAATCAAACAGTTATGGAGGCTAATCCTAACTTACGTCTGGCTGTTGGCCGCATTTCCGATAATCAGCGCTTTTCGCTTATTGCATTGAGCCATTAGCCACCGCAGAATCCTGGCAATCGACAACTGTTTCTCCGGATTTGCCAAAAGGAAGGTGTGCAATGATGAGCGTTTTCGCGGTTGTTATTAGCATTTGTACGGGGTCTGAAGGGTGTTTGGAAGAGCGCCAGCCAGCAGCGTATTCCACTCGGGCCGAATGCATGGAAAGTGTTGCTACCATGCCCGTCAGGAAGGGTATGAAGTATCGTTGCTCGTCAGTTCCGGCAGCCGTAGTCAAGGAGCAGCGTCGCGGAACTCTAACTCACATAGTGACAACCTCGACCGAAGCAACCGTCGAACCTTAAGCCGGTATTATCTGGTACTCGGCGACGTCTATGCCTTCGCCAATTGGTGCTTTCCTCCATCGCGTCGTTCATGCGGATGAGACGAAAGGCCGTGTCCAATCAACTTTCAGTGCATATCAATTTAAGGTTTACCAATACACGTTTGTAGGCAAGCATGGGGTGGGGTCGATGATCGTCCCCGGTCTGTTCAGAGGATTTTATGTTCGCTTCTATGGAGCCTGTGTATGCGTAACCTGGATTTCAGTTCTTGGGGGGGCATCCTTTCGACGTTATTGGGACTGATCGTGATCACGGTCATCGGGGTTGGGATTCGCTTGCTCGTCATGCAGACGATTCAGCAGCGGCGCGAGCGTGAAAATCGACAGATAAACGAACGCTTGCGCACCCTTATAGCGGCCTACAAGACGTTGGGCGGCTCTTTTACCGGTAACCTTAAAGTTGATCCTGCTCATTTGCGTGATCTGCGGCTAAGTCAGCAACCCGACCCGGTTGCAGAAGCGCTTGAAGCTGAGATCGATGCTTCCATCGAATTGGAAATTGCCCCACTCACCAATAGCGAATCGCCAGGCGGCGATCGATCACGGCGTATACGAGACGCCGTTGAAGCGGCACTCTCCGACGTTATCCTTCTGGGTACTGAGGAACAGGTGATGCTAGCGGCAAGCGCGGCCTCGGAACTGGTAGCGGGCCGCACTATTCATACAGGGGCGCTTGTCATTTCTCTACGTGACTTTATCCGCGCCGTGCTCGATTTGGAACCGGTACCCGCTCATCTATCGATCCCAAAGCAGGGGCCGACACGCCCTGGCTCCGCGCGAGCAGGAAAAGGAGAAAAGGCAGAAAAGGAAAGTGTTAAACAACGCGCTGGTAAGGGCGGACAGGGGGGCGGCAGCGGCGGGATTGGACCCGAAGCAACCCCTCATGGCGAAAGCAAGGATGATCCACATCGATAACGATCGACATCATTAACAACTTTCCGTCTTCGGTGCCATATAACCCCAGTGGTCGCTTGGTCAGTACGATGGAACATTTCTCGATGACGCTTCCTCTATGGCAAGACCAGCCATTGGAGGCCCCGTCATGATCGACTCTAAAACAGGCATGAAACCAGGCGAGCGCTATTTCGTAGAGCGTTTGGGCGACACACATCCATTTAGCGGTTTTTTCCTCGATGGAAAATATTATCTGGCTCCTGAATTATTGACTGCGGTTGGCTGGCTGGAGGGTCAACAGTTTATTTATGATGATCTCGACATGGCAGGAGAGCCTGTGTTTCCAAACCGCCTTGCCGGCACTATCGAAGATCTCACACTTACGCTGGTGGGCGGCGAATCGCTAACGCTTAGTCGCGATGACGCAAGCCCTTCTGTCGATTTACCTTCCCGTCAAAGTGTGGATGTTGATAAACCTGCGGCATCCGACGCAGGCCCGCTCCGTGGGCGACTCGTCGTGATTACTGGCGCATCGAGTGGCATCGGTCGAGCCGCGGCAAAAGCGTTCGCCCGCAAAGGCACCCGCCTCGTACTGGCAGCCAGGGATGAGGAGGCGCTTTACGAAGTCCGCGATGAGTGCACCGATTGCGGTGCCGATGCCGTCGCGGTGACCACGGACGTGACGATCAGCGAGCAGATCAAAAACCTCGCTGAGCGCGCTGCGGAATTCGGCAATGGTCGTATCGATATCTGGATTAACAATGCGGGTGTAGGCGCCGTTGGAAGTTTTGAGGACACACCACTTCAAGTGCATGAGCAGGTCATCCAAACCGATTTGTTGGGCTACCTGCGTGGCGCCTACGTAGCCCTACCCTATTTCAAGGCCCAGCGAAGCGGGATCCTGATCAACACGTTGTCGTTGGGCAGCTGGGTTGCCCAGCCCTACGCAGTGGCTTATTCGGCAGCCAAGTTTGGCCTGCGGGGCCTGACCGAGGCGCTGAGAGGTGAGCTCACCGAATTCCCTGATATCCACGTCTGCGATATCTACCCCGCTGTAATGGACACGCCAGGCTTTCGGGACGGCGGTAATTACACTGGCCATGCGCTCAAACCTCCATCGCCAATCTATGACCCTCATCTGGTGGCCGAGGCGATGGTGGATTGCGCCATCACGCCACGTACGAGCACAACGGTCGGAGGCGCCGCCCGCGTCGCCCGGCTATCGCACCTCCTCGTGCCCGGCTTTAACCATGTAGTTGGATGGTTTACTCGCTGGGGTATACGTCGCAGTCCGGCGGCAGCCGCGTCTTCCGGAAATCTGTTTGCCCCGCCGGGCGGCACGCGCCGGGTGGAAGGTGGGTGGCGTGAAGAACCCCATAAGGCCTCCGTGCTCCTGGCCCTTACATCGACCTTAGTGATCGGAGGATGTGCGTATGCGCTTTTACGAAACAAACGGAGGTAGCGGCGTCCCATATTAGATGGCGCCGGCGTCTTGCGAGACGCATGGCTGGTTACCCGAAATGCCATCGGGCTTGTTTGACTCCGGCCGTTGGTTATCTGGCACCTCGGCCAGCTACCGTCAGTCTTGCTCCTGGAACAACTCTGAGTGAGGCGATTCCTATGGACACGTACCGGCAGAATGCTGGTTAGGAGGACTTATGATCGATACACGGCTTCAAGGTGGCGCTGGCAGTGGTGACCGAACTCCGGAATCCACCGATCCTCTATCTCCAGGTCGCACTGATCTGAACCCAAGTGACAGTCCCGGTGTGGACGAGCTTCCAGACAATGAGGGGCAGATTCCGCTGGAGACGAATGACGAGGCGCCTCTGCAAGAAGAGATGCCCGATGTAGATGTCGACAATGCCGAGCTTGATGACAGCCCAAACCCCCGCTAATTAAGGTGAAAGGTTGCGGCCCTGAATGGGGCCGCAACTGTCGGACTTAGCTACAGACGAGAAGCGGCAACACGTTTCGGTCAGTTCTACAACAGCAAAGGATCCGCTGTAATGCCTCATCATTTTTTAAACCGGGTAACACTTTCCGCTATGTGCGGGATGCTATGTGCATGCGCGGGCACCACCGAGTCACCCGTAAACGCCCCCGGTAAGCCAGAATCGGCAGGCACGAAAATTCTTGAAGCGGGCGCAGCGACTCTTCAAGCGAAACCGCCGCTGGATGCACTTAATGCCTACCTGGATGGCTTTCATTTCTACAATGGTCATCCACGGGCGCAGATGGAAGCGCACCACTATTGTTCCATCCTTAATGACGATGTCATCCAGTGTGTGATCTTTGACGGCAATACTAAAAGCGCCAAGATCATGGGTGTCGAGTACATCATCGACGAGCGATTATTCTCTTCTCTACCTGACACCGAGAAAGCAATGTGGCACAGCCACGGCTATGAGGTGTCATCCGGGCAACTGGTTGCGCCCGGAATTCCCGCGCCTGCCGAACACGCACTAATGGAGCGCTTGGCACATACCTATGGGAAGACTTGGCATACCTGGCATACCGATCAGGACAAGCGGCTCCCGCTTGGCGTGCCGCAACTCATGATGGGTTTCACCGCAGACGGTCAGTCGGACCCAGCGATGTTGGAGCAACGCAACCAACGGCTAGACCTCGATGCCGCTGCTATCAAAGCACAACGGGCAGACATCCTAACTCCCGCACCCGATCCCAAAGCGAATGGCTGGCAATACGGAAACATCATCCAGATCAAAAATCCAACCGGCCAGCAGGTGCATTCTCATCCGGGCGTCCCCACCGCTCCAGGGCAGAACAGCCGCTCCAGCGAGTGATTCGTATCGGATGAGCCACTTTTATCTCTCTGGCATCGGCCCGTATCTCACGGATTTAACCCATCCCGCTGCTGTGAATTCCAAAGCTCCAAATTAGACTTTACAAGGGCTTGAGGCAGGGGACTTGATACTATTTTCTTCATCTCATCGGTTATTTGATCTCGTAATGACTGATGGATGCATAGAGAATTGGGTGAAAGCGCCAGATATAGTCCCTCGCTACTGATCGGCGGTTCAAGTGCCTCGACTGCGGCCTCGACCCCTAATTTTTTAGTTAACGCCATCCCTGGAAATTGCTCGAATATCACAAAGTCATTGCGTTTGAGTGTGAGCTTTTGGAACGCCTGGCTGGCCGTAGGCACAGCCTCAAGCGACAGGTTCGCCTTAGCGTAATCGTCAAATGCCTGACCGTAGCTGTTGCCGACCAAAGTTCCGCCATTGCGTCCGATCAAATCGGACCATTCGCGATACTGGAATGTTTCGCTTTTCCTTACCCAAATCATGCTTGACGTAAAAAGAAACGGTGGCTTCACAAAATTCAAAGTCCGCTCACGATCTGTAGTAAGAAAATATCCGGCTAGCATATCAATCCGACCCGATCTCACCTGCTCCTGCGCTCGTGACCATGGCCCTGCGTAAATGACTTCGATTTGTAACCCCAGAAGCGTGCCTAAATGTTTGATCAAGTCGGCATTGGCACCAATGAGTCGATTGGGATTGTGCGGGTCTCGCCACAAATAGGGAGGGTATTCGGCATTGCCGGTTGCCGTAAGGTGAACACATGCATTCTCACTCAGCGCTACGCTGGGGATCACCAGGAGAGCTGTTATAGACATAAATCTGCACAAACGACGGCCGCTCATAGTGAACCTCTGATTGAAACCCCGCGCGGACAGTATGCCCATAGCAGTCAGACACAACCCGGTGAAGGAAGTTGGGTCAGATAGGACCGCCAGTAATCCCCATTGCGGCCGGCACACATGCCGATCCTGCAGACCTTCAGGGGTCTGTCCACGGTTTAAAGCTGCGGACTCCATCGTTCGTCAAATCAACAGCGGCACAATATCAAAGCGGCCCTTCCCGCCTTACTCGAAGAGGTGTTCGGCTTCAGCTGGCCATTTTTTTTCATAATGGCGTCATAGGTGCCGTCACCTCGGACCTTCTGAAGCGCCACCTCGTATTGGGTCACGATTGTGTCGGAAGTGCCGAGGCTGAACGCCATATAAAGACGTTCCCTACTCTACAATTCAGCAGCGCCAGCGAACGGACCATGGACTCGCTGCCAAAGTCTTTCTAAGCTCTGCCAAGGCTCTGTCGCTTCCCCCCGCGACTCATTTCGTGCTCGGTCGTGACACTCAACTTGCTTAAGGAGTTATGCATGGATACGGAATCCTGTGACGCAAGTGGCAAAACCCCCACGCCTCTTGTGGCACCTACTTATAGTTAGTTAGGTATCTCATGAGCATCTGGGTGCATCACGAAGTCGGAGAGGCTCCGTCTATCGGACAACATCTACATTTCAGGCTGGCGGTCGAGAAGTGGTGAGGACCGCATCAGCTCAAGGCCTTGCCCTAGAGTTGATTGACGGTGCACGATTTTTAGACCAAGTGCTGCACGAAACATCGGTCGCTGTTTGAGATTCCTTTTACCTTGTAGACACTTGCCAAAATACCTTCCAAGGCACGTTCTAACTCTCCAGCCAGCGTCCATAGAGTTTAGGGAATTCCTCGCTCACCCAATCAACAAAGACCTCGACCTGCGGCGCCAGATGCGAGCGGCTGGGATACAGCACTGACACGGGTCTCGGAGGCGGACGATAGGCGCGCAGCACCTCAACCAACGTTCCATCCGCCAGAAAACGATCCAGCGTTATGCCGGGGGCCTGGAGAATGCCGAAGCCCGCAACGCCACACTCGACATAGGCGTTGGACTCGTTGACGGTGATGCCTTGGCGACTGACGTGAGATTGCTCGCGACCGCCTTCCATAAATCGCCAGGCCCGCGGGCGCTGATTCTGGCCTGAGAGAAAGGTCACGCCACTGTGCGCACTTAGATCCTCCAGGCTCTTGGGTTCGCCATGTTCCTCCAGGTATCGCGGCGCAGCGCAGGTGACCATGGTCGCCATACCGATGCGACGGGCTATGAGGCTTGAACTGGGTAACTCGCCGATGCGCAGCGCGCAGTCCACACCCTCGGCGACCAGATCGACGGTTCGATCGGTCACCCCCAGCGCCAGTTCTATTGCAGGGAAGAGTTTGGTAAACGCTCGCAAGCTTTCGATAAGCCCAGGCTGCGAAAAGGCGGTAGGGATGTCGACCCGTAATCGACCACGCAAGCTTGAACGTGGCGACGCGAACATCGCCGTGGCATTCGCTACCTCACCGAGAATCGTTTTGACGCGCTCGTAGAATTGCTCTCCTTCCGAGGTGAGTCTCACCGAACGGGTGGTGCGCTGAAACAAACGTACGCCAAGCGAGGTTTCCAACTCCTGTATCGCACGGGTTACCTGCGGGCGACCGATCTGCATCGCGTCCGCCACGCGGGTGAAGCTGCCCAGTTCGGCCAATCTGGCGAACACCTGCATAGACTGGAGTAGTTCCATCGCGCCTTCTCACTTGTGCTTTTTGTTGCTGCTTAAGTGCAAGCGCCTACTCTGATTGTTGCCTTCAAAAATAACAATGCTGTGCCGGCCTGGGCATTTATCGACGAGCCGCGCTTGGGAAGAATGTCACCAGTAACTAATCCAACTGGAGATAGACACATGAAAGCCTGGCTTCTGCACGATTTCGGTCTCGATAACCTGGCCCTTGGCCAAACAGCTACGCCGGAACCCAAGGCTGGCGAACTGCTGGTAAAGATCGGCGCGGTTTCCCTGAATTTTCGCGACAAAGCCATCGTCGATGGTTTCTACGAACCCGATCTGGTGCCCAAACCATTGATCCCGGTCAGCGATGCCTCGGGCACGGTCGTCGCCGTGGGTGAAGGCGTAAGCCGATTCCAGGTCGGTGACCGTGTGAACTCGCACCTCTACTCGCGTTGGATAGAGGGTGAGCCAGCGCCGGACGAGCCTGCCTACTGCTTCGGCATGCCGCTGCCAGGCGGCCTGGCCGAGTACATGATCATTCACGAAGAAAGTGCTGTGCGTGCGCCAGCCAATATGTCCGACGAAGAAGCCGCCACATTGCCGATTGCGGCGCTGACCGCGTGGTACTCACTGGTCGACTACGGCCAAATCCAACCGGGCCAAACCGTTCTCGTGCAGGGTACAGGCGGTGTCTCGATTTTCGCCGTGCAGCTGGCCACCGCGCTTGGCGCCAAGGTGATCGTCACCTCCAGCAACGACGCCAATCTTGAGGCGGTGAAAAAGCTCGGCGCAGTGGCGGGCATCAACTATCGGACCTCGCCGCGCTGGGAAGAGGAAGTTCTGAAACTCACCGATGGCAAAGGCGTAGACCTGCTTCTGGATGTGGCCGGTGGCGAAGGCTTGAACCAGTCCATCCTCGCAACCAAGGCCGCCGGCAAGATCGCACAAATCGGCTTTCTGACCGGGCAGACCACCACGCTTAGCCTGATGCCGTTGATCTTCCGTCAGACCACCATTCGTGGCATCGCGGTAGCGCCTCGCTCGGCGTTTGATCGTATGAACGAATTCCTGAACAAACACGAGATCCGCCCGGTGATTGATCAGACCTATTCGTTCGAAGACGCCCGCAAGGCGTTCGAGCATTTGGCCCGAGGCGCCTTCGGCAAAGTGGTTATCAAGGTTTCCTGACTCAAGCGCGTCGTGACGTTGTCACTGTTACCTGCCCTGCTCCGCTTTGGGGCCCGGCGGGAAGATCCGCCCCAACGCAGCGCACTTAAAACCTGACACGCACCTGAACACCGCGACCCGGAGCAGGTTTTACAGTTGGCACGCTTATTTCATGAGTATTGCCATAATGGCAAGCCGGAGCCTGCTCCTTAAGTCTCGCCCACACATGCGCCCTCGAGTGCGCCAGGTATCGAAGCCTGATCAACCTTTTGCCGGGTCGATCAGGTTTTTTTTTGGATGAAATTCATGCTCGATGCACGCCCTGCCGTCTCCGTCGGCTTCTTACTCTCCACCGAAGGCACCTATCGGCGCATGGGCGCCAGCGCACTGCATGGGCTGCAGGATGCGCTGGCCGAGATTAACGCCGATGAGCGCTGCGGTTTCCGCCTCGAGGCGATCTGCGTCGACCCCAAGGGCGACCCGGCGGCCTATAGTAGCGGTATCGTGCAGTTGCTCGGTGCCGGAGTCAGGCACATCTTCGGCACCACGCTTTCGGCGAGCCGCAAAGAGATCATTCCAGACCTGGAGCAGCACGGCGCGTTGCTCTGGTATTCCAGCCCCTACGAAGGCTACGAGAGCAGTGAGAGCGTGCTGTATCTCGGTGGCTGCCCCAATCAGACGCTGCTGCCTTTGCTGCACTACGCCCTGAATCACTTCGGACGGCGGGCCTTCCTGCTCGGCTCCAACTATGTGTGGGGCTGGGAGAGCAACCGCATAGCGCGGGAGATGCTCGAAGCGAACGGGGCCGATGTCCTGAGCGAAAAATACTGCCATTTGGGCGCGACCGGCTTCGAAGTGCTGATCGAAACCCTCATGCAGGAACGACCGTCGTTCGTGCTCAACAATCTGGTGGGCGAGTCGTCCTACGCCTTCCTCCAACAACTGGACCGCGCCTGCGCCGCGCACGGCCTGCATCTGCCGGTGCTCAGTTGCAACCTGACCGAAGCCGAACTCGACGCCGTAGGGCCGATGCATGCGTTGCGCCTGTTGTCGTGCGGGCCGTTCTTCGAGGCCCTGAATCCAGTTTTCTGCCAACAGCAGCAGCGCCATGGCCCACGCATATGCTCGCATTACTACACCAGCGCCTACTCGGCGTTGTGGCTGTTCGCCGAGGCTTTGCGGGCCTGCGGGGATTGCTCGCCGACAGCCGTCTGCGAGCACCTGTTCAGCCATCCGGTAGACAGCATCCTCGGCTCGCTGAGCCTGTCAACGCGCAATCACCACAGCGCCCTGCCCAGCCATATCGCCGAGCTGCGCGAGGGGCGCTTCCACATTCTGCATTCGGCCCCTGCGCCGCTGGCGGCCGACCCTTATCTGACCGTTACGGATCTACGCGCCAGCGTGGTCGACCGACACGCCCCCGCAGCGCCACGCTTGAGGATCGTCAAATGAAAGCACGAGCATTTCCGGCCCTGGATCAAGGCTGCCTGCTGTTGATCGACTGCGACGAGCGTAGCCAGGCCAACCTCGGTAAAAGCCTGCAGCGTCTGGGAATCCAGGCGCAGGCACTGCATCGCGACGCGCCGTGTGACACCCGCAGTTGCTTCGCGGCCATCATCGAGATCGAACATTTTGCCAGCCCCGTGACCGTGCAGGCGCTCAACGCTGCGGGCATTCCCATCGTCGCGCTCACTGCCCACGAAACGCTGTCGCAAATCCAGCGCGCTCTGGAACTTGGCGCCACCGCTTTGCTCAACAAACCCATCAGTCAGGGCTCAGTGTACACCACGCTGATGATGGCGGTCGGGCTGCGTGACCGACAGCGGGCCGATGCCGAACAGCTTGCCGCGTTGCAGCAGCGCCTGGCCCTGCGCCCCTTGCTGGGACAGGCACTTGCGCGGCTGATGGTGACGCAGCGCATTGATGAGGCGAGCGCCTACGAGCGCCTGCGCAGCCTGTCGATGCAACTCAACCGTCCCGTCGAAGCGCTGTGCGTCGATATTCTTGCGACGCGGGACGAGGGCCGCGCATGAGCACGCTCAAGGCGCTGTTACGCCGACCGGCCGTGGCGCTTGCGCTGCTATTCATCATTGCCGTGGTGGCACTGGCGGCGCTGGCGCCCTGGCTCAGTCCGTTCGACCCCGATGAACAGTTCGTCGAAGGCCTGTCGATGGAAGGCGCACCCCTGGCCCCCGCCGGCCCTTACTGGATGGGCACTGACCTGCTCGGCCGCGACCTGCTCTCGCGGCTGATCTTCGGCGCGCGTACCTCGTTGTTCATCGGAGTGCTGGCCAACGGTCTGGCGATCCTGATCGGCACCCTGGTGGGGCTCACCGCAGGCTTCGTACGCGGCTGGACCGGCAGCGTGCTGATGCGCCTGACCGACCTGATGATGGCTTTCCCCGCTCTGCTGCTGGCGATTGCGCTCTCGGCGATCTTCCAGCCCAGCGTATGGATCGTCGCGATGGTCATCGCCATGGTCAACTGGGTGCAGATCGCCCGCGTCATCCATGCCGAAACCGTCGCGCTCAGCGCCCGGGATTTCGTCGCCGTCGAGCGTACGCTGGGTGCCAGTTCACTGCGCATCCTGTTCTCGCATCTGCTGCCGCACCTGCTGCCGACGATTCTGGTGTGGGCGACGCTGGGCATTTCCACCACCGTGCTGCTGGAGGCCACCCTGTCGTATCTGGGCGTGGGCGTGCAGCCCCCCACGCCGAGCTGGGGCAACATCATTTTCGAAAGCCAGACGTACTTCACTTCCGCGCCGTGGCTGGTGTTCATTCCGGGTGCGGCGATCATCCTGCTGTCCCTGGCGTTCAACCTGGTCGGCGACGCCCTGCGCGACGAACTCGACCCCACACTCAAGGGGCGCCGCTGATGCTGCCGTTCATTTGCCGCCGTGTCGGCTACGCCCTGCTGATACTGCTCGGGGTGACGTTCATCACCTACCTGTTGCTGTTCCTGCTGCCGGCCGACCCTGCCCGACAGATCGCCGGACGTAGCGCATCCCCTGAAGTGGTGGCGGCGATCCGTGCGCAACTGGGGCTGGATCAGCCGTTCTACCAACAATACGTCGGTTATCTGGGCCATCTGCTTCAGGGCGATCTGGGCCGTTCCTACATTCAGCGCACCAACGTGAGCGAATTGATCGGCGCACGCCTGCAGCCCTCTCTGGAGCTGATGGCGGCCGGTATCGGTTTCGAGCTGTTGATCGGCATCAGCCTGGGCATGCTGGCCGCACTCAAGCGCGACAGTTTCGCTGACAAATTGCTGATGGCGTTTTCCTTCGTTGGCGTGTCGGCACCGCAATTCATCGCCGCCATGTTGTTCCTGTATTTCTTCGCGGTGCAATTGGGCTGGTTCCCGCTGGGCGGCTATGGCGGTGCGAGTCATCTGATGCTGCCGGCGCTGACCCTGGGCCTGCTCGGCAGCGGTTGGTATTCGCGCATGGTGCGCTCCTCGATGATCGAAGTGCTGCATCAGGATTTCATCCGCACCGCCCGGGCCAAGGGTCTGAGCCGCGCCCGGGTGATCTTTGTGCACGTGCTGCCCAACGCCATCGTTCCGGTGATCCCCATGATCGGCATCGACATCGGCGTGTTCATGGGCGGGCTGGTGGTGGTCGAGTCGGTCTTCGGCTGGCCTGGCATCGGTCAACTGGCCTGGCAGTCCATCCAGCAAGTCGACATTCCGGTGATCGTCGGCGTAACCACGCTCTCGGCGGTGGCCATCGTTCTGGGCAACCTGCTGGCGGATCTGGTGATACCGCTCGTGGACCCGCGCATCGACATCAAGCAGCACTGAATTCATCAACATAACGGGGTACAAGAATGAAGATCAAAGCGCTGACCCTGGCCGTGGCGGCCACGCTGTTCACTACGCCGCTGTGGGCCGAGACGCCCAAGAGCGGCGGCAATGTGGTGGTGACCTACCAGAACGATGTCGCGACGCTGGACCCGGCGATCGGCTACGACTGGCAGAACTGGTCGATGATCAAGAGCCTGTTCGCTCGGCTGATGGACTACAAGCCAGGCACCACCGAACTGGTCAAAAGCCTGGCCCAGGACTACAGCGTGTCGGCGGACGGCACGGTCTACAGCTTCACGCTGGTCAAAGGGGTGAAGTTTCAGAACGGTCGGGAATTGGTGGCGGAGGACGTCAAGTACTCGCTGGAGCGCACCGTCAATCCCAAGACGCAGAGCCCCGGCGCCGGGTTCTTCAGTTCGATCGTCGGCTATGACGACATGACCGCGGGCAAGTCGCAGACCCTGAGCGGGATCAAGGTCATCGACGATCAGCACCTGACGATCACCCTCAGCGCGCCGAATGCCACCTTCCTGCACATCATGGCGATCAACTTCGCCTCGGTCGTGCCCAAAGAAGCAGTGGAGCAATGGGGCGCCGACTTCGGCAAACACCCGATGGGCAGCGGCGCGTTCAGCCTGGCCGAATGGAAGCTGGGGCAAAAACTCGAGCTGGTGAAAAACCCAAACTACTTTCAGAAGGGCCTGCCCTACGTCGACAAAATCACCTTCGAAATCGGCCAGGACCCGACCGTTGCGCTGCTGCGGCTGAACAAAGGGGAAGTCGACATCGCCGGCGACGGTGTACCGCCCGCGCAGTTTCTGCAGTTCAAGAACGACCCGGCATCCAAACAGTTGCTGGTCACCGGCAACCAGCTGCAGACCGGCTACGTGACGTTGAAAACCACCCTGCCCCCGTTCGACAACCTCAAGGTCCGGCAGGCCATCAACATGGCCATCAGCAAAGAGCGCATCGTGCGCATCATCAATGGCCGCGCCGTGCCCGCCAATCAGCCCCTGCCACCGGCGATGCCAGGCTATGACACGCAATACAAAGGTCTGCCGTACGATGTCGAAGGGGCTAAAAAGCTGCTCGCCGATGCAGGTCTGGCCAAGGGTTTCGACACCGAACTGTACGTGATGAACACCGATCCTCAGCCGCGCATCGCCCAGTCGATCCAGCAGGACCTGGCCAAGGTCGGCGTGCGCGTGCAGATCAAATCGCTGGCCCAGGCCAACGTGATCGCCGCTGGCAGCTCCAAGGATCAGGCGCCGATGGTGTGGTCCGGTGGGATGGCGTGGATCGCCGACTTCCCGGATCCGTCGAACTTCTACGGGCCGATTCTTGGTTGTACCGGTGCAGTGGAAGGCGGCTGGAACTGGGCGCTGTACTGCAACAAGGCGCTGGATGAACGTGCCGCCAAGGCCGATGCAATGGCCGCGCCGGAGCAACAGGCGGCGCGTACCGAAGCCTGGAAGAAGATCTTCACCGATGCCATGGCCGATGCGCCGTGGGTGCCAATCTTCAACGAGCAACGCTTCACCGTGCGTTCCAAGCGCATGGGTGGCGACGATGCGCTGTACGTCGACCCGGTTCATGTGCCGGTCAACTATGACTACATCTGGGTGAAGTAACACGCCCTGACCTGTGTCGCGTAACCGTCGCGACACCGGCCATCGATCCCATTGCAACGAGGAATTCGCCCATGTGCCAGAACTGCCTGGTCAAGACGATTCACAGCGTCAACAGTCACTTCGGCTGGGACCACAGCTTCACCCCTGCCGAGCGTGTTGCGCCCGGCACCACCCTGCAGATGAACTGCCGGGATTCGTCCAACGGCTACTTCACTGCACAGTCGCAGGTGGCCGACGTCAGCGTGATGCCCTTCGACCAGATCAACCCCGTGACCGGGCCGATCTACATCGAGGGCGCCGAGCCTGGCGATGTGCTCAAAATCACCCTGGACAGCTTCACGCCGGGCGGCTTCGGCTGGACCGCGAACATCCCCGGCTTCGGCCTGCTGGCCGATCAGTTCCAGGCCCCTGCCCTGGCGCTGTGGCATTACGATACGCAGTCGCTCGCGCCCGCCGCCTTCGGTGACTTCGCCAAAGTGCCGCTCAAGCCGTTTGCCGGCACCATTGGCGTGGCGCCCGCCGAAGCCGGGCTGCATTCGATCGTGCCGCCACGGCGAGTGGGCGGTAACCTCGATATTCGCGACCTGGCCGCAGGCAGCGTGTTGTACCTGCCGGTGGAAGTCGCAGGCGCGCTGTTTTCCATCGGCGACACCCACGCCGCACAAGGCGATGGCGAGGTCTGTGGCACCGCGATAGAGAGCGCCATGGACGTGGTGGTCAAGCTTGACCTGATCAAGCAGACGCCGCTGGCTACGCCGCGCTTCAGCACCCCTGGGCCGGTCACCCGTCATCTGGACAGCGCCGGCTACGAAGCCTTTACGGGCATCGGTCCGGACCTGATGCAGGCCGCGCGCCAGGCCGTTGCCAACACCATCGATTGGTTGTGCCGCGAGCACGGCATGCCCGCCGAGCAGGCTTACATGCTGTGCTCGGTGTGCGGCGATCTGCGTATCAGCGAGATCGTCGACCTGCCGAACTGGGTCGTGTCGTTCTACTTTCCCAAGGTGGTGTTCCAGTGACGAAAAACGATCAGCCCAGCCTGTCGGTGGAACGGCTGAGCATTGATGTCGGCGGTGGTGCCTCGCGCCGTCGAGTGGTCGATGAGCTGAGCTTCGCGCTGCATCCGGGCCGAACCCTGTGCATTGCAGGCGAATCGGGCAGCGGCAAATCGCTGTCGTCGCTGGCCATCATGGGTCTGCTGCCCAAGGCTGCCAGTGTCCCGAGTGGCGTCATTCTGTTCGATGGTCGCGACCTGCTGAGTCAGCCCGAACGTGAATTGCAACGTCTGCGCGGCAAGCGTATTGGCATGATCTTTCAGGAGCCGATGACCTCCCTCAACCCGCTGCTGACCGTGGGCCAGCAATTGGCCGAAACGCTGCGCCGCCACGAGGCCTTGAGCCGCGATGAAGTACGTCAGCGCTGCCGGGCCATGCTCGACGCCGTGCGCATGCCCCAGGTCGACAAGCGCCTGACGCAGTATCCCCATGAGTTGTCCGGCGGCATGCGCCAGCGGGTGATGATCGCGATGGCCATGCTGTGCCAGCCGCAGGTGCTGATCGCCGATGAACCGACCACCGCACTGGACGTGACCATTCAGGCGCAAATTCTGGAACTGATGCGCGAGTTGCAGCAGCAGTTCGCGACCAGCCTGTTACTGATCACCCACGACATGGGCGTGGTCGCCGAAATGGCGGACGAGGTGGTGGTGATGAATCAGGGCCGCATGGAAGAGCGCGGCAGTCTGCATCAAGTGTTCACCAACGCCCAGGCACCCTACACCCGCAAACTATTGGCCGCCGTGCCCGTCCTCGGTACTGCCCCGCCCCCGGCGGTAATGAATGAGCAACCGGTGGTGCTGACGGTGCAGGACTTGAGCGTGCGGTTTGCCTTGCGCCACGGCTGGTTCGAAACCCCGCGCACGGTGCATGCGGTGGAAGGCGTGAGCTTCGAGTTGCGTGAGGGCGAAACGCTGGGACTGGTGGGCGAAAGCGGTTGCGGGAAATCAACCACCGGCAAGGCGTTGATGAACATGCTGAGTTATCAAGGCAGCGTCAAGCTGCTGGGCCAAGAACTCAACGGGCTGCAGGGCGATGCGCTGCAACGAGTGCGACGTGACGTGCAGATGGTGTTTCAGGACCCCTACGCTGCGCTTAACCCGCGCAAGACCATCTTCGATCTGGTGGGCGAGCCGCTACTGATCCACGATCGCATGGCCGAGTCCGAGCGCCGCGAGCGTGTCGCGCAACTGTTGCAACAGGTGGACTTGCCGCGCGAGGCCATGGAGCGCTATCCCCATCAGTTTTCCGGTGGTCAGCGCCAACGAATCTGCATTGCCCGCGCGCTGGCGCTCAATCCAAAAGTCATCATTGCCGATGAGTCAGTGTCGGCGCTGGATGTTTCGGTCCAGGCCCAGGTGCTGGACCTGCTGGAGCGACTGCGCGCCGAGCATGGGTTGAGTTACCTGTTCATCTCCCACGACATGGCCGTAGTGGAACGCATCTGCCACCGGGTGGCGGTGATGTACGGTGGCCGCATCGTCGAGATCGGTGCGCGTGACCAGGTGCTGCACAATCCGCAGCACCCTTACACCCGGCGCCTGCTCGCCGCCGTGCCCGTGCCTCAAGTCGATCGGCGCCGCGACTTCAAAAGTCTGCTTAAGGAGCTGGAGCGTCCCGACCCGATCAAGCAGGCCGGTTTCGTGGCACCTGCCCAGCGGTTTGCCGCAGTGGCGACCGACCACTGGGTGGCGTTGGAGTGAGTTTCTGCAACGTCGACTGCGGTGGAGATAACCGGCGATATAGATCTTGAGCATGACGACCGGGTTCACTGCTGCATCCAACACGCCGCAGGTAAAAAAACCCCGGCCAGTTTATCGGCCGGGGCAAAACTTACCTGGCAACGGTAAGACGGTAAGACGCTTCATTTATAACGTCGTAATAACGTTTGAGCGTTGATCAATGACTGGACGATTTCACGCGCGATCGGCAGCAGTCGCTGGCCTGCGACAGTAAGGCCTGCCGGGTCGGACTTGCGAGTGAAGAGGTCAACGCCAAAATCCTTCTCCAGAGCGATCAGATGCTTGCTGACAGCAGGCTGACCAATCCCCAGTTTCCTGGCAGCGGCTGACACTGAGCCCGTGTCGGCCGTCGCGAGAAAGCTTTCAAGTCTTCTCAGATTCATGAGTTTCCACCTGACCTTACAGGTCGAGCACCAGAAACTTTGACTTAGCTCGCGACACGCAGGTAGTGAGGTACTGACCTTTCTCGGCGTCGTCAAGAATGTAGTCCTGATGGTCAACCTCGCCTTCCAGATACCGCACCTTGCAAGTACCGCACAGGCCAGACTGGCACGAGGTCTCTACCGGGTATCCGGCGTCCTGAAGCACTTGCGCCAGGCTCTCTTCAGGCTTCACCAGGATCTCTTCGCCGCTGCTGGCGATTTTGGCGACGAACCCCTCAGCCAGATCCGGACTAGAAGTCGAAGGCGCAGCAGGTTTGACCGGCGCCTTGAAGTGTTCGAAGTGAACGGTTCCGCTCGGCCAATGCGCGGCGGCGTTTTTGCAGGCCTCCATGAATCCGCCCGGGCCACAGTAGTAGACATGGCAGCCGTCAGGAGCGTCTTTCAGAAAGGTTTTGATATCGAAGCTCTGGGATGGATCGCCACCATCGAAATGCAAGTGCACCCTCCCTTGCTTGATCAGAGCCTGCATTTCTTCGGAAAACGCGGCGAATTCCGGGCCCTTGCAGCAGTAGTGAAGCTCATATTCGGCGCCCTGTTCCTGCAACGCGTGCATCATCGATTTCATTGGAGTTACGCCAATGCCACCGGCCAGCAAGATCGACTTGTCGGCTCCAGGATGAAGCTCAAAATTGTTTCGTGGGACACTCACGCGCACCCGCTCCCCAACATGCAGTTGATGCATGGCAGCAGAGCCGCCACTGCCATTGGGATCGCGCAACACACCAATGACGTAACGATGCTGTTCCCGAGGGGAATTACTCAGGGAGTATTGCCGCACCAAGCCGTTGGGGAGATGGATGTCGATGTGTGAACCGGCAGTGAATGGCGGCAATTCCAGGCCCTTCGGATCAACCAACTCGTAAGAGTTAATGCCTTTAGCCTCTAGCGTCACACGGCGTAGGACCAGTTCCAGAGTGGTGACAGCAGGCTGTTGTAGAGATGTCATCGTTCATACCTCTCACCCGGCAGACGCCCCGCTTGCGTGGAACGGGGCGCCTCGTTTTTATTATTGTGGTTTGAAACTCTGTTCGAGGGCCTCAAACTGCTCGCGCACGAATACCTCGCGCTCTTTGCCTTTGAGGCCATCGGCTTTGGTCAGGATTGCGACCGCTTCACGCGCCAGGCGTCGACGATTGGCAACTTCCTTCTCCGTCGTTTCGGCGATGGGCATGTTGAATACGTTGCCAGTGCAATAGCTGTTTGGCTCACCATTCAGATCGCGCAGCCATTGGGCGAAGCCCTGAGCACTGGCGCTTGGGTTGGTCCCGCGTACAGCGTCCCGCAACATTTTTCGGAAGGCATACAGACCCGCATCGAACTTGGTTGGATTCTCCAACGCATGCACCGCGATTGGCCGCTGGCTGATGATCGCTTCGTAGTCGCCCGGCGCGTACTGGGCGTCCTTGTAGTCGTGACGCTCACGATGATTGGTCGGGATAGGTGGAAGGTCTTCGAGCTTGTACTTGCCGAACCGCTCAGGTCGGCGCATGGCCACCTGGCCTTCCAGGAAGTCAATGGTCTCGTAACCAACCATTTCCTTGTTACCGACCCCACGTGTGTCGATACCAGGCCCCATGACTCGCCAGCCGATCATCTTGGAATTCTCATCATCGACCGGTACTGTCCAACGAATGATGTGAAAACGACTGAAGAGTTTTTTCTGCGAGCCGTCCTCGGAGGTGTAAGCATGCAAGCTCAGGTTCGGTAGCACCTGATGCTGGATACGCAGGAACATACGGTCATCGTTCACCCGACGCGCGCCAGCGCAAGCCAGGCTACGTCCCTGGTGCACCGGGATAAACTGCATGTCAGGCGCGACTTCCATGGAGGCCGCTCCGACTTCGTCGAAGGTGGTGCCCTGAAAGTTGCCACCGACTACGTTCTTCGCCGAGTGCAACGCAGTAGGGTGGAAGTTGTCAGCCGCGTTGTCTTGAACCTGCAGCCAATTGCAGTGCTGGAAGTTGCTGTACGGGACCAACTCGTCGCCGTCCATCACAGTGAAGTTTTGCTCCCACTCAGGGAACGGCGGCTCATCCTCAGGTGGACCCATATAGGCGAAGACCAGGCCATGTCTCTCGAACGCCTTGTAAGCGCCTTGACGGATAGAGCAGGCGTACTTCTGACCATCCTTCTCTTCACCAGCCGGGAACGGTACGTGAAGGCAGGCGCCGTCCACGTCGAACACCATGCCGTGATAGCAGCACTTGATACCCTTTTCCTGAATGGCACCGTATTCGAGGGAGGCGCCGCGGTGGCAACAGTGCGCGTGGAGCACGCCGATCTGGCCACTGCCATCACGAAACGCCACCAACTCTTCTCCCAGAATTTTCAGGAACCGGGGTGTATCGGTCAGTTCCAGAGACATACAGACAGGGTGCCAGAAGCGGCGCAGGTATTCGCCGCTGGGAGTACCAGGACCGGTCTCTGTCAGCTCTGGGTCGTGGTCAGGGATTTTGTTGGTGTAATAGCCGCCATAGGCAATCAACTTCTTCTGGATGGGCGCACCGCCGCCAGCACTACGTTGCTCATCAAGCTTTTCGTGTTTCTCGGTCATTTTGCATTGCCTCGCTTATTGTCTAATACGAGAGCCCGTATTCTGAACTCTGTATACATATTGTATGAACGCAATGTTGCTTAACGCTGGGGTACTTCTAATTGATCGACTTATCTACCAATGCCGAGGCTTTGATCCACGGCATCATGTCCCTCAGGCGCTCACCCACCACTTCAATCGGATGAGACTGCAACTGGTTCCTGCGTGCAGTGAGGGTAGGGTTACCAGCCTTGTTTTCCAGAATGAAGGCTTTTGCGTATTCCCCGCACTGGATGCTCGAAAGCAATTCGCGCATCCGGTGTTTGGTTTCAGGCGGCACGATTTTCGGGCCACTGACGTATTCGCCGAATTCGGCATTGTTGGAAATGCTGTAATTCATATTGCCGATGCCGCCCTCGTAGATCAGGTCGACGATCAGTTTCAACTCGTGCAGACATTCGAAATAGGCAAGCTCCGGTGAGTAGCCACCTTCCACCAGGGTCTCGAAGCCCAGCTTGATCAACTCTACCGTGCCGCCGCAAAGAACCGCCTGTTCACCGAACAGGTCGGTTTCGGTTTCATCACGGAAGTTGGTCTCGATGATCCCGGCCTTACCGCAGCCAATAGCGCAGGCATACGCGAGCGCAACGTCACGAGCTCTTTTTGAGTGATCCTGCTGGACAGCGATCAACGCAGGCACACCATGCCCGGCTGCAAAGGTGGACCGCACAGTATGACCGGGCGCTTTCGGGGCGATCATTACCACATCAAGATCCACGCGTGGCGTGATCTGGCCATAGTGGATGTTGAAGCCGTGAGCGAAAGCCAGAGTCGCGTTCTTGTTCAGGAAGGGCTCGACTTCGCTTCGATACACGTCAGCCATAAGCTCGTCCGGAATGAGCATCATCACCAGGTTGGCGTGTGCAACCGCTTCGTCAATAGGAAGGAAAGTGAGGCCGGCAGCACTGACCTTCTTCTCTGAACTGGAACCCGGGCGCAAGCCGACGACGACGTCAACGCCGCTGTCACGCAGGTTCTGCGCATGGGCATGCCCCTGAGCGCCATAACCGATGATTGCTACTCGCATATCCTGCATCAGGCTGGCGTCTGCGTCCTTGTCGTAGAAAAGCTTCATTGTCTTGACCTTCTTATTGGCTACTGAATCCTGCATTTGAAACTCTGAACTCTGTATACAGAGTTCAGAGTTTTGACCTACACTCGAAGCAAGTCAAGGAAAAATTTGCTCGTTTGGGGAGAACGTGGACAATGCAGCTCACAATCAGGGACGCCGGTGTACGGCAAGGTCAATCCATGACAACCACACTCAAACGTGTGCAGACGCGCACGGATTACGTAGACGAGGTCTATAAGGCGCTGCTGGACGCGATCAGCGACGGCTCGCTCGCTCCAGGAACGCGGATCACTCAGGAAGAAATCGCTGAGCAGATGCACATTTCCAGGTCCCCCGTGCTTCAGGCATTGCGCCTGCTGAAGAAGGACGGTCTGATTCAGGACGCCCCAGGCAGAGGTGTACTCGTAACGCCGCTGACAACCGACGACATCAGCAATCTGTACCTCATCCGCGGTGCACTGGATAACCTCGCGGCAAAGATGGCGGCGGCTCGGCAATTCCAGCTCGACCCTTCGGTGATCAAGCGCGGCAGAAAGGCGTCCCAAGGCAAGAACATCAAGGAAATGATTGATGCCGACGTAGCCTTCCATACCGCGATATACGAAGGATCCGGCAACCCACTGATTGCCCAGAGCGCTCAGGTGTATTGGGTGCATCTGCGCAGAGCGATGGGCGCCGTATTGCAATCTTCGGAGCAGCGCCAGGCCATCTGGAACGAGCATGAGGCCATCGCAGAAGCGATCGGCGCGGGAGATGTGGCGGCAGCAGGTGAACTCACGGACGTGCACACCACTCACGCCAGGGAGAATCTCATTGAAAGGCTCAACAGCTTGCTGATGACGTGACAAACCAAGGTGCCCGCAGATCCGGGCACCCCTATTGGCTTTCTAGCGATTGACCACTGACTTTGGCATTTTCAAACAGATGCACGCTGCAAACACCAACGAGCCCGCGATGCAATAAAGGGCAATGTTGGTGGAGGCTGTCATGTCCTTCACCCAGCCGATCATGTATGGACTGATGAATCCCGCCAGGTTACCGACCGAATTAATCATCGCGATACCCGCAGCTGCCGCGACACCACTCAAAAACGCTGGCGGCAAGCACCAGAACTGACACAGCCCCGTGATGATCCCCATGGTCGCCAGCGACAGGAACGCAAGCGATACCATCGGGTTGCCAATGGTCATGGTACTCAAGACCAACCCCAGCCCTCCCAGCAAGGCAGGCACAGCAGCGTGCCAGCGCCGCTCCCTGTGTTTGTCAGCGCTGCGGCCAGTGAAAATCATCGTCAATGTCGCGCAGGCATAGGGAATGGTCGTCAGCAATGCCACGGTAGACGGGTTCTGAATCCCCGAGCTCTTGATCAGTGAGGGTAACCAGAAGCTGATGCCGTACAGGCCCATCATGAAGCCGAAATAGCCTGCACTGAGTACCCAGACCCTGCGATTGCGAAACGCTCCGAACATCGAATGCACTTCCGCAGGCCCGGTTTCGTTCGCAAGGTTCTGCTTGAGCGTCTCTTTGTCACTGGCACTCAACCAATGGGCATCGTCGATTTTGTCCTGCAGATAAAACAGCACTGCGATGCCTGTAATGATGGAGGGCAGCGCCTCCAGGAAAAACAGCCATTGCCAGGCCGAGTACCCATGCCAGCCATGGGTAGTTGCCATGATCCAGCCTGACAACGGCCCCCCTATGACACCCGCCATAGGAATACCGGTCATGAACATTGCAGTAATTTTCCCGCGACGTGATGGTGGGAACCAATAAGTAAGGTACAGAATGATTCCCGGGAAAAACCCCGCCTCTGCAACCCCTAGGAAGAACCGAACAATGTAGAACATAGTTGGCGTGTGCACGAACATCATGCAAGCCGATAGAAAGCCCCATGTAATCATTATTCGGGCAATCCAGCGCCGAGCACCCACTTTGTGCAACATGACGTTACTGGGCACTTCAAAGAGAAAATAACCAAAAAAGAATACGCCCGCGCCCAGACCATAAACTGTTTCACTAAAGCCTAACTCGTCCAGCATTTGAAGCTTCGCAAATCCAACGTTAACCCGATCCAGATAGGCGAAGACGTAACACATGAAAAGAAACGGGATGAGTCTAAGTGTCACTTTTGCATATAGGTTCGACTGTGCACTGGTGGCGCCAGCCGCATAACCCGCCTCAATGGTATTTGACATGAGTGGTTCTCCGCACGCTTGTTGTTATTGTCAGGCCGATTGGCATTGCGGTTCGGTGGCGCGGCCATAGCGACAGCGCCCTCCGAGCATCAGGTGAACATGTCAGGTTGCTCTGCTGCGATCCGCTCGTACAGCGGCTGGAAATGGAGCCAGCCAATGAAGGGGCTACCCACGTTTTCCCGGCTGTATCGTGCCCGCTCGGGCGTCACTAATTTCGGGGTGATGCCAGTGGCTTCAATGAGCAGTTGCTGCTGGCAGCAGCGCTCCAGTGCGATAAACCAGAACGCAGCTTCATCGATGCTGTGACGGCTTGCAGTCAGCAATCCATGGTTCTGGTGAATAGCAGCGCGCACGTCCTTGAAGTAGCTGGCAACGGAATTCCCAGCTTTGGTTTCCACCGCTACTGCTCCAGCCTCTGCAGTGATCACGACATGATCCTCATAGAAAACGGCAGCATCCTGAGAGATCGGCGGAAGCGGCCTTCCCGTGGCCGCCCAAGCGCCACCATAAATGGTGTGGGCGTGACACATGGCCACAATGTCAGGGTGCTCGCCGTGCACAGCAGCATGAAGCACAAACCCTGCGCGGTTAATAGCGTAATCACCCTCGACAACCTTGCCTTGATGATCGGCAAGTATCAGATTTGAAACCCTAACCTTTGAGAAGTGAACCGCCATCGGGTTAGTCCAATAGAGTTCCGGGAATTCTGGATCCCGTACTGTCAAATGACCGGCAAACCCATAATCGAGATTGTGCTCCGCAAATGCTCGACACGCTGCTACCAAATGTTTTTTACGATATTGCCGTTCTTCTTCAAAACTTTTGAAATCAGGTATTTCAGGAAATATGAGACCTGGTTGCTCAGGCTGGTAGATAGAGACTCGTTTGTGCCCATTAAAGGCGGGCTCGATTTGCAGCAAAGGATCCATGGCTAACCCCTCTTCATTGTTATTGTGGCGTCGATATTCCTCTCCCCTTCGTCCATTGACAAACGAAGCCTATTAACCCAAGGTTGAATTAGATTCAGCCTCGGCCAATTAATAATGAGAAGAATTCCTAACTTTGCATCCATACGCGCATTTGAAGCGGCGGCGCGCCTGGAAAGCTTTGCTGCTGCCTCAGACGAGCTGCATATCTCCCCTTCCGCAGTCAGCCACCAGATTCGGAATCTGGAAGCCGTCTTGAACGTGGAACTTTTCGTCAGACATCCACGTTCGGTCGAACTGACAGTCAAGGGGCGCGCTCTGGCGCGAAGACTGACAAAGGCCCTTGATGGACTGGAAGAGTCGCTTTCTCCCTGGATGCCCAACGCAGAACAATTGGGTCTTTCTGTTCACTGCGCCCCGAGCTTTGCCGCGAAGTGGTTGTCACCCCGCCTTGGCCGACTCATGAGCGAGCCAAACCCTCTTTACATTCATCTCACCTCCAGTGCGATAGCCCCAGAGCTGACACGGCACGAAGAGATCGACGTCGCGATCACTTACGGCGCACCCATCGACCGCATCGGCGTGACCGTGGAGCCGCTGGGCACAGAGCTGATCGTGCCAATGAGCTCTCCACAGTTCTTCAACGCCACGCAAATGCAGAACGTCGATACGCTCAAGCCAGGCTCACTCATAGACTCCCAATTGAGCCCCGTCCGCTGGAGCGATTGGTTTGAACATGAGGGGGTTCCCCACCGGGCAAATCTTCGCGGGTTGTCATTTGATCGAGCGGCATTGGTTCTTTCGGCTGCTGCCGACGGTCTGGGCATTGCATTGGAATCTACACGCCTGGCCGAAACCGAGCTCAGCAACGGGACGCTGATCATCCTGGAAGGCTGGAAGCCCCCGCTCAAACAGGAGATGCACTTCTTGTGCTATCGGACGGCAATGAAGGGGAGCCGTAAAATAGAGCGGTTCAAAGAGTGGATCATGAAGCAGATCCCCGCCGCATGATCCGAGGGGTCATCAACAGTTTACGATGCACTTCGGCATCAGCAGACAGATGCCGCTGCGCAAACCAAAGCAATCCGATGCAGTACAAGCCTTTTTCAGCCGCGCACGAAGCATTCAGCGCTTCAGGCAATCTGCAAAGAATTATTTTTAAGATGAGTGCGAAGATCGAGAGAAGAGTGAAACGCTGCCTGGAACGACAGCGTCTCGGGGTATGTCAAGAAAACATATCGGGCTGATCAGCTGCAATCTTGTCGTACAGGGCCTGGAAGTGCAGCCAGCCAATGAACGGGCTGCCGACATTCTCACGGCTGTAACGAGCGCGCTCTGGGGTGACGAGTTTCGGCTCGATACCGGAAGCTTCGATCAGCAGCTGCTGCTGGCAGCAGCGCTCCAGTGCAATGAACCAGAAAGCCGCCTCGTCTATGCTGTGACGGCTGGCAGTCAATAGACCATGGTTTTGGTGGATCGCGGCTCGAACATCCTTGAATGACCCGCACACCGAGTTACCTGCTTTCGTTTCTACTGCCACCGCGCCAGCCTCGGCAGTGATAACAACGTGATCTTCGAAGAAGACCGCGGCGTCCTGAGTGATCGGCAGCAACGGACGGCCGGTCGCTGCCCAGGCACCACCGTAGATGGTGTGCGCGTGGCACATCGCAACGATATCCTGATGCTCTTCGTGGACGGCGGCATGCAGCACGAACCCCGCACGGTTGATGGCGTATTCACCCTGAACCACTTTGCCTTTGTGGTCAGCCAGAATCAGGTTCGACATTTTCACTTTGGAGAAGTGAACGCACATCGGATTTGTCCAGTACAGCTCAGGAAACTCCGGATCGCGAACTGTGAGGTGACCGGCAAAGCCGTAGTCCAGACTGTGGGCGGCAAAAGCACGGCAGGCGGCGACCAAGTGTTTCTTGCGGTATTGGCGCTCTTCTTCAAAGCTTTTGAAATCTGGCATTTCTGGGAAGATGAGACCTTCCTGCTCTGGCTGGTAAATCGAGATCCGTTCTTTACCGGTAGGGCTTGGTTGGAGCTTCAGTACAGATTCCATGGGGCTAACCTCTCGTTATTGTCGTGGCTGGCCTATGGTCGCGAGCTGGCACCAACCTGACAAACGAAGCCTTTTCACCCAAGGGTCAATTTTATTCACCCTAAATAAAATAACTGCAAAACATAACTTTGAGCGACTCGATCACATCGAACGGCGAACCATTACTCGCTCAGGGCAAAGCCTTTACAGATCAGCAGTGGTACTTATACGGCAGACACCTGATCGGCTGGGTCAGTCTGGTATGCCCTGTCGTGAGCAATTGCTGCTTCAGCAATTGGAGCAACACCCGCCCTGCCGATTGCAGGCGGCCGTGCCTGGCAGCGATTGGTCCGGAAGCGAACATTGGCTAGAACACCGACCACGATCAGTCTCTTTTAAACAGGTGTTTTCCGCCTTCGCGCTTCAGTGAAGTTATTAGAGATATTCCACGTTCCCGTCCACGCTGATGGCCTGGCCGCTAATATTCGCCGCCGCCTGAGAAGACAGAAAGAGCGCCATGGCCGCGATGTCTTCCATGGTCACCATTCGGCGTAGCGAGATCTTTTCCAGGTACTGGTCACGCATGGCTTCGAACTCGATGCCCAAGGTCTGTGCGCGGGCATCAATTACCCGGTTCATACGCTCACCCGCAACCACGCCCGGAAGAATGGCGTTGACCCGAATGTTGTCCGGGCCCAGTTCGCCGGCGAGTGACTTCATGAGTCCTATGATCGCCCACTTGGTCGAGGCGTAAGGGGTTCTGAATGGATAGCCCAGACGCCCCGCCACTGACGACATTGCGATGATGTGCGGATTCTGTTTTGACTGCTTCAGGAACGGAATCGCTTTGCGCAAGACGTAATACTGGCTATTGAGATTGGTCGAAACAGTGTTCTCCCACTCCTCCGCTTCCAGATCCTCGATGTTTCCCGTCGGACCTGCGATTCCCGCGTTGTTTACCAAAACGTCCAGGCCCCCCAGTGTCGATATCGCTTCCTCCATGAGCCGGTCGACATGCTGCTTGATACCGACATCCGCCACTGCGCCGTGCATTCCGGGGTGGTCGAGCTTCATACGTTCTATGGCACCGGCATCGATGTCGCAGATGTAAACCTGTGCTTCGATTTCATGAAAGGCCTTGGCGATGACCGCTCCAATTCCAGCGGCGCCGCCCGTTATCACGACTTTCAGATTCGCAGCCGGCTTGAGTAAATCAACGAGTTTCACAGAGCTTCCCCACCATCAATGACAGGCTTGTTAGCGAACGGACGACCACCTTCTGCATTGATGGCCATTCCCAGTAAGGGTACGAGCAGTAGCCCGAGTACAGCAGCCGCCACGATCACAAAAAAACCGGAAGAACTCAGGCCTGACGCTTTCTCGGCAAGGCCGAACAGAAAAGGCCCGACAAACCCGCCGAGCAGCCCGAGCGTATTGATGAACGCCAGTCCAGCTGCCGCTTCGATGCCCTGAAGTCGCTTCATCGCAATTGCCCAATAGGTTGGCAGCACGCCCCCGGCGAAGAATGACGTTGCAGTGAATAACGCGATGCGCGCGGAGGCGTCATCGATCAGGGTGAATGCGACCGAACTCAAGATCAGACCGCCTGTGAAAAGGCTCAGACAGTAGGTGTCGCGATCAAGCTTGCGGTGAATTCTCGGCAGGATCAAAACCCCTGCCAGGAAGCCGATGCCCACACTGCTGGACAACAGCCCGACCGTCAGAGGCGAGGTAATCTGCATCTGCTGGATGATCGAGGGCGTGAAGAAAACCAGCCCAACGAACGCAACCTGGTTCAGGAAGTAAATCAGGCCAATCAGGATGGTGGTTGGTCGAGTCAGCGCTTTTACCCAATGGCCGCCGTACTCATGGGCGTTCGCATGCCCAGGCAGTAAGGCCTGCGTCTCCAGGGACTCGGCTTCGGCCCGAGTCAGCCAGCGTGCATCGCGCGGCCGCTCAGGCAGATTGAACCAGAGGATCACCCCGACCACGATGCTCGGCAGCCCTTCCAGCAGAAACATCCACTGCCAGCCATGCAACCCGCCAATCCCATCCATGCGCATCAACGCTCCACCGATGGGATTGCCAATGACCAACGCCAGCGCGGGTGCGATATAAATCCAGCCGATGGCGATGCCACGATCCTTGGGCGCAAACCACAAGGTCACCATGTACATCAGTGCCGGAAACAGCCCGGCCTCGGCGATGCCCAACAGGACCCGAAGCAGATAGAACGACCATTCGCCCTGAACGAACATCATCGCCGAAGACAACGCGCCCCACGTCACGGCAATTCTGGCGATCCAGCGCCTGGGCCCGATGCGGTGTGCGAGCAAATTGCTCGGCACCTCAAGCAGCGCGTAGCCGATGAAGAATATTCCGGCACCAAGCCCGAACGCCGCCGCACTGATGCCCAGGTCGGCATTGAGCGCAGCCTTGGCCAGCGCGACGTTGGTCCTGTCCAGATAGGACATGAAGTAGATGGCGCACATCAACGGGATCAGTCGAACCATCGCTCGCCGAGTCGCGAGCACGTGGGTGTGTGCGGCAGAGAGAGAAACCGTCATCGTCAAACCTCTTCTTGTTGTTCTGGTTCATCTGAGCAATTACAGGTGGACGTTCTGCCTGCCCTTGAGCCCCAGCATTTGCCTGGCCTGCTCCGGGGTCGCGATCTCGAATGAAAGCTCTTCCAGGATGTGGCGGACTTTGCGAACTTGCTCGGCATTGGTTTTGGCCTTGACCCCTTTGGCCAGGTAGATGCTGTCTTCCAGACCGACACGCACGTTGCCGCCCATGATCGCCCCCATCGTCACAAAGGGCAGTTGATGACGCCCCGCTCCCAGAATGGAGAACTCGTAATTCGCACGCCCGAAGAGCCGGTCGGCGGTGGTGCGCATGAGCACAAGGTTTTCAGGATCAGCACCCAGGCCGCCCAGAATCCCGAAGCATGACTGAATAAAAAGTGGCGGATTCACCAGCCCCTGTTCAACGAAATGGGCGAGGTTATAGAGGTGCCCTACGTCGTAGCATTCAAACTCGAACCGTGTTCCATATTCACCAAGCTGCTGCATGATCTGCTTGATGTCTTTGAACGTATTTTTGAACACCACATCTTCCATGCCTTCGACATGATCCCGCTCCCAATCATGAGTCCAGGACGAAATCTTTTGGGCGATTGGATGGATCGAGAAATTCATCGAACCCATGTTGAGCGAACACAGTTCTGGCTTGGCAATGAGTGGATAGGCCAGACGCTGGGCCAGCGTCATCCGGGTGCTACCGCCGGTGGTGATGTTGATGATCGCATCGGTCGCTCGGGCAATCGCCGGGACGAATTGACTGAAAACCTCAGGATCAGGCGTGGGCCGCCCATCTTCGGGATCACGGGCGTGCAGATGCAGAATGGCCGCTCCGGCTTCGGCCGCTTCGATTGACTGCGCTTGGATTTCGGCAGGCGCGAGCGGGAGATACTCGGACATTGACGGCGTATGCGTCGCACCGGTGATCGCACAGGAGATGATGACCTTTCGGCTCGGCTGATTCATTTGGGGACGACCTTGTTCTTATTGATGGATCGGGCGCGATCGATGTTTTGGTTCGCAGCCGCTCGTTGTGCGGTCAAGCTTATTGAGTTTTCGAGAGCGCGGTAAGATCATCAACGGACAGTAATAGATCCTTAAAGGACATTCAAAGGAGGCGATCAATGACCCGAAAATTGCCCTTGTTCAACGAGCGTATCTACGCCCCGTACAAGATTGCGGCGTTGGTTGATGTGCTAAGCGAGCAAGGCATTCCGGCTGCCGCAAGCCTGAAAGGTAGTGGCGTTGAGGAGGATCAAATCCAGGATGCGACTACCCTCACCTCAGTCCGCCAGTACGCCGCTGTGTGTGGCAACGCGGTGTTACTGTCCCAGGACCCTGCAACGCCGTTCAAGACTGGCGCCCGCCTCCACTTGTCTGCTTACGGCATGTATGGCTACGCACTGATGTCCTGCCTGTCGCTGCGGGACTACTTCAAGTTGGGGGTCAAATACCACGCGCTCGCAACGCCGACGCTCACCATCGAATGGCAAGAGTATGAAGACGAAGCGGTTTGGACCTTTCCCGATGCATCGACGCCAAGTCCGTCGAAGGAAATAAAACAATTCTGGATTGAGCAGCAATTCACCCAGCACGTCACGCACCTACAGGATGTTTTCGGCCAGAGCTGCCCTCCTACCAAAGCCTGCTTTTCGTACCCTGCCCCCGCACATGCTCATATTTACCCGGAGTATCTGGGTTGCCCCTGCACCTTCGATCATGACCAATGCGAACTGCATTACGACAGCTCGATTCTCGACCAAAAACCCCATCTGGCGCATCGCCTGACAGCCACGGTTCTTCAGCAAACCTGTGAACGTCTGATCGGCCAGGCTAAGGTGTCCACCGGAATCTCAGGCGAGGTGTATCAGATGATGATGCAGACGCCAGGAGCTTTTCCAAGCATGGAAACAGTGGCAAAGGCACTGCACATGACCACTCGCAGTCTGCGTCGAAAGCTTCAGGATGAAGAAACATCGTTCGTGGCCATCGTCGACGATGTGCGCTGCTCCCTCGCTATCGAATACCTGAAGACTACGATGATGAGCACTGACGACATCGCACTGCTGCTGGGTTTTTCAGAACCGACCAACTTCAGGCGGGCATTCAAGCGGTGGACTGGGAAAACCACGAAAGATTACCGCCAGAATTGATTTGGACAAGAGCACTACAAAGGAATCCTTGCCTTTCGCGGGCGCCCACTTGAGTCGAAAGACGCCCTTGGGCCTCGTAACGGCATTGTTCTCTTCCAGAGATTTGACAGCCTGATGAAACGCTCGCTATAACTATAGCGTTGTACGACGACAGACGATTTAAGGTCGGTCACCTCTAACAATAAAAATGTCGGTCACTCTCATGAATTCGACTTGCTGGTTTATCTCCCTGAACACCCGGTCCATCGGCGCTGCGCTGACTTCATGCCGCCATGGGACGTGCAGTACGCCGGGAAACATCATCCGCACCACAATGCAGAGCACTTGTTAGACGTCTGACTCCAGGCCCTGCGCCTCGGAGACGTACGCGTGCGCTCTCGCCAGAACGGTCGAGAGAGCATCATCCCTCCAAGAATAAAAGTGATGCCATGAACCTGAACGAGTCCACCCATCCGCAAAGCATTACCCAGGCGGCTACCCGGTCCGTCGGTAAATACCGCTGGACGATCTGCGCGCTGCTGTTTTTCGCGACCACGGTCAATTACCTGGATCGCCAGGTGCTCAGCCTGCTGGCCCCGGATCTGTCCACGCAATTTGGCTGGAGCAACACCGACTATGCCAACATCGCCTCGATGTTTCAGTTCGTCTATGCGATCGCGATGATTTTTGCCGGCCGCGTGGTCGACAGGATCGGCACCAAAACCGCTTACGTGGTGGCCATTGGCGTCTGGTCCACCGGCGCGGTGATGCACGCGTTTGCGGTGCCGCTGGGGCAAGGCATTGGTGCGATCACTACCGCGTTGGGTTTCGCGGCGATCCCGGTGTCCATCGCTGGCTTCATGCTGTCACGGGCCGTCCTGGCGATTGGCGAGGCCGGCAACTTCCCGATCGCGATCAAGGCCACCGCCGAATACTTCCCGAAGAAAGAACGCTCGTTTGCCACCGGCATCTTCAACTCCGGCGCCAACGTCGGCGCAATCGCGGCGCCCATCTGTGTGCCGCTGATCGCTGCGATATGGGGCTGGGAATCAGCGTTCATCGTGATCGGCCTGCTGGGTTTCGTCTGGCTGGGCTTGTGGATGGCACTGTACGAAAAGCCGGATCAGCAAAAACGCTTGACCGCCGAAGAACTGGCCTACATCCGCAGTGACGAGGCCGAGCAGGTCATGGCTGACCCGGTTCCGGGTGCGCCTGCCAGGAAAGTCTCCTGGTTCAAACTGCTCACCTACCGTCAGACTTGGGCGTTCGCCTTCGGCAAGTTCATGACCGACGGCGTGTGGTGGTTTTTCCTGTTCTGGCTGCCGACGTACCTGTCAGCGCAGTACGGCATGAAAGGCTCGGCCATCGTGATTCCGCTGTTCGTGCTGTACAGCATGACCATGGTCGGCAGCATTGGCGGTGGCTGGTTCCCGAGCTACTTCATGGCCCGCGGTGACAAGCCTTATGACGGCCGAATGAAAGCCATGCTGGTGATTGCGCTGTTCCCGCTGCTGGTGCTGCTGGCGCAACCACTGGGCTATATCAGCTTTTGGGTACCCGTGCTGTTGATCGGCATCGGGGCGTCCGCGCACCAGGCGTGGTCTTGCAACATCTTCACCACCGTTTCCGACATGTTCCCGCAGAAGACCGTGGCCTCCGTAGTCGGCATCGGCGGCATGGCGGGCGGCCTGGGTGGCGTGGTCATGACCAAGATCGGCGGCTGGGTGTTCGACTACTACAAGTCCATCAATGACATTCACACCGGCTACATGATCATGTTCGCCATCT
>NZ_JBOICF010000009.1:0-10962 GCF_050739935.1 Pseudomonas sp. | reverse complement strand
GGACAGGCCAAGTCTCTCAACCAATCATCCGCAACCCCGCCTCCTGATCAAGCTTCACGTCCACCGCATGAATGCTCGCTTCTCGAAACTTGAGCATGCTGCCGTTGCGGCCATTGAACACGGCATTGATCTCCGCAAGCATCGACAGTGCCACGCTGTCCGGAGTATCGCCGCCCAGATCAAGCCCGACCGGATAATGCAGGCGGCTCATGGCCGGGGCCTCGCAGTCCTGCTCAGGCAGTTCGTCGAGCAACCGCTCGGTGCGACTGCGCGGGCCAAGCTGGCCGATATAGCGCGGGGCACATTGCAGAACCTGTCCCAGCCAGTGGCGATCCTGGGTCAGGCTGTGGGTCATCACCACCACCGCGGCATCGGCAACCATCGCCGCTAGCTCCGGCCACGGCTCCAGTGGCGCGGCCAGTACGCGATCCGCGTCCGGGAAGCGCTGGACGCGGGCGAAGTGCGCGCGGGCGTCGATCAGCGTTATGTGCCAGCCCTGCAAGCGCGCCATGCTCACCAGCGGCGAGGCATCGTGACCAGCGCCGAAAATCACCAGCCGGCGCGGCGCTGGAATGTACTCCAGCAACACCTCGATATCGCCGCCGGCCCCCTCGTACGTGCGAGTTGCGGAACGTCGGCCGTCGAGCACCGCCTGCAGATCATCGGCGATCAAGCGTGCCAGCCAGCGTTCGCGCATCTGCACTTGCAGCCCACTGGATGGGCTGAGCGCGACACGCTCGCCCACTGCAACATGACGCTCGTCGCGAGAACCGATCACCGTCGCCAGTGCCGCCCCCTCCCCGCTGGCCTTGACTTCACGCAATACGTTCACCACCAGACTGGCCGGCTGCAGATCAGCGACCTGGGCGTGAACCCGCTCGAAAAGGATATGCACCGTGCCGTTGCAGCCCAGACCGAAACTCAATTCGGCCTCTTCCAGCTCATCGTCGTCCTCGCCGGTGCTGTAAGTGCGGATCGTGGGCTTGCCATTAGCGGTAAACCACCAGGCTTTCTTGCTGACATCGCTTTCCAGACAGCCGCCGCTCACGGTGCCGGTCGCATCGCCCAACTGAGCGATGATCATGCGCGCGCCGGGACGCCGATAGGCCGAGCCTTCGACCTTGACCACAGTTGCGATCACCACTTCCTGTTGCCCGGTCTGCGCCTGGTCGAGCGCGTCGAGCAGACTGGATAGATCATTCATGCGTTTCTCCCCCACCTGATCATGAGCCCCGCCCCTCGACAGGGCCTGTACTGCGCCAACTCCCCGAGGCCAAAAGTACCGATGACCCGAACATCGATGTCATTACGTGCTGACTGCCGACGATGCCTCAGGTTCAGAAAAACCGCATGTGCAAGGCCGCTACATACACCGAAGATGCAGAAATCCGACAAAAATACGCTCATCCCCATTGAGCACTACTACACTCTTTTTCCTTCCTCGGTGCCCAAGTGCCCGACGCTGGGCGCCTGGTTTACCGGTTTCTCTCGGTTCTACAGGAGTCATCGTCTTGAAAATCCCAGGTCCGGACCACCCCATCACCATTACTCCCCTCAAAGGCCGCGTAAGCGTTCTGTTCCGAGGTGTACGTGTCGCACAGAGCGAAAATGCGCTGGAACTGAAAGAGGCGCAGTACCCGGCGGTGATTTATGTGCCCCGTTCGGATATTTCGATTGAACATTACCTTAGAACCGAACATCGAACCCATTGCCCCTACAAGGGCGATGCCAGCTATTTCAGCCTCCGCGCCAATGGCGAGACGGCTGCCAACGCTGTCTGGACGTATGAAGAAGCCTATCCCTCGGTGAAGGAAATCGAGGGTCATGTCGCGTTCTATCCCGACAAAGTGACCCTGGAAGTACGCTGAGACCGATGGTGGCTAGTGATGACGCTGCATCGTTCGAGCGCTTTCGCTACATGAAGTCCGGGCCGCAACCGCAGAGTGTGTAAAAACGTCACGCGCGAAGGCAAGGCAAAAACAGGTGGAAAACGGTCGGTTTGCGACCGACTGCAGGTGTTCCGAATCAGCATTTTTCCGCCTGTTTTTAACGCAGCATCGTCGATGCACAGTAGTTTTTACACAATCTGGCAGGGTTGCGGCCCGGTCATGAGAATAGCCGTACCGCCTGGCTGCACCGCATCAGCCTACCGGGCGTCGGCAAGATCCGGAGAAGACCCGATGACGCGCCACTCACGCCAGCTACGTGAAACACCTGTAACGCCTACCCTGGGCAAACGCTATCAGAGCGTTCGCAACCGCACCGAACAGCTGGCCGCTCCGCTCAGCCCAGAGGACATGGTGGTGCAGTCGATGCCCGATGCCAGCCCGGCGAAGTGGCACATGGCGCATACCACCTGGTTTTTCGAGACCTTCCTGCTGGCGCCGAACGTTCCCGAATACAAGCCTTTCGACCCGACGTTCGGCTACCTTTTCAACTCCTATTACGAAGCCGTCGGGCCACGCCATCCGCGTCCGCAACGCGGGCTGATGACCCGGCCGGGTATCGATCAGGTCAGGGCCTATCGCAAATACGTCGATGAGCACATGGCAGCGCTGCTCGTGACACGCCTTCGCGATGACATGTCAAGCCTGATCGAACTGGGCCTGGCACATGAGGAACAGCATCAGGAACTGCTGTTGATGGACATCCTGCACCTGTTCAGCCTGTCCTCGCTCAGGCCCGCCTATGACCCGGGCTGGCCGAAGGATGCTGCCGGGCGTCGCGGCCAATTCAAACCTTTGAGCGCCGGTCTGACGCAGATCGGCCACGGCGGCAATGGCTTCGCTTTCGACCACGAAGGCCCGCGCCATACTACTTACCTGCAGTCCTTCGAAATCAGCGATCGACTGGTCACCAATGGCGAATGGCTGAGTTTTATCGCCGATGGCGGTTATCACACCGCGGGGCTGTGGTTGTCCGAGGGTTGGACCCTGATTCAGGAACAGGGCTGGAACTCGCCGCTGTACTGGCAGCACGACGAGAAGGGCTGGAAACGCATGAGCCTGCGCGGCCTTGAGGACATCGACCCCGCCGCGCCTGTCACCCACATCAGCTACTACGAGGCCGCAGCCTTCGCCCAATGGGCAGGTGCACGACTGCCCACCGAAGCGGAGTGGGAAGCGGCTGCTCGCGCCGGGCTGCTGGAGCAGGTTGACGATGTGGCCTGGCAGTGGACCCAAAGTGCCTACAGCGCGTACCCCGGTTTCAAACCTTCGGCCGGTGCCGTCGGTGAGTACAACGGCAAGTTCATGGTCAACCAGATGGTGCTGCGCGGCGGTGCAAGCGTGACATCACCCGATCACTGCCGGCTGACTTATCGCAATTTCTTCCCGACCGACAAACGCTGGGTGGTAGCCGGGTTGCGCTTGGCCCGCGACAGCCGCCAGCCAGGCGTGGTCAATCCTAACGACAGCGAATTCGCCCGTGACGTGGTTGCCGGACTGTCCGCGCCAACCAAAACCTTGTCGCCCAAGTATTTCTATGACGCCACCGGCTCCGACCTGTTCGAAGCCATTTGCGAGACGCCTGAGTACTACCCGACAAATGCTGAAACCGGGCTGCTCAAAGACATCGCCGCGCAAATAGCGGCGTCCATTCCCGACGGCGCGGCGTTGGTGGAGTTCGGTAGCGGCGCCAGTGACAAGACCCGACTGGTACTGGATGCCGCGCCGCATATCGCGGTCTATGTGCCGATTGATATCAGTGCCACGGCGTTGAACAAGGCCGCGAAATCCCTACGTCAGCAGTATCCCGAACTGGTCGTCGCGCCCCAGGTGGATGACTTCACCCGCGTGCTGACCCTGCCCGAAGAGGCCAACGGCCACACCCGCGTCGGTTTCTTCCCCGGCTCGACCATTGGCAATTTCACCCAAGATGAAGCAGCCAGATTTCTGCGTTCCGCACATGATGTGCTGGGCAAGAACGCTCAGTTCATCGTCGGGGTGGACATGGTCAAGGCGCCCGAGACACTGGTGGCGGCTTACGATGATGCCGAGGGCGTAACCGCCCGCTTCAACAAGAATCTGCTGACCCGCATCAACCGCGAGCTCAATGCCAACTTCAATGTCGATACGTTCAACCATCTGGCGCTATGGAATGCTGAGCAGGCGCGCATGGAAATGCACCTGGTCAGCCAGGTCGAGCAGGTGGTGAATGTGGCGGGCAACCGTTTCCATTTCGCTGCCGGGGAGCGGTTGCACACGGAGAACTCCCACAAGTTCACCGTTGAGTCGTTCACCGAGTTGGCGGCCAGCGCCGGGTGGTCGGTGAACCAATACTGGGTCAGCGATGCGCCTGAAGTGGCGTTGTTCACTTTGCAGGCCTGATTGCAGAAGGGTTTGCCGGGGCATCGCAATCGCTGTAGCAGTCCGGCTTGCCGGCGGTAACGATCCGAAGGGCGCTACCGCAGGCAAGCCGGCTGCGACAGATAACTTGCCCCATGCAAACTTGCATACGCACCCTGCACGATTGTTCATTGTCATTTGCAAAATTGCGCTGTTAGCATCCCTGCTGAACCTCACGGAGCGCGGCTTCTTTTTGGCCGCCTGAACGAGCAAGAAAAAAAACAACAGGGAGTCAGCGATGACGGCACAGCTAGCATCGGCCAAGTCTTCAGGTCGGGAAACGACCTGCGACACTGTTCTGTCCGAAGTACGCAATCATATTGGCCATATCACGCTCAACCGCCCACAGGGGTTGAATGCCATCGACCTGGGCATGGTCCGGCAGCTGCAGCATCAGCTCGATGCCTGGGCGAAGGACGACAGGATTTATGCCGTGGTCCTGCGCGGAGCCGGGGAAAAGGCCTTTTGCGCTGGCGGCGACATCCGATCGCTGTACGACAGTTTCAAGAACGACCAGACCCACCATCAGGATTTCTTCGTCGAAGAATACGCCCTGGATCTCACCCTGCATCATTACCGTAAACCCGTCGTCGCGCTGATGGACGGCTTCGTCCTGGGCGGTGGCATGGGCCTGGCGCAAGGCGTGGATCTGCGGGTGGTCACCGAGCGCAGCCGCCTGGCGATGCCGGAAGTGGCGATCGGCTATTTCCCGGACGTGGGTGGCAGTTATTTTCTGCCCAGAGCGCCAGGCGAACTGGGCATTTATCTGGGCGTGACCGGCGTGCAGATTCAGGCTGCCGACGCGCTCTACTGCGGCCTGGCCGACTGGTATCTGCAAAGCGCGCGCCTGGACGAGCTGGATCGACAGTTCGACGCTCTCGCCTGGACCCTCACACCGCTCAAGGATCTGCAGGGGGTCCTGGCTAAAAACGCTGTGCAGCGGTTGCCCGAACCGCCGCTGGAAAGGCTGCGCCCGGCCATCGATCACTTCTTTGCCCTGCCGGACATTCCGAGCATCATCGAGCAACTGCTGGAAGTGACGGTGGCCGATACTCACAGTTGGGCCGTCGACACTGCCAGCCTGATGAAAACCCGTTCCCCCCTGGCAATGGCCGTGACCCTGGAGATGTTGCGCCGGGGTCGTCATCTGCCGCTGGAAGCCTGTTTCGATCTGGAGCTGCATCTGGATCGCCAGTGGTTCGAACGGGGCGACCTGATCGAAGGCGTGCGCGCCTTGATCGTAGACAAAGACAAGAAACCGCAATGGAACCCGAACACCGTGCAGGCACTGGATGCCGAGCACGTGGCGAGTTTTTTCAGCGGTCATGAGGCCTGACCTATGCAAGACCTTGAACTGAGCGAAGAACAGATCATGATCCGCGACATGGCGCGGGAGTTCGCGCGCAATGAAATCGCGCCCAACGCCCATGCCTGGGAACAGGCGGGCTGGATCGACGACGAGCTGGTCGACAAGCTCGGCGAACTGGGGCTGTTGGGCATGATCGTGCCGGAACAATGGGGCGGCACCTACATCGATTACGTGGCCTATGCGCTGGCCGTCGAAGAAATCTCCGCCGGCGATGCGGCCACCGGCACCTTGATGAGCGTGCACAGTTCGGTGGGCTGCGGCCCGGTGCTGAACTACGGCAGCGAAGAACAGAAACAACAGTGGTTGGGAAAACTCGCCAGCGGCAAAGCCATCGGCTGCTTCTGCCTGACTGAACCCCAGGCCGGCTCCGAAGCCCACAACCTGCGTACCCGTGCCGAACTCAAGGATGGCGAATGGGTGCTCAACGGCGCCAAACAGTTCGTCAGCAATGGCAAGCGCGCGCAGCTCGCGATCGTCTTCGCGGTAACCGATCCGCAGCTGGGCAAGAAAGGCATCTCGGCGTTTCTGGTGCCCACCGATAACCCCGGCTATCGCGTCGATCGCATGGAACACAAGATGGGCATTCGCGCGTCGGACACCTGTGCGGTTACGCTGAGCGATTGCCGCGTCCCTCAGGACAATCTGCTGGGCGAGCGCGGCAAGGGCCTGGCGATTGCCCTTTCCAACCTTGAGGGCGGCCGCATCGGGATTGCCGCACAAGCCTTGGGCATCGCCCGCGCCGCGTTCGAGGCAGCGCTTGTGTATGCACGGGAGCGAGTGCAGTTCGACAAGCCGATCATCGAACACCAGAGCGTCGCCAATCTGCTGGCCGACATGCACACCCGCATCAACGCCTCACGCCTGATGGTCCTGCACGCCGCGCGGTTGCGCACGGCGGGCAAGCCCTGTCTGTCCGAAGCCTCCCAGGCCAAGCTGTTCGCCTCGGAGATGGCCGAGTGGGTCTGCTCCAAAGCGGTGCAGATCCACGGCGGTTATGGCTATCTGGAAGACTACCCCGTGGAGAAATACTACCGGGACGCGCGCATCACCCAGATCTACGAAGGCTCCAGCGAGATCCAGCGTCTGTTGATCGCCCGGGAGCTGCGTCACTACGCCTTGTAGGCCCGGCGGGTGCCAGGCCCCTCACGGCTTTGGCACCCAGTAACTGCGCCGCCCCAGCCGCAACACCAGCAAGGTCAGGGAATCGGCATTGCTGAGCATGACCCGGCTGCGCAGTTGCACATCGGACAAAAATGCGTCCCGAGCATCGTTCAGATTGGTAGTGTTGGTAAGCCGCAGGATCGTATCGTAACCACGGTCATCATCAGGCTCGATATCGCGCCATGTGCCAGCGTCCTGAAGGGTGAACAAGTTGTCTCGCAGAGCCGTGACGGACAGCCGGTGATTGTGCAGGCCATCGACATACGCCCGCAGTCCGCTATTCCAGGGCGTGTCTTCACGCAGTAAATCCGGGTACGGCGCCATGGCTTCGAGATAGGCGATGTCGGACGTATCGAGCGCCTGATGCGACAGCTCATGCATCAAATTGGCAGCCTGATAGTGGATGGTCGCGTTGAACCCTTCTGCCGCGGCCTGGGGATGGAGGTCAAAATGCGGCACGTGAAAGAATCGCTCGGTCAAAAATACTCGTCGTTTCGGATCCGTCTTGATAACGAACGCAACGACGGTATCGCGCCCCGAACGATTGGACCCGACGACGAAACGCGGCGACGTGAACGGCGACAGCGAATCCTCCATCAATGCATCGAATAGCCCTTTGATTGCACTTTCGATCTCGGCCAGCAGTTCAGGGCCAGGCTCCTCGGTCCCAAAAAAGTCGCCGATGATGCGTTTGACGCGAGGATCCAGTTCGGCACCCCGCCGCTTCACATTGAGATTGTCCAGACTGGTTTGCAGGTAACACCTGGCCTGATGGTGCGCCTGACCGATTCGCCGCGCCCGATCACGATACAGCAGGCGAATTTCGGACATTCCCTTGGCTTCGACAATGAGGACGTCCTCGGCACTGCGGGCTGCGCCTGACGAATTGAGCTTGGTGACTATGCCTCCGCCGCCTCGCAACTTGAGACTCAGGTCCAGTTGCCATTGCTGGTGGGTATCCAGTATCAGCCGTGGCCCAGGCGCGCCATCGGCACCGACGATGACCAGCCTGCCCTCATCGGGCAACCGCTTGACTTGATAGACCTTGCCGTCCACGACCGCATAAGGCGTGTCATCTCGTTTGTCGAAGTAGACATTGAGCAGTTCATCGTGCCGCATCTCATCAAGCGCCACGCTATTGGCTTCCAGGCTCTGAAGTCGCATGCGCTGCTCGGCATTTAGCGTCGTGTCATACCAGGAAAACGTTGAAGGCGCCGCCGATGGCCGTACTTCATTCTCTTCATCCTTGACCGTCTGCTCCTCGATTGCCTGCTCCCGGGCCGCGACCATCACTCCCAATGCCGCAGAGAATTCGGAGAGTGCCTTGCCCCAACGATGCCCCGAGGCTGACATCGCAGAGGCACGAAACAACGTATGACTCTGCCAAAGCGTTACCAGCGCCGCCAATTTGCCCGGCAGCAGGGCCAGGGTCTGTTCAAGCCCAAGCGTCGCCAGGAATTTTTTTCCGACCCAGTCGACCTGATCGTTGGTGACAACGTTGGATTGACCCACGTCCAGCAGCAACTTGATCCTGTCGCGAAAAAGGAATTGCAGCGCATTGCCTTTCACCTCGGTCATACCGAGCGTGACCGGCCCTGGTGCCCGAAATGGAACGTCGTACAGACCTACAGCGAACGGCAGGTGCGGCTCGATGAATCCGCCGTGCGCATAACGTCGACGAATCTCTGGATCCAGGCGATCCAACAGCAGTTCCTGCAACGCTTCATTCGTGCGGATATCCTCAATCAACGCCGCTCTCGTCTCGTACTCGCGGAAGCTAAATTGCGGGTGGTAAATCACATAGAGCACGACCGGCCCTTTATCGCGGGCCGCAGGACAAATCACATAGGCTCCCGACACCGTATCCGGACTCATCCCCGCATCGGCAATCAATTGCAATGGGCTAATGATGACCCGATCACGGCCCAGGTATGGAGGCGCGATACCGTCAGGCATCTCGACCACACGCGATATGAATTGATAAGCCTTGGTACTCAGCGCACCTTTGAGCTTTTCCGACAGCGCCAGTGCAAGGAGTAGAGGCGGGAGTTGGTGGATGAACAGCCGCTTGCGCGCCGCATAGTGCGGATCGTTCGTTGCCAACGCCTTACGCAACAAGGTTGTGTAACCCGCCCCGACATCCAGCCCCCTGACCAACTGGCGCAAATAATCAGGAGTGAGCGCGCGAGTGACGTCCGGTTGCACAGAACTGACACTTACAGCTGCATCTTGAGTTTCGACGAAGCGATTGATCGCATATTCGGTCAGCGGTTCGCTGCGTACGACGGTGGCAGCCGGCACAGCGGATGGCAATTGCCCCGCTATCGGGAACGCATTGACATAATGGCGCAGGGTCACGTTGACCTGGTTGGGATCTATCGACTGATTGGGAAAGTCCTTGGTCAGTTGAGCCACCAGGCGCTGATACGCATATGCTCGCAACGGGGGAATGTCGAACAGAAAATCCTTATCCTCGCAACTGACCAGGTAAAACCGCCTCAAGGATTCCTGATAACGCTTCAGATCAGCCAAGGACGCCGAACTCAGCCACGATGGCAGCATTGCCGCGAAGATACTGTTGTCGATCCTTAATGACAGTCCGTCGAGCGTATTAACCAATTGCTCGTCGAGTTCGGCAACAGCCGCCAACCGGGTAAACAGGCCTGACTCGAAACGGCAGAGTACGGCGCGCAAACAAAGCTGACGCAGATCCTGCCGTTTGCGGTCCAGAATCTGCTGCTGCAAGCTCTGGATGGCGTTCCCATCGATCCTGTCCAGGCGCACCTGGACCTGATTGTCTGAAGCCTTCAGCAGATGATTGCGCAGCAACGCCTGATCACGCTCACACAGAAGCGCCAACCAACCCTCTCGCTGCGCTCCATGAAGCTTGCGCTGCAACATGGCCTGCATATCCTCGACCGAAGAAAACTGCCCCCAACCCCGCGTCCCGGTCCAGAACATGACAGGACTGCCCTGGGTAAGTGGCTGCCTCAATACCAGCGTGTCGCAGAGAACGGCGACGACGTTGCCACCGTAGGTCAGCGAAACGGAAAAGGCTTCCGTCATCGCCGTGTCAAACGCCATTCGTAACGAACGCACGGGCCAACCCAGGATCTGCCGGACCATGTCGTTGGCCGAATCGTCGATCCGTTCCAGTCGCCAGTTCAGCGACAGATCGAGATGCATGGCATCTTCGCGAAGGCTGAGCGCTTCTCTGTCGGGCCGCAACGGCCGATCGCCCTGTCGCTGGAATTCGATGCGCGACTGCTCGAAATGGGCGACATAACGGTCGGTGAAACCCCTGACAAGCTTGTCCAACATATGATTGATCAGCACGCCCTGGAGATGCTCGCCCCCTGACATCGAATCGGGTACTACTTGCACTGCGGCGGGCAGAGGCAGCGAGCGATGGCCGCTTACACACTCCAGCAGCAATGACACCAGACCCATCGAAACAGACCGCTGTGATTCGCTCACGGCAACCGCGACAGTTTCCACGTCTGAAGGATCGACAGGTTCGGACTCCAACCACTGCACCCGGATGGTTCCGGCCTGCACCGCGCCTTCCACCAGAACGCACAGGTACGATTGCACCGCTTGCTCGGCAAACTCGCGTAGCACAACGCCCGTTTGCCGCAAGCGTTCGGCTCGCATGTCGAACGCTTGCGTCAGCTCCATCCAGGAAGCCTTGGGCGCCCTGCTGGCGTCTTCCTTCGACCCGCTCTGATCGCGCGATAAGCTTTCGCCTGCCGGAGCGGGTATCGGTGTTTCGTCGGCGCCCATCTCACTATTGGTGGTGACGGCGAGCGCTTGGCTGGTGTCCGGCGGCTCGGACCGAGAACCGGGCCAGACGTCGGCGAAGTTGAACGGCGCATCCCGGCGCCAGCGTCCTGTGCCGAGCTGCAACTGACGCGGGTCGAGCAACTGGCGGATGTCCAATGCGTCGTCGATCATCGCTGTCATTTCATCCGGGCTAGTGGACAACGTCATCACGTAGGCGAGATTGCGCGCCTGCAGGGCGAGTATCGAGTCGACCCGATCAGCAAAAAACGGGCCTTGGATCACCTCCAGTGTGACCTGCGGCAC
>NZ_JBOICF010000008.1:0-14782 GCF_050739935.1 Pseudomonas sp. | reverse complement strand
TTGCCGACGGCCAAAACGGCGACTGGACGCCGCATGACCTGCGCCGTACGGGCGCGACCATGATGCAGGCTTTGGGTGTCAGCCTGGACGTCATCGATCGCTGCCAAAACCATGTGCTGGCCGGCTCCCGAGTGAGGCGCCACTACCTGCATCACGACTATGCCGAGGAAAAGAAACACGCCTGGAACCTGTTGGGCGATCGACTCAGCGCCGTGCTGTCCTCCACCTACGAGCATCCGCCGGCAGAATCGATGATGTCTTTTCCTGCGTATACCGCGACTGGCTCTTTACCGCCTTCTAAAGTCGGCGTCTTTAGTGTTGAGTCCTCATAGTTGCGCAAACATCGCCGAGCACGTTCTTTAGCTTGATTTCAACTTCATGACCGGCAGAAATCGGCTGCGGCCCTTCGCGACAGGCAGAAATCGGCCGATTGTGTTGAAAAAGTCGACCCGGCCTGGCTACCCATGCATTGAGCGGTGAAAGCGCCTTTTTTGCACGCTGCCACGTCAAATCTGAGCCCTGGACCTTCTGCGCAAAACATAGATTTCAATCTCAGACGCGTACTTTTCTGCCGTGGAAACTGAAGCCGACTTTTTCAACACAATCGGCCAAAAGCAGTTATTCAGATCTATGTGTCTTGCACAAGCAATATTGGCTTTGTGCTTTACGCGAGTAGAACCTGGCCCCTGAAGGGCCGTACAGAACGGCAGCATTGATGCTGGCAAAGGCGCTGATCAACACACAGAGCAAGGTGATCAACTGCTGCAGATAACGAAACTACGACAAGCAATCAGGGGGCGTCTAGTAACGCCTGAGTTTTGATCTCCATGCTCATCTTCCGATCAGTTTGCTAGCCGATGAAGCTGTCGATCCTGTCCGCTTTCGAAAGCGCCGCCGGCGTGCAGCTAAGCTGAATGAAGCACCACTAACCATAGATCGGGATGCAGCCGCCTTACTGCGGGATGGACCGCTGTACAATGGACTCCTTGGGCTGGGAGGCGGCATTCGCGCTTAGGCCTTGAACAAGGAAGACGCCCCCTAGAATCATGGCGGCGCCTATCAGCTTCAAGAATGTGATGGGTTTCGAGGTAAGCCCCATCAAGCCGAAGTGGTCGATCAAAAGACCAATGAAAATCTGTCCGACGACGACCAGGATGATAAAGCCGCTGGCGCCCAGCTTTGGCGTTACAACGACTGCGCTACCGACATAGATCGCCCCCAGGATCCCCCCGATCCATAGCCACCAGGCGCCTCGCAAGGCGCGGCCGATATCCGGTGCCTGCACCTTGAGGATGAGCAGCGCAGCGATCACCACGATTGCGCTGATGACAAGGGAGATGAGGGCTGCCCAGAGCGGATGCCCCAAGGCGCGTCCAACTGCCGCGTTGGTGGTTGCCTGAAACGGCAGGACAGCACCGGCGACGAACGCCATGACCATGGGTAGAACGGTGAGAAAGAGCGATTTGCTCAACATTATCTGTGTCTCTTCAGGTTCAAGTCTGGAATGGCTGGCTGCAGGAACTGAGGGTAAGCGTTGTAAGCTCCGGGGAGGTTGCGCCGTCAGGACCGCTTATGAACGGCCCGCAAACCGAATGACCAACCGCGCCAAAAACGCCCCTGTAATGATTACCGCGAACAACCGCAAGGTCTGCATTGCCAGCACCAACCCGACGTCAGAGTGGGTGTCTACCGCAATGATCGCCATGGTATCCAGCCCGCCTGGGCTGGTGGCCAGATAAACCGAGAGGAAGTCCTTGTCGAGCAGCGCCGCCAGCAACCAGGCCGACAACGCACACAGCGTAATCATCAGTACCGCCCCCAGTATCATTGTCGGCAAACGTCGCCAGACGTAGTCGATGGTCGGGCGGTCAAAGCGCAGGCCAACGTAGCAACCGATCGCGCCATAAGCGGTTGCGAGCAGCCAGCTTGGCAGGGTGATGTGCAACAAGCCGCTCACTTGCAAGGCGCCGCCCAACAGTAACGGCATCAGCAGCGTACCGGCCGGTAGCCGATTACCCAGTGCGATCCCCGCCACAAGGGTGGCGAATGTGAGCCCCAGGTTCGGCAGGTTGAAGCTTTGCAATGCGGCGCTCGCGGCATGCACCTCGCTACCCCCGGTGGATGCCCCCAGCCAGCGGCTAACCAGCGCACCGATCATCACCACGCACACCACCCGTACATACTGCATGGTTGCGACCACCCGTGAATCGGCGCCGAATTCATCGGACATCGAAACCATCGCCGAGGCGGCCCCCGGTGCCGTGCCCCAGGCGGCGGTGCTGGCAGGGATACCGCCGACCCGCGCTAACACAAACCCGACCAGCGCACTGAAGCTGACCGTCAGCAGGGTTGCAAACAGTATCAACGGCCAGGACTGGACCAGCGAGACCAGCACCGCCAGGGTCATCGAATGAGCCGCGAGCATTCCTACGCAGCCCTGGCCCAGCTTGAAGGCATAGCGGTGCAAGCGAATGCTCGCACCGCAAACTCCGAACACAATGGCCACCAGCATTGGCCCCAGAAACTGCCCGGCGGGCACCTCCAGAAACCTCAACCACTGACCGCTGGCACCGGCCAGCAGTGATAGCGCTATCCATTGGGCCGGAGCGGAGTAAGGATGCAGAAAAAGCCGTGGTGAAGTGGACAAGTCTTTCGCTCCAATGCTGGTCACCCCGATTGCACTGGCATGCAGCCAACGCGAGACAATTATTGATAGCTTATTCGATCAAGTATATTTTCTAATATTGATGAATTAATAACTTTGGTTGATGGATATGGACCTGCGCGACCTCGCCTATTTTGAAATCATCGCCGAGTTGGGCCACCTGGGCCAGGCGGCGCAAAAGCTCAACCGCAGCCAACCGGCGCTGACCAAAAGCATTCAGCGGCTTGAGGAGTCGCTCGGTACGCGACTGTTCGAACGTGACGGCCGACGCATCAAACTCACCCCGGTTGGGGAGCTACTGAAGGTGCGCGGCAAACAGCTGCAGCAGAACATCGCTGAGACTCGACGTGAGGTGCGCGATTTTGCCAGCGGTGTGATGGGTAACATTCGCTTGGGCTGCAGCGCTTCCATGGCGGACCACCTGCTGCCACACCTGACCGCGACATTGCTTTCCCATGCGCCGGCAATCACCCTGAACCTGGTGATCGGTCAGGATGATTTCCTGCATGAGTCCCTTTGTTCCGGGCGGTTGGACATGATGATTTGCTCGAAGTATGAAACGGGTCCGTTACTGGAGTCTCATGCTTTGTTCGACGCTGAAGCGGTGGTGGTCGCCAGCCATAATCATCCGCTGTTCAATGCCCGATATCAGTTGCGTGACCTGTGTCAGTACCGCTGGGCGCTGCCGGCGACCACCGTTTCAGCCCGTCGCTGGATAGATAATGCGTTCCAGGAGCGCAACTTGCCCTTGCCCCAGGTGCAGATCGAGACCACCTCGATTTTTCTTCTGCCACGCTTGGTCGGTGCAACAAACCTGCTTTGCTTTCTACTTCGGGAAACACTTGAAGACGTCAAGGGCAGGACGAACCTTCGCGAGGTCATGCTCAAGGAAACCACGATGAAACGCACCATCGTCGTGTTCACTCGCAGGAACGCCTACCTGTCGCCGGCGGCGCAGATGCTGCTGGGTATTCTCAAAGTTGAAGGCGCACAGTTTTTCGATGGGAAGCAGGTTGTGTAGAGGCAGCCCCGGTTGCTGCACTCAGCATGGGGTGAGGTACAGCCTGCCTGACGTTGTTCACAGGTGTACGAAAAGCGTAACGTCAGGAGGCGAGGCAATCTGAAGATGCGTCAGAGCTGAGCGAAAAAAACAATTCAATTCCGACGGATTGGAGCACTGAGGCCGTTTCAACGGTTTGCGACACGGCACTAATCCGGACAAACAGTCTCGCCGCGCTCATTGATCATGCGTCCAACCTCCCGCGTTGACGGTACCCGATGTGAGGGGTTGATGGAATTCGCTTCTGCGTTTGCGAGATTCTCTATCACTGTCAATAAAACGTGTCGTGCTGTTTCGACGTCTTGCTCCTCGAGCCCGGCCACACTCACCTCGTTGACTTCCAGCGCCAGCGGAATCAAGACATCCTTCAGGCGCCGCCCTTCATCGGTGAGGAAGACGTGAACATTTTTCTTGTTATCCGGCATCTGCTGGCGGACGACGTAGCCCAGTTTTTCCATCGCCTTCACCGCAGCGAAAGTCGTAGGCTCCATCAGTCCAGCCTGAGTGCTGAGTTGTTTCTGGGTCAATCCGTCTGTCTCCCAGAGGATCCGCAAGAACGCCCAATGACCAAAGGATACGTCGTGTTCGGTCAACCGCATCTGCAGTGCTCTGACCAGAGCGCGAGTTGCATCCTTGACCAGGTGGGCCAGACGGTCATCAGGTACAACATCGTGCCAATGCCTGAGTATTTCCTGGGTTTCAGGTTGTTTGTGGCCTAAAGGCTTTCGTGCAGTCATATCAAGGTCCGATCTCATCACCTGCGTAAGCGATACTAAGCATAACGCGTTGCCTCAACACATGCGCCAGATCAAAAAATACTTAGAGAGCGTTCTTTTTTGATTGCGAGGGAAGAAAATTCGCCATATTCTCTTAGAGACCTAATAAAAAAGCACACCAAGCCCCCATCGCTTTGGTTGTGCTACAAAGTCCGAGGCGTGCACAATGACAACAACAGCAGTTACAGATGCCGTGCCCCATCTTCTCCAGCGCAGCCATGAACGCATCGAGAAGGTCTATAGAAAAGTCACGCTACGTTTGATGACCTTCATCTTCGTGGCCTGGGTTCTCAATTATCTGGATCGCGTGAACATCAGCTTCGCGCAGGTTTACCTGAAGCACGATTTGGGCATGAGCGATGCGGCCTACGGACTCGGCGTAAGCTTGTTTTTCATCGGCTACATCGCATTGGAAATACCCAGCACGCTTTACCTGCAAAAGATTGGTGCCCGGTTGACGATCACCCGGATCATGGTGCTGTGGGGCTTGATCTCAGCGTCCATGGCGTTCATGACAACGCCCACTCAGTTCTACATTGCCCGCGCCCTGTTGGGCGCTGCCGAAGCTGGCTTCTGGCCTGGAATCATTCTTTATCTGACTTATTGGTATCCAGGTGCCAGGCGTGCTCGCATCACCTCGCGCTTCTTGCTGGCCATCGCCGCGGCGGGAATCATCGGCGGCCCCCTGTCCGGTTGGATACTCACGCATTTCGTCGACGTTATGGGAATGAAAAACTGGCAGTGGATGTTCCTCCTGGAAGGTCTTCCTGCTGCTGTAATGGGTGTGATGGCCTACTTCTATCTGGTCGACAAACCCGAGCAGGCAAAGTGGCTCGACGACGAGGAAAAATCCATTATTCTCGACGCGCTGGCCGCTGACCGCGCAGGCAAGAAACCCGTTACCGATAAGCGTCATGCTGTGCTGGCTGCGCTGAAGGATCCGCGCGTATACGTCCTTGCTGCCGGTTGGGCCACCGTGCCGCTATGTGGCACGATCCTCAATTACTGGACGCCTACCATCATCCGGAACACCGGTATCCAGGATGTGCTGCAAGTCGGATTGCTTTCCACCGTGCCATACATCGTGGGGGCGATCGCCATGATTCTCATTGCGCGCAGTTCCGACATTCGTCTGGAGCGTCGCAAGCACTTCTTTTTCAGTATCGCCTTCGGTGCCTTGGGCGCCTGCCTGCTGCCTCACGTTGTGGACTCGGCCATTATTTCAATTACTTGCCTGGCCATGATTGCGGTGTCGTACTTTGGTGCCGCAGCGATCATCTGGTCGATTCCTCCCGCCTATCTTAATGATGAGTCCGCCGCAGGGGGGATTTCGGCGATCAGTTCTCTTGGTCAGATCGGAGCGTTCTGTGCGCCCATCGGACTGGGCTGGATCAACACAGTCACCGGCAGCCTCGCAATCGGACTGACGACAATCGGGGTACTGGTCCTGGCGGGTGGTCTGGCGGTTCTGATTGCGGTGCCAGCTAACGCCTTGAGCGAAAAGCCACTTACCGACGAATAGGATCGAGCAGTCTGATTGGCCGAATCACGCCTAAAAAACGTTAGATATCTACGCAACTCTCCGTTCGCGGGCGTGTTCAGCCCGCGACCGGATGTCATGAGGAAACAGCGATGAGTAGTTCCGAACAGCTCGATGATGGGTTCACAGGCCTCACGGTGACCGCCAAAACCGAAATTGCCCAAGGCATTTTCCGCTTCGAATTGGCCCACCCGCAGGGAATGCTTCTACCCGCGTTTACGGCCGGAGCGCACCTCAGGGTAAAGGTGCCCAACGGAAGCATCCGCAATTACTCATTGAGCAACGACCCGCAAGAGCGTGAGCGTTATGTCATTGCGGTCAAGCGTGACACCAACGGACGAGGCGGTTCGATGAGCATGGCCGATGATATCGAGGTAGGCGACTTACTACCGGTGGCAACACCGCAAAATGAGTTCGAACTGACCGGGAATGCCCGACAGTTCATCTTCGTCGCCGGAGGCATCGGTATTACCCCGGTCCTGTCGATGATGCGTCACCTGAAGGCCAGCACCGACATCCCCTTCAAACTTTACTACTGCACCCGTAATCCGGAACTCACCGCCTTCAGGGATGAGCTGCTGGGCGCCGAATTTGTTAACTCGGTAGTCATTCACCACGACTTCGGCAATCGGGCAGACGCCTACGATTTCTGGCCTGTTTTCGACAAACCGAGTAGCGGTGCGCATGTGTACTGCTGTGGCCCCCGGCCATTGATGGACAGCGTGCTGGACATGACGGGGCACTGGCCACCCGGCTCCATACATTTTGAAAGCTTCGGCGTCGACCAGAGTCGCTTCGCCGAAAACCGGCCTTTTTCGGTGACCCTTGGCCGGAGTGGAGTCGACCTCGAAATTCCCGCCGACCGCTCGATTCTGGAGGTTCTGCGTGACAACGGTATCCGGGCGCCAAGTTCTTGTGAGAGCGGCACCTGCGGCTCTTGCCGTACCCGTCTGATCGAAGGTGACGTCGAGCATCGCGACATGGTGCTGCGTGAGGACGAACAGCACGATCAGATCATGATTTGCGTTTCCCGAGCCAGAAATGACGCGCTGGTACTCGACCTCTAGGCGAGACCTTTTTTACAAACGATTAGTTGAACGCTGGAGATATTACATGTTGACCCCAGAAGAGAACCTGCTGCTCTGCCGCGTCGAAGGCGACGCACCGATGGGCCAGATGATGCGCCGTCACTGGACGCCAGTGTGCTTGATCGAAGAAGTCAGCGAGCCCGACGGCACGCCTGTCAGGGCCCGTCTGTTCGGCGAGGACCTGGTCGTGTTTCGCGACACCGATGGTCGCGTGGGAGTCATGGACGAGTACTGCCCGCATCGCCGCGTGTCGCTGATCTACGGCCGCAATGAAAACTCGGGCTTACGCTGCCTGTATCACGGCTGGAAAATGGACGTGGACGGTAATGTGGTGGAAATGGTTTCCGAGCCTGCCGCCAGCAACATGTGCCAGAAGGTCAAGCACACGGCCTACAAAACCCGCGAATGGAGCGGTTTCGTCTGGGCCTACATGGGGCCACAGGACGCAATTCCCGAGTTTGTACCCCCGGCCTGGGCACCTCATGAGCATGTTCGAGTGAGCATCGCCAAGGCAATCATTCCCTGCAACTGGGCGCAGATCCTGGAAGGCGCCATCGACTCGGCACACAGCTCAAGCCTGCACTCATCCGACTTCGTTCCAGCCCGGGTCGGGGGGGCAGAAGCCACCTCGAAAAACTGGCTAAGACCGTCCACGGACAAAGCGCCGCGCATGCAAGTCGAGCGTACCAGCTATGGCTTCCGCTATGCCGCTCTGCGCCGTCCTATCCAGAATGCCGCCACCAGCGAGTACGTACGCTCTACTGTGTTCGTAGCCCCGGCCACCGCACTGATCCCACCGAATAACTTGTACAACGTTGCGAATATCAACGTACCCATCGACGACACCCACACAGCCTTCTATTTCATGGCCTGGGGAAATCCCGATAACACTCCGGAAACAGAGACCTGGCGAAAGTTTCTCGGCCAGCAAGTCGGCATCGATCTGGACGACAGCTACCGACCGCTACGCAACGACGGGAACCGTTTTTTCCAGGACCGTGAAGCCATGAAAAACGGCAACTTTACGGGCATCAAGGGTTTCCCCAATCAGGATATTGCCATGTGGGTGACCATGGGGCCCATCGCCGATCGCTCCGATGAGCGCTTGGGCGCCAGTGACTTAGCAGTGGTGGAGTTCCGCCGGGTCATGCTGGATGCCTTGGCAGCATTTCAGGCGGGTGAATCCGCTATTGGTACAGGTGAGAAAGCGATCCCTTCCAGAATCTGCTCGTTCCAGGCGATCGTGTCCAAAGATATCGACTGGCGTGATTATCAAGCTCGTTACGTATGGGCCTTAGATGATGCCAACATAGTCGCAGAGCCTGATTACGAGGTTCATACGTGATGACCAGCCATGCTGAATCCACGGCTCGGCTGCGTCTGGGAGTGGTCGGTCTGGGCCGGGCATTCACCCTTATGCTGCCTACCTTCCTGGCCGATCGCCGCGTCCAGTTGGTGGGCGCCTGTGATCCTCGTGAACAAGCTCGCAGGCAATTCGAACGGGATTTCGATGCTCCCGCATACGAGGCTATCGAAGACCTGGCAGCCGACAGCAATGTCGACGCCTTATACATTGCCAGCCCGCATCAGTTTCACGCCGAACACACCCGTATAGCTGCGGCTAACCGCAAACACGTGCTGGTCGAAAAGCCCATGGCGCTGTCATTGGACGAGTGTGACCGGATGATCGCCGATTGCGCCAATGCTGGCGTGAAACTGATCGTTGGGCATTGCCACAGCTTCGATACCCCCTATCTGCGTACCCGGGAGCTGATCGGTAGCGGCAAGTTTGGTGCGGTCAAAATGATTCAAGCGCTGAACTACACCGACTACCTGCAGCGTCCTCGCCGCCCGGAAGAGCTCTCGACCGCTGAAGGCGGCGGAGCAGTATTCAGCCAGGCCGCCCATCAAGTAGACGTGGTCCGTTTGCTGGCTGGCAGTCGCGCTACCCGTGTTCGCGCGGCAGTGGGTAACTGGGACCCCGCGCGACCTACTGAAGGTGCCTACACAGCCACTCTATGGTTCGAGAATGGAGCGTTCGCCTCCATTACCTACAACGGCTACGGACACTTCGACTCCGACGAGTGGATGGACTGGGTTGGGGAAATGGGCAAGCCCAAAAATCCCGAAGCTTACGGCGGCGCACGTCGGTTATTGCAGCAGGTGCAATCGGCGGATGAGGAGGCGCGGCTCAAAGCTGAGGGCACTTATGGTGGCACACGCTACGTCAGCCCCTCTACTGCCGACGACGCGACGGCCTTCCAGCATTTCGGCCCGATTATTGTGTCGTGTGAGGGTGGCGACCTTAAGCCCATGGCGGATGCTGTCATGATCTACGGGCCGGATAGCCGTGATCGACTGGTGCTTGAGCGGCCAACGGTGCCGCGTTCCGAAGTCATAGACGAACTGTATCTGGCGCAGTTCTACGGGGTCGCACCGTTGCATGACGGCGAATGGGCTCGTGACACTTTAGAGATCTGCCTCGCCATGCTGCGATCCAGCGAAGAACAACGCGACATCACACTGGGTGTGAATGTTGAAGACACTCAATCCTGCGAGAACCCATCATGAACAAGTTGAACTTATCTATTGCTGTGGGCAACTACGATCGTATCCGACCATTGGTGGACGGCGAAGTACAGATCGATGGGGTCGACCCGATCTTTATGCTGCAAGATCCCGAAGAGATCTTCTTTCGCGCATTTCGCCATGCTGACTACGACATCTGCGAGTTATCGTTGAGCAGCTACAGCGTTAAAACCGCAGCGGGCACCAGTCCCTATATTGCTGTCCCGGTCTTCCCGTCCCGCGCGTTTCGCCACACCTCGATCTACATCCGCAATGATCGCGGAATCGAGATCGCGGCAGACCTCAAGGGCAAACGCATCGGTGTGCCGGAGTACCAGTTGACGGCGAACGTATGGGTTCGGCTGTTCCTGGAAGAAGACCATGGTTTGAAAGCGTCTGACGTCACCTGGATCCGTGGTGGGTATGAAGAGACCGGGCGTCTGGAGAAAATTGTTCTGAAACTACCGGCGGATGTAATCGTCGAGAACGCACCGGAGACGGAAACGCTTTCTGGCATGCTCGCCTCTGGTGAACTGGATGCCGTGATCGGCCCACGAGCACCTTCGTGTTTCACCCAAGGCCATCCCAAGGTCAGCTATCTCTATCGTGATCCTCAGGGAGCGGCCTCGGACTGGTATCGCCGCACTCAGCTATTCCCGATCATGCACGTACTGGGGATCCGGCGCACGTTGGCCGAGCAGCACCCTTGGTTACCCGGGGCCGTAGCCAAAGCATTCGAGAAATCCAAGTCCGTAGCGCTGCACAAATTGAGCGACACCTCCGCTACCAAGGTAACGCTACCGTTTATCGAGGATCAGTTAAGAGCGGCCCGCCAGTTGCTCGGTGAAGACTTCTGGTCCTATGGTTTCGAAGCAAACCGACATGTACTCAGCCGCTTCCTGGAACGCCACCACGCCGAAGGCCTGTCGTCACGCTTGCTTCAGCCTGAGGAGCTGTTCCATCCAGCTTCGTTGGAGAGTTTCAAGATTTAACGGAAGTCATGGCGAAGGTTTACCCCTCGAACAAAAGTTAGAGGGCATTTAGTGTACTGAGCATGGTAATGAAGTTTGTGGCTGCCCCTATCGTTCGGTTAGATGGCGGCCACAACTTTTTTGCACGTTGAGTATGTTGGCGATCGCCATGTCCGCAAACGCACGTATATATAAGGCCAGGTGAAAACATACGTGCATGCGGAATGTCCAAGAAGGCTGGCTAGCTACAAAATTAAATAGGCTTGGCGAACGCCTGTGAATAATAAAAATAAGGAAGGGTGACAATGAATAAAAAAACACGCAAGACGCTGGTGCCTGGTCTGCTTATCGCATTGCCCTTCGCCCCATCTTTTGCGGCGGCGGATCTCTTGAAAGACAGCAAAGGCAATCTTGAGCTAAAAAATTTCTACTTCAATCGCGACTTCAGAGACTCGACGGCCACTGATTCCAAGCGAGAGGAGTGGGCTCAGGGTTTCATCGTTAATCTCCAGTCCGGTTTTACCGACGGACCTGTTGGTTTTGGATTGGACGCGCTTGGCATGTTGGGCCTGAAACTTGATTCCAGCCCTGGTCGATCAGGTACAGGACTTCTATCTCGTGACAGTGATCGACGGGCCTATGATGAATACTCGAAGCTTGAGTTGACGGCGAAGGCTAAATTCGCTCAGAGCGAATTAAGGTTTGGCGGGTTGAATCCTGTTCTCCCCTTGCTGGCGTCAAACAATACACGGCTGTTGCCACAAGTTTTTAACGGCGTGCAACTGTCATCAAAGGATATCAAGTCGTTGACTGCGACTCTTGGTCAGGTCGACTCCGTCAAGCAGCGTGACTCAACCGACGCTGAAGATCTGTCTGCCAGTTCTCAACTAGGTGGCTACTCCTCTGCCATCACCAGTGACCACTACACATATGCGGGATTTGACTATCAACTGCTTCCTTCCCTCAATGTGGCGTATCAGTACAGCGACTTGGAGAACTTGTTCCGGCGGGACTACGTCGGTTTAAAATTCAATAAGCCCTTGTCCAAAGGTCGCGTGTTTGCAGAAGTCAGATACTTTGAAGGTCAAGAAAGTGGCAAAAAACTACTGGGGAAAGTGGACAACCGGACGATCAGCGGCAATGCGGGCTATTCGGCCATGGGACACACTTTAAGTACGGGTTATCAAGCGGCGTCCGGCGCGACTGCATACCCGTATGTAAATGGTACGGACACCTATCTGTTTGGTGAAATGCCGGTGAGCAAATTCGCTCTTGCAAATGAAGACGTCTGGTATGCCGGATATTCGTATGACTTTGCCGCCCTCGGTTTGCGTGGTCTGACATGGAATCTGCGTTATGCGAAAGGAGAAAACGTCGATCCCGCGAATATTAAAACTATGAAGGCAAAGGCGCTCAGGGCGGAAGGTTCCGACGGTGAGGAGTGGGAAAGAAGCTCTGATATCACTTACGTAGTCCAAAGTGGTGCGTTTAAAAATGTTTCATTCCGATGGAGGAATGCAATCAATCGCTCCACTTATTCAGATGGGGCCGATGAGAACCGACTCATAATTGGGTATGTCTATAACTTTTGATTGATAGCCGTGCTCAGGTGCAATGCTCGTCTGGATTCTACGCTTAGGCATGGCGAACTGATATTTCGTTATTTATTAATTCAGGTGGGCTGGAATGCAAAATATAGAACTGACGGGCTTGGGTTCCGAGATCGATGAAAACGTACGCAGGGCATTATTGGAGGATATCGGAAGTGGTGACATCTCCGCGCAGCTTGTGCCGTCCGCTCGCTTGGCCAGTGCAAAAATCATTACTAGAGAACCTTGCATCATCAGTGGTGTGTCGTGGGTGGAGGCCGTCTTCCGCCAACTGGATCCGCTTGTCATCCTCAAGTGGAATGTTAAGGATGGAGAGCGCGCGGAACCAGATCAAACCGTATTACATTTAGATGGCCCTGCTCGCTCTTTATTGACCGGCGAGCGAACCGCGTTGAACTACTTACAATTTCTTTCGGGCGTCGCGACACAATGCCGGCGGCTAGCTGATAAAGTTTCGCATACCCAAGTAAAGTTGCTCGACACTCGAAAGACTATCCCTGGCCTTCGGCTCGCACAAAAATACGCAGTCACATGCGGTGGTTGCCATAATCATCGCATTGGTCTCTACGACGCCTTCCTCATCAAAGAAAATCATATTTGCAGCTTGCGGTGGTATTCTCGAAGCTATCAACGCTGCCCGCCTCATTGCGCCAGGTAGATCAATAGAGATCGAAGTGGAAAGCCTAAGCGAAATGCAAGAAGCATTGAAAGGCGGAGCAGATTTAATCATGTTCGACGAACTGAGCCTGGCTGACATGCGTGAAGGCGTTCGACTCAACAACGGACAGGCGCGGCTTGAGGCCAGCGGCGGAATCAACGAAAGTACACTGGTAGCTATCGCAGAAACAGGGGTTGACTATATATCGATTGGCGCGCTAACTAAAAATATAAAAGCCATAGACTTATCTATGCGCTTGAGTATTTGAAGTATCAGGCTGTACAACTTAAACACCCCAGCAACGTGGATGCCCGGGACGTTTCGCAGTAAATCGTGCTGAATACTGTGGAATTTTCAATTCCGCCAAACGATTGCAACACGTTAATCAGAACGCCCGCAATACTTGAGCGTGTTTGTGAAAATAGTACACCGCATTTAATTGAAGTGACAGTTATTTAAACTGCTCCATGTTGATTTAAAGGCGCCCGGTATAATTTACCAAGCGCCTTTATTGTTAATAATAACTTTCAATATGAGATTGCCCGCTCACCTAGCTAATCTGGACTAACATTTAGTCAATATATCTCACTGTGTTGCCGCTGACCGCCAAAGATGCCGCCCGAATCCTCCGGGAGGATGGCAATCTGGCCGGTCGAATTTCGGTGCGTAAGGACGGCGTGTCGGTCGGTTTTTTCTATCGGTATCGGTGGGGCGAGCAGAACAAAGAGTACGCCTGCGGGTCCTGGCCACGCAAATCCCTGACGGACATCCGCAAGGCTCGTAACCAGGCCCGAGCGCTCATTGATGAGCAGATCAATCCCAACGAACACAAGAAAACCGCCAAGGCACAGGCGCATGCCGTGACGAACGCAAAAGCCGCACAGGAAAAGTCAACGAAGGTGCAAACACTGACCGTCCAGGATCTGGCCAAGGCCTGGCTGTTGGATGGCGTGGCGCGTAAAGACGGCAATGCCGAACTACAACGCCGTTTTAACAAGGACCTATTCCGGCACTTGGTAAGACAGCGGTGAACAGTGTGTTCCGAACACGATATTCGGGCACTGATCCGCACCGTGGTCAACCGCGGCGCTCACCGACAAGCCATCAGTTTCTTCGCCGACCTCACCCAGATGTTCAGCTGGGCCAGAAAGCGCCAACCTTGGCGGGCGTTACTGGTCGAGGGCGATCCGACGGAACTGGTCGACATCTCCCCACTGATCCCTGCCGACTACGAAGCGGAAAGAAGTCGCATCCTTTCCCCGGCTGAGCTGTTGGAATTGCACAAGCGCTTCCAGCAAATGACCGCCGATTACAACGCCCTCCCCGGGGGCCAAAAGTACGACGGCATTCGACCGCTAAAGAAGGAAACGCAGCTCGCGCTCTGGATCAGCCTGGGCACGCTGTGCCGGATTGGCGAATTGCTGCAGGCCGAATGGAAAAATGTCGATCTGGACCGGCAGACCTGGTTCCTCCCCAGCGAAAACGTCAAAGGCACCCGGGGCAAGAAACAGGACCACCATGTCTTCCTCTCGTCCTTCGCCCTGCATTTCTTTCAGGAACTCAAGACCCTGACGGGAGATTCACAGTGGTGCTTTCCCAACAAGCAGGATGAAGGGCATGTGGACGTGAAAGTGGTGAGCAAGCAGGTCGGCGATCGCCAGGCTCGCTTTAAAAACCGCAAGGCCCTCTCCAGACGGCGTCACGACGACACCCTGGTGCTTGCCGACGGCCAAAACGGCGACTGGACGCCGCATGACCTGCGCCGTACGGGCGCGACCATGATGCAGGCTTTGGGTGTCAGCCTGGACGTCATCGATCGCTGCCAAAACCATGTGCTGGCCGGCTC
>NZ_JBOICF010000007.1:0-6093 GCF_050739935.1 Pseudomonas sp. | reverse complement strand
GTTGTCGACTGATCCGCCGCGCTCGCCAGCAAGCCGGCTCCTACAAGGAATGCGTGGGACGTAAAAACGACAAACCCCGCACGATGGCGGGGTTTGGCCGGGCCGGAAACGGTCACGCCGGTTTTTTCAGCGCCAGCTTTTTCAACTCTTCATCCCGCAATTCGCGGCGCAGGATCTTGCCGACGTTGGTGGTCGGCAGGGCATCGCGGAATTCTACGCTACGCGGCACTTTGTAGGCGGTGACGTTGGCGCGCATGTGTTCCATGACCTGATCCTTGGTGAGCGTCGTGCCCGGTTTGACCACCACGAAAATCTTGATCGCCTCGCCCGATTTTTCGTCCGGCACCCCAATGGCCGCGCATTGCAGCACGCCCGGCAGGGTCGCCAGCACATCTTCCAGTTCGTTCGGGTAGACGTTGAAGCCAGACACCAGAATCATGTCCTTCTTGCGATCGACGATGCGCATGTAGCCGTCCGGCTGGATCACCGCGATGTCACCGGTTTTCAACCAGCCTTCGGCGTCGAGCATTTCATCGGTAGCTTCCTGACGCTGCCAGTAACCCTTCATGACCTGCGGGCCCTTGACGCACAACTCGCCCACTTCGCCTAACGGCAGCTCTTCGCCGATATCGTTGATGGTCTTGCACAGGGTTGACGGCACCGGAATGCCGATGGTGCCCATTTGAATCTTCTGGATCGGGTTGACGGTGGCCACCGGGCTGGTTTCGGTCATGCCGTAACCTTCGCAGATGGAGCAGCCGGTCACTTCCTTCCAGCGTTCGGCGGCGGCCTGCTGCAGAGCCATGCCGCCGGACAGCGTGACTTTCAGCGAGGAGAAATCCAGGTTGCGGAAGTCGGCGTTATTGCATAGCGCCACGAACAGTGTGTTCAGGCCGACGAAACCGCTGAACTTCCACTTCGACAGCTCCTTGACCATGGCCGACAGGTCACGCGGGTTGCTGATCAGGATGTTGTGGTTGCCGATCAGCATCATCGACATGCAGTGAAAGGTGAACGCATAGATGTGATACAGCGGCAGCGGCGTGATCAGGATCTCGCAGCCTTCGTCGAGGTTGGAGCCCATCAATGCCTTGCATTGCAACATGTTGGCGATCAGGTTGCGGTGGGTCAGCATCGCGCCCTTGGCCACGCCCGTGGTGCCGCCGGTGTATTGCAGTACGGCGACGTCTTCACTTTTCGGGGCGGCGTCTTGTACTGGTACGCCATGACCTTTTGCCAGGACATCGTTGAACTTGATGGCCTTGGGCAGATGGAACGGTGGCACCATCTTCTTCACGTACTTGATGACGCTGTTGACCAGCAGGCGCTTGAGCGGCGGCAACAGGTCGGCGACTTCGGTGACGATCACGTGCCTGACGCCGGTCTTGGGCACGACCTTCTCGGCCAGGTGCGCCATGTTCGCCAGGCACACCAGCGCCTTGGCGCCAGAGTCGTTGAATTGGTGTTCCATCTCCCGCGCGGTGTACAGCGGGTTGGTGTTGACCACGATCAGCCCGGCGCGGATGGCACCGAACACGGCGATCGGATATTGCAGTACGTTCGGTAGCTGCACGGCGATGCGGTCGCCCGGTTGCAGGTCGGTATGCTGTTGCAGATATGCGGCGAAAGCCCCGGACAACTCGTACATCTCACCATAAGTGAGTGTCTTGCCCAGGTTGCTGAATGCAGGTTTGTTGGCGAAACGCTCGCAGGACTGTTTCAATACCGCCTGAACGTTTGGATACTCGTCCGGATCGATATCGGCAGCGATACCAGACGGATATTTATCCTTCCAGAAGTTTTCGATCATGGAAGCCGACTCCTCAGCGACAGCGTTTCTACACACCGCTTAATGCGATGATTTCTTGTGTTTGGAATGTTGTAGCCACAGCCTTTTGCTTACCGACAGAACAAAAAGCGGGCCGAGCGTAGCAGCTTTGCCAAAGGCCGACCAGAGGCAAACGCAGCCTCTACAGTCATAAACATGACTCTTGAATGTTCATTGGTCATGTTTAGAGCAATGAACCTAAATGTCGGAAAATCTCACTTTTGGCTTGCTTCGCCTGGCGAATCCGAACCTCTTTGGGAGCGAATTCATTCGCAAGGCGTCAGCATGATCGACACATATATAGCGCCTGCACTAGCGTCTCGCGAATGAATTCGCTTCCACAGGGTTGCGCGGCGTGGCCACCCATTTCGGCACAAAAAAAACGGCGTGTTTCTCAACACGCCGTTTCTTGATATAGCCGCCTCAGGCGGTATCGCGAAGCTCTCGTCGCAGGATTTTGCCCACAGGTGTCATCGGCAGCGACTCACGCAGCACGATGTGCTTGGGGATCTTGTAGCCGGTGAAGTTCTGCTTGCAATATGCCTTCAACTCCTCGGTCGTGAGGCCCGAATCCCGCGGCACCACGAACAACTTCACCGCCTCCCCCGAACGTTCGTCCGGCACGCCGATGACCGCGCAGTTGGCGACTTTCGGGTGGCGCGACACCACGTCTTCGATCTCATTGGGATAGACGTTGAAACCCGAGACGATGATCAGATCCTTCTTGCGGTCAACGATGCGGATAAAGCCGTCCGGGTCGATCACCGCGATGTCGCCGGTTTTCAGCCAACCTTCGCTGTCCAGCACTTCCGCGGTGGCGTCGGGCTTGTGCCAGTAACCGAGCATGATCTGTGGCCCCTTGAGGCACAATTCGCCGCGCTCGCCCACCGGCAACTCGACGCCATCGTCACTGATCACCTTGGCTGTCGTGCCCGGCACCGGCATGCCGACGGTGCCCAGTTTCGATTTGTCGCCATATGGATTGGCCGTGGCCACAGGTGAGGTTTCGGTCAGGCCGTAGCCTTCGACGATTGGGCTGCCAGTGAGTTGCAGCCAACGTTCGGCGGTCGCCTTCACCAGCGCCGTGCCGCCCGAGTTGGTCAGGCGCAGGTTGGAAAAATCCAGGTTCTTGAAATCCGGGTGATCCATCAGCGCCACGAATAGTGTGTTGAGGCCAAGCATCGCCGAGAACTTCCACTTCTTCAGCTCTTTAATGAATCCGCCGATGTCCCGTGGGTTGGTGATCAGCACGTTGTGGTTGCCGCTGACCATCATGCACATGCAGTTACAGGTGAACGCGTAGATGTGATACAGCGGCAGCGGCGCCACCATGATCTCGCTGCCCTGCTTGAAGATCGGCGATCCGTCCGGGCCGTGCTGCAACATGCAGGCATAAACCTGCTGCATGTTCGCCACCAGGTTGCCATGAGTAAGCATCGCGCCCTTGGGCGAGCCAGTGGTCCCGCCGGTGTATTGCAGAACGGCAATGTCATCCAGATCCAGTTGCACCTGGCGCAAGTGATCACTCCGGCCCAGTTTCAGCACGCTCTTGAAAGACACGGCCTGCGGGAGGTCGTACTCGGGGACCATCTTCTTGACCTTCTCGACCACAGTGTTGATCAGCCATCCCTTGGCGGGCGACTGCATGTCGCCCATTTTCACTTCGATCAGGTACTGAATCTCGGTGTCCGGAAGGACTTCCTGGACGTTCTTGCCGAAGACATTCAGATACACCAGCGCGCGGGCGCCGGAGTCCTTGAACTGATGGCGCATTTCGCGGGCGGTATACAAAGGGTTGGTGTTGACCACGATCAGACCGGCGCGCATGGCACCGAACACCGCAATGGGGTACTGGATCAGGTTGGGCATCTGCACGGCGATACGATCGCCCGGTTTGAGCTCGGTCTGCTGCTGCAGATAACCGGCAAAGGCCGCGGAGTGCCGCTCAAGCTCGGCGTAGGTCAGCGTCACGCCCATGTTGCTGTAGGCCGGACGATCCGCGTACTTCCTGCAACTGCGCTCGAACACCTCGACCACTGACTTGTACGCGTGCAGATCCACCTCGGAGAGGACGCCCGCCGGGCGCTTGTCATTCCAGAATTCAGGTTGCATGTTGTTTTTATCCTCTTACCTGAGAGTGCCGGCCCCGCCGCTGTGCACGGGTGTTTGCCGGACGTTAGCAGCTAACCCGGAGAAGGCAAATAGGCCGCCGGGCCTCATCAATGACGTGAATCTCGCGGGTGATCAGCCTGTCATTGCGCAACGGCTATACACTGCTGAACAGCAGTCGCTACAGCGCTTTTTCAAGACAATTTCTTACAAGGGCAGGGAAACGCCATGAAACACGATGCCTTTTGGCTGGACACATCCGATCACAATCGCCTGTTCGTGAACGCCTGGCTGCCGGCCAGCGCCGGTGCGGGTGCCGAGCCTGCAAAGGCTGTGATGATGCTCTCCCATGGCATGGCCGAGCACACTGGCCGTTATGAGCGGCTTGGTACGGCGCTGACTGAGGCGGGTTTCGCCTTGTATGCCCATGACCAGCGTGGCCACGGCCACACCGCCGCTCACGGAGTGCTCGGGCATTACGCCGACAAGGATGGCTGGGACAAGGTGGTGGGTGACTTGGCCAGCCTCAATGCCTCGATCGTTCAACGGCATCCTGGCGTGCCGGTGTTTCTGTTGGGCCACAGCATGGGCAGCTACATCGCCCAGGCGTATCTGCTGCGTCACAGCGCCAGCCTGCAGGGTGCGGTGCTCAGTGGCTCGAACTTCCAGCCGGTCTCGCTCTACCGCATCGCCACAGTGGTAGCGCGCATGGAAAGTTGGCGTCAGGGGCCGACCGGGCGCATCGGGCTGATCGAGTTCCTGTCGTTCGGCTCGTTCAACAACAAATTCAAGCCAGTGCGTACGTCTTTTGACTGGCTGAGCCGCGATCCGGACGAAGTCGACAAGTATGTGAACGACCCACTATGCGGCTTTCGCTGTACCAATCAGTTCTGGCTGGACATGCTCGGCGGCCTGCAGCAAATCAGCAAAACCTCCAACCTTTCGCAGATCGATAAAAACCTGCCGCTGCTGATCATGGGCGGCGAATGTGATCCGGTAAGCGAGGGCAAACGTCTCAAAGATCTCGCTGATGCGCTGACGGCCACGGAGCATCGGTTGGTAACGCTGAAGATTTACCCGCAGGCGCGGCATGAAATTCTCAACGAGACCAACCGCGATGAAGTCACCCGTGATTTACTCGCGTGGCTCGAAGAGGCGCTGACGCAGCCACGGTCGTCCAGCACCCAATGACCTGCCTTTTTAACTTTTCATTTTTCACGTCACAGGACCGCACCATGACTCAAGTCACCAATACGCCTTACGAAGCCCTTGAAGTCGGCCAGACCGCCAGTTACAGCAAGACCGTGGAAGAGCGTCATATCCAGCTGTTCGCCGAAATGTCCGGAGACCGTAACCCGGTGCATCTGGATGCAGAGTTCGCGGCCAAAAGCATGTTCAAGGATCGTATCGCCCATGGCATGTTCAGCGGCGCGTTGATCAGTGCGGCTGTGGCCTGTGAGTTGCCTGGGCCGGGGACGATTTATCTGGGGCAGCAGATGAGTTTTCAGAAGCCGGTGAAGATTGGCGATACCTTGACGGTGCGTTTGGAGATTCTCGAGAAGCTGCCAAAGTTTCGCGTGCGGATAGCGACGCGAGTGTTCAATCAGAATGAGGAACTGGTGGTTGATGGTGAGGCGGAAATTCTTGCGCCGCGTAAGGAGCAGACGGTGGGTCTGGCGGAGTTGCCGGTGATTACTGTTGGGTGATGCCGCGGGGTTCTTGGTGTATATCCGTTATCTCGGGTGGCGCTGACAGATTCTGCCTAACGGCAGAAGCGTTTCGCCTCCGGCGAGTTACTTGGAAAAGCCCCCAAGTAACCAAGGGGGCCTGCTCCTGATTGGGTTCCTCCTCCGTCGGAATACCCTCACGCAGGGGCTCCGTGGGCCCGCCGCCATCCGTCGTCCATGGCGGGGGCGGCTCTCGCGGCATCCATGCCGCTCGGCCCACGCAGCCAAGCCTGCGTTCGGCCTGCACCCAAGTCGCGTTCGGCGGTGTCTGGACTATCGCGTAAAAGGATCTGCAACATGGCTTGCCGGCGTCGCCACCGCCAGCAAGCCGGACTGCTACAGGGGATTGCGCCCCCAGGCCAAATCCCGGTTCGCCGCAAAACCTGTAGGAGCCGGCTTGCTGGCGAATGCGGTGGGTCAGTCACAGAT
>NZ_JBOICF010000006.1:0-16424 GCF_050739935.1 Pseudomonas sp. | reverse complement strand
GGCGAGTTGTGGCCGGTTTGGTAGTGCCGGAGGATGAGCGCCATCTGGTGCCGCAGGCGCTGGCGGAGATTGGGTATCCGTATTGGGATGAGACGAACAACCCGGCGTATCGGTTATTCCTCGGCTAACGCCGACCCTCCCCTGTGGGAGCGAATTCATTCGCGAGGCGGTGGTACAGCCGATAAAGATGTATCGACCATACGGGCCAATCGCGAATGAATTCGCTCCCACAGGTTCTGTGTTCGGCATGCAGTGGGTGGTGGTTTGAAATTGCTGCGCAACGCAACTTCCCGCACGCGACTACGCTCAAAGCACGGCTTATATAAAGGAATGAACCGCAATGGAACACTTCGCCGCCCTTAAAATCCTGCACATGGTCACCACCGCGCTGTTGTTCATCTGCGCGCTGGCGTTGGCGGTCTGGATCGTTCGTGGGCGCAGGGCGGGCGATCTGACCGTGCAGAACCGCGCGATGCAGAAGCCGTGGGTATTCGTCTGGCTGCTGATGGGCTTGTGCCTGTTGACCCTGCCGATCAGCGGTTGGTGGCTGGTGCACTATGCAGGCTGGCCGCTTGGGCAGACTTGGCTGCTGGCGGCCAGCATTCTCTACACCTTCGGTGCCTTGAGTTGGGCGTGGCTGGCGGTGCGGGTCAATCGGCTGCGTCGGCCCGTGATCGTTGGTAATCCGAAGTTCACCCTCGCGCTGGCGGTGTTCAGTGCCGTCTGTTTCGTGGCGATCGCCGGATTGATGGGCGCCAAGCCGGTTTGATCCGGGAACGCCAAGCCAACACAAGGAACGTAATGAAGGTACTTCTGGTAGGTGCGACAGGGTTTGTCGGACGTCACCTGCTCAAGGCGCTGAGCAGCGCCGGTCACCAAATCATTGCGACCAGCCGCACTCGGCAGTCATTGCACTTGCCGGGCCTCGAGTGGCGACAGCTTGATCTTGATGTGCTGGCCACGGTTCCTGATCACTTCACCTTTCCTGACTCCATCGACCTGTTGATCAATGCTGCCGGCGTATTGAGTGTTGACGAGCAGCAATTGAGTCTGACTCAGGATATCGGCTCTCGGGCGCTGTTCGATCTGGCGAAAACCGCAGGCGTGCGCGTGCTGCACATTTCCGCGCTCGGCGCTGGCGCGCAGTCCGATGTGCATTTTCTGGCAAGCAAAGCGGCAGCGGACGACTACTTGATAGCCCTTGGCATACCGGCTGTGGTGTTGCGTCCTTCGCTGGTGGTCGGTCCAGGCGGCGCGAGCAGTGGCTGGCTGGCGCGAATGTCGGCATTGCCGGTTATCCCTGTGCTGGACCGCAAAGCCCTGTTGCAGCCCCTGCATATCGACGATTTGGTCAACGCCGTCCTTTCGCTGATGCGTTGCTGGCCAAAGACGCCCATGGTTTTGCCCGTGGTCGGCCCTGAGGTCATGACCCTGGCACAGTTGATCGACCAATTGCGCGAGTCTCAAGGCTGGCCGACCGCTTGGTTTATCCACATTCCCGACGCACTTGCGCAGTCTGGCGCGTCGCTGGGCGATCGTTTTGGCTGGCGTGCATTGAATGGGCAGAGCCTGCGCATGGCACGTCGCGACAATATGGCCGACCCCGAGGTGCTGGAGTCGGTCTGCGGGTATCGCTGCGCCAGCTTGCGAGATCGGCTGCAGGAATGGCCTGACGCCGCTCAGAGTGCGCAATTGGCGCTGCGGCCTTTGATGCTGGCGGCGCTGGTGCTGATCTGGCTGGGAACCGCGTTCGTCAGCGTGGGGCCGGGTTTCGAGTGGGGGCTGGGGATTCTCGCGGAAGCGGGTCTTAACGGACCTTTTGCGCAAATAGCCGTAGTGGCCGGGGCCTTCTGTGATGGGCTGCTGGGCCTCGGCATGCTGATCCGACCATGGCGACGACGGGTCTTTCAAGCGCAGCTATGCCTGATGGCGGCCTATACCCTGATCATTAGTTTCGTTTTGCCCCATTACTGGTTTGACCCTTATGCCTCCGTCGCCAAGAACCTGGTGCTGATGGTGGCGACCCTGTGGCTTCTACGGACTGAACCGCGTCGATGACTGTTTATCTGCTGCTCAAAACCCTGCATATCCTGTCTTCAACCATTCTTTTCGGTCTTGGGGCGGGATCGGCGTATTACGCCTTGCGTGCCTGGCGCACGGGTAGGGTCGAAGTCATTGCCGTAACCTTCAAGCATCTGGTCTTCGCCGATTGGGCATTCACGACCACCACTGCAGTCTTTCAGCCGTTGAGCGGTCTGGGGCTGGTCGTGCTGGCGGGCTGGCCGCCGCATCAGAGTTGGCTGATGTGGAGTTTCGGGCTTTATGTGTTGGCGGGGATTTGCTGGCTGCCAGTGGTGTGGCTGCAGATCCGAGTGCACAAAATGGCCGATCAGGCGCTGCTGGACGGCACGCCGATGCCCATGCAGGCCACTATTTATATGCGCTGGTGGTTCGCCTTGGCGTGGCCGGCGTTCTTTTCTTTTATTGCGATTTTTTATTTGATGGTGAGCAAGCCGACCTGAGGCATAGGTTGGCGATTATCGTGGCCTGAACCATCGATATCGCCAGCAGGCCCACTCTACAAGGGACTGGTGTTGCGCCAGATATCCCAGATGACGCTGGACCTGTAGAGCGAATTCATTCGCGATAGGCCAGTACATTCGCTGCAAATCCGCCGCCTGACAGATTGCATCGCGAATGAATTCGCTCCCGCAGGATGTGGTGGTGACTCAGATCTCAATCGCGCAACGAAATCACCGGCCAGCCCCGACGGATTGCTTCAGCGCGCAGTTTTTCGTCTGGATCGACCGCCACCGGATTGGCCACCTGCTCCAGCAGCGGCAGGTCGTTCATCGAGTCGCTGTAGAAATAGCTGTCTTCCAGATGGAAGCCGTTCTCTTCGATCCAGCGGTTTAGCCGGGTGACTTTGCCTTCGCGGAAGCACGGCACGTCCGTGGTGCGACCGGTATAGCGGCCATCGAGGATCTCGCATTCTGTCGCCAACAGCGTTTCGATGCCCAGACGCGCGACGACAGGGGCAGTCACGAAACGATTGGTTGCCGTGATGACCACCAGTTTGTCACCCGCGTCGCGATGTTTAGCAATGAGCGCCATGGCTTTGGGCAGGATCAGCGGCTCGATGCAGTCGCGCATGAAATCGCGATGCCACTCGTCGAGTTGCGCAGTTTCGGTGCGACCCAGGATTTCCAGGCTGAAATTCAGGTAGTCGGTCAGGTTCAGAGTGCCTGCCAGATAGTCCTGGTAAAAAGCGTCGTTACGCGCCTTATAGGCAGCACCGTCAAGGATGCCACGTTCGCACAGGTAGTCCCCCCAGGCGTGGTCGCTGTCGCCACCAAGGAGGGTGTTGTCGAGGTCGAATAAGGCCAGGCGCATGCGGTTACTCGCTGAATTGACTGAAAAAAGAGCACAAGAATACGAGGTTTCATCAAGAGATCGCATCTATTAATGCAGTTGTCGCGATAAGCTGCTTGCGCCTCGTTGCCGCCCTCACGATCTTTGTGGAACAATGCGGCGACATGCGTTTGCGAGGTTGTAGCCGTGATCGACCCCGATGGTTTCCGCCCTAATGTCGGGATAATTCTGACAAATGATGCTGGCCAGGTCTTATGGGCTCGCCGTATCAATCAAGATGCCTGGCAGTTTCCGCAAGGGGGTATCAACCCTCAGGAGACGCCGGAAGACGCGCTCTATCGTGAATTGAATGAAGAAGTCGGGCTGGAACGGCACGATGTTGAAATTCTTGCCTGCACCCGAGGCTGGTTGCGCTATCGTCTGCCGCAACGTCTGGTCCGTACTCATAGCCAGCCGCTGTGCATCGGCCAGAAGCAAAAATGGTTTCTCCTGCGCCTGATCTCCAACGAGCAGAGGGTGCGGATGGATTTGACCGGTAAACCGGAGTTCGATGGCTGGCGCTGGGTCAGCTATTGGTATCCGTTGGGCCAGGTGGTGACATTCAAGCGCGAAGTATATCGCCGCGCACTCAAAGAGCTTGCCCCGCGCCTGTTGGCGCGCGACTGACACGGAGTTCGACCCCGAGCCATGCTCAATACGCTGCGCAAGATCGTCCAGGAAGTTAACTCCGCCAAGGATCTCAAGGCGGCGTTGGGGATTATTGTGTTACGCGTCAAGGAGGCCATGAGCAGCCAAGTCTGCTCGGTCTATTTGCTCGATCCAGAATCCAATCGTTTCGTGCTGATGGCCACAGAGGGCTTGAACAAGCGCTCTATCGGCAAGGTCAGCATGGCCCCCAATGAAGGTCTGGTCGGCCTGGTCGGTACTCGCGAAGAGCCACTGAACTTGGAAAACGCAGCCGACCATCCTCGTTATCGCTACTTTGCCGAAACCGGCGAAGAACGTTATGCATCCTTCCTCGGCGCGCCGATCATTCACCATCGCAGGGTGGTCGGGGTGTTGGTGATCCAGCAAAAGGAGCGCCGTCAGTTCGACGAAGGGGAAGAAGCCTTCCTCGTGACCATGAGCGCACAACTCGCTGGCGTTATCGCCCACGCTGAGGCCACCGGTTCGATTCGCGGGCTGGGGCGTCAGGGCAAGGGCATTCAGGAAGCGCGGTTCGTCGGCGTGGCAGGCTCGCCGGGGGCTGCGGTCGGTACGGCGCTGGTCATGTTGCCGCCGGCCGATCTTGAAGTGGTCCCGGACAAGACCGTCGCAGACATCAATGCCGAACTCAAACTCTTCAAGAACGCCCTTGAGGGCGTTCGCAGTGATATGCGCGCGCTTTCGGCGAAATTGGCCACACAGTTGCGTCCCGAAGAGCGCGCATTGTTCGATGTCTATCTGATGATGCTCGACGATGCATCGCTGGGCAGTGAAGTCACCAACGTTATCAAGACCGGCCAGTGGGCACAGGGCGCGCTGCGTTCGGTGGTCAATCAGCACGTCAGCCGCTTTGAACTGATGGACGACGCCTACCTTCGCGAACGTGCATCAGATGTGAAGGATCTGGGTCGTCGGCTGCTGGCCTATCTGCAAGAGGCCCGTCAGCAGACGCTGGTCTATCCCGATAACACCATTCTGGTCAGTGAAGAGCTCACTCCCGCCATGCTTGGCGAAGTGCCGGAAGGCAAGCTGGTCGGTCTGGTGTCGGTGCTCGGCTCGGGCAACTCCCATGTGGCGATTCTGGCCCGGGCGATGGGTATTCCGACGGTCATGGGCGCGGTCGATCTGCCGTATTCCAAGGTCGACGGCATCGAGCTGATCGTCGACGGCTACCACGGCGAGGTCTACACCAACCCCAGCGAAGTCCTGCGCAAGCAGTATTCGGTGGTGGTCGAGGAAGAACGCCAGCTGTCTCAAGGCCTCGACGCATTGCGCGAGCTGCCTTGCGTGACGCTGGACGGTCATCGCATGCCGCTGTGGGTCAACACGGGGCTGCTGGCTGATGTGGCGCGTGCTCAGCAGCGCGGTGCCGAGGGCGTGGGCCTGTATCGCACCGAAGTCCCGTTCATGATCCAGCAGCGCTTCCCAAGCGAAAAGGAGCAGTTGGCGATCTACCGCGAGCAACTGGCTGCCTTCCATCCGCTGCCCGTGACCATGCGCACGCTGGACATCGGCGGTGACAAGGCGTTGTCATATTTTCCGATCAAGGAAGACAACCCGTTCCTGGGCTGGCGCGGCATTCGCGTGACCCTCGATCACCCTGAGATTTTCCTGGTGCAGACGCGCGCGATGCTCAAGGCCAGCGAGGGCCTGAACAACCTGCGGATTCTGCTGCCGATGATTTCCGGCACCCATGAGACCGAAGAAGCCCTGCACCTGATCCACCGTGCCTGGGGCGAAGTGCGCGATGAAGGCACCGATGTGCCGATGCCACCCGTAGGCGTGATGATCGAAATACCGGCGGCGGTTTACCAGACCCGTGAACTGGCGCGTCAGGTGGATTTCCTGTCGGTAGGTTCCAACGATTTGACCCAGTACTTGCTGGCGGTTGACCGTAACAACCCTCGCGTCGCCGATCTCTACGACTACCTGCACCCTGCAGTGCTGCAGGCTTTGCAGAGTGTCGTGCGCGACGCCCACGCCGAAGGCAAGCCGGTCAGCATCTGCGGCGAGATGGCCGGTGACCCGGCAGCGGCGGTGTTGTTGATGGCAATGGGCTTCGACAGCCTGTCGATGAACGCCACCAACCTGCCGAAAGTGAAGTGGATGCTGCGTCAGATCAACTTGAGCAAGGCCAAGGAATTGCTGGCCCAGTTGATGAAAAACGACAACCCGCAAGTCACCAGCAGCTCGTTGCAACTGGCGCTGAGAAACCTCGGGTTGTCGCGGATGATCAATCCGGCGTCAGTGAAGGGGCATTGATCGAACGAGTACGACGATGCCCTCTCAATGAAAATCATCCCATTGCTGCCTCGTCGTCTCTTGGGGGGACGGTCACTCTGGGGGAGCGAATTTATTCGCGGGAGGCCTGTTCAGTCGATGCATCTCTATCGTCTGAATTATTTTCGTGAATGAATTCGCTCCCACAGAAGAGTTCGCATTTCAGACTTCCAGATCAACCTCACCCAATCTCCCGCCATACGGCCCGAAACTGCGCTCGACCAATCTCCGGCTTCCGTCTGCGTTGACGATCAACACCGTGCTTGCTCTGGTTCCGTAGTTGGGGCTGGCGATGAACACGCTGGACAGTAGCTTTTCGGTAGCGAGCCCCACACCGGTATTGGGCAGTTCCGCGTCAGCCGCTGCTTCTGGATCGGCGAGAAACCCTAACAACGCCTCCGGCTCCGGCTCGTGCAGCCGCTCGGTCAGCGCGGCCCTGGCCTTCAATAACTTTGGCCAAGGCGTATCGAGCCCGGCGTTGGACACCCCATAGATCCCAGCCTCCAACCGCTGTGGCACCGGATTGGCAGCATTGAGAAAGTGCAGCTCTTCGCGATTACCCACCAACAGATTGAAGCCGCCGTATTCGGCCGAGCGTCCGGCGACTTCGCGCAAGTAGTCGTCGATCGACAACGAGCCGCTCAAAAAACCTGCAACCAGTTCGCCCCGCGACCTAAGTCCCAGAGATCGGCCCGGATCACGGATGTTGGTCAGCGCGGCGAAACGCCCGTCAGCAGTAATGCCCAGCCAGGTACCGCCCGCTTCCAGATCGCGTCCGGCGTAGATGTGCGGGGCGTCTTCCCATTGCGCCAAAGGCGACGTCGGACGGGCGTAGAATTCATCACGGTTGGCAGCGAGAATCAGCGGCTGCGGGTGGGCAGGGCGCCAGGCGAAGACGATCAGGCACATGCAGGCCTCCTTTTTTCGCCACTTTACGCACAGAACCGGTGGACATCCATCGCACGCAGCCACTTCGCGTACAAAGCCTAGAGCCGGGTCGCCCGCTCCGGTAAACTGCCGCACTGATTTCGGAGACTCCCATGGAATTTCTGCTCTACCTGATCCTGGGCGCGTGCGCGGGTGTGCTGGCCGGCCTGTTTGGAGTCGGCGGCGGCATCATCATCGTTCCGGTGCTGGTGTTCAGCTTCACCGTGCAAGGCTTCGACAGTTCGGTCCTGACGCATCTGGCCGTCGGCACATCGCTGGCGACCATCGTCTTCACCTCGATCCAGTCGGTCCGCGCCCATCACCGCGTGGGCGCAGTGCGCTGGGCGGTGTTCGGATGGATGACGCTCGGTATTCTGATCGGCGCAGGGTTTGGCTCGCTGACCGCCAGCTACATCGCTGGGCCCAATTTGCAAAAAATCATTGGTGTGTTCGCGATTCTGGTCGCCATCCAGATGGCATTGGACTTCAGGCCCAAGGCTGGCGGCAGTGTGCCGGGCAAAGCTGGCCTGACTGCGGCCGGAGTGGTGATCGGCTGGGCATCGGCGATTTTCGGCATTGGCGGTGGATCGCTCACGGTGCCATTTCTGACCTGGCGCAGTCTGACCATGCAACAGGCGGTCGCCACTTCGTCGGCCTGCGGCTTTCCCATCGCAGTGGCCAGTGCCATAAGTTTCATGATTCTCGGGTGGCACGATCCATTGCTGCCCCCGCATAGTCTCGGTTTCGTGTACCTGCCGGCGCTGATCGGTATCGCGGTCACCAGCATGTTCTTCGCCCGATTTGGGGCAAAGCTTGCGCATAAACTGTCACCCAAGATGCTGAAACGACTGTTCGCGCTGCTGCTGGTGGTCGTCGGTACAAGTTTTCTGATTTGATTCGTCGCTCGATGAGCGTTCATTTAAGGAGTCGCAATGCTGCCTTACCCGCAGATTGACCCGGTAGCCGTGGCCATCGGTCCGCTGCAAATTCACTGGTACGGCCTGATGTATCTGGTCGGTATCGGCAGTGCCTGGTATCTCGCTTCTCGTCGTTTGAATCGCTTCGACCCGACGTGGACCAAGGAAAAGCTCTCGGACATGATCTTCTGGGTCGCGATGGGCGTGATCGTCGGCGGGCGGCTGGGTTATGTGCTGTTCTACGACCTGCCGAACTACATCGCCAACCCGCTGCTGATCTTCGAAGTGTGGAAGGGCGGCATGGCGTTCCACGGTGGATTCATCGGTGTGATGATCGCGACCTATTGGTTCGGTAAACGCAACGGCAAGTCGTTTTTCCAACTGATGGACTTCATCGCGCCGATGGTGCCGATCGGTCTGGGGGCTGGTCGCATCGGCAACTTCATCAACGGTGAGCTGTGGGGCAAGCCGACCGATTTGCCGTGGGCGATGGTGTTCCCGCCCTACAGCGACCCGGCGCAGTTGCCGCGCCATCCGTCGCAGCTTTACCAGTTCGCTCTGGAAGGTGTGGCACTGTTCCTGATTCTTTATTTCTTCTCGCGCAAGCCGCGTCCGACCATGGCGGTGTCCGGCATGTTCGCGATGTTCTATGGGATCTTCCGCTTCGTCGTGGAGTTCGTTCGCGTGCCGGATGCCCAGCTGGGCTACCTGGCCTGGGGCTGGGTCACGATGGGTCAGATCCTCAGCCTGCCGATGATCATTGGCGGTCTGGTACTGATCTGGCTGGCCTACCACCGCGCGCCTGCTGCCAATAAGGCAGCCGTTTGATTTCACGCGGTGATGAACCGAAGCGCCGGGCCTGCGGGACCGGCCGATTCACCGATACAGAGGGCCTTTGGGCATGAAGCAATACCTTGAGCTATTACGGGACGTCATCGCCAACGGGACGCGCAAGGGCGATCGCACCGGCACCGGCACCACCGCTGTGTTCGGTCGCCAGATCCGTCACAACCTGGCCGATGGCTTCCCGCTGCTGACCACCAAAAAGCTGCACTTCAAGAGCATCGCCAATGAGCTGATCTGGATGCTCAGCGGCAACACCAACACCAAATGGCTCAACGACAACGGCGTTACCATCTGGGATGAGTGGGCCACTGAAGACGGCGACCTAGGGCCCGTATACGGTGCGCAATGGACCGGCTGGCCGACCAAGGACGGCGGTAAGATCAACCAGATCGACTACATGGTCGACTGCCTGAAGAACAACCCCAACAGCCGGCGCATTCTGTTCCACGGTTGGAACACCGAATACCTGCCTGACGAAAAGCTCTCGCCACAAGAGAACGTCAAGGCAGGGCGCCAGGCGCTGGCGGTCTGTCATTTGCTGTACCAAGCGTTCGTGGCAGACGGCAAGCTGTCGATGCAGTTGTATATCCGCAGCTCCGATGTGTTCCTCGGTCTGCCGTACAACATTGCCGCACTGGCGCTGCTGACGCACATGCTGGCTCAACAATGTGATCTGGTCCCGCACGAGATCATCGTTAGCCTGGGTGATACCCATGCCTATTCGAACCATCAAGAGCAGATCGCTACCCAGTTGACTCGCACGCCGAAAAAGCTGCCTCAACTGAAGATCAATCGTCGTCCGGAAAGCATTTACGACTACCGCTTCGAAGATTTCGAAATCGTGGGTTACGACGCCGATCCGAGCATCAAGGCGCCGGTGGCCGTTTAAACGTCCTTCTGCTGATCTCTGTAGCCGTCCGGCTTGCCTGCGGTAGCGTCTAAATTGACGTCATCGCCGGTAAGCCGTGCTGCTGCAGAATGCCTATCGCCCTAGTCCTCTGCGGGGTGCGCTGAACTCACTACTGCGACATATAAAACCTCACAAAACTTATATGTTCTAACTGGTTAAATCCTAAGTTTCCAAACTCGAGTCTTTAACAGAAGTTTGATTGTTGCAATTGTGTAATAACTGTTTTGCAAGCTCGTAAACAAAATTCATTTGATAGATATTTTCAATCCATCAATTGGCTGTATTGAGTTTAACTTTGGGGAATGTTTGTTCTATAGTCGGGCCTACCGATAAGTCTTTAGCCTGACAACGCGTTTGGAATCACCCTCCATGACCACGACGAACTTCAGCACTGACACCTATTCCGACCAGAACTCGGGTCTTTACCGTACAGCCGCCCGCATGCTTAACGAAGCCGGAATCCAGATCAACGGATCTGCCCCTTCGGACATTCGTTTCAATGGACCTGGCGTGATCGAGCGCGCGTTTGCGCAGGGGAATCTCGGGCTGGGCGAGGCTTACATGGATGGCCAGTGGGACAGCGAGCATCTGGACGAGTTTTTTCACCGGCTATTGAAAACCGGCATGACTGACGACGTGAAACCTGTGCGCCTGGTGTTCTACGCGCTCATGGCCAAGTTCATGAACCGGCAGAATATCAAGCGCTCCAAAACCGTCGGTGAAATGCATTACGACTTGGGCAACGACTTCTACTCGAAGATGCTCGACTCGCGCATGACCTACACCTGCGGCTACTGGGAAAACGCGACCAACCTTGAGGAAGCCCAGACCGCCAAGCTCGATCTGATCTGCCGCAAGCTGCAGCTCAAGCCCGGTATGCGTGTGCTGGATATCGGCTGTGGCTGGGGCAGCTTCATGAGCTATGCCGCCGAACACTATGGGGTTGAAGCGGTGGGCGTTAGCATCTCCAAAGAGCAGATTTCCTGGGCCAAAGAGCGGTATAAACACCTACCGCTGGAGTTCCGTTTTCAGGATTACCGCGAGTTGGATGAGCAGTTCGATGCAATTGCCAGTGTGGGCATGTTCGAACACGTGGGCCGCAAGAACCATCGTGAATACATGGAACTGGCCCACCGCTGTTTGAAGCCTGGCGGTCTGTTCCTGTTGCACACCATCGGAAAGAACCAGCGCAACTCTTATCCCGATCCCTGGATTGACAAATATATATTCCCTAATGGTGATCTTCCGTCAATCGGCCAGATGGGCGATGCCATGGACGGGCTATTTGTCGTTGAAGATCTGCACAACTTCGGTGCCGACTATGACAAGACCTTGATGGCCTGGCACGACAACTTCATGAAGGCCTGGCCACAATTCGAGTCAGAATTGGGCGAGCGCTTCTACCGGATGTGGCGTTATTACCTGTTGTCCTGCGCGGGCGCCTTCCGTGCGCGAGATATTCAACTGTGGCAATGGGTGCTGTCCAAGGGCGGCGTGCCTCATGGTTATCACCGCAGCCAGATCTGAACGCTGAATAACTGCAAGAATGTGCTTGCCCGCGAGGGGGTGAAGTCTGTGACGAAGACGTCAACTGACCGGCCTCAACCGCGGGCAAGCGTGCCTATGATGCAGAATTTGTAATGCTTGGTAACTATCGAAACCTTAGAAACCTATTGAATTACTCTATTCCCGTATTACGCACTTCCAATGAGCTTAACGGTGCGTTTTTCCCTATCGTTCTCCACATCGAACTGAAAACGGTCGGCTTTTTCTCAAGTCGCCCGAGACGAGACCACCTGTGGAGTTACGCGCATGAACAACAAACTGACGACCGCATTCGGCGCCCCTGTAGTTGATAACCAGAATATCCAGACCGCGGGCCCTCAGGGTCCGGCGCTGTTGCAGGATGTCTGGTTCCTGGAAAAACTCGCCCACTTCGATCGCGAAGTCATTCCAGAACGCCGCATGCACGCCAAAGGCTCGGGTGCTTTCGGCACCTTCACTGTCACTCACGACATCACCCGATTCACTCGCGCCAAAATCTTCTCGCAGGTGGGCAAACAGACTGAGATGTTCGCTCGCTTCTCCACGGTGGCAGGTGAGCGTGGCGCCGCCGACGCAGAGCGTGACATCCGCGGTTTCGCCCTGAAGTTCTACACCGAGGAAGGCAACTGGGACCTGGTCGGCAACAACACCCCGGTGTTCTTCCTGCGTGATCCGCTGAAATTTCCTGACCTGAACCACGCCGTGAAACGCGATCCACGCACCGGCATGCGCAGCGCCGAAAACAACTGGGACTTCTGGACGCAGCTGCCGGAAGCCTTCCACCAGGTCACTGTGGTCATGAGTGAGCGCGGTATTCCGCGCAGCTACCGCGAGATGCATGGTTTCGGCAGCCATACTTACAGCTTCCTCAACGCGCAGCACGAGCGTTTCTGGGTCAAGTTCCACTTCGTTTCGCAGCAGGGCATCGCCAATTTGAGCGACGCCGAAGCTCAGGAACTGGTCGGCCGGGACCGTGAATCGCATCACCGTGACCTTTACGAGAGCATCGAGAGCGGTAATTTCCCGCGCTGGAAGCTGTTCGTGCAGATTATGCCGGAGAAAGAAGCGGGTACTTATCACATCAACCCATTCGACCTGACCAAGGTCTGGCCGAAAGGGGACTACCCCCTGATCGAGGTCGGCGTGTTCGAACTGAACCGCAACCCGGAGAACAACTTCGCTGACGTGGAACAGGCCGCCTTCGCGCCGTCCAACGTAGTGCCCGGCATCAGCTTTTCGCCGGACAAGATGCTGCAAGGCCGCCTGTTCTCGTACGGTGACGCCCAGCGCTATCGTCTGAGTGTCAACCACCACCAGATCCCGGTGAACTCGCCACGCGCCGCGCTGCACGTGAACAGCTACCACCGCGACGGTCTGATGCGCATCGATGGTAACCGCGGCGGCATGACCTCGTATGAGCCCAACACCAAGGGCGCGTTCCAGGAGCAGCCGGATTTCAGAGAACCGCCGCTGTCCATCGAAGGCGCTGCGGGCCACTGGAACCACCGCGTGGATGACGACTATTTCTCGCAGCCGGGCAACCTGTTCCGCAAGATGAGCCCGCGAGAGAAACAGGCGCTGTTCGACAATACCGCTCGTGCCTTGCGCGGCGTGTCGGCACCGATCATCCAGTTGCACATCAAGCACTGCATGCTGGCTGATCCTGAGTATGGCGCGGGTGTGACTGAGGCGGTTGAGCGCATTCATCACGCTTGAGCGTCGCTAAAACCGAACGCCCTCGACCTGGCTGCCAGGTCGGGGTTTTTTTTGTATTAATCGATTTCCACTCACCCAGCGCAATAGATGTCGCTCCGATGAACCTGTGGGAGCTTCTGGAGGTACGACAGTGGCGAAAGCGGTCTGTCAGACCTGCCGCCTTCGCCACTGTCGTAACCTCCAGCGGCTCCTACAGGAGCTCATTGATTTCTAAATTGATGTCTTAACAGGCAATCAATGCCCGTGGCTTCTTCCCACATGCGAATGCTCGGCATCCGCAGCCACCACGCTGCCACTCACTTCCAGCCGGTCCAGAATTCCGCAATGATCCGGTGCGCCTTCGCTGCAGCGCTGGCGCAGGTCGATGAGCTGATCCTGTAATGCCTGGAGGCTGGCGACGCGCGCGCTGACGTGCTGGATGTGCTCATCGATCAGCGCGTTGACGCTTTCGCACTGATCCTGCGGGCTGTCGCGCAGAGTCAGCAGGCTGCGGATTTCGTCCAGCGTCATGTCCAGGCTGCGGCAGTTGCGAATGAAGGTCAGGCGCTCGACATGCTCTTGGGTGTACAGCCGATAATTGCCCTCGCTACGGGCAGGCGCGGCCAGCAGACCCTCGCGTTCGTAGTAGCGAATGGTTTCAACCGGGCAGTCGGTCAGTTTGGACAGTTCACCGATCTTAAAAGACGCATTCATGTCATCGATCTCGTTTTGAGGCTTGACCCTATAGTGGCTACAGGGTGTTCACTTGGCAACAAGCACACCTAGAGACGCCAATCGATGAGTGACTCTGTACACAAGCATTCGCCCCACGACCATAGCGGCCATGACCACGAAGGCCACGACCACAGTGATCATAAACACGCCGGTCATGACCATTCTTCGCACGAACATGCCCCACGCCAGCACGTCCACGGGAAATTCACTCCCGTCGGCAAGCATGAGCACCACGCGCATTCCTGCTGCTCACATGAAAGCGCTCCGGCGATCGTGAACGTGGGCAGCGGCTCGACCGACAATGCCCGGTTCAGCAGTTTCCGTATCGAGGCGATGGACTGTCCCACCGAGCAGACCCTGATCCAGAACAAGCTGGGCAAGATGTCCGGGATTCAGAAACTCGAATTCAACCTGATCAATCGGGTGTTGGGCGTCTGGCATGAGCTGCCGTCGACCGATCCGATTCGCGAGGCCATCGGTTCGCTGGGTATGCAAGCCGATGAGATCGAGGCAGGCGCCGATCAGGAAACAGCCCTGTTGCCTTCGCCCAGGAAACCCTGGTGGCCATTGGCATTGTCCGGTGTCGCTGCCGTGGCGGCCGAGGTCATCCATTTCACCGATGCCGCGCCTACTTGGGTGGTGGCGCTGGTGGCGCTGGTCGCGATTTTCAGCGGCGGCCTGACGACCTATAAAAAGGGCTGGATCGCACTCAAGAATTTCAATCTGAACATTAATGCCTTGATGAGCATCGCGGTGACGGGCGCGGTGTTGATTGGGCAATGGCCGGAAGCGGCGATGGTGATGTTCCTGTTCACGGTGGCTGAGCTGATCGAGGCCAAATCCCTGGACCGCGCGCGCAATGCCATTGGCGGGCTAATGCAATTGACGCCGGAAACCGCCACCGTGCAGCAGGACGGCCAGTGGCTTGAAGTCGATGTGAAGAATATCGCGTTGGGCACAGTCGTCCGGGTCAAGCCGGGTGAGCGTATCGGCCTGGACGGCGAAGTGGTGTCGGGACAATCCAGCATCGATCAGGCACCGATAACCGGTGAAAGCCTGCCAGTCGAGAAAACTGTGGGCGACAAGGTGTTCGCCGGGACCATCAACCAGGCAGGATCGCTTGAATACAAGGTCACCGCCGCTGCAAACAATTCGACACTGGCGCGGATCATTCACGCGGTTGAAGCGGCACAAGGCGCGCGCGCACCGACACAGCGCTTCGTTGACAGCTTCTCGAAGATCTATACCCCGGCTGTGTTCGCCCTGGCGCTGGCAGTGGCGATCATTCCTCCGCTGTTCATGGGCGCCGTCTGGTTCGACTGGATTTATCGCTCGCTGGTATTGCTGGTGGTGGCCTGTCCCTGTGCGCTGGTGATTTCGACGCCGGTGAGTATCGTCAGCGGTCTGGCGGCTGCGGCGCGCAAGGGGATTCTGGTCAAGGGCGGGGTCTATCTGGAAATGGGCCACAAGCTCGATTATCTGGCGCTGGACAAGACCGGGACCATCACCCACGGCAAGCCGGTGCAGACCGATTACGTGTTGCTTGACGAGTCGTTTGGCGAGAAAGCGTTGGTGATTTCCGCAAGCCTTGCCGGGCGTTCCGATCACCCCGTTTCCCAAGCGATTGCCATTGATTTTGGCAGGGACGGGCACCTGCAAGTCGAGGCGTTCGAAGCGCTGGGTGGGCGAGGTGTGCAAGGTGAGGTCGACGGACGTCTGTATCACTTGGGCAACCATCGTCTGGTGCATGAATCCGGGCTGTGCTCGCCTGAACTGGAGGCGCGGCTTGAGGTTCTGGAGTCACAAGGCAAAACGGTGGTGCTGCTGTTCGACGACACTGCGCCATTGGCGTTGTTTGCCGTCGCCGATACGGTCAAGGACAGCAGCCGCGAAGCCATCGCGCAGCTACATGCGCTGGGGGTGAAAACCGTGATGCTCACCGGCGATAACCCGCATACCGCCAAGGCCATCGCCGCTCAGGTAGGCATCGACCAGGCCCAGGGCAATCTGTTGCCGACGGACAAACTGCAGGCCATCGAAGCCTTGTATGCACAGAATCATCGGGTCGGGATGGTCGGCGATGGCATCAACGATGCGCCGGCGCTGGCGCGTGCGGAAATCGGCTTTGCGATGGCTGCGGCGGGGACCGACACCGCGATCGAAACTGCCGATGTGGCGCTGATGGACGACGATCTGCGCAAGATTCCGGCTTTCATTCGCCTGTCCCGCGATACCGCTGCGGTGCTCAAGCAGAACATCGGCCTGGCTCTGGTTATCAAGGTGATCTTCCTGGTCGTGACCTTTGCAGGCATGGCGACCATGTGGATGGCGGTGTTTGCGGATATGGGAGTGAGTTTGCTGGTGGTGCTCAACGGGTTGCGGCTGTTGAGGAAGTAGCGCAACCCTGCGTTGTGCACCGGTCCACTGTGGGAGCGAATTCATTCGCGATTCGGTGTAACAAACGATGAATCTTCGTTTGATGTGCTGCCTCT
>NZ_JBOICF010000005.1:0-17179 GCF_050739935.1 Pseudomonas sp. | reverse complement strand
ACTCAGCAGTGAAACGATGCATCGCCGATGGTAGTGTGGGGTTTCCCCATGTGAGAGTAGGTCATCGTCAAGATTAAATTCCAGAACCCCATTTGCGAAAGCAGATGGGGTTTTGTTTTTTGCCCCGGAAAAATTTCTCTGATTCGTTCTCGAGCTGTGGGAGCGAATTCATTCGCGATAGGCCCGTAAGGCGAACCTCGCTCTCGGAATGAATTTGCTCCCACAGGTTGCCTGAGACCATCACGCAGCAGCACGGCGTCGCCGACGCAGCCAGCCATTCCAACGCCCCTACCTGCCAATCAGCTTCAGTGATAACACCCCAATCAGCGGGCGGTTGATTAACAAAAGATAACGTCATGTCGATTGTCATACGTTTCCAAAGCTGGCTAGGATGAGTTCGCTTCGGTGGTCACGTCGCACGCAGGCTAGAGCGCTTGCAGCAGTTGTCTGGACCTCCAGAAGAATCTAATAACAATAAAGGAAGGGGAAAGCTCCATGCGTGAGCCTGTCAATCGGCGCGCTGCGTCCGTGGTCATTCAGGGCAATGTCGATTTCTGGACCCTACACACGGGCAAGCCTCTGAGCGCTGTGTTGTCATTGTTCATCTCCATGACCTTCTGCGGAGCGGTGTTGGCCGCTGAAAGCGTGCCAGTCGATATCCCCGCCAACGTCGGCGACGCATCAGTTTTCGCGCTGGAGTCCGCCAAGGCTTCCCGAAGTTTGCTGCTGGACGTGACTCACGCTGGCAAGCGCATCGTGGTCGTAGGAGACCGCGGCCATATTCTCTATTCCGACGATCAAGGCAAGACCTGGACTCAGGCCAAAGTCCCGACGCGTCAATTGCTGACTGCGGTTTACTTCGTTGACGACCAGCATGGCTGGGCAGTGGGGCACGATGCGCAGATTCTTGCCAGCAGCGACGGCGGAGCCACCTGGACCAAACAGTTCGAAGATCTCAAGCGTGAAGCGCCGCTGCTGGATGTCTGGTTCAAGGACCTGTCCACCGGCATCGCCGTCGGCGCCTATGGCGCGCTTCTGGAAACCACCGACGGTGGCCAGCATTGGGAGGACATCGGCGACCGCCTGGATAATGAAGACCAGTATCACCTCAATGGCATCGCCTACGTGAAAGATGCGGGTCTGTTCATCGTGGGTGAAATGGGCAGCATGTTCCGCTCCGCTGATGACGGTCAGACTTGGGAAAGGCTCGAAGGCCCCTATCAAGGCTCGTTATTCGGCGCTCTCGGGACCGGGCAGGCGAATACGCTGTTGGCTTATGGTCTGCGCGGCAATCTGTTCCGTTCCACCGACTTCGGCAGCAATTGGGAACCCGTCGCCCTACAGGGTGAACGCGGGCCGCTGGAGTTCAGCATCGCCAATGCTTCGTTGCTGCCGGACAGCTCCGTCGTGTTGGTGGGCAACGGCGGCAGCGTCATGCGCAGTACAGATGATGGTGAAACCTTCACTGTCTCGAACCGTCCCGATCGACTCTCGCTGGCCGGTGTAGCCGAAGGCGACATGGACGAACTGATTCTGGTAGGACAGGGGGGCGTTCACGTCACCTCGCCAACGGGCGCTGATGTCGCTCAACAATAAGAACTGACCAGGCGAGGACGCTTTAACCATGACCAACTTTCAACCCCATCACGACAAACCGACACTGCTTGAGCGATTGATCTTCAACAATCGCCCGACAGTGATCGGTATCTGCCTGCTGGTCAGTATTTTCCTGTTCTGGCAGGCCACTCTGGTTCGACCCTCCACCAGCTTCGAAAAGATGATTCCCTTGGGTCACCCCTTCATTCAAAACATGATGGAACACCGCAACGACCTGGCGAATCTGGGCAACACCGTGCGGATTTCGATTGAGGCAAAACAGGGCGACATCTTCTCCAAGGAATACATGGACACGCTGCGTCAAATCAACGACGAGGTGTTCTATATCTCAGGCGTGGATCGTTCGGGGCTCAAGTCACTGTGGAGCCCGAGCGTACGCTGGACCGAGGTGACAGAGGAAGGCTTTGCCGGTGGCGAAGTGATCCCGCAAAGCTATGACGGCTCGCCCGAGAGCCTGGACAAACTGCGTGACAACGTCCTTAAGTCCGGCCAGGTTGGGCGTCTGGTGGCCAATAACTTCAAATCCAGTATCGTCGATGTGCCGTTGCAAGAGTTCTACCCGGACCCCAGCGACCAGAGCAAGTTGTTGCCACTGGATTACCGGCAGTTCTCCCATCAGTTAGAAGAAAAGATTCGCGACAAATACGAAGCGCAGAACCCTAACGTTGATATTCACATCGTCGGCTTCGCCAAAAAAGTCGGAGACCTGATCGACGGCCTGATCATGGTGGTGATGTTCTTTGGCGTAGCTTTCCTGATCACTCTGGTCCTGCTGATGTGGTTCACACGTTGCGCCCGCAGCACGGTCGCAGTCTTGAGCACCACGCTGATCGCGGTGATCTGGCAGCTGGGTCTGATGCACGTGGTGGGCTTCGGTCTGGACCCCTACTCGATGCTCGTACCGTTTCTGATCTTCGCCATCGGGATTTCCCACGGAGTACAGAAGATCAACGGGATTGCCTTGCAATCCAGTGATGCCGACAACGCGTTGACCGCCGCCAAACGCACATTCCGGCAGTTATTCCTGCCGGGGATGATCGCAATCCTCGCCGATGCCGTCGGTTTCATCACGCTTCTGATCATCGACATCGGCGTGATTCGCGAACTGGCCATTGGTGCTTCCATCGGCGTTGCGGTGATCGTGTTCACCAACCTGATTCTGCTGCCGGTGGCGATTTCCTACGCAGGTATCAGCAAAAGGGCGGTGGTGCGCAGCAAGGAGGATGCGGTGCGCGAGCATCCGTTCTGGCGTCTGCTGTCGAATTTTGCCGCGCCAAAAGTCGCCCGGGTCTCTGTGGTACTGGCTTTGCTGGCACTTGCCGGGGGGCTCTGGTACGGCCATAACCTGAAGATCGGTGACCTTGATCAAGGTGCGCCGGAGTTGCGGCCCGATTCACGTTATAACCAGGACAACAACTTCATCATCAATAACTACTCCACCAGTTCCGATGTGTTGGTGGTGATGGTCAAGACGCCTGTAGAAGGGTGCTCGGCCTATCAGACGCTGTCAGCGATCAACGAGCTGTCGTGGAAGATGGAGAACACACCGGGCGTGCAGTCGGCGATCTCGCTGGTCACGGTTTCCAAACAAGTGATCAAAGGGATGAACGAGGGCAACCTGAAATGGGAATCGCTGTCGCGCAACAAGGACGTGCTCAACAGCTCGATATCCCGTGCCGATGGGCTGTACAACAACACCTGTTCGCTGGCTCCGTTGCTGATCTTCCTCAACGATCACAAGGCAGAAACCCTGGATCGCGCCGTACATGCGGTGCAGGACTTTGCCAAGGCCAATAACAAGGAAGGCCTGGAATTCCTCTTGGCTGCGGGCAACGCCGGAATCGAAGCGGCCACCAACGAAGTGATCAAGCAAGCCGAACTGACTATCCTGATTCTGGTGTACATCTGCGTCGCCGTGATGTGCATGATCACCTTCCGTTCATGGGCCGCGACGTTGTGCATCGTGCTGCCGCTGGTGTTGACCTCGGTGCTGGGCAACGCGCTGATGGCGTTCATGGGCATCGGCGTGAAGGTCGCGACGCTGCCGGTGGTGGCCTTGGGTGTAGGCATCGGCGTCGATTACGGCATCTACATCTACAGCCGTCTGGAAAGTTTCCTGCGCGCGGGTCTGCCACTGCAAGAGGCGTATTACCAGACGTTGAAGTCCACCGGTAAAGCGGTGCTGTTCACCGGCTTATGTCTGGCGATCGGCGTGTGCACCTGGATCTTCTCGGCCATCAAGTTCCAGGCGGACATGGGGCTGATGCTGACCTTCATGCTGCTGTGGAACATGTTCGGCGCGCTATGGCTGCTGCCGGCTCTGGCGCGGTTCCTAATCAAACCGGAGAAGATGGCGGGCAAGGTGGGAAATTCACTGTTCTCCCATTGACGGCCGCTTGAAACAAAAAAAACCGCGGCCTGTTGAAGGGCTGCGGTTTTTTGTTGATCGCATAATTGTAGGTCATGCGGCGTTGCGAAGACTGTCAGTAGTGACTGCTCAGTTATAAACGAAGAACCCGCGCCCGCTCTTGCGCCCCAGATACCCCGCCGCAACCATTTCCTTGAGTAGCGGAGCAGGGCGGTATTTGCTGTCGTTGAAGCCTTCGTGGAACGCTTCGACGATTGCCAGCAGCGTGTCCAGACCGATCAGATCGGCCAGCGCCAGTGGACCGATCGGCTGATTGCAGCCCAAGCGCATACCATCGTCGATGTCTTGCGCGGTGGCCAGGCCTTCCTGAAGCACCAGAATCGCTTCGTTGATCATCGGCACGAGAATGCGGTTGACCACGAAACCTGGACGATTGCCCGCAGTGATGGCGGTCTTGTTCAGACGCTCGGCCAGTTTGATCGCCGCCGCGTGCGTCTCATCGGCCGTCTGCAGGCCGCGAATGACTTCGATCAGGCCCATCATTGGCACCGGATTGAAGAAGTGCAGGCCGATAAAACGTTGGGGGCTGTCCACGCTGGCCGCCAGTTGCGTTATCGACAGCGACGAGGTGTTGGAAGCGATCACGCAATCGGCGCCCACGTTCGCCGAGATCTGCTTGAGCAGGCGCAATTTGAGGTCAAGGTTTTCGGTGGCCGCTTCGATCACCACTTGCGGGTCATTCAGTTGCGCATAGTCAGTGATACAGCGGATACGCCCGATGGCCTCTTCAGCAAGCTCGATACTGAGCGTCTGTTTGTTCACCTGGCGTTCGAGGTTTTTGCGCACGGTGGCCAGGCCTCGTTCCAGTGCGGCGTCGTTGATGTCCAGCAAGGTCACGTCGAACCCGGCAACCGCGCAAACCTGCGCGATACCGTTGCCCATGGTGCCCGCGCCGATCACGGCAATCTGATGCATGGTCATGGAAAGTCTCTCTTCACACGCGTTCGAAGATCACGGCGATGCCTTGGCCTCCGCCGATGCACATGGTCACCAGCGCATAACGGCCGCCGATGCGGTGCAGTTCATGAATGGCTTTAGTGGCGATGATCGCACCGGTTGCGCCTACCGGGTGGCCCAGGGAAATGCCAGAGCCGTTAGGGTTGACCTTCTCCGGATCGAAGCCCAGTTCACGAGCTACCGCGCAAGCTTGGGCGGCGAATGCCTCGTTGGACTCGATAACGTCCAGATCGGCCACCGTCAGACCGGCGCGCTCCAGCACCTTGCGGCTTGCCGGGATCGGGCCCAGGCCCATCATCGACGGTTCGACCCCTGCGTGAGCGTAAGCCACCAGACGCGCCATCGGCTTGAGGCCGTGTTCGCGCACCATGTCGCCGTTGGCCATCACCAACGCAGCGGCGCCGTCATTCAGGCCTGAGGCGTTGCCCGCAGTGACGGTACCGTCTTTCTTGAACGCGGTCTTCATCTTTTCCAGCTGTTCGGCGGTGACGTCGCCACGCACATGTTCATCCTGGGCGAAGGTCAAGGTGCCCTTGCGGGTCGCGATCTCGACCGGGACGATCTGCCCTTCGAAACGGCCTTCGGCGATGGCGCGGGCCGCGCGTTGCTGGCTGGTCAGGGCCAGTGCGTCCTGATCCGAGCGAGTGATGCCGTAGTTCTCGGCGACGTTTTCGGCAGTGATGCCCATGTGGATATTGGCGAACGGGTCATGCAGCGCGCCGAGCATGTAGTCGTAGGCTTGCACGTTACCCATGCGCGCCCCCCAGCGGGCCTGCGGCATGATGTAGGCGCCACGACTCATGGATTCGGCGCCACCGGCCAGCGCGGCCTTGGCGTCGCCCAGCAGCAGCGATTGCGCGGCGGAGACGATGGCCTGCAGGCCCGAACCGCACAGGCGATTGACATTCATCGCAGGAGTCTCCTTGGTCAATCCGGCTTCCAGAGCGATGACGCGGGACAGGTACGCGTCGCGGACCTCGGTCGGGATCACATGGCCCATGACCACATGCCCGATGTGTTCGGCTGCCAGACCCGATTCGGCCAGTGCGGCGCGACTGACCTGAGTGCCCAGTTCGATGGGCGAGACGTCCTTGAGAGAACCGCCGAATCCACCGATGGCGGTCCGCAGTGCGCTGACGACGAAAACTTCGGTATTGCTCATATCGATTCCTCAACTGTTGGATTTATTCTCGGGCGGCACCGATGAACGGCATTTCGGCCAAGTGCTGTTGCGGGCAAGTCTAGATCGGCATTCGGAAGCGGCCTATGCCAAAACTGTCCAGATCGGCTGGCGTTCTTTACCATCAGCGCTGTGGCTCATAACGACAAAAGGAAACGCGGCTCATGCGGGAAAAGGATTCAGTGTCGATCTACTTCGTCCAGCTGGTAGTGCATGCCCTGCGTGACCAGCCCTTGCGCCTGCAATCGGTGCTCGAAGGGGCGGGAATCGACATGGCACTGCTGAACGACCCGGCAGCACGCGTACCCGCCAGTGCGTTCGCTGCCCTGTGGCTGATTCAGATCAAGGAGTTGGGTGACGAATTCTTCGGTCTGGATTCCCACGGCATGCCGCTCGGCAGCTTCGCGCTTATCTGCCGAGGCCTGATTCAGGAACCCAACCTGGAAAAAGCCTTGCGCCAGTGTCTGGCCAATTTCGCTCTGTTTCTGCGCGACTTTCGCGGCAGTCTGATCGTGCGTGGCCAACGCGCGATCATCGCTGTGGACAACCATGCCAGCGACCCAATCAAGCATCGTTTCGGCGAAGAGACCTTTCTGTTGTTGATGATCAGCCTGTTGTGCTGGCTGGGCGGGCGCCGCATCACCATCGATCGCGCGCAGTTTTGTCATACCCGCGAGCGGCTCAGCGACGATTCGCTGTTATGGGGCTTTAACCTGAGTTTCGGCGAGGCCCGCACCGAGGTCGAATTCTCCAGCCATTACCTGCGCCTGCCGGTGGTCCAATCGCTGCCGTCACTCAAATCGTTCCTGCGCACGGCGCCGCAATGGCTGGTGATTCGCTTCCGCAACCAGCGCGGTCTGGCCGCGCAGGTCTACCAGCGTTTGCGCAGCAGTCATTACGGGCATTGGCCGACACTGCTGGAAATGGCCGTCGAACTCAAACTTAGCCCCACCACCTTCAGGCGTCGCCTGGAGCGCGAAGGCTGTGCGTTTCAGGGCATCAAGGACGAAGTACGCCGCGGCATCGCCCAGCAGAAGCTGCGTGAAACCGAGATGAGCGTAGTCGAGATCGCAGCGTTGGTAGGCTTCCAGGAGCCCAGCGCGTTTCACCGGGCGTTCAAGAAGTGGACCGGGGAGAGTCCGGGAGGCTATCGGGCGCGTGCCAATGAAGTGGAGCGTGGGTAAGTTGCTTGATATTCCGAACGCCCGAAGCTTATTTTGTACGTCTCGCCGCCTCGCGGTCTGCCTGATAAAAAGGATTTGAGTCATGTTGAGCGATGGCCACAATTCACTCGCGCAGCGATTGATGGGCATTGATGAAGTCGAATGCGTCACCCCGGACCTGAACGGCGTGCCGCGCGGCAAGGTGATGACGGCCGAGGGTTTTCTTGAGAGTCGCCGTTTGCAGCTGGCGCGTGGCGTACTGCTGCAATGCATCATGGGCGGTTATCCGGCAGCGAAATTCTATGGCAGCGACGACGGCGATCTGGCACTGGTGGCCGATGCCCAACAGATTCATCGCCTGCCCTGGAGCGACGAGCCGCGGGCGCTGGCGATCTGCGACGCGGACGAGCTGGATGGTCAACCTTCAAATCTGTCGACCCGTGGCCAGCTCAAATCGGTCATTGCGCGCTATGCCCGTCATGGCTGGTCGCCGGTTGTCGCCACCGAACTCGAGTTTTTCGTCTTCGCACCCAACAGCGATCCCGCGCTGCCGTTCCAGCCGCCGGTGGGGCTGGATGGTCGGCGCGAGGATGGGCAGTCGGCGTTCAGCGTAAGTTCCAACAATGGCCTGCGTCCGTTTTTCAGCGAAGTCTATAAAAGCATGGCCGCACTGGGTCTGCCTCGCGATACGTTCATGCACGAAATGGGCGTGAGCCAGTTCGAAATCAACCTGTTGCATGGCGATCCGCTGCTGCTCGCCGACCAGACATTTCTGTTCAAGCACATGCTCAAGGAAGTGGCGCTCAAGCACGGGCTGACTGTGGTGTGCATGGCCAAACCGCTGGCGCATACGCCCGGCAGCTCGATGCATATTCATCAGAGCGTCGTCGACAGCGTTACCGGTCAGAACATTTTCAGCGATGCCCAAGGCGAGCCGACAGCGGCCTTTCATCACTTCATCGGCGGTCAGCAGGCGGCGATGGCGGATTTCACCGCGTTATTTGCCCCCAACGTCAATTCCTACCAGCGTTTGTGTCATCCTTTCGCCTCTCCGAACAATGCCTGCTGGTCTCACGACAACCGGGCAGCGGGGCTGCGTATTCCGGCCAGTGCGCCGGTCGCCCGACGAGTGGAAAATCGACTGCCAGGTGCCGATGCCAATCCTTACCTTGCCATTGCAGCCAGTCTTGCAGCGGGGTTGTACGGCATCGAACAACAGCTGCAACCCTCGGATCCGATCCAGGGGGAATTCGCCGTGCCGGATAATCTTTCGTTGCCATGTACCTTGCACGCGGCGCTGGAACGTCTGAAACGCAGCTCGTTGGCCAAGGAACTGTTTGGTGCCGAATTCATCGAAGGCTACATCGCGTCGAAGACGCTGGAATTGACCAGTTTCTTTAACGAAATTACTCCCTGGGAGCGCCGAGTTCTGGCCGCCCAGGCTTAAGAACCGTGGTTCGAAAACTCTCCGTGAAGGAGGGTTTTCGTTTTTGGAAAGCCGATGCGCCAAATCTGGAAATCGTTTCGAGCGCTGTATTTCGCCTCACTGATGATGTTGATCGGTTCGGGCCTTCTGAGTACTTACCTCGCCTTGCGTCTCGCTGCCGATCAGGTGGACGGCCTTTGGGTCGGCGCGCTGATGGCGGCCAACTATGTCGGGCTTGCCTTGGGCGGCAAGATCGGTCACCGGCTGATCGGTCGGGTGGGGCATATTCGTGCCTATGCGACCTGCGCCGGTATCGTCGGCGCCGCGGTGTTGGGGCATGGCTTGATCAACTACCTGCCGGCCTGGATTTTTCTGCGGATGATCGTCGGTCTGGGCATGATGTGTCAGTACATGGTCATCGAGAGCTGGCTCAACGAACAGGCGTCGCCCAAACAGCGCGGCCTGGTGTTCAGCGGCTACATGATCGCGTCCTACATGGGTTTGGTGTTCGGTCAGCTGATTCTGGTGATCCATCCGCAGTTGGGGCCTGAGCTGCTGATGCTGGTCGCGATGTGCTTCACCCTGTGCCTGGTGCCGGTCGCCATGACCCGCAGCATTCACCCGGCGCCGATGCATCCCGCTCCGCTGGAGCCATTGTTTTTCATGCGCCGTGTGCCGCAGTCGCTGACCACTGTCTTGAGCGCCGGTCTGATCATCGGCTCGTTCTACGGCCTGGCGCCGTTGTATGCGGCGCAACAAGGAATGTCGACCGAGCATGTCGGTCTGTTCATGGCGTGCTGCATCGGTGCTGGCCTGCTGGTGCAGGGGCCGCTGGGCAAGCTGTCGGACCGTTATGACCGCGCCTGGCTGATTCGCGGCGTCGCCGGGCTATTGGTGCTGGCTGCGTTGCCGCTGGCAATCTTCCCGAACGTGCCGATGGAAGTGCTGTTTGCCGTGGGTTTCGTGGCATCGCTGCTGCAGTTTTCGCTTTATCCGCTGGCGGTCGCGTTCTCCAACGACCACGTTGAGGGCGAGCGACGTGTCTCGCTGACGGCCATGTTGCTGATGACCTATGGCATCGGCGCCAGTATCGGGCCGTTGGTGTCGGGCGTGCTGATGAAGCAGTTCGGAAGCAATATGCTCTATGCCTTCGTCTGCTTCACGGCGTTGGTTCTGGTGCTGCGGATTCGGCCGAAGGCTGTCACCAATCTGCACCAGGTCGAGGATGCGCCGCTGCATCACGTTGCGATGCCGGACAGCATGTCCAGCTCGCCTCTCGTGGTGGCACTCGACCCGCGAGTCGATGAACAGGTGGTTCAGGAGCAGATGCAGACGACGGAGCCTGAGGCAGAGCCCTTAACCGAGCCGCAGCCGGAGACCGAGCAGCCGGAACGCGTCGTGCCTTCAGGTGAGGGCGTCGTGCGCCCGGTGGCGGTGGTGGACAGCGACGTCAGCGCCGAGCCACAGGCACCAAGGCCCGATGTGGCCCATGAGGCTTCGCGGGATGTAGGCGTGAATCGATCGCTCTGAGCTGTTTTTGATTCTGGGCACAGCTCGTAGAAGCATGCTTACTCGCGATCTGCCGCGAAGCGGCAGTAAACCAGGCACATTGGCCGTATCAGGCAGATCGCATAAGCCGAATTCGCTGCCGGTGCCCGGCAGATCGCCACAAGCTGAATCCCTACGTCGTACAGGCAGAATCAAAAACGGACAGGCGCGATGCGGGGAGTTGCATGACCCGCGTCAAAAATCGTCGTCTTTGTCGAACCGGCGCGCTTCGCGTTGCAGCTGGTAGACGAAACGCTCGACCTGACGCTGCACCAATCCGCTGAAGTTATGGAAGCGCACGCCAGCAAAGGTGGTGTTGATCCTCTCTTCGAAGTGCAGATAGCGCAACTCCACTGAGGTAGTCATCGCGCCGAACGGCAGGTGCGCGATGAAGCGCTCGTAGACCTGACCCAGCTGCATGCGTTCGGAGACATCGCCCTCGAAGCGCAACTTGCATCCGGTGGCGGAGATGTCCAGCAGCTTGCCGCGCAGGGGAGACTTGAGTTTGTCGCCGCCGATGTCGATATCGACCAGAGACGCCAGTTTCAGCGCGGCGCGGAAGGCGTTGCGGCGCTGGTGGTAGACGACTTCTTCAGGCAAAGGGCCGCGATAGCTGCGCGGATCCTCGATGATGGTCATCCGCGCCTTGACTTCCCAGGCGATGCGCACGCCATCGTGGAAACCTTCGACGCGGAAGGGCTCGCCGTTAGCCAGGAATCGTTCGCCATCGCGAGGGATCATTTCGTCCAGCGAGATTTCTTTGCTGTCTCGGTCAACGTCGATGACATAACTCTGGAAGCGCTGACTGCGCTCGTGAAAAGTGATGATCAAAGGATCATGACTTTCCATCAGCAGCCGCAGGTTGGCGGCAATTTCCAAAGGCGTGGTAAGTACCTTCGGGGGCTGCGGAACATCTTCCGCGCTTGAGGCATTCACGGTTTTCCATCTCCAGGCAAAAAGCGACAACGTGCAGCGGTAGGCATTTTGCCATCATGCTGTATGCTTTTATACAAGAACTTAAGCCTGGCTGAGCGGACGTGGTCTGGCTCGTCCGGACGTCGAACCCCGGCTGTCATAGAGCGTCGGAGTATCGCCGCCGTTGAGGATTCTGAGTTGCTGTGCCGTGGTCAGCTGCTGTAGTTGGATCAGCTTGCCATTCTGTTCGTTGGCGGCCTGACATTCGGCTAACAGCGCCGTCAGTTCATCGCCTGCTCTCAACAATGCTTCGCCCACCGACGAGTGTCTGGCCACTTCTTCAAGTCCTGCGCGATTGGCGGGCAGGCCAAGACTCGACAGCAGTTGACTGCGCCTGCGTCCGTGCTGCTCGAGCACGATCACCAACGCCTGTTTCTGCGCGAGGATGTGTTCCATTTCGACCATATTGCGACCGTGCAGCGCCAGTGACTCGGCCTTCAGGATATCCAGCAGATGCTGGGCTGGCGCAACATCGTCCGTGATCAGTTGAAGCAAAGTAGTGTCTTGCATCGCATGCCCTGGGATTTAAGCGTCCGGAAGCCCTGCGCGGACCGGGGGCTAGCGCTGGGCTTCGAAATTAAGCAGTTTGTTCGCAACACGGTTGCTGTCGACCTTGTAACTGCCATCGGCGATAGCCTGCTTCAACTCAGCCACACGGCTGCTGTTGACGACGGGCTGATCACGCAACGAATCAGTGATCTTCTGCAACTGTTGAGCTTCACTGCTCAAATGTACCTTCTCGCCGCTACCGCTCACGCTTTCGGAACTGCTGACCGTCGCCGCGGCGTCGGTTTTGCCGGTTTCCTTGGTGCTGACGGTACGTGGTGTACCGCCAACGGTAGTGGAGCTATTCAAACGACTGAAGTCGATGACCATGATTGAAAAACCTCTGGGTTCTAGGACGCTTGCCTTGGTTTCGGCCAAACCCGGAATAACTTTAGGGCCCGTGCGAAAACAGTCTTGAATTGACTTCGCATGGGACCGATGGGTTCCGAGTGTAGAAAAAGCGCAAGCGTAGCGCCAGAGGACAATAGCCTTTACATAGGCACCTCGACCTGACCCGGGGCCACAATGCTGGCCTTGATCACGCGTTTGGAATTGAGGTTCTTGACCCGTATTTGCTCGTTGAAACCGCCATCCGATAACGCCTCCCCCGGCATGCGCACACTCATCGACCCGCTGCGGGCACTGATCACGACCTGATCGCCCTTGCGGATCATCTGTGGCTGTTCCAGATGAACAGGGGTAAGGATCTGATCAATGACCGTTGGTCGGACGACTTTCTGCCCAATCGCCTGATCGACGGAATCGAGAAAACCCTGTCCCAGCAGCCCTACGTCACGTTCGCGCATGGCGACATCACCTTCCGAGACGATGGCATCGCGCTTCATTGGCCGGACCACGGTCACGACATTGCGAAACAAATGTACCTGGGCCGGCACGAACACCGTCCATGGAGCGCTGCCCTCGCAACGTACACGGACGGTGACGCGACCGACGGGCTGGGCCGGGCTTTCCAGTGAGGCCGTCAAATCCTTGTCACAGTGCGGCATGCGCAGGCGAGGGTCGAGTTGCTTAACTTCGATCTCGTAGCGGCCGGCGGTCTGACTGGTTGCCAGATAGTCTTCCACGGTGAATTCAAGAAAGCCCTGGGTGACGCCGATAAGTTGTTCAGGCAAGGTCACGTTGTCCGCACGGCTGATCCCGGCGGCACAAAGCAGGCACGCCGCAGCCAGCAGGCAGAAAATGCTGCGGGTTGCGCAAGTCAGACGTCGGGATACTGTCGTTTGTGTGTTCATGACAGGTAAATAGCAAGGCCCGTGCCGCTTGCGGATGTGGCAGTGCGCAATTGGTCGTTTTGGGAAGGAGTCGGTGCATGGCTGGTGTTTTGGATTCAGTTAACCAGCGCACTCAACTGGTAGGGCAGAACCGCCTTGAGCTGTTGTTGTTCCGTCTGGACGGCAAGCAGTTGTATGGGATCAACGTGTTCAAGGTAAAAGAGGTGCTTCAGTGCCCAAAACTTACCCACATGCCCAAATCCAGTCCGATTGTGCGCGGAGTGGCAAATATTCGGGGCGGGACGATCCCGATTCTCGATCTGGCGATGGCAACCGGTTCGGCGGCGCTGGGCAGCATTGACAGTGCGTTCGTGATCATTACCGAATACAACACCAAGATTCAGGGTTTCCTGGTGCATTCGGTCGAACGCATCGTGAACATGAACTGGGAAGACATTCACCCGCCACCCAAGGGCACCGGTCGCGATCACTACCTCACGGCGGTGACGCGTATCGACAACCAGTTGGTGGAAATCATCGACGTGGAGAAAATCCTCGCCGAGGTGGCCCCGGTTTCGGAAAACATCTCGGCCGGCGTCATCAGCGCGGAAGTGCAACACAAGGCCGTGTCCTTGCGAGTGCTGACCGTTGACGATTCGTCGGTAGCGCGCAAGCAGGTGACCCGCTGCCTGCAGACCGTCGGGGTGGAGGTGACGGCGTTGAATGACGGTCGTCAGGCACTCGAATTCCTGCGCAAGCTGGTGGACGAGGGTAAGAAACCGGAAGAAGAGTTCCTGATGATGATCTCCGACATTGAAATGCCGGAGATGGACGGCTACACCTTGACTGCCGAGATCCGCAACGATCCGCGCATGCAGAAGCTGCACATCATCTTGCATACTTCCCTGTCCGGGGTGTTCAACCAGGCGATGGTAAAGAAAGTGGGTGCCGATGATTTCCTGGCCAAGTTTCGGCCGGATGATCTGGCAGCTAGAGTGGTAGATCGCATCAAGGCGGCAGATATCAGCTGAGGAAGGACTTCCTTCCTTGCTGTTCACATGATTTTGAGAGGCGGCATGTCTACAGGTAATTTGGATTTTGAGCAGTTCCGGGTCTTCCTGGAAAAAGCCTGTGGCATTTTGCTGGGTGAAAACAAGCAATACCTGGTGTCCAGCCGCCTGAACAAGCTGATGGAACAGCAGGGCATCAAGTCGTTGGGAGAGTTGATTCAGCGCATCCAGAGCCAGCCACGCAGCGGTTTGCGCGAGCAGGTGGTGGATGCCATGACGACCAATGAGACCTTGTGGTTTCGGGACACCTATCCGTTCGAGGTGCTCAAGAACAAGGTGTTGCCTGCGCAGCTCAAGGCAAGTCCCGGGCTGCGTCCGCGGATCTGGTCGGCGGCGTGTTCATCGGGGCAGGAGCCGTATTCATTGTCGATGTCCATCGATGAGTTCGAGCGCAGCAATCCGGGGCAGTTGAAGGCCGGGGCGCAGATCGTAGCGACTGATTTGTCGGGGAGTATGCTCAATAACTGCAAGACCGGTGAGTACGACAGCCTGGCCATCGGGCGCGGTCTGTCGCCGGATCGGCTGCAGCGTTATTTCGATCAGAAGACGCCGGGGCGCTGGACGGTCAAGACGCCGATCAAAAATCGTGTGGAGTTTCGCTCGTTCAATCTGCTGGACAGTTATGCGGCGTTGGGCAAGTTCGATATCGTGTTTTGTCGCAACGTGTTGATTTACTTTTCCGCTGAGGTGAAGAAGGACATTCTGTTGCGCATTCATGCGACGTTGAAGCCAGGGGGGTATTTGTTCCTGGGGGCGTCGGAGGCGTTGAACGGGTTGCCGGATCATTATCAGATGGTTCAATGCAGTCCCGGGATCATCTATCAGGCCAAGTGAGCCTGGGTTGACTCAGTAGCTAACGCTTTTCGCGTTGCCCAAGTCAGCCCACATTGTTCGCTACACCCCGATCTACTGTAGGAGCCGGCCCGCTGGCGAATGCCTAGTGTCAGCCAACCGATTGGCCACTGACCCACCGGGTTCGCCAGCGCGCCGGCTCCTACGGCGTTGCGGCGTACGGGAATTTTGCGCAAGAGCACGATCCTGTAGCAGTCCGGCTCGCCGACGGCAGCGATCTCGCGCATATTCCCAAAAACAGCGCCAACACGACCGCCTGCAACAGCGGCAAAAAAACGGCACGCCCCTTGCCGCTTTCCTCCCCATCAGCGGAAATCACTTGCCGCTTTTCTGGCATCCCCATTGCCGAACATCCCTGTAAGCCCACAAATACGGGACCTCGCGAATCTGGCACGCCACTTGCTATCTCTCTGGCAAGAACATCTGGTCAACCGGTAAAGGTTTCCCGACATGAGCATCAGCTTCGAAAACGCACTGGGCATTCACGAGAAAGCGCTGAACTTCCGCGCCCAACGTGCAGAAGTGCTGGCCAACAACATCACCAACGCCGACACGCCCAATTACAAGGCGCGCGATCTGGACTTCTCCAAGGTGTTGGCCGCCCAGAGCGACAAGGCCAACAACGGCAGCTTCGCTTTGAACATGACCAACAGCCGTCACATCGAAGCCCAGGGCATGGACGTAGGCGAGGCAAGCCTGCTGTACCGCACGCCATCGCAGCCGTCGCTGGACCAGAACACCGTCGACTCCCAGGTCGAAAACGCTAACTACGCCGAGAACGCCGTTGGCTTCCAGGCCAGCTTCACGCTGCTCAACAGTAAGTTCAAAGGGCTGGTTGCAGCCTTGCGCGGGGAGTAATTCATGTCTCTATCCAGTGTTTTCAATATTGCCGGTAGCGGCATGAGTGCCCAGAACACTCGCTTGAACACCGTGGCCAGTAACATTGCCAACGCCGAAACCGTTTCCTCGAGTCTGGACAAGACATACCGTGCCCGTCACCCGGTGTTCGCCACCGTGTTTCAGGGTCAGGAATCCGGCGGCAGCGCTTCGTTGTTCGAGGATCAGGGTCAGGCCGGTACTGGTGTGCAGGTTTCCGGCATTGTCGAGGACGCTTCCAACCTGGAAGCACGTTACGAGCCAAACCACCCGGCTGCCGACAAGAACGGTTACGTCTATTACCCGAACGTCAACGTCGTTAACGAAATGGCAGACATGATCTCGGCCAGTCGTTCGTTCCAGACCAACGCGGAAATCATGAACACCGCAAAAACAATGATGCAGAAGGTTCTGACTCTTGGTCAGTGATAAGGGGCGAAAGTCATGACGACTGTTTCTAACGATACTTCCAGCGACTATCTGAAGTCCTTGCAGAAGACGACTTCAGATAAGGCTGGTGACAGCACCACCGGCGCCAGCAGCCTGGGTAAGGATTCGTTCCTGCAATTGCTGGTGACCCAGATGCAGAACCAGAATCCGCTCGATCCGCAGGACAACAGCGAGTTCGTCGCTCAGTTGGCGCAGTTCAGCAGTCTGGAAACCATGCAGAATCTGAGCACCTCGGTCGATGCGATCGGCGGTATGTATCAGTCTTCCCAGGCGCTGCAGGCTTCTTCGCTGGTCGGTCGCTCGGTGATCGTCGACGCAGGGTCGACCAATGTCGACACCAGCAAGGAGATGACCGGTTCGGTGACCGTGCCATCGGCCAGTTCGGTAACCACGGTCAAGGTGTATGACGCCGATGGCGCTGTCGTGCGGACCATCGACCTGGGTGATCAAAAAGCCGGCACCGCCAGCTTCACCTGGGATGGCAAGGACGATGCAGGCAATGTGCTGGAGTCGGGCAACTACAGCTTCATCGCCAAAGGCAGCCTTGATGGCACTGAAACGGGCTTGACCACCTACCTGCCTGCGACCGTGACCAGTGTCACCATGGGCTCGGCGGGTACTAGCATGACGCTCAATCTGGCCAACGGCACCAACATTGCCTTGTCCAAAGTTCAACAAATCGGGATCTAGAGCCGACTCGACGGCAGGAGTGCAGTATGTCTTTCAATATCGGTCTGAGTGGGCTCTACGCAGCGAATAAAAGTCTCGACGTCACCGGCAATAACATTGCCAACGTCGCGACGGTCGGCTTCAAGTCTTCCCGTGCGGAGTTCGCCGACCAATACGCGCAATCCATTCG
>NZ_JBOICF010000004.1:0-33846 GCF_050739935.1 Pseudomonas sp. | reverse complement strand
GGTGTCATATGAACTGAAGGGCGATGATCAACCTGTGGGAGCGAATTCATTCGCGATGCGGTAGTACATCCGCCAGAGATGCATCGGATGTACGGGCCTCTCGCGAATGAATTCGCTCCCACAGGGGAAAGCGTCTGGCAGGAAATCTGCTGCTAACCCGCTACCTTGGAAATCTTCGAATCTCAATCCGCCAGACCAGCTTGGTGGTGTCATATGAACGTGAGGGGCGATGATCAACCTGTGGGAGCGAATTCATTCGCGATGCGGTAGTACATCCGTCAGAGATGCATCGGATGTAAGGGCCTCTCGCGAATGAATTCGCTCCCACAGGGGAAAAAGCGTCTGGCCGGAAATCTGCTGCTAACCCGCTACTTTGGCAATCTTCGAATCCTCAATCTGCCATGTCAGCTTGGTGGTGTCATATGAACTGAAGGGCGATGATCAACCTGTGGGAGCGAATTCATTCGCGATGTAGTACATCCGCCAGAGATGCATCGAATGTACGGGCCTCTCGCGAATGAATTCGCTCCCACAGGGGAAAGCGTCTGGCAGGAAATCTGCTGCTAATCCGCTGCCTTGGCAATCTTCGAATCCTCAATCCGCCAGATCAGCTTGGTGGTGTCATACCCTTGCTGCTGCGCCTTCATAAGCAGCTCGTTACGCATCGAATCGGACACATGGGCCGTGCGCGATAGCAGCCATAGGTACTTTCGATTCGGGTTGCCGACCAGCGCCAGCTTGTAATCGTCGCTGACGTATAGCACCCAATAATTCCCCTTCGCGGCTCCCGGCAGCAGACGCGAGAACCAGTTGTCGAACACCACCCACAGCTTGTCGGTCTTGCCCTCCACTTGAGGCGAGGCAGTGCCGGTCGCCTCTTCCCATTTGCCTTCCATCGTCCGACAGCGGTTGGTCACTGCGATGTTGCCGCCATTCTCAAGCTTGTAATGCGCTTCGGATTGCGCGCAGTTGCGCTGGAAAAACATCGGCATTCGCGCCAGCTCGTACCAGGTGCCCTGATAGCGTTTCAAATCGACATGGTCCACGGTTCTGGGGGCCATCGAATCGGCTTCCGGGGTCACCGCGCAGGCGCTCAGCCAGAGTGTCGCCAGCGCGATCGCTGCAAGGCGCAGCATGTGACTCCTGTTCATTTGAGCCCCTGATTCGAATACAGCACGACTTTGTCTGCGGCGTATTGGACGCTGATGAAGGCTTTCTGATCACCCCAGGTGCAGCTCGACATTCCTAGCGCGCCCGAGCATTGCGTCGGCGTGCCGAGCAGTTGTTCGACCTGGACTTTGGACATCCCCGCCGAGAGTTTCGAGTAATTTTCCAGGGTGACCTTACTGCACGCGGCAAGCACCACGCAGAACGACAACAACGCAAGAGAGCGCAAAGACATGGGTGAAGCTCCTGAATCGAGAGGGGACAACGTCGCGGCGATTGGCGTTGGGTATGCCTTGGCGCAGAGCGCTAACGTGATGTCGAAAGCTTAGAAGGGAAAGGGTGGGTGTGGTTCCGTGATGGGCGACGCGAACGTTCGTCGAGCACGAATCCCTGTAGGAGCCGGCTTGCTGGCGAACGCGGGAATCAGCTGCAACGATGTTGGCTGACACGGCGCATTCGCCAGCAATCCGGCTTCTACAATGTCTACGCAGTTCTCAAGGTCTGTGACAGCGCTAGAATCGCGACCCAGGGCCTTTCAAAAACTCCACTTCTTCGACTGTCGACGTTCTTCCCAATACCTGATTGCGATGCGGGAAGCGCCGAAATCGCTCGATTACCGCGCGATGCTTTTTCGCGTAATCCAACGTCTGCTTGAAATAATCGCGATTGGTCGCAGGGAGCAACGGAAGGAGAGCGGCGAAGTGGCGGATGGCTTCGTCCTGGGCGGTGAGGCTCTCAGTATGTTCCAGCACCAGATAGATAAAGGTGCGTTGCAACGGGGTTAGCGCCAGATCACGTTCGAGCTTGAGGCCATGACTGACCAGCTCCTGAGCGCGTTTGTCGCCGGAATAGGATTTGGGTGTATCACGGAAAATCATGCGCGGCAGTTGGTCGAGCAACAGCACCAGCGCCAGCCAGCCCTGAGGCGTTTCAGTCCATTCGGACAGCTCGCCTTTCAGCGCCAGCTCTACCAGGCCGCCGAAGCGGTTGAGCGCATCGGCGTCCTGGGATTTCTTCTTACCGAACCAGAGCGCGTTTTTCTCCTTGGCAACCTCATCTGGCGATTCGGACGAACCGAACCACCAGTCCAACAGCGGCAGCCAAGGCGCGCGCACTTTACGCCTCGTGGTACGAAGTTACGCGTTCCACTTCTTCTTTCGAGCCCAGGAACACAGCCACACGCTGGTGCAGGCCGTCAGGCTGGATGTCGAGGATGCGCTGGTGACCATCGGTGGAAGCGCCGCCCGCCTGTTCAACCAGGAACGACATCGGATTGGCTTCATACATCAGGCGCAGCTTGCCCGGCTTGGAAGGCTCGCGGGCGTCGCGCGGGTACATGAACAGGCCGCCACGGGTCAGGATACGATGCACATCGGCGACCATCGCGGCGACCCAGCGCATGTTGTAGTTCTTGTTGAGCGGGCCTTCTTCACCGGCCAGCAGCTCCTCGACATAGCGCTTGACCGGTGCTTCCCAGTGACGCTGGTTGGACATGTTGATCGCGAATTCCTGAGTGGACTCCGGGATTTTGATGTCTTCATGGCTCAACACGAAGCTGCCCATTTCACGATCCAGCGTGAAGCCTTTGACGCCATCGCCCAGGGTCAGAACCAGCATCGTCTGCGGGCCGTAGATGGCGTAACCGGCTGCGACCTGTTGAGTGCCCGGTTGCAGGAAGGCCTTTTCATTCAGCGCTTCATTTTGGCTCAGGTATTCGTTCGGGCAACGCAGTACCGAGAAAATGGTGCCGACCGGGGCATTGATGTCGATGTTGGACGAGCCGTCCAGTGGGTCGAACACCAGCAGGTACGCGCCTTTCGGGTACTTGCCCGGAATCTGGTAGGCATTGTCCATTTCTTCGGACGCCATGCCTGCCAGGTGACCGCCCCATTCGTTGGCTTCGAGCAGGATTTCGTTGGACATCACGTCCAGCTTCTTCTGCACTTCACCTTGAACGTTCTCGGTACCCATGCTGCCGAGGACGCCGCCCAGGGCGCCTTTGGATACCGCGTGGCTGATTTCCTTGCACGCACGCGCCACCACTTCGATAAGGAAGCGCAGATCGGCAGGAGTGTTATTGCTGCGGGTCTGCTCAATCAGATAGCGACTCAGGGTAACGCGGGACATGGAGAGCTCCGAAGATGGGGGGATAAAAAACGCGCACAGTTTAACGCGTGTAAGGACTTATTACTGCCCGTCAGACCGACTCTGTAGTGATTGAGTTCACGAGCTACAGGAGCGTAGACGTTCCAGTGTGACAAGTTGAGGTGCATCTTCCGCATTTTTACCGCTGCAGGATCGGTTCAGCTTTAACGCCTGTTATTCGATGCGCGCAACGTGCCAATTGCCATCGAGCCCAGGAAAATGACCCCTAGCACCAGGACGCCCCAGAGACCGATGCGTTTCCAGTCCGGGCTGGCAACCACCGGCATCGCAGCCGCCGGAACAGCCACGGACGGGCTCGCCAATTTAGCGCTGCCCAGCGTTGTCAGCTTTTCCGGGGTAATTCCGGGTACCAGCGTGTTGAGCGGCAGATTTTCGCCCTCGATGCTCACGTTGCCGATGGCCAGGCTGTAGGGCGCTGCGCCGCGGCCCCGAAACACCAGCTGCGTGGCACGCACGGCGAATCTGAGTGTCGGCGCGTCATTGCCCAGGCCGCCGCCGCGATCATCCACCTCAAGCTTCAGTTGCTTCACCACATTGCCGGGTAATTCCATTTCGTCCTGCACCACGTCCTGGCCATTCTGGGTCAGACGATAGAGTAGACCGCTGTCGATGACCTGCCACGGCTCATTGCTGTCGTGACGAACGTAGAGCGTGGCGGGAGCGAGGCTGTTGGGTTGAGTAATGTCGACCTTCATGCGCTCCAGTGGCAGGGCCGCCGGCAATTGCCAGACATACACGCCGGGTTTCTCGACAGAGCCCGCGATGCTCGGAGACCAGCTCAAAGGCAGGACGCCCGCACGGGTGCTGACCAGTTGCGCGGACGTCAGGGTCGGTGCCGACTGCGGCGAGCTCCACAGCAGGCGCAGATAACGGGCACTGCGGCCTGGCAAGGTCACCACGCGTTGTTCGACCAGCTCGTCGGCGAACGACAGTCGCGCCACCTGACCGTCGCCCCAGCGCTTCCATTGCTGCAGGTCATCGCTGGCTTCGATGCTGAAACGCTGGAAGCCTTCGTGCTCGGTGCTCCAGTCGAGTATCAGTTGGTCCAGCGGTGCATCGATCGCACTGGTGTCCAGCAGCCAGCCGCGGAGGATTTCTTCGCCAGCCTCGATTTCGCCTTGGGGTTGAACCTCGACCAGCGTGCCGTTGGGCATGCGTTCGGCACGGATTTGCGGCTCGGCATCCTTCGCATCATCGCTGTTGTAGAGGGGGAACCATTTCACCGCGATCGGCGTTTCATCTTCTGCGCGCTGCGGCTGGCCAAGGATCAGCGCATAGGGCTGGGCCTGGCCATCGGCGTTGAACACGCGGATGTCATTGAGGTTGCTTTGGCGGGCATTCAGTTGCACGGCCAGCGGCACTTCGAGTCGATACCACGGCCCTTCGCCACTGACGTCCAGCGGCATGTGGCTGGCGAAATCATCTGGCAGATCCTCAGCCTGACTGAACAACGCTGCGCACAACATCGATCCGAAAACGGCGGCCTTGACGATGGACTGACGGCTCAACAACTGACTCCTGCTTCTCATGGCAATGCCGAATCCATAGACGCAACGTCAGGTGATGACAGGTGGCGGGTAGGGTTTTTCGGCGGCAATGGTGCGAAATATCCCACTACGGGCAGCAGAATGCCAACGCCGCTAAACGAGACGATTCGCTCAAGCCCCCGCGATTACCCCGTTCGACGAAGAACAGCCTGGCGATCACGATGCGGCGCAGGCGTCTTCGGGATCGCTACCGGCGACGAGCCGGACTGCTACAGGTGATCGGGGTTCTCACGAAACTGCAACCGGCCACAACGCCCGTTAGCAGCACGGCTTGCCAGCGGTGGGGTCCTCGGGATCGCCACCGCGGCCAAGCCATGCTGCTACAGGGGTTGATTGCAGGACGGCGTCCTCAATCCAGCGCCCGCCAGATCTCGTTCGCGTACTCGCGAATGGTCCGGTCCGAGGAGAACCAGCCCATGCGTGCGGTGTTGAGCACCGCCGAGCGCCACCATTCCTTGCTGTCGTGCCAGCGTTTCTCGACTCGCGCCTGGGCTGCCCAGTACGATTCGAAATCCGCGCAGACGAAGAAGCGGTCGTAGTTGATCAGTTGCTCGATCAACCCGGCATAGCGATACGGATCATCCGGCGAGAACACCCCGCCACGTATCGCCTGCAGCACATCGTTCAGGCGCGACGAGCTGGCAATGTCATTGTGCGCATTGAACTCACCCGCATGTTTGCGCGCTTCGACTTCCTGGGAGGTCATGCCGAAGATGAACATGTGCTCAAGCCCCACCTGCTCGCTCATTTCCACGTTGGCACCGTCCAGCGTGCCGATGGTCAGCGCGCCGTTGAGGCCGAACTTCATGTTGCTGGTGCCCGACGCCTCAAGCCCCGCGGTAGAAATCTGCTCGGACAAGTCAGCTGCCGGAATGATGCTTTCAGCCAGGCTCACGTTGTAGTTGGGGATAAACACCACCTTCAACGCGCCGCGCAGGGTGGGGTCGTTGTTCACTGTGCGGGCGATGTCATTCGCCAGTTTGATGATCAGTTTGGCCGAGTGATAACTGGCCGCCGCCTTGCCCGCGAAGATCTTAACGCGGGGCACCCAGTCGGTGCTCGGATCGGCACGCATGGCCTGATACAGCGCCACGGTGTGGAACAGATTGAGCAACTGGCGTTTGTACTCGTGAATCCGTTTGACCTGCACGTCGAACATCGCCTCGGGGTTGAGGGTGATGCCCATGCGGTCCTGAACGATGGCAGCCAGCGCCTTCTTGCTGTGCAGGCGCTGCGCTGCGAACTCCTTCTGGAAGGTCGGGTCGTCGGCCAGTGGTTCGAGTTTGAGTAGCGCGGTTTCGTGATTGTCGAGCACTTGCTCGCCCAATTCCTTGACCAGCATCGAGGTCAGTTGCGGGTTGGATTGAAACAGCCAGCGGCGGAAGGTGATGCCGTTGGTTTTGTTGTTGATCCGATCCGGATAAAGCTTGTGCAACTGCGCGAACACAGTCTTGCGCATCAGTTGTGTATGCAGCGCCGATACACCATTGATGCTGTGCGAGCCGATGAACGCCAGGTTACCCATGCGCACGCGGCGGCCATTGTCTTCTTCGATCAGTGACACGGCGCGCAGCAGGCCGAACAGGTCCGGGTCATCCTTGTGCTCCAGACGCACGTTGTCGATGTGCTGGGCGTTGATCATGTAAATAATCTGCATGTGGCGCGGGAGCATGCGCTCCATCAGGCCAACCGACCAGGTTTCCAGCGCTTCCGGCAACAGCGTGTGGTTGGTGTAGCCCAACGTGCCGACCGTAATGCGCCAAGCTTCGGCCCACTCCACGTCGTACAGGTCGATGAGGATACGCATCAGTTCGGCCACGGCGATCGAGGGATGCGTGTCGTTCATTTGAATCGCAGCATGCTCGGGCAGGCTGTTGATCGTGTAGCCCATGTTCTTGTGTCGGCGCAGCAGGTCTTGCAGCGAAGCCGAGACAAAGAAATATTCTTGACGCAGACGCAGTTCCTGACCGGCCTCGGTGCTGTCGTTCGGGTACAGCACGCGCGAGATACTTTCTGCCCGCACGACCTCCGCGACTGCGCCGACGTGGTCACCGGCATTGAAGCGCTCAAGGTGCAGATCTTCCACCGCGCGGGCACGCCACAGACGCAGCGTGTTGACCGCCTTGCCGCGCCAGCCCACCACCGGTGTGTCGTAGGCAATCGCCCGTACGGTTTCGCCCGCGGTCCAGATCTGGCGGGTTTCGCCCGAAGCATCCAGCACCGGGGCGCCGGTTACGTCCAGTACCGGCTGCACGCTGCCGCCAAAGCCGATCTGGTAGATCACTTCCGGACGTTCGAACTCCCACGGGTTACCGAAGTCCAGCCAGTTCTCGGTCTGCTCCTGCTGCCAGCCGTCGACGATTGCCTGACGAAACAGGCCATGCTCATAACGAATGCCGTAACCGTGACCTGCGATGCCCAGCGTCGACATGCTTTCCATAAAGCATGCGGCCAGCCGACCGAGACCACCGTTGCCCAGCGCCGCATCGGGTTCCAGCGTACGAATGTTTTCCAGATCGACCTTCAGGTCCTTGAGTGCTTCTCGGGCGATTTCCAGAATGCCCAGATTGCTCAGGCTGTCGAACATCAGGCGCCCGATCAGGAATTCGAGCGACAGGTAATACACGCGCTTTTTTTCCTGTCGATAGATGTAACGCGTGTGGTTCATCCACTTTTCGGCCATTTTGTCGCGGGTCGCCAAGGCGATTGCCATGAACCAGTCATGGTCGAACGCATGGTCGGCATCCTTGCCGACGGCATACTCGAGTTTGGTGAGCACAGCTTCACGAAAGGCTGCCACTTCAGCGTCACGAACGTTGGGTTCCGGAGACATCGGGTACGACCTCAAGTTGGTGGGACGAGTAAATGGGTTGTTTGACTGTCGGGCGTGTCATCGGTTATTTCCTGCTCAATGGACGCAATATCCGGTGGCACGACCCTCGGTTCGACTCAGACAGAGAGTTCTGGTTCGCCAACTTTTCAAGTTGGCGGGTGCTTTTGGATGCTTGCATCGATCGTTCCAGTTTTCATCGGACGACTGCCGATTTTCGTCGCAACGCGTTTGCCCGCGATGGATTATGACGCGGCTTTTTAGATGCACAGTGTTATCAAGCTGTGGAGGCCGGCTTGCCGGCGAAGACGTCGGATCAGTGCCTCGGGGTGACTGAAAGAACGTTTTCGCCAGTAAGCCGACTCCTACGAAAAGCATGCTGACGCGCAAATAGGATCATTTGCCAATTCGGGTTTATGATGCCCAACGGCAGATAGATAGAAGCCCCTGAATTGGACTTATGGAGCACCTATGCAGACTCTGTACCCGCAGATCAAACCTTATGCCCGGCACGATCTGGCAGTGGAAGAGCCTCATGTGCTGTATGTCGATGAAAGCGGCTCGCCAGAAGGCTTGCCGGTGGTGTTCATCCACGGGGGGCCGGGTGCGGGATGCGACGCGCAGAGCCGTCGCTACTTCGACCCGAACCTGTACCGCATCATCACCTTCGACCAGCGCGGCTGTGGCCGTTCTACTCCGCACGCCAGTGTCGAAAACAACACTACCTGGCATTTGGTCGAAGACCTCGAGCGCATCCGCAAGCATTTAGGCATCGACAAATGGGTGCTGTTCGGCGGTTCATGGGGTTCGACTCTCTCGCTGGCCTACGCCCAGACTCATCCCGACCGCGTGCATGCACTGATTCTGCGCGGCATCTTCCTGTGCCGTCCGCAGGAGATCAAATGGTTCTATCAGGAAGGCGCGAGCCGTCTGTTCCCGGATTACTGGCAGGACTATCTGGCACCGATTCCGCACGATGAACGCGGCGATCTGCTGAACGCTTTCCATAAACGACTGGTTGGCAGCGATCAGATCGCCCAGATGCACGCCGCCAAGGCCTGGTCGACCTGGGAAGGCCGCACCGCGACATTGCGTCCGAACCCGCTGGTGGTCGACCGATTCTCCGAACCACAGCGCGCGCTGTCCATCGCTCGGATCGAATGTCACTACTTCACCAACAATGCATTCCTCGAAGAAAACCAGCTGATCCGCGACATGCCCAAGATCGCGCATCTGCCGGGGATCATCGTGCATGGACGCTACGACGTCATCTGCCCGCTGGACAACGCCTGGGAGTTGCATCAGGCCTGGCCGAACAGCGAACTGCAGGTGATTCGTGACGCAGGCCACGCAGCGTCTGAGCCGGGCATTACCGATGCGCTGGTACGCGCCGCCTCCCAGGTCGCTCGGCGATTGCTGGATCTTCCGCCGGAAGAGGCGTAGGGCAGAGCGTTGCGCGGCAGAAAACTGTGGGGGCGAATTTATTCGCGATTGCCGGGTACAGCCGACAGGTCCCTATCGGATGTACCCTTTTTGATGAATGGACTCGCTCCATAGAAACCATGTTCGCCGCGCGTCAGCGGTGAATACAGACCGATTCCGGGAAGGCTCTTGAATGAAAGGTTTGCTCCAGCGCGTGCGCAGTGCACGCGTTGATGTCGCCGGCGAAACTGTCGGCGCCATCGATCAGGGTTTGCTGGTGTTGATAGGCGTGGAACCTCACGACACTCAGGCAAGCGCTGACAAGTTGTTGCACAAGCTGCTTAACTACCGGGTATTCAGCGACGCCAATGGCAAGATGAACCTGTCTTTGATCGATGTCGGTGGCGGTCTGCTGCTGGTTTCGCAGTTCACGCTGGCAGCGGATACGCGCAGTGGCATGCGTCCGAGTTTCTCCAAAGCCGCGCCTCCCGCGCTCGGTGCCGAATTGTTTGAGTACTTGCTGGAAAAGGCGAAAACCTCGCACGCAACGGTCGCCTCGGGCCAATTTGGTGCGGATATGCAGGTGCATTTGGTCAATGATGGCCCTGTAACATTTTTGCTGGAGAGTTAGGCCGGCGGTTTTGCCTGTCGCACCCGAATTTATCAGGCAAAATGCCATAAATACTTTGCTTCTCCTGATGCGTTGTATCGCGTGCTACTAGATAATCGCGCGCTACAAAGACGGGCGAATGCCCATCAAAATCGGTAGAAGCGCAGACTGGTCCGAAAACGTTTGGGGAATCATTGGCCCCTTTCGGAGTCGGAACAATGCTCGCCAACCCGGCATTTGATAGCTGGCCGTTGGTTTTTTCATCTGTTTTCGGCGAGGGTTGCTCGTGATTGTTAGTCCATGTAATTCACCAAAGACCCCTGGCAAGCGCCTGCGTAGCGCCTTGTTGGCCGGGTCTGCTTTGTTTTGTCTGTTCGGCGCCGGTCAGCTCTGGGCGTTCGATCTCGACGACGTGGCGACAAAGGCCAAAGAGCTGGCCGGGCAGAAATACGCAGCCCCAAAGAGCAACCTTCCGGCGGAATTCCGCGACATGAAGTTTGCCGATTATCAAAAAATTCGCTTCCTGCAGGACAAGGCTGAATGGGCCGCCGACAAGACCCCGTTCAAGATTTCGTTCTATCACCAGGGCATGCACTTCGACACGCCGGTGAAGATCAACGAAGTCACCGCCACGACGGTCAACGAGATCAAATACGATCCGAGCCGCTTCGATTTCGGTGATGTAAAGTTCGATCCCAAGGCCACCGACAACCTCGGCTATGCCGGTTTCCGTGTGCTTTACCCGATCAACAAGGACGACAAACAAGACGAAATCATGACCATGTTGGGCGCGAGTTATTTCCGCGTCATTGGCAAAGGTCAGGTTTACGGCCTGTCTGCTCGTGGCATGGCCATCGACACTGCGATGCCGTCGGGCGAAGAATTTCCGCGTTTCACCGAATTCTGGATCGAGAAGCCGAACCCGGATGATAGCCATCTGGTGATCTTTGCGCTGCTGGATTCACCACGCGCCACCGGTGCCTACAAACTGACCCTGCGTCCTGGCACCAATACCCTGGTCGACGTGCAGTCGCGCATGTACCTGCGTGACAAAGTCGGCAAACTGGGCGTTGCACCGCTGACCAGCATGTACCTGTTCGGCGCTAACCAGCCGTCCAGAGTTCTCAACTACCGTCGCGAGCTGCACGATTCCAGCGGCCTGTCGATTCAGGCAGCCAACGGTGAGTGGATCTGGCGCCCGCTGAACAATCCGAAACACCTGGCCGTCAGCAGTTTCTCGGTCGAAAACCCGCGCGGCTTCGGTCTGCTGCAACGTGGCCGCAACTTCAGCCAATACGAAGACCTGGACGACCGCTACGACAAGCGTCCAAGCGCATGGATCGAGCCAAAAGGCGATTGGGGCAAAGGCACCGTCGATCTGGTGGAGATCCCGACTGCCGACGAAACCAACGACAACATCGTTGCCTTCTGGAAACCTGAAACCCAGCCTGAGCCAGGTCAGCCGGTCGATTTCAACTATCGTCTGCACTGGACCATGGATGAGGACTCCATTCACTCGCCTGATCTGGGCTGGGTCAAGCAAACCCTGCGTTCGACCGGTGACGTGAAGCAGTCCAACTTGATCCGTCAGCCTGACGGCAGCGTTGCCTACCTGGTCGATTTCGTCGGCCCGACCTTGGCCAAACTGGGTGACGACCCGGCGATCCGCAGCCAGGTCACCACCGATGAAAATACTGAGCTGGTCGAAAACAACCTGCGTTACAACCCGGTTACCAAAGGCTGGCGCCTCACCTTGCGCCTGAAGGTCAAGGACGCCAACAAGTCGGTGGAGATGCGCGCCTACCTGCTGCGTGAAACGCCGGTCGAACCTGGCAAGGAACCTGCGATCATCACTGCTGACAAATCAGACAAGAAGCCTGAGAAAAAAGCGGACGCCAAACCGGTCGTAGCCGCTGCACCGCCGAAAGATGACAAGGCCGAAATCGTCAAGACTGACGCTCTGAAGGCCGGCGATGCGAAAGACGCCAAAGTTGCCAAGGACGATGCGAAAGCCGATGGCAAAGACGCCAAGGCTGATGCCAGCAAGCCAGCGGATGCTGCCAAGGTTGCCGAAGCCAAGTCAGACGAAGCTTCCAGGCCTGAAGCCGCTCTGGGCGACGCCGCCAAGGCCAACAAAGGCAATAGAGAAACCACGCAGCCAGCGGTAGAAGCTGCATCCACCCAACAGGGGCCGGCCATGAATCAACAAATCCTGACCGAAACCTGGAGCTACCAGTTGCCAGCCGATGAGTAATCCACAAGCCGTGCCAGAGCTTTTGAATGAGCCTCTGACTGAGTACCTAGCGCATTTGCCGATGAGCGACGAGCAGCGGGCAGAACTTGCCAGCTGCACCACGTTCGCCGAGCTACACGAGCGCCTGTCGGCGCAGCCCGTCACCGATTCCGCCGAGGCCGCCCAGGCTTCGGTGGGTCGTCGCCTGACCCTGACCACCGCTGACGAACTGCATGACGCAGAAATGCTGACGGTGGACTCCAGCGGTCGGGTGGCCCTGAAAGCTACCCCGCCGATCCGCCGTACCAAAGTCGTTCCCGAGCCTTGGCGGACCAACGTCCTGCACCGCGCCTGGCGCCGGATTACCGGTAAACCCAACCCACCAAAGCCCAAGGACGACTTGCCGCGCGACTTGCCCAAGTCCCGCTGGCGTACGGTCGGTTCTATCCGTCGCTACATCCTGCTGATCCTGATGCTCGGCCAGACCATCGTCGCCGGTTTCTACATGAAAGGCATCCTGCCGTATCAAGGCTGGTCATTGGTTTCGTTCGACGAAATCAGTCGCCAGACCCTGTGGCAGACCGCCGTTCAAGTGATGCCGTACGCGCTGCAGACCAGCATTCTGCTGTTGTTCGGGATCCTGTTCTGCTGGGTCTCCGCTGGTTTCTGGACCGCGTTGATGGGCTTCCTCGAATTGCTCACCGGGCATGACAAATATCGTATTTCCGGTGCCAGTGCCGGCAACGAGCCTATTGAAGTCGGCGCCCGCACCGCGTTGGTGATGCCGATCTGTAACGAAGACGTACCTCGCGTATTCGCCGGTCTGCGCGCCACGTTCGAATCGGTCGCCGCGACCGGCGATCTGGATCGCTTCGATTTCTTCGTGCTCAGCGACACCAACGAAACCGATATCGCCGTGGCCGAGCAACAAGCCTGGCTGGACGTCTGCCGCGAAACCAGCGGCTTCGGCAAAATCTTCTATCGCCGTCGCCGTCGCCGCGTGAAACGCAAAAGCGGCAACCTCGATGACTTCTGCCGTCGCTGGGGTGGCGATTACCGATACATGGTCGTTCTCGACGCCGACTCGGTGATGAGCGGCGAATGTCTGACCAGTCTGGTGCGCCTGATGGAAGCCACGCCGGACGCCGGTATCATTCAGACCGCACCGCGCGCTTCGGGCATGGACACCTTGTATGCGCGTATGCAGCAGTTTGCCACTCGCGTTTACGGTCCGTTGTTCACCGCCGGTCTGCACTTCTGGCAGTTGGGGGAATCCCACTATTGGGGCCACAACGCGATCATCCGCATGAAGCCGTTTATCGAGCACTGCGCGTTGGCGCCGCTGCCGGGTAAAGGCGCTTTTGCGGGTGCGATTCTGTCCCACGACTTTGTTGAGGCCGCGCTGATGCGCCGTGCCGGTTGGGGCGTTTGGATTGCATACGACTTGCCGGGAAGCTATGAAGAGCTGCCTCCGAACCTGCTGGACGAACTCAAGCGTGACCGTCGCTGGTGCCACGGTAACCTGATGAACTTCCGTCTGTTCCTGGTCAAAGGCATGCACCCGGTGCACCGCGCGGTATTCCTTACAGGCGTGATGTCTTATCTGTCGGCGCCGTTGTGGTTCTTCTTCCTGGTGCTATCCACCGCGCTGTTGGCGGTGAATACCTTGATGGAGCCGACCTACTTCATGGAACCGCGTCAGCTTTATCCGCTGTGGCCGCAATGGCATCCGGAAAAAGCCGTTGCACTGTTCTCCACGACTGTCGTTCTGTTGTTCCTGCCCAAGCTGCTCAGCATCGTGCTGATCTGGGCCAAGGGCGCGGTGGGTTATGGCGGTCGCATCAAAGTCACCCTGTCGATGCTGATGGAGATGCTGTTCTCGATGCTGCTGGCGCCGGTGCGGATGATTTTCCACACCCGTTTCGTGCTGGCCGCGTTCCTGGGCTGGGCCGCGACCTGGAACTCGCCGCAACGTGACGACGACTCCACGCCGTGGAGCGAAGCACTCAAGCGTCATGGTCCGCAGACTGCGCTGGGCTTTGCCTGGGCGCTGCTGGTGGCTTGGCTGAACCCGAGCTTCCTGTGGTGGCTGGCGCCAATCGTCGGCTCGCTGATCCTGTCGATTCCGGTGTCGGTGATTTCCAGCCGGACTAATCTGGGTCTCAAGGCGCGGGACGAAAACCTCTTCCTGATCCCGGAAGAGCACACGCCGCCGCAGGAGCTGGTCTCCACCGATCAGTACACCCACGAGAATCGCTGGCATGCACTGAACGACGGTTTCGTGCGCGCAGTGGTCGATCCACAGCAGAATGCCCTGGCCTGTGCATTGGCAACTTCACGCCACCGTCACGCCGAGCCGATCGAGTGGATGCGCGTCGAGCGCGTACGTCACGCCATCAAAGGCGGTCCGGAGCACCTGAACAACCACGAACGCCTGCAATTGCTGAGCGATCCGGTTGCGCTGGCCCGCTTGCACGAGGCAGTTTGGGCCGAAGGTAACCAGGCCTGGCTTGAGGCGTGGAGGGCGTCGGTCAAGGCCGATCCTCACGCCCCGTTGCTGCCATTGCAGCCTGCGAACCACCTGAACGTGCCGTCGCTGGCCAATGCCTGATTGATGGGCCGCTGAACAGAAAACGCCGCTGAAGTGTGATCTTCAGCGGCGTTTTTGTTTCTGAGATTCTCAATTTGCCCTCATTACCAAGCTGGCGTCTGATTTCGCAGGGGACGCAAAACCTGCGAGCGAATTCGTTCGCGAAACGGTTCCCAGCCCATAATTTGTGCCGTATGTACCCTTTTTCGCGATGAATTCGCTTCCACAAGAGAGGGTTTTGCCTCAACTCACCCGAAATTTCCCGACCATCTCCTGCAAATGCGTACCCAATCGAGCCAGCTCCAGGCTCGATGCTGCGGTTTCTTCGCTGGCGGCAGCGGTCTGTTCGGACACATCGCGCACCGTCGACACGCTGCGGTTGATCTGTTCGGCGACCACGCTTTGTTCTTCACCTGCCGTCGCAATCTGCTGGTTCATGGTCTGGATCGTCGAAACGGTTCGAGTGATGTGTTCGAGCGCGGCCCCTGCGCGTCGGCTCAGTTCGACGCTGCGGTCGGTGAGGGTTCGGCTGGAATCCAGCGTACTGACCACCTGTTGAGTGCCGCTCTGCAGGGCGGAGATCAGCAGCTCGATTTCCTCGGTCGACTCTTGAGTCCGCAGCGCGAGGCTACGAACTTCGTCAGCGACCACCGCGAAACCGCGGCCGGCTTCCCCGGCCCGCGCCGCTTCGATGGCCGCATTCAGGGCCAGCAGATTGGTCTGTTGCGAGACGGACTTGATTACATCCAGCACGCCGCCGATCTTGTCGCTTTCCAGCTTCAACTGGCCGACCGCGTCGGTCGAGTTGGTCACCTCCATCGCCAGGCGCTCGATCTGGCCAATCGCGTCGGCCACGACCTTATCGCCCTCCCGTGCCTGCTGATCGGCCTGTAGCGCGGCTTCGCTGGCTTCTTCCGCGTTGCGTGCGACCTCTATCACGGTCGCGGTCATCTGATTCATAGCCGTGGCGACCTGATCGGTTTCGCGCTTCTGATTATTGACCCCGGCGCTGGTCTGTTCGGTCACCGCCGACAGTTGGGTAGCCGCGCTGGCGATCTGCGTGATTCCGTCGCTGATACCCGCAATCAATGTGCGCAAGCGCAAAGTCATGTCTTGCATACTCTGTTGCAGACCGCCCATTTCATCATGACGGTGAATGACCAGGTCGACGCTCAGATCGCCCTCGGAAATTCTTTTGGCGGCGCTCAGGGTCTGTTGCAAGGGCACCATGATCTGCCGGGTGATCAGCCACGCTGCCAACAGACCCAGCACGATCGCGAGTAACGCTACGCCGATCAGGGTACTGCGCGACCGATCCGCCTCGCTGTCGCGGCGCTGGGTTTGCAGTGTGCTGATGTCGCTGGTGGACGTGAGCAATGTGTCGCCCATTCCTTCCATCGACTCTTGGGCGGCTTCGGCCTGGGTCTGCAGCTCTCTAAGCCTGTTCAGCTGGGCGCGATAGTCTTCAAGTGCCGATCTGGCGGTCATCAGGATGCTGGCATTGGTATCGGAGGGGCTTGCCGTGATCTGCGCAACTTCCATGAGCGCTTCGTCGATAGCCGCGACCGCTGCTGTCTCAGACGCCTCTTTGCCGGTGTAAAGATAGGCTTGAACGGCGAATTGGGCGTCCTGAACATGTCGGCGCAGTTGCAGGATATTAGTGAATTCGTCGAGTTTTTCCTTATTGTCCTGTTCCTCGCTGACCGCTTTCAGTACGTCGCCTTCCACCTGATCAACGGCCTTGATCACCACGTCCGAGAGGTTGTTTATCTGCAGCCGCGAGGCGTCGCGGGTTTGCAGCACCTGGTTCAAATTCGTGAAAGTTTGCTCCAGCGCCCGCACGGTCTCGCTCTGTTTGTTGAGCATTTCAAGAATGTCAGCGGGGTGATCGTCCTTTCGCAGCAGCGTCAGATGCGCTTCGATCTCATTGATACCATCGCGCACGCTCTTGGCGCTGGCCGGGGTGTTTTCCAAGCGAAAGATGATGCGTTCGGCGCGCAGGTCTTCCGTCATCATGTTGAGCTGAGCGATCGAAGTCAGTGACTCGGAGCGTTCTATCATGGTGTCCAGACTGTGCCATCCGGTGAGCGTGATGATCAGCGTCAGCAGCAACACCAGGCCGAATCCCAGCGATAGCTTGAGTTTGACGCTGGTGTTGGCCAGCGCCCCGTTGATTCCTTGCGACATGGTGCATCTCCTGCGGGTGAACGATAAACGCGCATCGGCAGGAGCGGCGGGGATATGACCTGAAGGGGGTGTAGGAGATTTCTGAGGCAGGAGGAGGGGTGATGCAGGTCACAGATTCATTGGTGATGAGGCAGGTTCTGATACCGCTGCAATTGCCCAGCGGGAGTGAGCTTGCTCACGAAGACTGACCTTCAGGCGCTGAAATTTTTGCGACTGTACTGGCCTCTTCGTGAGCAAGCTCCCTCCCACAGGTTCAACAATGGTCGCAAGGCCGCGTCAAACTCGAAATTTCCCGACCAGCCCTTGCAAATGGGTCCCCAATCGCGCCAGTTCGACACTGGAAGCGGCGGTTTCTTCACTGGCCGCCGACGTCTGCTCGGACACATCGCGCACGTTCAGCACGCTGCGGTTGATTTCCTCGGCGGTCGCGCTCTGTTGCTCGGCGGCAGCGGCAATCTGCTGGTTCATCGCCTGGATCGCCGACACGGTTCGGGTAATGCTTTCCAACGAATGACCGGCCCGGCGCGTCAGGTCCACGCTGCTGACCGTCAACTCGCGGCTGCTGTCCATGATCGTCGCCACTTGCTGCGTGCCGTTTTGCAGACCTGCGATAAGCACCTCGATTTCCTCAGTGGACTTCTGCGTGCGCTGAGCAAGGCTGCGAACCTCATCGGCGACCACGGCGAAGCCACGACCGGCCTCTCCGGCGCGAGCGGCTTCGATGGCCGCGTTGAGCGCCAACAGGTTGGTTTGCTGGGCAACCGACTTGATCACATCTAGCACGCTGCCGATCTTGTCGCTTTCGCGCTTGAGTTCACCCATCGCCACGGTGGAGTGCCCCACCTCACTGGCTAGACGCTCGATTTGGACGATGGCTTCGTTGACCACCTTGTCACCTTCACGTGCCTGTTGATCGGCGGCCACCGCAGCTTCTGACGCCTCCTCGGCGTTACGTGCGACTTCCTGCACGGTTGCGGCCATCTGATGCATGGCGGTGGCGACCTGATCGGTCTCGACTTTCTGACTGTTGACCCCTGCGCTGGTCTGCTCGGTCACCGCGGACAGTTCCTCGGCAGCACTGGCGATCTGCGTCACGCTGTCGCTGATACCACCGATCAGATCGCGCAAGCTGAGGGTCATGCGCTGAATACCGCCTTGCAGCTGCCCCAGCTCGTCACGGCGGTCGATATTCAGGTTATGGGTCAAGTCGCCGGATGCCACGCGATCGACCGCCGCCAGGGTATGTTTCAACGGTAGCGTGATCTGGCGAGTGATGGCCCAAGCTGCCAGCACGCCGAAGAACAAGGCCAGCACTGTGACAAGGCCCAGCATGAATTGCGCCTGACGGCTGTCGGCATCGCGCTTGGCGTTTTGCGAGGCAGTTAGTTTGTCGCTGAGATCGAGCAGCTGCTGGCCCAGACCGGTCATCTTCTCCAGCGCCTGATGGCTGACCTGCTGCGCATCGCGATACTGACCCACCGCCGCGCGATAGCCCTTGAGTGCAAGGTTCGCCCGTTGCAGCTGCGGGATGTATTGCGACGAGACGTCTCCCGCCAAGGTGTTCACGCCGATGACGGCTTCGTCGATAGCGGCATTGGCGTTGGTTTCGAAATCCGGATTGCCACTGAAGGTGTAGCCGCGCACCTGAAAGCGTGCCTGCTGAATCTGCTTGCTCACGCCCACCGCACTGTTGAATTGCAGGATGTTGTCGTGCTGGATCAGCGCCGCTTCGATCTTGTTGACCTCATCGACCGCAGCATCGGCTGTGCTTCCCAAATTGATTTGGCTGGCGTCTCGCACCTGAATGGCCTTGATCATGTCTTCGAAGGCGTGGCGGTAATCGGCAGCCGCCTGAGTCTGGGCGTCCAATAGCTTCAAATCGTCGCCGGTAACGATCTTGCCGTGGGCGCTCTTGAGATCAGTGTCCAGTTTGTCCAGCGCGGTCATGACCGCCTTCGCAGAATCCGCGTTGGATTGGGCTTCGTAAATCATGCGCGCTGCACGCAGTTCCAGCGTCTGTTCGCTGATCTGCGAAATCGTTGCCAGCTTGTCGCCACGCTCAATCAGCGACTTCACGCTTGACCAGCCGGTGACGGTAATGATCAGCGTCAGCAGCAGAACCAGCCCGAACCCGATCCCGAGTTTGCGACCGACATTGATATTTCCGAGGTTTTGGGCAGTCCAGCGATACATGATGGTTCCTTGGGTATTGTTTTTATGGACATCGGGTTATCGGCGTAAAGGCATCAAAACTGAAGCAGCGTATTGAGGGCGATTGTGCCAAGTCCTGCGATGCGCGCCATCCTGTAGTCGCAAGCCCTGCTGCTACGGGGATAGGCGCCGTGCCCTATTTTGGAGGTCGCCTCAAAACCTGTAGGAGCCGGCTTGCTGGCGAAACCGGTGGTCAGATGCATCAACGTCGACTGACCTGACGGGTTCGCGGCAAGCCGGCTCCTACAAGGTTGGTGTTGGCACTGGAAGCGGGGGCTTAGAACAACCGAGCAAGGAGGGCAGCGACGGCCGTTTCGACACGCAGGATGCGGTCGCCGAGCTGAACGGGGTTCAGACCGGACGTGCGAAGCAATTCGACTTCGTAGGGAATCCAGCCGCCTTCCGGCCCGATTGCCAACGTCACTGGCCGCTCAACGGCACGTGGGCACGCTGGATAATCCCCCGGATGCCCAACCAACCCAAGTGTCCCCTCGACGATGCCGGGCAGGCGATCTTCGACGAATGGCTTGAAGCGCTTCTCGATAATGATTTCCGGCAGCACACTGTCCCGCGCTTGCTCCAACCCCAGGATCAGCTGCTCGCGAATGGCGGCCGGCTCCAGAAAAGGGGTCTGCCAGAAGCTTTTTTCGACACGGTAGCTGTTGACCAGAATGACCTTGGATACGCCCATGGTTGCGACGGTCTGAAACACCCGGCGCAGCATTTTCGGGCGTGGCAGGGCGAGGACCAGGGTCAGTGGCAGTTTGGCGGGCGGGTCGCGATCAAAGCTGACGGTCAGTTCGGCTTCATGGGGTTCAAGCCGCAATAACCGCGCGCTGCCGAGCAAGCCGCCCACGCGCCCGATACGCAGGCTGTCGCCAACCTCCGAACGATGCACTTCTTGCATGTGCTTGAGGCGTCGATCACGCAGGATCACCCGCTCAGCCGAGATAAAGTCGGCTTCTTCCAGAAGCAGCAGGTTCACGGCAGGGTCGCTGGCGGCTGGTCCTGCTCGTCCTCGGCTTTCTCGTCGTCTTCGTGGTCACCGCGTTTGGTCACCATCGAACTGCACAGCACGCCAATTTCAAACAAAAGCCACATCGGCACGGCGAGCAAGGTCTGCGAGAAGATGTCCGGCGGGGTAAGAATCATGCCGACCACGAAGCAACCGATTACCACGTACGGGCGGATCTTCTTCAGGTACTTCACGTCGACGATGCCGATCCACACCAGCAACACAACCGCTACCGGAATTTCAAAGGCGACGCCGAATGCCAGGAACAGTGTCATGACGAAATCCAGATAACTGGAGATATCCGTCATCATCGACACGCCTTCCGGGGTCACGCTGGCGAAGAAGTGGAAAATCAGCGGGAACACCAGGAAGTAAGCGAAGGCCATCCCGGCATAAAACAGGATGATGCTGGAGACCAGCAATGGCACGGCCACGCGCTTTTCATGCTTGTACAGCCCAGGCGCGATGAAGCCCCAGATCTGATACAGGATCACCGGCATGGCCAGGAACAGCGCGACCATCATGGTCAGCTTGAACGGCGTCAGGAACGGCGAGGCCACATCGGTGGCGATCATCGTTGCGCCTTCGGGCAGAAACTTGCGCAGGGGCGCCGAGACGAAGGTGTAGATCTTCTGCGTGAAATAGAACAGCGCGCCGAAGATCAAGAAGATCGCCAGCACACTGCGCAGCAGACGCGAGCGCAGTTCAGTGAGGTGCGAGACCAACGGCATTTGCTGGTCGTTTTCCGGAATTTCGCTCATGGGGCTCGTGGGGGCTGTGTCGAATCATTGGCGGAAGGCGCGCTCTGCACGGCAGTGGCAGGCGTGGTCACCGGGGCTGGTGCGGGCGACGAAGCAGGCTGAGCATGCTCGGTATGAGCGGGCGGCGGCGTGACCGAGGCGCTTTCTGCTGGCGCCGCAGGGCCGATGTCCGCGCTCGGGCCAGGCGAGGGCGCAGCACCCATTACAGGCGTAGTCGACTCGCTGCTCACGGGCGGCTCAGCGACAGGCTGCACCACTGGCGGGGCTGGGGGCTGCGGCGGTTGATGCAGCTGCTGCGGCTGCATGATTTTGCGCGCTTCCTCTTCCAGCGAAAGAATGTGTTCGTTATGCAATTGGCGACGAATTTCATCGGCGCCGATTTCGCGCTCAACTTCCTGTTTGATCGCATTGAAGCTGCGTTTCAGACGCCCGACCCAGAGGCCGGCTGTACGCGCTGCGCCCGGCAGGCGCTCGGGACCCAGAACCAGCAGGGCAACGAGACCGACCAGCAGCAATTCAGAGAAGCTGATACCAAACATGCGTCACGACCTAGTCTTTACGGATGGGCTCTTCGACTTTCTGCGCAGTGCCGTCGATGGTGTGCGGCTGATGCAGCGGCTGAGTCGGTGGCGTTGGCTGCGCGGTCGGCTGTGGTTGTACCGGCGGTTGTTCAGGGCCTTTCTCGTCATCGTTCATGGCCTTGCGAAAGCCCTTGATCGACTCGCCCACGTCGGTGCCCAGGTTCTTGAGTTTCTTGGTGCCGAAGATCAGTACGACGACCACAAGAATGACGATCCAGTGTTTCCAGTCAAAAATGCCCATGACACGTTCCTCACAAGAAATTCAGGGCCCTCGGGCCCGGTGTTTAGTCCGCCGAGCGAGCAGCTTTTTCGGCGTGGCCGGACAGCCCGAAACGGCGGTCCAGTTCATCGAGTACGGCTTGTGGATGTTGGCCGAGCGCGGCAAGCATTACCAGGCTATGGAACCACAAGTCCGCCGTTTCGTAGATGACATCGCTGCAATCACCGCTAATGGCGGCGTCCTTGGCGGCGATGATGGTTTCGACCGACTCTTCGCCGACCTTCTCCAGAATCTTGTTCAGTCCCTTGTGATAGAGACTGGCGACGTAGGATGAGTCGGCAGCCGCGCCTTTGCGCTCTTCGAGCACCTGAGCCAGGCGAGACAAGGTATCAGTCATGTTCAGTGTCCTGCTTGATAAATGGCTTGCGGGTCTTTCAGCACCGGGTCCACGGTTTTCCAGCCTGCATCGTCGTAGACACGATAAAAGCAGCTCTCCCGGCCGGTATGGCAGGCGATGCCGCCGATCTGCTCGACCATGAGGATTATGACGTCGGCGTCACAGTCCAGTCGCAGTTCGTGAAGCTTCTGCACGTGACCTGATTCTTCGCCTTTACGCCACAATTTGCCACGCGAACGCGACCAGTAGATGGCGCGATTTTCGGCGGCGGTCAGGCTCAGGGCTTCGCGGTTCATCCAGGCCATCATCAGGACGCGCCCGGTTTTGTGGTCCTGCGCAATCGCCGGGACCAAACCGTCGCTGTCCCATTTAATCTCGTCCAGCCAGTCTTTCATCGTCGGCTCCGGCCGATGTGTGGATGGGTTAGTGTGCCAGCGGCAACCGCCGATGGCTATCGGCGAACGACCAGATAGAGCCCCGCGACCAGCATCAGCAGGGCAGGCCAGGCGCTGATCGCCATCAGCTCATCACCTGACTGAGTGTGCGCGGTGGCCAGAACCACGCCACCGGCCAGCAGCCCGGCACCGATCAGACGCAGAGCCCAATGATCACCCTTGTGATGCGAATAGGGCGGAGGACGATCGTAGGTGTGCGGCTGCGACAGGCGTTCGAGCAGGTCGCGGGTCATGTTGGCCAGATGCGGAATCTGCTCGACCTGCGATTGCAAGTTGCCGATCAGCGCCTTGGGGCTGACACGTTCGCGCATCCAGCGCTCCAGAAACGGCTGCGCGGTGCTCCACAGGTCCAGTTCCGGGTACAGCTGACGACCCAGCCCCTCGATGTTGAGCAGGGTTTTCTGCAGCAGCACCAGTTGCGGCTGCACTTCCATGTTGAAACGGCGCGCGGTCTGGAACAGGCGCATCAGTACCTGACCGAAGGAAATATCCTTGAGCGGCTTCTCGAAAATCGGCTCGCACACGGTGCGGATCGCGGCTTCGAACTCATTGAGCTTGGTTTCCGCCGGCACCCAGCCCGAATCGATGTGCAACTGGGCCACACGACGATAGTCGCGCTTGAAGAAGGCAAACAGGTTGCGTGCCAGATAGTCCTGGTCTTCCGGGGTCAGACTGCCGACGATGCCGCAGTCGATGGCGATGTATTGCGGATCCCAGGGCGTGACCGTGCTGACGAAGATGTTGCCAGGGTGCATGTCGGCATGGAAAAAACTGTCGCGGAACACCTGGGTGAAAAACAGCTCCACACCGCGCTCGGCGAGCTTCTTCATGTCGGTGCGCTGATCGGCAAGGGTCGCCAGGTCCGTGACCTGAACGCCGTAGATTCGCTCCATCACCAGCACTTTCGGGCGGCACCAGTCCCAATAAACCTGGGGCACATACAGCATGGTCGAGCCTTCGAAGTTGCGGCGCAGCTGGCTGGAGTTGGCCGCTTCGCGCAGAAGATCGAGTTCGTCGTAAATGGTCTTTTCGTAGTCGGCGACCACATCCACCGGGTGCAGCAGACGGGCGTCGGCTGACAGGCGCTCGGCAATTTTCGCGAGGATGAACAGCCAGGCGAGGTCGGAACCGATGATCGGTTTCAAGCCAGGGCGTACGACTTTCACCACCACTTCTTCGCCAGTCTTCAATTGCGCGGCGTGAACCTGCGCGACAGAGGCCGAGGCCAGCGGCGCGACGTCGAAGCGGCTGAATACCTGGCTGATCTTCGCGCCCAGCTGTGATTCGATCAGGGCGATGGCCTTCTCGGATTCGAAGGGCGGCACACGGTCCTGCAGCAGCATCAGCTCGTCGGCGATGTCTTCGGGCAGCAGGTCGCGCCGGGTCGAAAGCAACTGGCCGAACTTGATGAAGATCGGCCCCAGATCCTGCAACGCAAGACGCAGGCGCGCGCCACGGGTCAGCTCGCTCTTGCGTCGCGGAATCCATCGCCACGGCAACACGAAGCGCACGGCGAGCAACCACCAGGGCAGCGGCAGGGCAAACAGCAGGTCATCGAGGCGGTAACGGATTACGACACGCTGGATGCGAAACAGGCGGCGGATGGCAAGCAGGCTCATGCGTTATCGCTGGATTTGAGGGATTGGGCCAGACGCTCGAAGCGGGCTTCGAGGCGTTCCAGGTCTTGTTTGGTCTGATCCAGTTCGGCGAAGCGGGCTTCTGCCTCGCGTTTGCCGACCAGCGTGCGTGATTCTTCTGCCAGATACTCGGCCAGGTTATGGCTCAGACTGGCGAAGCTGTCGCTGGTCCAGCGTGCGCTGTTGCGTAGATGGCCACCAATCAGCGGCGTGGCAACCGGGCCGAGCCAGCGTTGCAGCTCGTATTCCCAGTCCAGATCCAGATCCTGAAGCACGCTCACCAGCTCCAGCAGCACAGCGCTTTCGCCATCCAGCTCGACTTCCGGGCTATGCAGTACAGCGTTCTTGTCTTTGCTCAACGCCAGGCGCATCAAGCTTGCGGCTGGCGCGCGTAAGGTTACATCGGCGCCTGCCTCCCAGCGCGTGGCCAGCATCAGGCCCTCATCGCTGGGCAGGATGTGCAGGTGAAACGCAGGACTGGTGCACTCGACCGCAATCACCTTGCCGCTCAGCCGGTCAAGGCGTGGCAACGCGGTGCTGTCCATCTGCAGCACACGATTGATGCCGTGCTCGACGCTGGCGAGCAAGCCGCTGATCAGCATCAGGGTTTGATGCCGCGATGCAGGGCGACGATGCCGGAGGTCATGTTGTGGTAGGTCACGCGGTCGAAACCGGCTTCTACCATCATCGACTTCAGGGTTTCCTGATCCGGATGCATGCGGATCGATTCGGCCAGATAGCGATAGCTTTCCGAATCGTTGGTGATCAGCTTGCCCGCCAGCGGCATGAACGCGAACGAGTAAGCGTCGTATACCTTGGACATGACCTTGTTGGTCGGCTTGGAAAATTCCAGCACCAACAGGCGACCGCCGGGCTTGAGCACGCGCAGCATCGAGCGGATGGCGTCTTCCTTGTGGGTGACGTTGCGCAGGCCGAAGGCGATGGTCACGCAGTCGAAATGGTTGTCCGGGAACGGCAGCTTTTCAGCATCCGCCTGAACGAACTTGATGTTGCCGGCCACACCGCGATCGAGCAGGCGGTCGCGACCGACCTTGAGCATCGAGGCGTTGATATCGGCGAGTACGACTTCACCGGTCGGGCCGACCAGATGGGAAAACTTCTTCGCCAGATCGCCGGTACCGCCTGCGATGTCCAGCACGCGGTTGCCGGTACGCACACCGGAAAGCTCAATGGTGAAACGCTTCCAGAGGCGGTGCATGCCACCGGACAGCACGTCGTTCATCAGGTCGTACTTGGCGGCAACGGAGTGGAAAACCTCGGCGACTTTCTCGGCCTTTTGGCTTTCCGCAACGGTTTTGTAGCCGAAGTGGGTGGTGGGTTCGGCATCGCTGCCTTTGCGCGGATCGTTCATATCGCTGTCACCGGAATAAAGTGCGGCCATTCTAATCGTCGGGGCTGGCTTTGTCTTGACAAGGCTCACCGCCAACAGTTTCTTCACAGAGCGCCGCTGGTATAGTGGCCCGACGATTTACCTCGATGAAGGAGCCCATCCATGGCCCGAATTACCGTAGAACGCCCGCATGCACTGGGTAAGGACAAGGCTCGGGAGAAAGCCGAGTTGTTGGCCGAGAAGTTGGGCGACAAATATGGCATCGAGCACAGTTGGGAGGGCGACACTGTGTCGCTGGAAGGCAAGGGCGCCAAAGGCACCGTTGAGGTCGAGGACGCATTGGTGCGGGTCAGTATCGAACTGAATTTCTTCCTTTCGGCCATGAGCAGCACGATTCAGTCCGAGGTCGAGCGGCAGCTGGACAAGGCGCTGGCTGCATAACGCAAGCCCTTTGCAGGAACCGGCTTGTTGGCGAATGCGGCGCATCAGGCGCGGCAGCTGCACCTGACACACCACAATCCCTTTGTAGGAGCCGGCTTGCTGGCGAACTCGGTACATAGGCACCGCGGATGTGAATGACACCCCGCGTTCGCCAGCAAGCCGGCTCCTACCATTACCTTGTCTCCTCAACGCCACCCAACCTAGGGTGAGCTTTCTAATTTTTCCCTCTACCTTGTGCCGATGCCCCATTTAGGGGTGGTTCCTCCTATCCCTTTCGAGCGTGAGGTGCACCATGGCCAAAGCGATACTCAAGAAAAAACTCCAAGCCGAAGAAGCGAAGACCTTCTCGGACGTTCGTCTTTATGCACGCAAGATCTGGCTCGCAGGCCTGGGCGCTTACGTGAAGGCGGGACAGGAAGGGGCCGAGTACGTCAAGGATCTGATCAAGACCGGCGAGCAGACTGAAAAGAAAGCCAGGAAAGCCATCGACGAAAAGGTCGAGGCGGCCAATAGCGAAATCGATTCGGTCAGGGCCGAGGTCGAGAGCGACGTGACCAGAGCCAAGGGACGCGTGGAGGTACACATCGACAAAATCGAAAGTGCGTTCGACCGCCGCGTGGCCAGCGCCTTGAATCGCATTGGCATACCGTCTAAACATGATGTTGAAACACTGTCTGCTAAGCTCGATGAGCTGACGGCATTGCTTGAACGTGTCGCGCGTAAACAATAAGGAGAGCGGGATGGCTGGCAAGAAGAAAACCTTAAAAGAAGGCAGCTCCTGGATGGGTGGCGTAGAGAAATACTCGCGCCAGATCTGGCTAGCTGGTTTAGGCGCTTACTCAAAGATTAGCAATGACGGCAGTAAGCTTTTCGAAACGCTGGTCAAGGATGGTGAAAAGGCCGAGAAGGAGACCAAGGCCACTGTTGGCAAGTCTGTCGATACAGCCAAGACTTCCACCAAGTCCCGCGTTGGTGACGTGAAGGATCTCGCGCTGGGCAAATGGGGAGAACTGGAAGGGGCTTTCGACAAGCGTCTTAACAGCGCCATCTCTCGCCTGGGTGTGCCGAGCCGCAATGAAGTCAAAGCCCTGCACAGCAAAGTGGATCTGCTGACCCGACAAATCGAGAAGTTGACTGGCGCTTCGGTCGCATCGGTATCGAAAACCGCGGCGGCCAAACCTGCGGCAAAGCCGGTAGCTAAAACCCCCGCCAAGCCACTGGCCAAGGCGGCAGCCAAACCGGTTGCCAAGGCAGCGAGCACCGCCGCCAGCAAAACTGCAGCGGCCAAGCCGGCAGTTGCCAAGACCGCGTCCAAGGTCGCGGCCAAACCGGTAGCGGCGGCGTCGAAAGTAGCGGCCTCTACGGCAGCCAAAGCGAAAAGTGTCGCTGCGAAACCTGCGGCCAAGGCGGCAGCGAAGCCGGCCGCCAAATCAGCGGTGAAACCAGCGGCAGCGGCCAAACCCGCTACCAAGCCAGCCGCGAAACCTGCAGCGGCGAAGAAGCCGCCAGCAGCCAAAAAGCCTGCTACAGCGAAGCCCGCCACAAGCGCTAACCCGGCGACAGCTTCCACTCCGGCCCCCGCCGCGAGCGCTGCACCGGCAACACCGGCACCGACCGCTTCATCTGCGGCGTCGACCAACTCCAGCGCGCCGGCACCTTCCGGCCAGGCCTGATTTTCGGCAGGCAAGGGCGAAGCCCGATCTGTGAGAGCAGGTCGGGCTTTTTGTATTTTTGAAGTTGAAGCGGCTTCTGCCCGGAGGCGTAGGAGTCCGGCCAGAGTCAAAAGCAGTCGAGCTCACCTTGGAAATTCACTCCTCCAGATAATGCAACGCCAGCTGCTCAGCCGCATGCCTTGCGCCCGGTTTCAGGTGAGGGGCGACGAGCATCATGATCTGGTAAACCACCACGCGGGTTTCGCCTTCGCGGGCGAGGATCCGTTGGTAGTCCAGGGAAAACAACAAGGTCATGGTGATCTGTTCGACCAATTGCCCCAGCGCCTGAGTGTCGCTGGTGACTTGGCCCTCGGCCTTCAGGCGTGCCAGCAACGAGGCGAGGGTGCGTTTAATCGAATTGAGCAGATGACGAATGCCGCGTGCCAGCCTGGGCAAACGGCTGGCGAGGTTCGAGAGGTCCTGGAACAGGAAACGGTACTGGGATAGGCGTTCGACGATCAGGTGCAGGAACAGCCAGTAATCCTCGGCATCCAGACGTGCATCGGCTGGAGGATCAAGCAGTGGCGCGAGTTCGTTTTGAAAGCGCTCGAACAGCTCCATCACCAGCGGCTCCTTGCCGTGGAAGTGGTAATAGAGATTGCCGGGGCTGATCTCCAGATCGTTGGCGATTTCCAGTGTCGAAACGTTGGGTTCGCCTTGCTGATTGAACAGCAGCAGGGCGCATTCGAGTATGCGGTCGCGGGTCTTCATCCGGTTTTCTTAGTTCACGTCAGATCGGGTTGCGTTATCAGCAGCGCAGCAAGTCAATTGTGGGAGCGAATTCATTCTCCAGAGGCCGGGTCTGATCGACACATAAGCGCTGCCTGGCGCATCTTTCGCGAATGAATTCGCTCCCACGGAGTGGTGCCTCCAAGCATAGGCTTGGGGCATTCAACGAACGCGCACATAAGTCCCCGGCGCTGCTTCCATCGGCGGATAGTCCTGGTTGCCCAGCGCCGTCAGGGTTTCGCGTTGAGTGCCCGAGCGCTGCTGAATCCAGCTCAGCCAGCTTGGCCACCAGCTGCCATCGGTGCGCTTGGCGTCGTAGAACCAGGCCCGCGGGTCGCTGCTCAGTTTGCCGTTCTCGACAAAGTTGGCTTTCGGGTTGCCTGGGGGGCAAAGAATGCTTTGCACATGGCCGCTGTTGGCCAGCAGAAAACGCCTGTCGCCGCCCAGCAGCAGGGCTGAGCGATAGACCACGTCCCACGGCGTGATGTGGTCGTTGATACCGGCGACGCTGAAGCTGTCCACCGTCACCTTCTGCAGATCGATCGGCGTGCCGCACACTTCCAGGCCGCCGGGATGGGTCAGCGGATTGTGCTTGAAGAAGTCCAGCAGATCACCATGCAGGGCTGCAGGCAGGCGCGTGCTGTCGTTGTTCCAGTAGAGAATGTCGAATGGCGGCGGCGCCTTGCCCACCAGGTAATTGTTGACCCAATAGGTCCAGATCAGATCGTTGGGGCGCATCCAGGCGAATACCTTGGCCAAGTCGCGCCCATCCAGCACGCCGCGCTGGTAAGAGCGACGTTTGGCCGCCTCCAGCGTCTGTTCGTCAATGAACAGCGTCGCCGGGCTTTCGATCTGGCTATCCAGCAGGCTCACCAGATAACTCGCGCTGGACACCCTGCGCATCTGCCGCTTGGCCTGCAAATGGCCCTGCAACGCAGCGATGGTCAAGCCGCCTGCGCAGGCGCCCATCAGGTTCACCTCACGCGCGCCGGTGATTGCCCGACAGACATTCATCGCTTCTTCGGCCGCCTGAACATAACTGGAAAGCCCCCATTCGCGATGACGAACATCCGGGTTGCGCCAACTGATGATGAAGGTCTGCAGGCCATTTTTCAGCGCGTACTGGACGAAGCTGTTGCTCGGGCTGAGGTCGAAAATGTAGAACTTGTTGATTTGCGGCGGCACGATCAGCAGCGGGCGCGCGTACTGCTTTTCGCTCATCGGCGAATACTGGATCAACTCCAGCAGTTCGTTGCGAAACACCACTGCGCCGGGCGTCACGGCCAGGGTGCGACCAATCTCGAAGGCATCCTGGGTGGTCTGGCTGGGCAGGCCGTTGTTGTGCATGAAATCGTCGAGCATGTGGCTCAAACCCTTTACCACGCTGGTGCCGCCGGTGTTGAACAGCTCTTTGACGGCCAGCGGGTTGAGGAGGGTGTTGGTTGGGGAAAGAGCGTCGTTGAGCAGAGAAAAGATAAACTGCGCACGGGAGCGGTCGTCCTCGGGCAGGTCGCTGTGGTCGATCCAGTCACGCACCTGATGCTGCCAACTCAGATAAGCCTGTAAGCCGCGACGGTACAGCGGATTGTGGGCCCAGGTCGGGTCGCTGAAGCGGGTGTCATGGGGATGCGGCTGATGAGGCGTATCGCCCAGCATCACTCGACCGAGCTGGCCGCCAAGGGCAAGCGCATGGCGAGCGGTGTAGACCGGATGCTTGAGACCCTGCAGCGCCACGCTGCGCAAAGTCGACAACAGGTCTCGACCGCGCAGGCCGGTAATCGCGCTTTGCGCATTGATGTAGATCGCGGGCGTCGGATAGATATTCTTCGCCGGTTTTTCTCGCATGGATCAACACTCCTTCGTCAGACCACCAGCAAATACACCTGCGCACCCCTGGATTCCGGCAGTGGTGCGCTGTTCTACGCCTAGGCAATCCCGCCGATAACGCAGACAGTGAGCGACTTCTTTTATGCTCGAAACAGGACCCTACCGATCCCGGCACAATCCTTCGGGGCTCCGTTGAATCCTTTCAGAGCTATCGCACGATCGGTGCGGGTTGAGGATGCATGACGGCGCGCTGCCGTTCTTGCGCAAGGAACTTCATGATGATCGGCGCGACGGCCTCGGCTCGGGTGATCAAAAACAAGTGACCATCGTCGATTATGTGTAGCTGGGCATTAGGGATACGCCAGGCCAGTAGTCGCATATTGATCAGCGGAATCAACGGATCGTCGTCACCGGCCAGCACCAGGGTCGGCTGACGAATCTTGTGCAGCCAGTGGATGCTGGTCCAGCCCATGCCCGCGAATAGTTGCCAGTAATAGCCCAGCTTGCCGGATGAACGAACTTTGGCCGCGTGACTGGCAGCAAGATTCACGTCGCGTCGGAACGCACCGCCGTAGATTTCCGGGGCAATGCGAATCACGTGCGAAGGCTGGATATAGCGTCTGGGGCTTGCCATCATCCACAGCACTTTGGGTTTGCCGGGCACCATCACCGCGCCTGCCGCTGTTGCCGCCAGCACCAGTTTTTTGCAGCGTTCGGGATAGTCGTGAGCGAACTGCTGGGCCAGCGCACCACCCCACGAGACGCCGATCGCATTGACCTGCCCGTAATCCAGATAATCGAGCATCCGCGCTGCCAGTTTGGCCAGGCCGCGGAAACGATAGGGGCGCCTCGGCGTCGACGAGCCACCGACGCCGGGCACGTCGAAGGCGATGACTTCAAGATCCGGGTCCAGCGCGTCGACGAAGGGAAACACCAACTCCAGGTTGGCGCCGATGCCGTTGAAGATCAGCAGCGGCGTGAGATGACTCTTGCCGGGGCGCACCGCGGTGCGGATGTTGTGGCCATCCAGATCGATGGTGCGAAATACGAACGGTTGCGGCATGCGCGAAGCCCTGTTGGTTAAACGCCGGTGACTGCATCCTGGCGACGCGATATCAGGCGAAGGCGAACCTGTGTGGGAGCGAATTCATTGGCGAAAGATGCGACGGACGACATCTCTGTTTCGGATGCCCGGGCCAATCGCGAATGAACTCGCTCCCACAGGATGTGGGCCTGTCTCACCATCGTGCAGGCCCCTACAGATAATCGGCGGGGGGCGTCTCCATTCTTATCTCTCATGCACATAAGTCCCAGGGGCAGCCTCACCCGCTGGATACGCCTTGTTGCCCAGTGCAGCGGGAGATTTTTTCAGTTTGCCGGAGCGCTCTGCCTGCCAGGCCTGCCAGTGCAGCCACCAGGAGTCGGTGTGTTTGCTCGCGTCTTCCTGCCATTTGCTGGCGTCTTCCGGCATGTCCGGGTTGGTCATGTAGCGCGCCTTCGGGTTGCCCGGCGGGTTCAGAATGCTCTGGATATGCCCGCTGTTGGACAGCACGAACTCGGTCTTGCCGCCGAACAGTCGTGCCGACTTGTAGCACGACACCCACGGCGTAATGTGATCGTTGGTGCCCGCAAGGCAGAAGATGTCGCTTTTGACCTGCTTGAGATCGATCGGCGTGCCGCAGACCTCCAACGCGTTCGGGCGAATCAATGGATTGTTCTTGAACATCTCGATCAAGTCACCATGAAACGCGGCTGGCAGACGGGTGGTGTCGTTGTTCCAGAACAGGATGTCGAATACCGGCGGTTCATTGCCCAGCAGGTAGTTGTTGACCCAGTAATTCCAGATCAGATCGTTGGGCCGCATCCAGGCGAAGACTTTGGCCATGTCCTTGCCTTCGAGCACGCCCGCTTGATACGAATGGCGCTTGGCCGACTCCAGGGTCTGCTCATCGACGAACAGCGCAACCTGGGTGTCGAGGGTCGTGTCCAGCACGCTGACCAGCAGGGTCAGCGCATTGACCTTCTGCTCGCCCAGGGCTGCGTAGTGACCCAGCAGCGCGGTACAGGTAATGCCGCCGGAGCAGGCGCCCAGCATGTTCACGTCCTTGCTGCCGGTGATCTTGCAAACCACATCCACGGCCTCCTTCACGGCGTCGATGTAGGTCGACAGGCCCCACTCGCGCTGCGCCTTGGTCGGGTTGCGCCAGCTGATGATGAACGTCTGCACGTTGTTGCGCAGACAGAAGCGCGCCAGGCTTTTCTCCTGGCTGAGGTCGAAAACGTAGAATTTGTTGATCTGCGGTGGCACCACCAACAGTGGCCGCTCGAAAACCTGCTCGGTGATCGGCTTGTACTGGATCAGCTCCAGCAAGTCGTTGCGAAACACCACGGCGCCTTCGGTAGTGCCCAGGTTCTTGCCGACCTCGAAGGCGTCCATGTTGACCTGGCTCGGCAGGCCGCCGTTGTTCACCAGATCCTTTGCCAGATGTGACAGGCCGTCGAGAATACTTTTGCCGCCCGTTTCGAAAAAACGTTTGACCGCCGCCGGGTTGGCCACGCCATTGGTGGGCGACATGGCTTCGGTCAGGAGGTTGATCACGAAGTGTCCGCGGCTGATGTCCTGATCGGGGAGGTTGCTGTCGTCGATCCAGTGATGCAGCTCCTTGCGCCAAGCCAGGTAAGTCTGCAGATAACGGCGATAGAGCGGGTTCTGGCTCCAGGCCGGATCGACGAAGCGGCGGTCGTCATTGTCGGGGAGCAGCGTGGATTTGCCGAGCAGGACATCTTTCAGCTCCAGCCCGAAATGGGCCACGTGCTTGGCGCTGTGGAAGGGTTGCCTGATGGCCTGGGTCAATACCATGCGTGCCGTGGTGAGCAAATCCTTGCGCCGCACGCCTACGACAGGGTTCAACCCCAAGGTGTGTTCAGAGGCTTGACGCGGCAGGTCATCATTACTCTTGTTACTCATCTACGACGCTCCATTGTCCTGAGACGAGCACTGGCATCCCTGCGAAACACACCACGGGCAAACGCCAGTACTGCTCTCGGGTGACCGATGATTAACACAACGGGTGTGAACGCTCCTTATGCAAGACACCGAATTTCGTATGGCTTCCTGCGACTGCTGCGTTCACACCGACGGGTTTGTGCAAAGCTGCGACGCAACTGGCTTTTGCACAGAGCCTGCCAAAATCATTGGTTACGCGAGATTTAAAAAAATCGCAAGCAGGGCCAGTCATTGGCCGCTGCGCGGAGCATTGAAACAAATGGAATTAGAAAGCACGTCCTAAAACGCCAAGTGGCGGCCTAGAGCGGCGGCTTAGAGCATGAGTCGAACGACTTGCTCGGAAGGGTCACGAGATTTGCCGGCGGCTTTGAGTTCGGCCAGGTAGTCGTCCCATAGCTGCTCCTGGCGTTGTGCCAATTGCTCAAGGTATTCCCAAGTGAACAATCCGCTGTCATGACCATCGTCGAAGGTCAGTTTCAGTGCGTACTGACCGGCCGGTTCTATTTTGCTCAAACCGACCCCCAGCTTGCCGAATTGCAGAATCGGCTTGCCGTGGCCCTGGACCTCCGCGGAAGGCGAATGCACGCGAAGAAATTCGGCGGGCAAGTGGTATTCCTCACCGCGGCCATATTTCAACGTGAGAATTTTCGAGGCTTTATGAAGCTGGATGGCGGAAGGGATTCGACTCATCAGATAGGCCTTGCGCTGAGCATTGTAGGAGCCGGCTTGCTGGCGAATACGGCGTAACGG
>NZ_JBOICF010000003.1:0-41951 GCF_050739935.1 Pseudomonas sp. | reverse complement strand
TGTCTGACACTCCGCATTCGCCAGCAAGCCGGCTCCTACACAGGAATCCCGTATGACTGCGGATTTTCGAACGACGTAACCCTTAGGCAGGCCAATGTAGCCATCAATGGCCGAACAGTGAGGGCTTGGGACGTGGATCGTGTTTGGTGGGGGCGTATGGTCAGGGGGATTGCAGACGACCGGAGACTTGAATGGATCACGATTTTGTAGGAGCAGGCTTGCTGGCGAACGCGGTGTGTAATCCAGCATTTATGTGTCTGACACTCCGCATTTGCCACCAAGCCGGCTCCTACACAGGAATCCCGTATGACCGCGGATTTTCGAACGACGTAACCCTGTAGCAGTCCGGCTTGCCGGCGGTGACGGCCTTTAGATCGACACCGCTGGCTCGCAGGACTGCTACAGATGGTGTTTCAGCGCGCAAAAAAACAGGCGCTTTGGGCGCCTGCGAAGGAGAGCACGGGAGTCTCTGCGAATCAGAAAATCTGGGTGAAGAACCAATACAACCCGCCCGACAGCAGGATCGCCGCCGGCAACGTCAGAACCCAGGCCATCGCCAGGTTGCGCAGGGTACGCATCTGCAGGCCGGAGCCGTTGGCGGTCATGCTGCCGGCCACGCCCGAAGACAGCACGTGCGTGGTCGACACTGGCAGCCCGTACATGTCCGCTGCGCCAATGGTCAGCATGGTAACGACCTCGGCCGACGCGCCCTGAGCGTAGGTCAGGTGGGTCTTGCCGATTTTCTCGCCGACGGTCACCACGATGCGTTTCCAGCCGACCATGGTGCCCAGCCCCAACGCGATGGCGACCGCGATCTTGACCCACAGCGGGATGAAGCGCGTGGCGGTGTCGATCTGTTGTTTGAACAGGTCCACCTTGCCCTTGGTGTCGGCGTCGAAATTGCCGACCTTGTTCTTGTCCATCAGGCGGATGGCTTCCGACGTCAGATACATGTCGTTACGCACGTTGGCCGTGGCTTCGGCCGGCACTTTGGCCAGCGAGCCGTAGCTGCCCACCTGATCGCCGATCTTGCCTGCCATCACTGCCAGGGCAGGCACCAGCTCAGGCGTTGGCTGCTTGTCGCGAATGTAAATGGAGAGGGTTTGGCGCGAGTCGGCAGGAGCCGGTAAGGGCGCAACCTTGGTCAGCGCCTGCTGCGTGACTTGCGCGACAGCGGCGAACTGCAGTGACTGATCGGCCGGCATGGCGCGGTTCAGCGCGTAGGCCATCGGCAGGGTGCCCACCAGAATCAGCATGATCAGGCCCATGCCTTTCTGACCGTCGTTGGAACCGTGAGCGAAAGACACGCCGGTGCAGGTCAGGATCAACAGGCCGCGAATCCAGATCGGCGGCGGGGTATTGCCCTCCGGCGCCTTGTACAGGGAACGGTTCTTCACGAACATGCGCAGGGCCAGTAGCAACAGCGCGGCGCAGGTGAAGCCCACCAGAGGCGACAGCAGCAGGGAGTAGCCGATCTTGGTGGCCTGCGACCAGTCCACGCCGCTGGTGCCATCTCGGCCATGCATCAGCGCGTTGGCAACGCCCACCCCGATGATCGAGCCGATCAAGGTGTGCGATGACGAAGCCGGCAGGCCCAGCCACCAGGTGCCAAGGTTCCACAGGATCGCCGCGATCAACAGCGCGAAGATCATTGCGTAACCGGCGGACGAGCCGACTTGCAGGATCAGTTCGACCGGCAACAGCGCGATGATGCCGAACGCCACTGCGCCGCTGGAAAACAGCACGCCCAGGAAGTTGAACGCGCCCGACCAGACCACGGCGAAGTTCGGCGGCAGGGAATGGGTGTAGATGACGGTCGCCACCGCGTTGGCAGTGTCGTGGAAACCGTTGACGAATTCGAAGCCCAGAGCGATCAGTAGCGCAACGCCGAGCAGCACGAACGGGGTCCAGGTCAGCACGACCGTGCCCAGATCATCCATGTCCTGCTTCAGACTGAAAGCCGTGTACAACAGGCCCAATCCCAGTACGACGAAGAAAATAACCATCGTCAGAACGCCGGGCTTGCGCCCGAATTGGGCACTCAACCCGGCACCTTGTTGCGGGGAGCCATGAGCCAGTGTGGGGGTCGCCATGATTCACAGTCCTGTTGAGATGGGATGCTGAACATGATCATTTCAAAATATGACAGGTACGCGACACAGATCAGGCTTGCCGTGGATTTGTTGGGCTAAGGGACGGATGGCATGGCGAAAACATGCTTCTGCGGGAGGCGCTCGGCGTGGCAGCGATTTGCTATCGGATGATGGGGCGGCTCGATCTCTGGCAGCACGGCTTGCTGGCGGTGGCGATCTTAAAGGCACCACCAACAAGCCGGACTGCCACAAGTTGAGCGCCGTGGTCAGACCATCGCCAAGCGTTTTTTGTGCTGTGGCGCGGGCCACGAAGTATCGATCAGCCGTTCGTCATCGAGACTCAGCTCAATGCCCCCAGCGGCGGCATTCAACTCGAGATGATGAGGATCAACCGCTTTCGGAATGGCGATCACGCCGTCCTGACGCAGTACCCAGGCCAGGCTGATTTGCGCAGCAGTGGCGTCGTGGCGCTCGGCGACTTCGAGGATGGCGCGGTTGGACAACAGTTTGCCTGCCTGGCCGATAGGGCAGTAGGCCATGAGCGGCATCGCGGCGTTCTGCATCCATGGCATCAGGTCGTATTCAACGCCGCGCTCTTCGGGGTTGTAGAGCACCTGATTGGTAGCGCAGCCGCTGCTGGACGCGAACGCGCTCAACTCCAGCATGTCCGAGACATCGAAATTCGACACTCCCCAGCGACCGATCTTGCCCGCCTCGCGCAGACGCTCGAAGGCTTCAACGGTTTCTTCAAGCGGGTAAGACCCCGGCCAGTGCAGCAGATAGAGATCGATGAAATCGGTTTTCAGTCGTTGCAGACTGCGCTCACAGGCTGCGGCAACGCCTTTGCGGCTGGCGTTGTGTGGGTAGACCTTGCTCACCAGCGTGACCTGATCGCGCTTGCCGGCGATAGCCTCGCCCACCACTTCTTCGGCACCACCTTCGCCGTACATTTCGGCGGTGTCGATCAGGGTCAGGCCCAGATCGATGCCCAGTTCCAGCGCAGACACTTCGGCCTGCCGTTGATGACGGTCTTCACCCATGTGCCAAGTGCCCTGGCCAATGACGGGAACGGTTTTGTCTGCCAGTTGAAGCGTGCGCATGAGGGTGTCTCCTGCCGATGGGTGTATAGAGAATTCAGGCAGTGCAGGCGGGCAGGGGTTCAATTCAAGAGGTAGCTGTGAGGGATAAGCGGCAGGCTTCAAGCGCGATTGTGAGGTTGGACACAGATCCACTGTGGGAGCGAATTCATTCGCTATACGCCGGCACAGTCGACACATTCTGTCGTCTGGACCTAAGTCTCGCGAATGAATTCGCTCCCACAGTCTGATCTCCACCAAGCCACTTCTGAGTCTGCGCCTGTGCCGGCTGGGAGTTCCGTCAATCCCGATCCAACGCCAGAAAGGTAGAGATAGATCCCTTCAAAAGCCATTCCTGGCACCTCGGGATTATTTCTTCGCCTGCTCCGGCGCGGCGGCAGCAGGCGGTTGTCCGGAATTCTCCCAACCCCCACCCAGCGCCAGGAACAGGTCTATTTGTCCCATCGCCACCTGGGTATTGGCCGCTGCCAGTTGTGCGGTCACGTCGGTGTAAGTCCGGGTGGCCTGCAAATCGGCGAGGAAGGATTCCCGGCCCGCCATGAAGAAACGGTGGGTCTGGTCGGCCGCCTGCTTCGCCGATTCCGCGGCATCGGCCAAAGCGTCGCGACGTTCCAGCAACGAGGTGTATTGCGAGAGACCGGTTTGCGCCTCGCGAATCGCATTGAGCACCACGCCGTCGAAATGGGCCAATGCCGCCTGATTCGAGGCTTCGGCCATGTGAATCCGCGCGCGGGCGCCGTTGGAAGGGATGGTCCAGCTGATCACGCCACCAAACCCCCAGCGGTTGGTCGACGGCTCGCCGAGTTCCTTGAGGATACCCACGGTGCCTACCGTGGCGCCGATGCTGATGTCCGGATACAGCTCGCCGGTAGCCACGCCGATTCCGGCACTGGACACCGCCAGTCGCCGCTCCGCCTGACGCACATCAGGACGACGCTTGAGCAGCGCGGCACCATCGCCCACCGGCATCACTTGAGCAATGTGCGGCAACTCGGCGCATTCGGCCACGCCTTTGGGCAACTGATTCAGCGGCTTTGCCAGCAGCATCGATAAGCGATACAGCCCGGTTTTCTGTGCGGCTTCGTATCGCGGCAGGTCGGCGCGCAAGGATTTGTACTGGGTCTGCGAGCGGGTGACCTGTGTTTCATCGCCTCGACCGGCATCGCGCAGGCGCTGGGTCAGACTCAGGCTTTGTTGCTGCAGCTCCAGGGAGTGCAGGGCGATGTTGCGTTCTTCGTTGGCGGCGCAGATTTGCGTGTACGAGCGCACCACGTCGGCCACCAGGGTGATCCGCGCGGTATCGACGGCGGCCTGGGCGGCGTCGGTGCTGGCCTCGGCGGCTTCGATCCCGCGCTGAAGAACGCCGAACAGGTCGAACTGATACGACGTAGTCAGGCTGGCATCACCGACGTTGGCCACCGGCACTTTCTCCGGCAGCAGGTATGCCTGTCCCGCCTCTTGCAGACGCTGTACCCCAGCCTTGGCGTTGCCGCTCCAACCACCGGCGGCCTCGGCTTCATTGGTCTGATAACGTGCTCGCTGCAGGTTGGCGGCGGCCAGACGCAGGTCGGTACTGGACGCCAGCGCCTGATGCACCAGTTCGTCGAGTTTGGGGTCGTTGTACAGACGCCACCAGTGCGCTGGGACCGGCGCCGATACCACGTTGGTCGAGGAGCCCGCCAGCTCACCCTGCAGATCAGGGCGATTGACGGCAGCGTCCTTCGGCAGTTTGTAATCCGGTCCGACCACGGTGCAGGCCGAAAGCAGCACACCCAGACTCACGATCAACAGACGCGCGCCGGGTTTCATTGAGCGGCTCCTTTGTCGGAGGTTTTGTCGGCGTTCTCTTCAGCAACGGCGTCATCGATGATCGACACCGTCGCGGTACGCCCGGCGATCATGCGGAAATCCATCGGCACTTCGTCAAAGGCAATACGCACCGGGATCCGCTGAGCCAGACGCACCCAACTGAACGCCGGGTTGACGTTGGGCAGCAGATTGGAACCGCTGCTGCGGTCGCGGTCTTCGATACCGGCCACGATGCTCACCACATGACCGCGCAGACGGGCGTTGTCACCGATCACGCGGATGTCCACCTTTGATCCGATGTGAATGCCGTCCAGTTTGGTCTCTTCGAAGTAGCCGTCGATGTGATACGAGGCGCTGTCTACCACCGACAACACAGGGCGCCCGGCACTGACGAATTCACGATCCCGTGGCGCGCGGTCGTTGAGGTAGCCATCGACGGGACTGCGGACCACCGAGCGGTCGAGGTTCAATTGAGCGGAATCTACCGCCACCTGCGCTTCGTTCAATGCCGACAGTGCGCGGGCTTCCCTGGACTGGCTCTCCTCCAGCTGCTCACGAGCCACCAGATTGCCCAGGCCACGGTTACGCTTGTTTTCACGCTGCGCCTGTTCCCAGGTTTCCTTGCGCTCGGCCACGGTCGCCTGCGCCTGACGCAAGGCCAGACGGAAGCGATCCTGGTCGATGGTAAACAGCACCTGGCCCTTGGTGATTGCCTGGTTGTCGGATACCGAAACCTTTTGAATCAACCCGGAGACGTCCGGGGCGATCTGGATCACGTCGGCCCGGATATGGCCGTCGCGGGTCCAGGGTGCATACATGTAATACATCACCATGCGCCAGACGACGATCGCGGCGAGGATGACAACCAGCAGTGTCAGGACCACACGGCCCAGAGTCAGTAGGGGTTTTTTCATTTCATCAGGTATCGACTAAGGGTATCCACGACGCCGAGCAGCAAAGCGTATAGACCGACGTTGAACAAAGCCCGGTGCCAGACCAGGCGGTAGAAGTGGGCACGCGACAGCACGGCGTGAACCAGCAGGAAAATCACATAGGCGATGCCCATTAGCACCAGAAACGTAGGCAGGAAAATCCCGCCGATATCCAGATCACCGATCACAGTGGCGCTCCATCGATGCCAAACGGCGGTTGTTCTTCTTGCTCGGCGAGCACGTCCACGATCTCCACACCCGGCAGCAATGCCAGACGCAGACCGCTCAGGGCGTGCAATAGATGCAGACGCGATTCGTCGTCGCCCATCCAGTCGAAGGTCAGCGAGCGGCGGGCGCGGTCCATGGTCGTCAACAGACCTTTGGGTGCAGGCAAACGCTCACCGGCTTTGAGACAGGCGCGGAAATATGTGCCCACTTCTGTGGCCACCTGACGCAGCAACTGCCGCGGCACCGCATGAACCCGTGGCATGTAGGCCAGCAGGTCGAGCATGTTCAGCGCCACCCGCACTTCGCGCAGCGGGATGTTGGTGTCCTGCGCGGTGATCGCCAGACGTGGCAAGTGCTGCATCAGGCGGTCGAGCATGCGCACGCCCATCTGCCGATGTTCGGCCAGGGTCGCTTCCTCACTCAGCGCCACGATGTCGCGCCAGCTGAAACGCGTCAGGCGTTTGGCCGCCACTTCCGTGCCGAACGGCCGCACGATCAAGGTCCAGACAAAGGCGAACGCCAGACCCACGGGGCCTGCGAGATTGGAATTCACGAAGTTGAGGAAGTCGGCGTCGTAGGCGCTCTGGATGCTGATGAACGACGAAGTGTTAACGATGGTCAGCAGGGTGCCCAGGTAGAACTTCGGCTGCACGGTCAGGGTGCCGACGCAAATGAACGGCACGGCGAATGCCAGCACCAGCATCGGGAAGTCGTGCAGATTCGGCAGGACCACGAACAGATAGAGGCTGGCGAAGATCACCGACAGCATCGTCCAGAAGAAAAAGCGGTAAATCTGCGGCGCCGGGTCGTCCATCGCCGCAAAGAAGCTGCACGCCACCGCTGCCAGCGCGACGGCACTGGCGCCGTCCTGCCAACCCAGCAGAATCCACAGGGTCGAGGCGACGATGATCGCGCTCACCGAAGTTGCCACTGAATACAGCATCATGCCTTTGTCGAGAAACGGCGACAGGCGTCCCAGACGCCAGTGGCGATAGACCGCGCGCCAAGGCCGGTGATCGTCGGTTTCGATGGCTAATTGCAGGCTGCGGCAGTCTTGCCACAGGTCAATCCATTCGCGCAGGCGATAAAGCGCGTTGGACAGCAACAATTGTCGGCGGTCATCCAGCTGCGCCGGGGTCGGCTGCAAGCGGTCGAGCTCGGCGTGCAGAGCCTGCCAGTATTCGACCGGCGCGCCCTCTGCGGCCGTTTCCACCCAGTCCCGGCATTCGAGGATCAGCGGCGCGAGATCGGCCACCAGCTCCGGGGTGCGGCGTTCCAGGGCCCAGAGTGCATCGTCCAGGGCATCGATCACCGGCAGCAGATGGATCATGCGGCCGCGCAATTCCTTGGCGTTACGCACGGTCTGGCGGTGAGCACCCTCGTGGGGCAACTGGCCGATCATCAACTCCAGACTGTTGAACGTGCCGACCATGGCCGTGCGCAGCGCTCCAACGGTTTCCGGAGTCGCGCTGCGTGCCAGGAACAGGTCGCTGTAGGTCGAGGCGTCTTTGAACCATTTGCCCATGGCGTCCACCAGCACCGGCGCCAGGCGACGGGGCCAGAACATTGCGCCGACCACGGCGGCGCAGACGATGCCCAGCAGGATTTCTTCGGTCCGCGACACGGCGATGTCGAATACCGCTTGAGGGTTGTCCACTACCGGGAAGGAAATCAGCGGCATGGTGTAACCCGCCAGCATCAGGGCGTAGCTATTGGCCGTACGCAGATGCAATGACAGGAACAGCAGGGTGCCGGTCCACAGAGCGATGACCACCGCCAGCAGAAAAGGCGTCTGCACGAACATCGGTACCAGCACCACCGACGCCGCGGCACCGAGGAAAGTCCCGGCCGCGCGATACAGCGCTTTGGAGCTGGTCGGCGCCACGAAGGGGCTGGAAACAATGTAGACCGTTGCCATCGCCCAGTACGGACGCGGCAATTCGAAAATCAGTGCGAGATACAACGCCAGCATCGATGCGGCGAAGGTGCGCACGCCGTAGAACCAGTCTCGCGAGGGTGGAACGCCTTGGAAAAAGCCTTTGAACATGTCTTTCAAGATGACAGCTCCGGCCCCATGGGGCTGGCCTTGGCGAACGCCTTGAACACGCGCAGGGTGGCTTCCAGGTCGGCGGCGTCGATGTCATTGAAAACATCGCGGCGCAGGCGGATCAGCTCGTCTTCGATGGAATTGGCAAGCGTGCGGCCTTCTTCGGTCAGGCTCAGTGCTTTGGCCCGGCGGTCGGTCGGGTCTTCAGTGCGCTGTACCAGATTGGCTTTGCCCAACTGATCGAGCAGGCGCACCAGTGAAGGGCTTTCCAGTCCGCACGCCTGCGCCACCGTGACCTGACGTACGCCTTCACCCAGCCGCGCAATCATCAGCAGGGGACCTGCGCAAGCCTCGGACACGCCATAGTTCATCAAAGTGGTCTGACACACTCGGCGCCATTGGCGGGAAGCCGCGACCACGCCGCCGGTGATGTGCATTTGCAGTGAGTCTAGGGTCATGAGGGTGCCACTGGATTGAACAATAGATGGGGTTTGGTTAGGCACTGAATGATTAGTCGCCGTACTATTAGGTTCCTAACTATTAATATCCGGTAACAATGTTCTTTCGTCAAATGAAAAGTGGATGAGGAGATGGGCGGTTTGTAGCGGGTTTGGGCCGCCGCGCTGTTAAACCTGTGGGAACGAATTCATTCGCGAGAGCCTGCTACAGGCGACGCACATTTGCCGACTAAAAATCCGTATCGCGAATAAATTCGCTCCTGCAGCGTTTTACAGGCCCTGATTTAATCGACCGTCTGTCGGCCTGTATCGGCGTTTTTGAACCTTTTTTCGGGACTGTTATCACGGCCCTTCAAAAAACTGGCGGCATCATGAAACCACCATCGTCCCGGTTTGCGCCACGTTGATCAAAAAACGCGCAATCAGGCGTATGAACGAAGTGATGTTCAAATGGTGGCCCGAGTCGAATATCGATCAATTTCGGCGGTTTTTTGACTGGTAAGGGAGTTAAAGAACAACTGATTCAGCCGATAGCAAAGGCGACCGGAACGGGGCGCAAAACCCCTATCCAGACACTTTCCTTTGCTGATGCGCGCCGCGCATCCATGAGCGCAACATGATCGACCTCGCCACTTGGAATCTTTCTGAACCTGTGGGTATCCCTGCAGCCACTATCGACACGCCGAAACTGGTCGGCGGCTATCAGGATGGTTATTTCCGTTCCGGAGACACGCTGTTCTTCTGGGCGCCAGTGACAGGTTCACGGACCGACAACGCCATCTATCCGCGCACGGAATTGCGAGAAACCTACGCCAACGGGGCCGTGCACAACTGGACCTACAATCAGGCGGACAATTTCCTGCGGGCGGCGCTGACCGTTGACCAAGTGCCGTCGACCGGCAAGATCGTCATTGGTCAGATTCACTGTTATGGCAGCACCGAGCCGCTGATCAAGTTGGAGTACCAGTACAAGGAAAAGACCCAGAACGGCAACATCGTCGCCAAGTTCCGCCTCACGCCGACTTCGGAGCCGGCTGTGATTCAGATTGCGACGGGTGTTTTACTCGGGGAGCGCTTCACTTACACCATCCACCTGACTCCCGCTGGCAACCTGACGGTCAATGCCCACGACATGCAATGGAGCGCCAAACTGGACGCCAGCTGGAACAGCAAGCAGCTGTATTTCAAGGCCGGTGTGTACACCCAGGACAACACCGGCTATGCGACCGAGGGCGGAGCGGCAACGTTCTACAAGTTGCAGATTTCCCACGATAAGAAGGCCTGAAACGCTGTGATCGCGATCATGTAGGAGCCGGCTTGCTGGCGAACGCGGCGGGTCAGATACATTAATGTCGACTGACACACTGCTTTCGCCGGCAAGCCGGCTACACGTTCCGCGCATCGTGGAGTGTCAGGTAGCCGGGAAGGCGAGGGTAAAACAAATCCTGCCCGCCACCGGCTGGCTCACTGTCACTTCACCACCATGCAAGCGCATGATTGCTGCGACGATCGCCAATCCCAGCCCGTTGGAGTCCGAGCTCTGATGGCGCGAGGCGTCAGCGCGGTAAAAGCGGTCGAACAGTTTGCCGAGGGCCGAATCGCTCAAGACCGGCCCCCGGTTTTCCACTTCGATGCGGCATTGTTGGCTGTCTTCGACCACCCGTATCTCGATCTCGCTGCCTTCGTCGGCATAGCGAATCGCGTTGGCCACCAGATTGCTCAAGGCGCGACGCAGCAGCAGCGGGTCGGCATCCAGATGACCGTCCCCCGATGTGCGCAGGGTCATCCGCCGCTCTTCGGCCAGACCTTCGAAATACCCCGTCACCCTCTGCAGTTCATCGGTCAGATCCAGCGCCTGCCGATTCAGCGCCGCCTGGGCGTCGTCGGCGCGGGCGAGAAACAGGATGCTCTCGACCATTCGCGAGATGCGCTCAAGCTCTTCCAGGTTCGAAGCCAGCAGCAGTTGGTACTCATCAGCGGTGCGCGGTTGCCGTAGCGCCACCTGGCAATGTCCCATTAACGAGCCCACGGGCGTGCGAATCTCATGGGCCAGATCGGCGGAGAACTGCGTCAAGCGCTGATAGCCGTCGGCCAGCCGGTCGAGCATGCCGTTGTAGGCGTCGCTCAACTGTTGCAATTCAACCGGCGTGTCGCTGCTATCCATGCGGCTGTCGAGGCGTGCGGGGGTAATGGCCGTGGCGTGCTCCGCCATCCGCCGCAGTGGTCGCAGGCCCCGGCGCAGCAACAGATAACCCAGCCCGGCGGTGAGGGCAAAAGCCAGGGCGATGGAGAACAGAATACGGTTACGGAAGCTCGCCAGCGTGGCCATTTCCTTGACCGCCAGATGCGCGGCGGTCAGGTGCACGACCTTGCCGCCGGACATCGCTGCCACCGTGGCAGCGCGCAGTGGCACGCCTGGGTTGACCAGGCCACTGCGCAGGTCAGCGACACTCAACGGCTGATTGGGCTCGACCACCGGCATTGGCGGCAGCGGCGCGTGCAGCGGATTGACCATGATCACCGGGGCCTTGCCAGGCTCACCAATAATGAAAATGTCGTCCTCGCTGTCCAGCATGTTCTCGAACAGTTGGGGACTGCTCTGCAGGGTGTCGAGAGTCAGGTCGTATTGCAGCAGTTTGCGAAAGTGATCGAGCCGCGCCAGCACTGCATGATCGCTGCGGGTCATCACTGAGGCTTTCATGGTTTCGTACAGGTACATGCCCGCGCTCGCGACGGCGAGCATCGCGACGACCGCAAAGGCCAAGGTCGAACGAAGGGTCAGAGAGGGTTGGCGTCGGGCTCGCACGGCCGCACCTCGCAGACATAACCGATGCCGCGCACGGTGTGGATCAGTTTGACGGGATACGGCTGGTCGATTTTGCTGCGCAGGCGCTTGATCGCCACATCGACCACGTTGGTGTCGCTGTCGAAATTCATGTCCCAGACTTCCGAGGCGATCTGCGTCCTGGACAGGACGTCGCCTTCACGACGCAGTAACAAGTGCAGCAGGGCGAATTCCTTGTTTGTCAGGGTGATCAGCTGTTGCTGGCGGGTCACGCGGCGCCGCAACAGGTCCAGTTCGAGATCGGCCAAATGAAAGTGATCGGCTTCACGGACCACGCCGCGACGCAGGATAGTGCGAATGCGTAGCAGCAATTCGGTGAACGAAAACGGCTTTACCAGGTAATCGTCAGCGCCGAGCTCCAGCCCGCGAATCCGATCCTGCAACTGGTCGCGAGCGGTGAGAAACAACACCGGCACATCCTGTCTGGCGCGCAGGATTTCGATGATTTGCCATCCATCGATACCCGGCAGCATCACATCCAGCACCAACAGGTCGTAGCGGTGTTCCAGCGCCATGTGCAGGCCGTCGGCGCCGTGCTGCGTCCAGTCGACCTTGTAGCCGGACTCGCTGAGGCCCTTTTTCAGGTACTCGCCGGTCTTGGTGTCGTCTTCGATAAGCAGGATGTGCATCGTGAAGGCTCGCTTGACGTCATGGTGGCAACGCCAGACGCAATATCAGGTGGCTGTCGCAAAGCTCGCACAAAGCGGCTGGATACCGCGTCGTTTGCGGAGTGTAACCAACTGCGAGCGTGAGGACGGTTACATTTTTGTCATCGATATTCAGCATCGAACGAGTCACCACGAATGACAAAAATGTCATCGGCCGGTCATTGTCCGGTGCCGGTGGTGGGGGGAGGATGGTCGTCGTTCGCAGCGCAACTGTAATTCCTCAAACTGCCCTTAAGGAAAGTCACAATGAAAATGAAGACTGCACTGTCCGCCACCTTTGGTCTGCTCGCGCTGAGCGCTGCCGTGATGGCATCGGCCGCCGATATGCCGGTGATCAAACCAATGCGTGGCACGGTCGACAGCGTCGAGAACAACACCCTGAACTTCACCACGCGTGCCGGCGCCCATCAGAGCATCGGCCTGACCGACAAGACCGGCGTGCGCCTGGTGTCGAAGACCGATGTCGAGTCAATCAAGTCCGACAGCTTCATCGGCTCTGCCGCCACACCTCAGGCTGACGGCACACTCAAAGCCCTGGAAGTCACTGTCTTCGAAGCGAGCCTCAAGGGCAGTGGCGAAGGTCACTACGGCTGGCAGAACGCTGACGGCAGTACCGGCACCATGACCAACGGCACCGTGGGCAAGCTGACTCAGGCTAATGGCCGCACCTTGAGTGTGAGTTACAAGGGTGGCGAGAAGCAGTTGGTGGTGCCGGACGATGTGCCGATCGCTTATGTCGAGGCAGGCAAGGTCGATCAATTGGTCAAGGGCGCCAAGGTCGTGGTTTTTCCGGGTGAAGATGGCAAAACCGCGCGCGGTGTAGCGGTGGGCAAGGATGGCTTCCAGCCGCCGATGTAACCTGACGCATTTAAGCCACCGTTGAATAGACGATTGACGTAAAACCTGTGGGCGCGAATTCATTCGCGAACAATCGTTCAGCCGATAAAGATGTATCGGCTGTGCCAGAGTCTCGCGAATGAATTCGCTCCCACAGAAGTATCCGTGGCCGGAGGGAGTCCATGAAAAAAACCAGAATCCACCCCTGGCCCATTCGCCTCACGCACTGGATCAACGCCTTCGGCATGGTCTGCATGTTCATGAGCGGCTGGGGCATCTACAACGCTTCGCCGCTGTTCCGCTTTTCGTTTCCCAAGGATTTCACCCTGGGCGGCTGGCTCGGCGGGGCGCTGGCCTGGCACTTTGCGGTGATGTGGCTGCTGGTGATCAACGGTTTGATTTACCTGCTGTACGGGCTGTTCAGTCGGCACTTCAAACGCGACTTCCTGCCCGTCACCCCCAGGGCCGTCAAGCGCGATCTGCTCGACGCCCTGCGTTTTCGCCTCAAGCATGAAAAGGGCGTGTACAACGCGGTGCAGCGGCTGATGTATTGGCTGGTGTTGGCGGCCGGGGTATTGATCGTGGTCTCGGGACTGGCAATCTGGAAGCCGATTCAACTGCAGGAACTGACTGCCCTTTTCGGTGGTTATGACTTCGCTCGTTTCGTGCATTTTGCAGCTATGGCGGCGATCGGCGCGTTCGTCGTGGTGCATCTGGCGCTGGTACTGCTGGTGCCGAAAACCCTGTTGCCGATGATCACCGGCGGGATCAGAACTGTAGAAGGCGGGAAGGTCGACCATGATTGAACCGAAGAAACGCGCCATCGAGCGCCTCAGACTGGAGCCGGCGCAACAGACCCAGCTGGAAAACCTTCAGCGTCGTCACTTCCTCAAAGGCAGTCTGACGGTAGGCGCCATGGCCATGCTCAGTGGCTGCAACCTGCAGGATGGCGATCAGGTCGACAAGGTGTTGTGGGCCATGTCGCGCTGGAACGATCGGGTTCAGGCCTGGCTGTTCAGCGGCCAGAAACTGGCGCCTACGTTCAGCAAGGCGCAGATCCGCAACCCGTTTCCGTTCAACGCGTTCTACAGCGAGGACGATATCCCGGACCTGGACGTGGCCGACTGGAAACTTGGAGTCTCGGGACTGGTGCGTGACAAGGCGCCATGGACCCTGGACGGGCTGCGCAAATTGCCGCAGCGCAGCGACATCACTCGGCTGATCTGCGTCGAAGGCTGGAGCGCGATAGGGCAGTGGGGCGGAGTGCCGTTAAAGACCTTCCTGGAGCACGTGGGCGCTGATACCACGGCCAGGTTCGTCGGCTTCAAATGCGCCGACCGCTACTATTCAAGCCTGGACATGCCCACCGCGCTGCATCCGCAAACGCTGTTGGCACTGGACTTCGGCGAAGTCGCCCTGCCACCAGACTACGGATACCCGTTGCGCGTTCGGGTGCCGACCAAGCTGGGTTTCAAGAATCCCAAGCATATCGTCGAGATCTTCGTCACCAACGATTATCCAGGCGGATACTGGGAGGATCAGGGATACAACTGGTTCAGCGGAATCTGACGCCGAAGTTTGTCCTGAAAGGCATCGCGTTTGGGGCAGTGTTGTGTTGCCGCCGCCAATTCGTATTGGGACAGGCAAAAAAAATCCGCGCAGGCCCGGGTTTCAGGGCGCTGCGCGGATCGTCTACGACTCTGTCAGTGCATGAACAGCGCGATCAGGATAATGATCGGAATTGGAATACCCAGGAACCACAGAAGTAATGAGCGCATGGTGTTTCTCCTTGATCAGCGAATGTTTGAAGTGGTGGTGTAGGCACGGGTTTCAACGTAGGTCACAGCGTCACGACGACGGCCACCCCAGATTGCGGCAAGGCTGGCAACGAAGGCACCGCAAAGCAGCGCGACGAAGGTCCAAAGAGCGCTCATCGCGGCAACTTTCGCAGCGGTATCGGCGGCTTGCTGAGCTTTCAGCTTGGCGTCAGCGACAGCCTGCTTGGCTTGGCCGTAGACCTGGTCCACACGAGCCTGCGCGTCGGCTTGGCTCAAGTTGGTCCGTTGGGCAACCAATTGCGCCAGATAAGTGCGGTCTTCAGGAGCCAGCTGGCCATCGTTAGCCATAGTCTTGGTGAAAATACGTACCACCACGCCGCGGGCAGCATCGTCGCTGACGGCAGCAGGGCGATCATCGCGGAACAGGCTGTCAACGAAGTAGCCGTATTGATCGCTACTGGTATTGCCCGCGGCGGAACCTGCGGCAACGGCCGCTGTACCGGCGACGCCTGCTACGGCGCTGGCACCGGCTTTGACGCCACTGCCAACCATCCCGCTAACAGAGCCGACGATCAGCACCGCAGCGACCAAGGTTGCGATAGCCCAGGACAGGAAACCGTGGGCCGTATCGCGGAAATACACCTCATCGCCATGCATGTTCGACCATTTCACGCGTAGACGACCGGCAATGTATCCGCCGAGACCCGAAGCGATGATTTGCGTCAGCGCCAGCCAGATCACGGCGGAAATACCAATGGTTTTGGCACTGGCGCCTTCGCTGGCCCATGGCGACATTGCCGAGAAGCCAAGGCCCGAGCCCAGCAGGACAAGAATCAGCGATAAAGCAGCGGCGCCCGCGGCACCGGCGAGGATTGCGCCCCAGGACACGCCCGAGACATTGGAGGGTTCTTCAACTGCGGCAGGGTAAGAATCAGGCGAGACATTCATTGTTGTACTGCTCCGTGCGAATTGTGTTGTGACTTCGCTAAAGACTGTTGCAGTGCCTGTGCCAGACAGAGATATTAAAAAAATACTTAAATATCAATGAGTTATTAATGTTTAAAGATCTGAAGCTCATGCAAATTGCATGAACGGACATGCTGACGCGGGCGTTCTGCCCGGTTCGAATAAGTTCAGCTGCATCAGAGGCTTGCCACATGTATCTCGTGTAGCGATGAACTTGACGAAACAAGCGGCCACATTCGTGTGTCAGATAGGGTCAGTGCGGCACAGTCCGGGTCGAGGTGATGACATATATATGTGCTCTAAAGCGGTCCCGATGATGTGTCGATGCCAGCGTTTTTCACTTATAGTTTGCGCTCAGCTCCCGTTTCTTCGAGAGGTAAATCGCCATGTTCCTGCATCGTCCCCTGGAAGAAAAAGACATCCCCGCCATCTGCGACATGCCACAGAGTGTTGACGAGCTTTTCTACATGTTTCCCAAGGCGGTCTTCCCCCTGACACCCGCGCAATTGAGCGACTCCATCGAGCAGCGCTCGGACAACACGGTGATCGAGCTGAATGGCGAAGTGGTTGGCTTCGCCAATTTCTCTCGCTACGACTTCCGCGGTCGATGCTCCATGGGTAATGTCATCATGGCGCCCCACGCCCGCTCCAAGGGGGTGGGGCGATACATGATCGGTTGCATGATGGAGTTGGCCTTCGGCAAGCACGAGGCCAAGGAACTGACAGCTTCATGCTTCAACCACAATGTGCCTGGTCTGTTGTTCTACCCCAAACTTGGGTTCAAACCATTCGCCATCGAAGAGCGGCAGGACAAACGCGGCAACCGCGTCGCCCTGATTCATCTGCGTCTCACTCACGCATGAGATGGGCCATGTCATTCGTCGGTCAGCTTTACAACTGCCGACGAGTGGACGCCTCATAAAGAGGCCTGAGATCAGAGTGTTATGCCCGTCGATCTTCACTGCTCATGCATAAATGCGGTATGTTTCTCGCCGTTTTTCATTGATGAAACGATTCTTCATGGCGCGGATAATTGGTATTCCCAAGTGTGAGCATTGTCTGGCGTACAGTTGCTTCAATATGGAGCGGGGCGTATAAGTTGGTTATTCGCCAGAAGCCGCGAGGTACAAATGACGAATCTGGATAAACTGTTAAATCCATGGAAGCCATTGATAATAAGTTAGGCGACGAGCTGTACGCGTGGTGACAGAGGCCGCCTCAGGAGGAATCGCTAATGATCGCATGCACCCTCTCGAACCTTGAATTGCGCAGCATCATAGAAAGTACGTTTCTGCCCAAGCGCTGCAATTGCACCGTCATCGACGACACCATGACAGTGGAGGTCATCGACCCTGTCACAGAGCGCGTGGAGCTGCTGGCTACCGGCATCAAGCTCGACACGCTGGATACCAGCCGTGCGCTGAGCGAGCTGATTGCCAGACTGCACGCCGAATTGAAAACCATGCAACCCATGCAATTGCATGCACTGGCCAGTTAATCAGTTACGCACTTCATGCTGTGCGCCGTCAGCGCAAATCACGCCCACGAAGTTCCACTTTTCGTGGGCGTTTTTATATTCTTTCTCCCGCGCGTGCAGCACATTTATTTTGGCAGCTTTAGCCGTGTCATTAATGGGCCTGTGTTGATTGCCCGAATGATATAAAGGCGTTGGCGGTTGCGCGCGAAGTCCGAGTGCGGGTGAAGCCTATGTTGTATTGAAGAAGGCAGAGTCTGCGTTTCTTCTCGGCTCTGGGTCGCCTGTGAAGCTTGGGCTCGAAGGCATGACGCGTTCGAGCATCAAAAGCCTGTGGCAAAGCCTTCATTTACCTTTTATCTTAGTGTCGCGAACAACGGCAGAACGCCGATTTCGATTTCAAGGGGAATGCATGGCTGAGAATCAGCCCGAGGGCGTCCAGACGTTGCCAAGGGGTGCGAATTTCAAACGGATGCTGCGTCGACGCAAGGTGGTGTTCGGCATCGGTTTGCTCCTGGGCATCGTGGTGGTGTGCGTGACGGCCATTCTCATCATGCTGCAACGACTGGAGGCCCGAAACGCGTCTTTTCAGCCGCCCATGACTGCATTGGAGCGTCAGCGCCTTCTGCCGCCGGATCCGGTTCTCGATAGTGCGCCCAAGCTCGACGGCTTGCGTTATCGCCAGCAGGTTGAACTCAAGGTCGAGGGTTATGCACCGGAGGACGAGAGGTCCGAACGTGAAGAGCCGCTCAGTCGCACATTGATTCTTCAGCATGAAGATTTGCACGCCGATGCTCATTCAGATCTGCGTCCCGCTGCTCAGACTCCATGAACGTCCTTACGCTGATGTCGGCGGGGCCTAAATCCTTTTGGTTGACGACACCTTCTTTGACGAGCCACGAGCGATCAATGCACCCTTCGCCGATGCTCGTTCTCGAATAGCAGTCTGAACTGCTCCTCTCCGCTGTCTTGAATCGCGTAATGGTCGCGAACCGGACCCGCCTCGATCCTGCCATCCAGCGCAATGCGGATGATCGATGTCTTGGACAGGTAATCAGGCACGTCGCCAATGATTGTCAGCTCGCGCAGTGTATGCCCGTCCTGCTCGATGGTGGCTAGCCTGACCCGGCAAGTCGCCTGCATGGGGATAGGACCGAACAGTGTGTCCCGTGAATAATCGATTTCGGCAATGCTGGACCGAAGATTTTTCTCAGCATTCATGGCGGCGACCTCTATATCCATTCAAAAGTGAGCATAAGCCTGATAATTGAGGCGGATCTTCTTGAAATAGTTCTGTTTTTTCCGTCAAAGAGTGCGACCGTTCATCGGTTCAAAAAACGGCGCCAAGCAATCGCTTTGGGCTTCGATTTAAAAATCTGGCGCCATTAATCTGTTGGGTAGAATGATTAATAAAAGAAAGAGAGTCTTTCGCATTTCCGTAATAAGCGATGTTAAAACGACGACAGAATTACGACTAATCTGTCGGCGCTAATCATGTGCTTTTAGTGGCGAGGAAACTTGTGCCAGGAAGTAAATCGGGTTTTTTGATTTTAAAATCATATGATAACGAGCAGGAGTAACGGAAATTGGGCGTCAAAAAAATAAATCTATATAAATCAAACGCTTATATACGTAAAACCATAATCTATGCTTTTTCTCGAAAATTTGACACTCTCCGGCTTTTTTGAAACTATCGCTTTACAGTTTTTGGGTTTGTAACCATTTGTGGCAAAGCCGGTTCATTTCGAAATTCGCGCTCATGAATGATTCGAGGTGCTACGCGAAAGGGCGGTAGCGTCTCCGGAGACCAAGTCATAGATTGGTCAAGTAATTGATTGGCATGGAGTTTTCAACTGGTGCCAATTGATCGCGTTTAGGCTTTGAGTCCGTGGAATAGAGCATTGGCTCAATGCGCTGAATGAACTTGATTTGCATTACATCCTTCCCGTTTAAATCCTGCTTACACGGCTGCTCGTGACGGTAGTCATGCCTCGAGTTTTTATCAGTTTTCATCGAAATAAGCATTTCAACATAAAAAGAAGTCACGTCAGAGCGGCCGGTTGGTTGTGCCTGTTATTTGGGCCAGTCGTTCGGGCTGCGCTCAATGCATCGACTAAGTTCGGAGTCAATATTATGTATGGAGATCATCTGGAAACCGTTTGCGGTTGCGTAGTAGGGGGGGCCGGACCAGCAGGCATGGGGTTGCTTTTCAACGCTTTGAAAAGTGGCGCTATGCCGGAGCTGGCCAAGGAAGGCCTGATCATTGTCGATGCGAGTCCGACGCCCGGTACGGGCCGGCTGGGGGAGTATCAGATTACCGCCAACTCGGTGGGCGACGTATTTCTCGACTGTCTGCGCGATCCGGCGTTGCGCGATGTGTTCGAGCCTCTTGAGCACTCACCCGCCTATTGGCGCATCCGTCGCCAGGCGCAAAGCGCACCGCAGCTGTCGGACGTCGCCAAATTGCTGGCTGAGGCCTCGACACTGGTGCTCAATTTCATCGTCGAGCATTACGGTGTGAAACTCTGGACCAGCACCACCATTACCGAAGTCGTGAGTCATGACGACGAGTATCAAGTCTGGGTCGAGTCCGAGGGGCGCTCCCGGCGTATCCGCTGCCGCGCGCTGGTTCTGAACCTGGGTGGGCGGCAAGATCCGCAGCACCTGCTTCACAGCCTCGCCGATCAAGGTCTCGCCGTGCCGCCATCGACCAGAATGCTGAGCGCCGACGTCTTATTGCGCATGAACGGCGTGCAGTTGCGTGACTACTTCGCTCCGATGCTGGCGCGCAAAGGTCGGGTCAGCGTGGTGGGCGGTTCTCACAGCGCGTTTTCGGTGCTGGAAAATCTCGCCGACGCGCTGGAGTTCGCCGGTCTGCAAGAAGTGACGCTGGTGCATCGCTCGCCGATCCGACTGTTCTACGAGACGGCGCAGGCCGCGATGGCTGCCGGTTATGTCTTCGATCAGTTGAAAGACGTCTGCCCGGTATCCGGTCGAGTCAATCGCTCCGGCGGCCTGCGTTATCGCGCTCTGGACGTCGGACGTGAAGCACTGGCGAACGGGCACATCGGCAAAACTGGCGTGCGAGTGCAGATGCTGCAGACCCAGAACGGCCCCGAGGAGCAGTTTGAAAGGGCTCGCCAGGCTCTTGCAAAGTCGGATGTCGTGGTGCAATGCACCGGCTATCAGCCTTTGTTGCCTGCCATGAGTTACGCCGGTGGCAGCGCCATCAGTCTGACAGAGGTCAAAGGCGGTGTGGATTCCGACCCGTCCGGCTGCCCGCTCGACAGTAATGGCCAGCGTCTCTATGGCCTGCATCTGTTCGGACTGGGCGCAGGTCTGGGCGTTGACCCCCGCCTGGGCAGCGAGGCGTCATTCGACGGGCGGATTTATGGCGTCTGGCAGTTTCACCACGATGCCAGTAGCGCTGTGATCGATGCGGTGCTGGCGCGACTGCAACAGCCGGTTGTACAGCCAATCAGCCTCAGCCGCCGACTGGTGGCCATTCGCGAAGAGCAACGCCAGCCGTTCCTGTGGCCAGTATTGGCCAACGCGCAATCCTGACTCTCCTTGCAAGCCTGTGTCCCGGACCACCATGGGTGGTTCGGGATTTTTTTTACCCGCAATTTGCCGGGCCTGTGTCGGATCACCGGGCGCATTTATATGTTGGTCATCATCAAGCTTTTGGATAGAGTCGAGGCTTTCATCTATTCTGGGGTGTTCGGGCACCTCTGACCGACTCGATAAGGAACGACACAAGATGCGTATTTTGATCGTGGGCGCAGGCGCGATAGGTGGCTATTTCGGTGGCCGGTTACTGGAAGCAGGGCGCGATGTGACCTTTCTGGTCCGTCCCGGGCGCGCAGAAGAACTCGACCGAAGCGGCCTGATTGTGCGCAGCCCATTGGGCAATATTCTGTACCCGTCGCCGCCCCATGTCATGGCGCCGATGCTCGATCAGACGTTCGATCTGGTCTTGCTCAGTTGCAAGGCCTACGATCTGGACGCGGCCATGGATTCGTTCGCCCCGGCAGTCGGACCCGAGACAATGATCCTGCCATTGCTCAACGGTATGGCTCACCTGGACCGGCTGGCCGAGCGTTTCACGCCGGACAACGTGCTGGGTGGGCAGTGCCTCATCTCTCTGGATCGCGATGCCTCAGGCGCGATTCTGCATCTGAACGACACCAATCAGTTGTCTTTCGGCGAGCTGAGCGGTGTGTTGACGCCGCGCATCCTCAAGGTGGCAGAAGCCCTCCAACATGCAGGATTCGACGCCAATCTGAGTCAGCAGATCATTCTGGAGATGTGGGAAAAATGGTGTTTCATCGCTACCGGCGCGGGCATTACCGGTTCCATGCGAGCGAGCATCGGTGACGTGATCGCAAGTGATGGCGAGGCGTTGGTCCTCAGATTACTGGCTGAATGTGCCAGTGTCGCCGAGCATGCAGGCCATGCGGTTCGCAGTGAGGTGCGTCAGCGTTTCCAGGCCATGCTGACCAGCAGAGGCTCGAAGATGACGGCTTCCATGCTGCGCGACATCGAGCGCGGCGCGCCCATCGAGGTCGAGCACTTGATCGGCGACATGATCGCCCGGCGTCCTGGCGCCGACACGCCGGTGAGCGGAGAACTGTCGGCGCTGGATTTCGTTTATCTGAACCTCAAATCCTATGAAGCGCGGAGAGTACGAGAGCAGAAGTGACTGCGAAACCTAAATCCATCAGGCAATGAACCTGTGGGAGTGGGCTTGCGAAGGCTGCCCAGCCCCACATGTGATGCAAGTCTAATGACCTCATCGCGAGCAAGCTCGCTCCCATACGGGACCAGCGTTGACTCGCCGACGGGTGATTACTTCGCCTTCGCCAGCTCCATGATCATCCGGGTCAACAGGTAGATCCTTGGCGAAACGCTGTCCACCTCAGCATATTCCTCTGGTGTGTGGATGTTGCCGCCGACGATGCCGAAGCCATCGAGTGTTGGTACGCCCACACCGGCCGACAGGCTGGCATCCGCCGCGCCGCCGCTGCCTTCAATGGTCAGCTTGCGGCCGATTTCGCCGTAGATGCTTTGGGCGATGTCGACGAGCTTGTCCGATTCCGCGGTTTGCGGCATGGGGGGCAGACCACGTTCGAGGCGGGTAGTGACTTCGGTTTCCGGAATCAGTTTGTCGGCCGACACCCGCGCCAGGTCTTTCTCGATCCGGTCGAACTCTTCCGGCACCGCTGCGCGCACGTCAGCCTTGGCGGTGGCCTGGTCCGGAATCACATTGACCCGATCCCCGGCATTGAGCACCGTGAAGTTGATCGTGGTTTTCTTCTCGGGATCGCCCAGCTTGCCCAATTGCAGGATCTGATGCGCGGCTTCCATCGCAGCGTTGCGTCCCAGCTCCGGCGCCACGCCTGCATGGGACGCTTTGCCCTTCACTTCGACCACCGCGGTGGCGCTGCCTTTGCGCCACACCACCAGGCCATCCGCTGGACGCCCCGGTTCAAGGTTCAGCGTCACGTCGTGTTGCTTGGCGACTTTCTGAATCAGTTCGGTGGCTGCCTTGGAGCCGGTTTCCTCACTGGCGTCGAGCAGGAAGGTGATCTGTGCGTAATCCTTGAAGTTCAGGTTCTCCAGAATTTTCAGCGCATACAGACCGGCAACGATCCCGCCTTTGTCATCCATCACCCCAGGGCCATAAGCACGACCATCTTTGATGGTGAAGGGGCGGGCGGCGGCGGAGCCCTCCTTGAACACCGTATCCATATGCGCCATCAGCAGGATTTTCGCCTTGCCAGTGCCTTTGAAGGTGGCGACTACATGGCTGCTTTTGTCCGGCGCGGTGTTGGGAATGGTTTCGATGGTTGCGCCGAGTTTCTTCAACTCACCGACGGTGATGTCGCGGACCTGAGTCAGGCCGGGTTCATAACCCGAGCCGGTGTCGATGTTGACCAGTCGCTCCAACAGCTTGAGCGCTTCGTCCTTGTATTGCTCGGCGTCGGACTGCACTTGTTTGTCTGGCTCAGCGAAAGCGGGGGCAGCGCCACCAAAGGCAAGGCCCAGAGTCAGGGCACTGGCGAGCACAGAACGGGCAAAGGGTGAAGTCATGTGTCGATCCTTGATGTTGTTTGGAATTGTGTCGGATTACACCCTAGCGGTTTGAACAGGATTGTGCATCTTCAAATGCGTCCGCCTCAGCCACCAGACGGCCGTTCGACAGAAACGTCGAACCTTCTCGTTGCATTGGCCTCAATAACTCAACATCAGTCGTCAGAGGAGCAGCGCACCATGCCGGTCAAGCACGATTTGTTCGCGGATTTGGGGATCACCAAAGAGGAGCTGAGCAAGCGTCGCAGCAAAGACGCCAAGCTCAATCAATTGGTGGAAAAATACGACGCGCTCGATGCGGACGTCGTCAAGGCAGAGGAAGGATCAGCGGGCGATGTCTCGGATGATCAACTGAAGAAACTCAAGGAGAAGCGCCTGCTCGCCAAAGACAAAATCGTCCGGCAGCTGGAGCCAGTCGGCTGATTAGCACAGCGCCTGTATGTCTCAACGGCTGGTATTCCACGGAATCCCGGCCGTTTTTGTTTTGTATGGCGAACTCTTTGCGTCGAGGATGCATACATTGAAGTACGCGATAGAGCGGTTGGAGAAATGGACCGGACTTAATAAACCGTGGTGCGTTAGTTAGCGGGTAATACAATCGCCGCGGCACTTATGGATCCAATAGTTCGGACGAAAAAAAACGGCGTCAGGGACTACGCCGTTCATTCTTGTCTGCCGCCGGGGAGCAGCAGACTACTTGCTAAGAAGATGAACCGGGCGGTTCATTGCGGCTCTTGATTCGGCGCGATCTCGGCTTGAATGCGTTTGTAGATTTCTTCACGGTGAACTGAAACGTTCTTCGGCGCATTGATGCCGAGCCTGACCTGAAGGCCCTGTACGCCCAGAATGGTAACGGTGATTTCATCACCAATGTTTATGCTTTCGCCGACTTTGCGGGTGAGTATCAACATAATCTTTTCCTTGATGGCCTCTTGAAGCGCCTCTACCAGGAGGCTGGCGTTAGCCTTTGGGTGATGGTGATTGCCGAGTGCATCCAAATGCGTTCATCAGTATGACGCCATTGGCACGATTTTAATTCCCCAGGTTTATCTTCTTGTCATGGGCATGATTTTGCCTGAGGCCAAACGGCATGCGAATTTTGCCTGTTTTTGGCGGTAAATCCCCGAAGGGATTGGCTATGACCCTGATAGCCAGATTCGGGGCGGCGCCTATTGCACACTTCTTTCGCATTTATTGCAAAGAACTCGTGCCGGGCGGCGATGAAATTTTCATTAGTCGACCTGTACGTGATCTCCTAGAGCATTGTAGGAGACATCCGAATTGTGGGAAGGCAAAGTTCTAAACTTGGGGAGAAATAGCGACAGACTAGTCGTTTGCGGGTATCGGCAGGGTGCTTGCAGGTTGCGCCGCTCGCAGAAACGACATGCCCACCGCGAGGGTGGGCATGGAATGCAGCGGTCAGCTAATCAGACCACTAGCGACAACAGCATGATCAGAATGATACCGACCACGGACAGGATGGTTTCCATCACAGTCCAGGTTTTCAGGGTCTCGGTCACGGTCATGTTGAAATACTGCTTGACCAGCCAGAATCCCGCATCGTTCACGTGGGAAAGTATCAACGAACCTGCGCCGGTGGCCAGCACCAACAGCTCGCGGTTGACACCCGGCACCAACGCCACGACCGGCGCCACGATACCGGCACCGGTGATGGTCGCCACGGTCGCGGAACCGGTGGCGACACGAATCACCCCGGCTACCAGCCAGGCCAGAAGGATCGGTGAGATCTGTGCCTGCACGGCCATGTGACCGATCAGGTTGCCAACCCCACTCTCCACCAGCATTTGTTTGAAGCCGCCGCCAGCGCCGACGATCAGTATGATCGCAGCCACTGGCGCCAGGCTCTGATCGAGCAGCTTGATGATCTGCTCACGGCCGAAGCCGCGGGCCGAACCGAAGGTGTAGAACGCCAACAGCAAGGCGAAGAGCAAGGCGGCGATCGGGTGCCCGATGAAGTCCATCCACACGCGGAAGATATGGCCGTCAGGCAATGCCACGTCGGCGAACGTCTTGAGCAGCATGAGGAAGACCGGCAGCAGGATAGTGACCAGCGTGATACCGAAGCTTGGCAGGTTATCGTTGGTCGATTCCTTGGCAATCTGGTCCACCAGCTCTTTGGACGGATTACCAGGGATATGCTTGGAGATCCAGTTGCCGTAGATGGGACCGGCGATGATCGCGGTGGGAAGGGCAACGATCAGACCGTAGAAAATGGTCTTGCCGATATCAGCGTTGAAGATGCCGATGGCCAGCAGCGGGCCAGGGTGCGGCGGAACCAGGCCATGCACCGCCGACAGGCCAGCCAGCAGCGGGATACCGATCTTGACGATGGAAACACCGCTGCGTCGGGCAACGATGAATACCAGTGGGATCAGCAGCACGAAGCCGATTTCGAAGAACAGCGGAATGCCGACCAAAAATGCCGAAAACATCATTGCCCAATGCACGCGATCCTTGCCGAAGCGGCGGATGAGCGTCTGGGCGATCTGATCGGCACCACCGGAGTCGGCCATCAACTTGCCGAGCATGGTGCCAAGGCCAAGGATGATACCGACGAAGCCCAGCACGCCGCCGAAACCGTCCTGGAACGCTTTCATGACTTTGTCGACCGGCATGCCGGAGGTCAACCCGAGAAAACCCGAAGCGATGGTCAGTGCAATAAAAGGATGGACTTTGAACTTGGTGATCAGTAGCACAAGGCCAATGATCGTTACCAACGCATCAACGATTAGATACGTGTCTTGAGTCATACCGAACATGGGGTGTCTCTCCGTTGTATTTTGTTTTTTTGGAGCTACTGCTCAGCGCTGTGGTTCACTGCCGTGTGTACAAAATAAGACAGCGCTATCTTTGTTGCTCATGCCAGATCTTCAATCAAGAGCCGGTGTGAGCGGTGGCGGAAGAAGTCGACGCGGCGGTGGAAGAAGTTAATGAAGCACTCCACCAGTTAGCCGCATCGGCACCAAGGGTCTCGATCGACTTGGCGGCGTCCACCACCAGCGTACGATCTTCGCCATAAGGGGGTTCGAGGGTTGCGAACTGGCTGTCGACCAGGCTGGCCGGCATGAAATGCCCTGGGCGGTGCGCGCAACGTTCGGTCGCCAATTCCTTGGTCAATTCCAGAAACACGAAGCCCAGGCCCGGCACGGCTGCGCGCAGACGCTCGCGGTAGATGAGCTTGAGGGCGGAGCAGGTCAGGATCGGTTTTTCGCCGTTTTTCACGGCTTTGGCGACTTCTTCACCCAGGCGGGTGAGCCAGCCGGCACGGTCTTCGTCATTGAGCGGATGGCCAGCGCTCATTTTGTCGATGTTGGCTTGGGGGTGAAAGGCGTCGCCTTCGATAAGACGTCCACCGCTGTTCTTGGCAATTTCAGCGCCGACGGCGCTTTTGCCGCAGCCGGAAACACCCATTACCACGACGGCGGATATAGCATTTGGAGCAGTAGTCATAAAAACCTCGTCCCGAAGACAGCGCTGTCTTTGCCAGATTGTGTGCAAGTCCGGCAAGACTGTTTCCGGGTGTAGTCATTGTTATGGGTATCTCGCTGAAACATGAGATGCATCATCCTCGGTCGTCAACACGATCAAAGAAAGTTGCCGGCCTCCGTGAGATAGCGCTACCTTAGAGCCCATCCGACACAATCGCAACCCCTTCGGCTTCTACTTCCAATCAGTTGGCAACGCATGACACGCATTGGTTCCCGCTCCACCGGTCGTCCCACTCTCAACGAAGTCGCGAAACTGGCCGCCGTTTCGCCCATTACGGCCTCAAGAGCCCTGCGCGGCATCGCGACAGTGGCGCCGGAGCTGGTCGAGAAAGTGCGCGCTGCTGCGCAGAGTCTAGGCTATGTCGCCAATCCTGCCGCGCGGGCGCTGGCATCCTCGCAAAGTCAGTCGGTGGTGGTGCTGGTGCCATCGTTGTCCAACCAGCTGTTCATCGAGACGCTTGAGGCGATCCAGACCGTCTTGCGTCCTCGTGGTCTGGAGGTGGTGATCGGCAACTACCACTACTCGCCTGTCGAGGAAGAGAACCTGCTGCGCAGTCATCTGGCGAACCGACCCCGGGGCATCATGCTGACCGGCTTCGATCGCAGCCAGGCGGCGCAACAGTTGCTGGCGGCCAGCGGCGTGCCGTGCGTGCACATGATGGAGCTTGATCCCGCTCGCGCAGAGCCGTGTGTGGGCTTTTCCCAGCAGCAGGCGGGGGCTGCGGCCGCGCGGCATCTGTTGGGTCGCGGGCGTCGGCGTCTGGCTTATGTATCCGCGCAACTGGACCCGCGGGTGATCCAGCGCGGCACCGGTTTTCGTAGTGCCCTTGAAGAAGAGGGCCTGTATGACGAAACCCTGCAGATGGCCTCGCCGTTGCCTTCATCCATCGGTCTGGGAGGGGAATTGTTCGCCCGCCTGCTGGCCGAACATCCGGACGTGGACGGGGTGTTTTTCTGCAACGACGACCTGGCTCAGGGCGCAACTCTGGAAGCGCTGCGTCGCGGGATCAAGATCCCCGAGCAAGTGTCGCTGATCGGCTTCAATGACCTGCCGGCCTCAGCGCACATGGTCCCGCGTCTGACCTCGATCCGCACCCCCCGCGAACAGGTCGGCCAGCGCGCCGCGCAATTATTGCTCGGGCTGCTGGATGGCAATGTGCAGGAGGCGCAGGTGGATCTGGGGTTTGAGTTGGTGGTGCGGGAAAGCACCTGATGCTGTCGTTGTTGGCTCGGGGTCGTGGCTTTCACAAAACCGCGTGGCAGCGAATTCATTGGCGAGAGGCCAGCGCAGTCTATACATCGTCTTTGACCGTACTGCCGAATCGCGAATGAATTCGCTCCCACAGCTATTGCGCCAAGCGCACGACCCTTGCTGGATTGTGATCGTGCCCACGCTGAGCGTGGGCACGATCGTTGGTACCGATCAAGACTCCTTCTTGAACGCCAACCGGAACTCATGCAACAACGGCTCGGTATACCCGCTCGGTTGTTCGCGCCCTTTGAATACCAGTGCGCATGCCGCCTGGAATGCCACCGACTTGTCGAAGTTCTCCGCCATCGGCTTGTATGCCGCATCTCCGGCGTTCTGCTTGTCCACCACCTTGGCCATGCGCTTGAGGGTTTCCAGCGCGTAATGATCGTCGATCACCTTATGGCGCAACCAGTTGGCAATGTGCTGGCTGGAAATGCGCAGTGTGGCACGGTCTTCCATCAGGCCGACGTTGTGAATGTCCGGTACTTTCGAACAGCCCACGCCTTGCTCGACCCAACGCACCACATAACCCAGCAGGCCTTGAGCGTTGTTTTCGACCTCTTCGCGTATCTGATCTTCGGTCCATTTCGGGTCAGCGGTTACTGGGATGCTCAGCAGATCCAGCAGAATTTCCTCGCTGACGCTGTCCAGGTCGACCTTCTCCAGATCCTGCTGAATCGCCTTCACATCCACCTTGTGATAGTGCAGCGCATGCAACGTGGCGGCGGTGGGCGAGGGCACCCAGGCCGTGGTCGCGCCAGCTTTCGGCTGAGCGATTTTCTGTTCCAGCATGTCGGCCATCAGATCCGGCATCGCCCACATGCCCTTGCCGATCTGCGCCCGACCGCGCAAGCCGCATGCCAGCCCCACCAGCACGTTGCTGCGCTCGTAGGCCTTGATCCACGGCGTGGCCTTCATGTCACCCTTGCGTAACATCGCACCCGCTTCCATCGAGGTGTGCATCTCGTCGCCGGTGCGATCCAAAAAGCCGGTGTTGATGAATGCCACCCGTGCCGACGCCGCGTTGATGCACGCCTTGAGATTGACACTGGTGCGACGCTCTTCGTCCATGATCCCCATCTTCAGAGTGTTACGCGGGATCTTCAGAACATCTTCGATGCGGCCGAACAACTGATCGGCGAATTTGACCTCATCGGGGCCGTGCATCTTCGGTTTGACGATATACACGCTGCCGGCCCGCGAGTTGGCGCGATTGTGCAGGTCATGCAGGGCGATCAGGCTGGTGATCACGCCATCGAGGATACCCTCGGGAATTTTCTTGTTGCCGTCATAGAGAATCGCTGGGTTGGTCATCAGGTGACCGACGTTGCGAATGAACAGCAACGAGCGCCCGTGCAGCGTGATGCGGCTGCCATCGGCACCGGTGTATTCGCGATCGGGATTGAGGCGGCGAGTCAGGGTCTTGCCGCCCTTGACCAACTCTTCGGTCAGGTCGCCTTTCATCAGGCCCAGCCAGTTGCGGTAGATCACCAGCTTGTCGTCGGCGTCGACGGCGGCCACCGAATCTTCGCAGTCGATGATGGTCGACAGCGCGGCCTCCAGCAGCAGGTCTTTGATACCCGCCGGGTCGGTACTGCCAATCGGGCTGGTGGGGTCGATCTGGATTTCAATGTGCAGGCCGTGATTCTTCAGCAGGATCGCATCGGGCTGCAGCGGCTCGCCTTGATAACCGACATATTTTTCCGGCTGTGCCAAGCGCGACTGGCTACCGTCGGTGAGGGTGACCAGCAGTTCACCGCTGTCCACGGCGTAGGCCTTGGCGTCGACGTGTGAGCCGGATGCAAGCGGTGCGGCTTCATCGAGCAGGGCGCGGGCGAAGGCGATGACTTTGGCGCCCCGCAACGGGTTATAACCGGCCTTGATCTCCGCGCCATTGGCGCTGGAAATCGCATCGGTACCGTACAGCGCGTCATACAGCGAACCCCAGCGGGCGTTGGCGGCATTCAGCGCATAGCGGGCGTTGGCGGCAGGGACGACCAATTGCGGACCAGCCTGCTCGCTGACCTCGATATCGACCTTGCTGGTGGTTGCCTGAACCTCCCCCGGCACCGGTTGCAGGTAGCCGATGGAGTCCAGGAAAGCGATATAGGCGGGCATGTCGGTGACCGGCCCTGGGTTGGATTGATGCCACTTGTCGAGCTGAGTCTGCAGACGCTCGCGTTCGACCAGCAGATCAGCGTTGATCGGCGCCAGGTCGTGGACCAGCGAGTCGAAATCAGCCCAGAACACCTCCGAGGTCAGCCCTGTTCCCGGGAGCACGTCCTCGTCGACGAAGCGTTTCAGGTTGGCTGCCACCTTGAGATTGTGGCAGTTGACGAATTCGGTCATCTCGGACTCTCCGTTTAAAAATTCTGTTTGCTGGCGGGGCAGTGCCCGTGGGACCGAATTCATTCGCGAAAAATCTTCCAGGCGATGGCGATGCATCGACCCTGCCGACGTATCGCGAATGAATTCGCTCCCACAGATTCGTGGTCTGTCATGGATTGAGTGGAAATTCGGAACCAGCGTTTGCGGGCTGCTTAGCCCGCATTCAACGCCGCAACGCCGGCCTTGGCCACTTGCGCGTCCTGATCGGCCTTCACACCGGACACACCAACGGCGCCGATGGTCTCCCCATCCACGATCAGAGGCACGCCGCCTTCCAGCGAGGTCAGCAAGGGGGCGGTGACGAAGGCAGTGCGACCGCCGTTGACCATTTCTTCGTAACCCTTGGATTCACGACGGCCCAGGGCCGAGGTGCGGGCTTTTTCGATAGCGATATAACTGCCGATTGGCGCGCAACCGTCCAGGCGCTCGAAGCCCAGCAGATGACCGCCGTCATCGGTCACGGCGATGGACACCGCCCATCCGTTGGCCTGAGCTTCTTTGCGGGCGGCGGCCAGGATCTGGGTGACTTCGGTCTGGGTCAGTATGGATTTGCTTTTCATGCAGTTCTCCTGAGGATGGTCATAAAAGGTCCGCACGACCTGCGATCAACTTGGATGCAGGGCGTCTTCGATCAGTTCGATCCAGTGCTTGACGGGGGTACGCCCGGCGCTGGCAAGGTGGGTCTGACAACCGATGTTGGCGGTAGCGATGACCTCCGGTCTGCCGCTTTCCAACGCATTCATCTTGTTGTCGCGCAGTTGCTGCGACAGCTTCGGCTGGGTGATCGAGTAAGTGCCAGCCGAGCCACAGCATAAGTGACTGTCGGGCACCGTAGTCAAATTGAAGCCCAATCGGGTCAATACCGACTCTACCGCGCCGCCGAGTTTCTGCGCATGCTGCAGCGTGCACGGGCAATGAAACGCCAGTTTGGCGCTGGTGCAGGCGCCGAGTTTCTCCAGCGGTTCAGCACGCAGCACTTCCACCAGATCCTTGGTCAATGCACTGACCTTCGCGGCTTTTTCCGCGTAGTCGGGATCGTCGCGCAACAAATGCCCGTAATCCTTGACGAACGCGCCGCAACCACTGGCGGTCTGCACGATCGCTTCGGCGCCGGCCTGAATGCCCGGCCACCAGGCGTCGATGTTACGTCGCGCGCGTTGCAGGCCCTGTTCCTGTGCATTGAGGTGGTAGTCCACCGCGCCGCAACAGCCGGCTTGGGCGATGGATTTGACGCTGATGCCCAGCCGATCCAGCACCCGCGCCGTCGCCGCGTTGGTATTTGGCGACAGTCCGGGCTGCACGCAACCTTCCAGAATCAGCACCTGACGCGCATGTTGTTGCGTGGGGCGGGACTTGGCCGGGCGAACGTCGCCGGGCAGCTTGGATTTAAGACCGCCAGGCAGCAGCGGCCGGAATGAATTGCCCATTTGCGTCAGAGTCTTGAACAGCCCGGCGTTGGGCACCACCGCGCGCAGGCTCTCGCGCAGCAGGCGCTGACTCATCGGCCGTGGCACGGCGGCATCGACCACGGCGCGGCCAATGTCCAGCAGGTTGTGATAATCCACGCCCGAAGGGCAGGTGGTCTCGCAGTTGCGACAGGACAGGCAGCGGTCCAGATGCAGCTGGGTTTTCTCGGTGACTTCGCGGCCTTCGAGCACTTGCTTGATCAGGTAAATCCGCCCGCGTGGGCCGTCCAGCTCGTCGCCCAGCAGTTGATAGGTTGGGCATGTGGCGTTGCAGAAACCGCAGTGCACGCAGCTGCGCAGAATGCTTTCGGCTTCTTCGCCACGGGGCAGGCTTTTCGCGTGTTCGCTCAGGGTGGTCTGCATGATTCAAATCTCTGCGTACATTCGGCCCGGATTGAAAACTCCGTGCGGATCGAGTTGCGCCTTGAGCTGGCGGTGATAGCGCAAGACCGGCGTTGCCAGAGGCTGAAACGGGGTGTCGTCCAAGCCGTGGCTGTAACAGGTAGCGTGGCCGCCGACCGCGTTGACGATGGCGCGAATCTCGCTGCCGCAGGCGGAGCTCTTCAGCCAGCGTTGCGCGCCGGCCCAGTCGATCAACTGTTCGCCCGGCAGGTCCAGCACGCCGGTGTTGGTTGGCAGCGACAGGCGCCACAGCGGTCGGCCATCGGTGAAAAAGTCCAGTCGATGTTCGTTCAGCGCACGCCAATAAACTGGATCGATGGACTCGCCGCCCAAGCGATCATGGGCCGCCGCCACCGAGCCTTCGCCGCCTTCCAGACGCAGACGCAGCACGCGACCATCGTGGCTGGCGGCGCTGATCGGCAACGGCTGCTGACCCCATTCGGCCAGGCGGGCGAGGGCGCGAGTGCTGTCCATTTCCAGGGCAATGCTGGTGCACAGCCGCGGTTTGGGCAGGACTTTCAGCGAGACTTCGGTGATCACGCCCAGGCAGCCAAAACTGCCGGCCATCAGGCGCGACAAGTCGTAGCCGGCGACGTTCTTCATCACCTCGCCGCCGAATTTCAGATGCTTGCCCAGGCCAGTGATCACCCGGGTGCCGAGCACGAAATCGCGTACCGACCCTGCCCAGGGCCGACGTGGCCCGGACAGTCCCGCAGCGATCATCCCACCGACCGTGGCATCACCTACGCCGGCGTCGCTGAATGTCGGCGGCTCGCACGGCAGCATCTGTCCGGCCTGTTCCAGTGCAGCGTTCAGTTCGCTGAGTGGAGTGCCGGCGCGGGCGGTGATCACCAGCTCGGTCGGATCATAAGTGACGATGCCTCGGTGAACGCGCGTGTCGAGGACTTCACCGGCCACTTCTCGACCGAGAAATGCCTTGCTGTTGGCGCCCTGGATGCGCAGCGGCAGGCCGACTTGAATCGCCTGATTGACCTGTTCGAGCAGCACTTGGCTGGCATCGCGATCCTGAGCGCTGATATTCAATTGACGTTCGGCACCCATCAGAAACGCTCCAGTTCAGGGAAGGGCAACTTGCCCATGTGCACGTGCATCGCGCCGAATTCCGCGCAGCGATGCAGGGTTGGAATGTTCTTGCCGGGGTTGAGCATGCCGCTGGGGTCGAACGCCGCTTTCACTGCGTGGAACAGCGTCAGCTCATCGCTGTTGAACTGCGCGCACATTTGATTGATCTTCTCGCGACCCACACCGTGCTCGCCGGTGATGCTGCCGCCGACTTTCACGCACAGTTCGAGAATCTTGCCGCCCAATGCTTCGGCCCGGTCCAGTTCGCCCGGCTGGTTGGCATCGAACAGGATCAACGGGTGCATGTTGCCGTCGCCCGCATGGAAAACGTTGGCGACGCGCAGGCCGTATTCCTCGGACAGCGAGGAAATGCCCTTCAACACGCCCGGCAATTCCCGACGGGGGATGGTGCCGTCCATGCAGTAGTAATCCGGCGACAGCCGACCGACCGCGGGGAAGGCGTTCTTGCGCCCGGCCCAGAAGCGCACGCGTTCGGCTTCGTCTCTGGCCTGACGCACTTCGGTAGCGCCGGCCTTTTCCAGCACCGCGCGTACCCGATCGCAGTCGGCGTGAACGTCGGCCTCGACGCCGTCCAGTTCACACAGCAGAATCGCTTCGGCGTCCACCGGGTAACCGGCGTGAATGAAATCCTCGGCGGCGCGGATCGCCAGGTTGTCCATCATCTCCAGCCCGCCGGGAATGATCCCCTCGGCAATGATGTCACCCACAGCGCGACCGGCTTTCTCTACGGAGTCGAACGCAGCCAGCAGCACCCGCGCCACTTGCGGCTTGGGCAGCAGCTTCACCGTGACTTCGGTGATGATGCCGAGCATGCCCTCGGAGCCGGTGAACAGCGCCAGCAGATCGAAACCAGGGGTATCCAGCGCATCGGAACCAAGCACCATACGCTCGCCTTCGACGGTGAGGATGTCGACTTTGAGCAGGTTGTGCACAGTCAGGCCGTACTTGAGGCAATGCACGCCGCCTGCGTTTTCGGCGACATTGCCGCCGATGGAACAGGCGATCTGCGAGGAAGGATCAGGCGCGTAATAAAGGTCATATGGCGCAACTGCCTGAGAGATCGCCAAGTTGCGCACGCCGGGTTGTACCCGAGCGAAGCGCCCGGCCGGATCGATGTGCAGGATCTTGTTGAAGCGCGCCATCACCAACAGCACGCCTTTCTCCAGCGGCAGCGCGCCCCCAGACAATCCGGTGCCAGCCCCACGGGCAACCACCGGTACGCCGCGTTCGTGGCAGACCTTGAGTAACATCTGCACCTGCTCGACCCGTTCTGGCAGCACTACGAGCATCGGCGTGGTGCGGTAAGCGGAGAGACCGTCGCATTCGTAAGGGCGCAGTTCTTCCTCACGATGGAGGATGTCCAGATCAGGCAGTCGCGCTTGCAAGGCCTGCAGTAGCTGGGCCTTGTCGACGGCAGGCAACGCGCCATCGACGCGTTCGTCGTAAAGAATATTCATGATGGCTTCGCAATTCCCTTCTTGTTTTTATAAAGGGCGTATTTATATGAGGCCCGTTCTTGATCAGAACGTTCTACGGCTGACTTGCATCATTGGCCGTGCGGTCTTTACTGTCTATGTCCCAATGCACTGGTCGAACCAGTTTTTTTCGGCATTTGCACAGTGATATTCAAAAAAAATGGTGTTAATCAATGGCTTGTTCAGGAATATGCGGATGACGGGTTCTCGGTTTGTCTCTGGTCATACCAGTTGGCCTCATGTCCGCCGAGCACCGCGTACAAGTAGGAGCCGGCTTGCTGGCGAACCGAGCGTGTCAGGTCGTGATGAATTGACTGCTACACCGCATTCGGCAGCAAGCCGGCTTCTACAGGGTTAGCCGGTTCGGAGGAAGCCATCGCCGGCAAGCCGTGCTGCTACAGAATTCGCGTTGCATCGACTTTCCTTGTTGGAGCCAAACGGTATGGAACACCCCGCAAAAAAACTCCCGCAACAAGTGGCCGACGTGGTCAGTGAACGCATCGAGCGGCTGATCGTCGATGGTGTGCTCAAGGTCGGGCAGTTGCTGCCTTCCGAACGGCGTCTGACCGAAAAACTCGGCGTCTCTCGCACGGCGCTGCGTGAAGGCCTCAAGCTGCTGCGCGCCCGGGGCATCATCGAAACCCGACATGGCCAGGGTTCCTTCGTCGCGCAGATGGGCGGCTTGGGGATAACCGATGCCTCGCCCCTCATGCACCTGTTCGCTTCGCAACCGCGTACGCTGTATGACTTGTTCGAAGTCCGCAGTCTGCTGGAAGGGGAGTCCGCGCGGTTGGCGGTCCTGCGTGGCACCGACGCCGATTTTGTGTTGATCACCCGCGCCTACGATGCCTTGCTCGCCGCCCACGATCACGAACTGGCGGCCTCCGACCATGCGCGGCTGGACCATGCCTTTCATCTGGCGATCAGCGAGGCCTCTCACAACGCCGTGCTGGTCCAGACCCTACGCTCATTAACCGACCTGCTGCTCAATACCGTGTTCGCCTCGGTCAACAACCTCTACCACCGCGAAGCGCAAAAGCGCCAGATCGATCGTCATCATGCCCGGCTCTACAATGCCGTCACCGGTCGACTCCCGGAACAGGCGCGCAAAGCCGCCGTGGCGCATATCCAGAGCATCTGCGAAAACCTGCGGGAAATCGAAAACGAAGAGCAGCGTCTGGTCAGGGCGACGTTACGGCTGGAGGGCTGGGCCTGACCTTGACAGTCGCAGGTTTATGTCGCAACTTACGCATTGCGTAAATCGTTTACGAAAATAACAAGAAAACAGGCCCTACCCGTGGATCTTTATACCTACTACCGATCGACCTCCAGCTATCGGGTGCGAATTGCCCTGGCGCTGAAGGGCCTGGACGTCAACGCGATCCCGGTCAACCTGATTCGTGACGGCGGCGAGCACCGCAAGCCCGATTACCTGGCAATCAATCCCCAGGGCCGGGTTCCTGCGCTGAGGCTGGATGCAGGTGAGGTGATCATTCAGTCGATGGCCATCATCGAATACCTTGAAGAGCGCTCGCCGACGCCTGCGTTGCTACCTGCCGATCTGCTCGAACGCGCGCGGCATCGTGAAGTGGCGGCGCTGATCGGCTGCGATATTCACCCGCTGCACAACGTCGCGGTGCTTAATCGCCTGCGCGGCCTGGGCCACGACGAGGGTGATGTGACAGCCTGGATCGGCCACTGGATCACCGAAGGTTTCGCCGCGGTTGAAGCACTGATCGGCGACGAAGGTTTCTGCTTTGGTGCCGTCGGTCTTGCCGATGTCTACCTGCTGCCGCAGCTCTACGCGGCGCGCCGTTTCAATATCGATCTGAGTGCCTTCCCGCGCATCTGTCGGGTCGAGGCGCTAGCGTTGCAGCATCCGGCTTTCCAGAAAGCGCACCCTGATGCGCAATTAGATAAGCCGGAGTAACCTTTCCTACATGAAAATCCTTGGTTTGCAATTGATCTTCGGCGACTTCCTCGCCCGCAGCGTACGGGGTATTCCGTGTGCGCCACCCGCTGAACAGTGATCTTCGCCGCAGTGCATTTTACTTTTTAGCAGGAGCAAGACCGTGACTGATCTCTACGAAAATCCAATGGGCCTGATGGGCTTCGAGTTCATCGAATTCGCTTCGCCGACTCCCAATACCCTGGAGTCCGTGTTCCAGATGATGGGCTTCACCAAGGTCGCCAACCACCGTTCCAAGAACGTGGCGCTGTATCGCCAGGGTGCGATCAACATCATCCTCAATAACGAACCCCACAGCGAAGCGTCGTACTTTGCCGCCGAGCATGGTCCTTCCGTGTGTGGCATGGCATTCCGGGTCAAGGATTCGCAAAAGGCCTACAAACGCGCCCTGGAACTGGGCGCACAGCCCATCGAAATCGCCACCGGGCCGATGGAGCTGCGTCTGCCGGCAATCAAGGGCATTGGCGGGGCGCCGCTGTATCTGATCGATCGTTTTGGCGAAGGCACGTCGATCTACGATATCGACTTCGTGTTCATTGAAGGCGTCGAACGTCATCCGGTAGGCGCGGGGCTACAGTTCATCGATCACCTGACCCACAACGTCTATCGCGGGCGCATGGCGTACTGGGCGAATTTCTATGAAAAGCTATTCAACTTCCGCGAACTTCGCTATTTCGACATCAAGGGCGAGTACACCGGCCTGACCTCCAAGGCGATGACGGCGCCGGACGGCTTGATCCGCATCCCGCTCAACGAAGAGTCGTCGAAGGGCGCCGGGCAGATCGAAGAGTTCCTGATGCAGTTCAACGGCGAAGGCATTCAGCACGTCGCGTTTTTCACCGAAGACCTGATCGATACTTGGGACCGTCTCAAGGCCCTGGGCATGCGCTTCATGACCGCGCCGCCTGATACCTATTACGAAATGCTCGAAGGTCGCCTGCCAAATCACGGCGAGCCGGAACACGAACTCAAGGCCCGCGGCCTCTTGCTGGATGGCACCTGCGAGGGCGGCAGTAAGCGGCTGCTGCTGCAGATCTTCTCGGAAACGCTGATGGGGCCGGTGTTCTTCGAGTTCATTCAACGCAAGGGCGATGATGGTTTCGGCGAGGGCAACTTCAAGGCGCTGTTCGAATCCATTGAGCGTGATCAGCTGCGTCGTGGCGTTTTAACTGCGGATTGAAATCCCGCGGCTGACGTTATTTGACCTGTGTGGGATTGAGGTCTTATGGCTGATGCTGTTTGACCTGTGGGAGCGAATTCATTCGCGATTGGCCAGTGCAGGCGATGCACAACCAGCGCCTGGAATGCCGCTTCGCGAATGAATTCGCTCCCACAAGGTTTGTGTTCGACGTAAACCCAAGGGCTCAGCCCGGCATGTGCCCACCCATCCGTGCGCTGATGGCCTGCGCCGTTTCCCGCAGCCGCTGCGCTGCCGCAGCCTGACGCTCGTCGGTAAACACCGACGCTGAACCCACGATCGTGACCACGCCTACCAGTTTGCTGCCCATGGCGAACACCGGCGACGACACGGCATTGACCCCGGCCATGAGCAAGCCATGAACCTGATGCACACCGGTGCTGCGGATTTCCTTGATGTGGCGGTCGATCTCTTTCAATTGTTTGCCACTGAGGCTTGTGGACTCGGCTTCGCGCAATGCTGCGGTTTCGGCATCCGACAAAAACGCATCGAACACCAGCCCCGTAGACGAACTGAGCAGCGGCAACACCGAGCCGATCTGCGTGACCAGCGTGACCGCGCCCAACGACTGTTCAACGTAGACCACCGTCGGGCCTTTGTTGCCCCAGACCGCCAAGAAACAGCTTTCGTTGATTTCGTCGCGCAGTGCGATCAGCTCCGGCGCGCTGATTTTCAACACATCCAGCTGGCTCAGCGCGGCCAGACCGACCTGCAAGGCTGAACGTCCCAAGCGGTAATGATTGGTGGCCGGATCCTGCTCGGCGAAACCACTGTCCACCAGGGCTTGCAGATAGCGGTGGACCTTGCTGGCAGGCATGCCGACGTATTCGGCGAGTTTTGACAACGAGGTGGCAGGCGCGAGTTCGGCCAGCGCCTTGAGGATGCCCATGCCGACTTCGGCGGATTGCACTTTCTGCTGGCGCGAAGCGGTGGGATTTGCGGTGTCTTCGGTCATGAGCGAGAAGTGCGCCAATTGGGAAGGCTGCTTTATAGCTTGACCGTTCGGCAAACTCAAATTACGTTATGCGTAATCCGCTTACGTAAAACAAGAACAAGAGGTCGAGATGTTCACTACACCTGCATCCGAGGCTTTGAGGTATCAATCCGGCTTCGGCAATCAATTCAGCAGCGAAGCAGTGTCCGGTGGATTGCCCGTAGGCCAGAACTCCCCGCAACGCCATTCGTTGGGCCTCTATACAGAGCAGTTCTCCGGCACTGCCTTCACCGTCCCCCGCGCGGAAGCCCGACGCACCTGGCTGTACCGGATCAAACCATCTGCAGCGCACCCACAGTTTCAGCGTCTGGAGCGGCAGATCATTGGCGGCGGGCAAGGGCCAATCAACCCTAACCGCCTGCGCTGGAACGCCTTTGATATTCCCGCCGAGCCCACTGATTTCATCGAGGGCCTGATCGCTCTGGCCAGCACTTCGGCTCCGGATCAGGCCGAAGGCGTCAGCGTTTACGTCTACACCGCCAACCGCTCCATGGAGCGTGCATTCTTCAATGCTGATGGCGAATGGTTGATCGTTCCGCAACAGGGCCGCTTGCGCCTGATCACTGAACTCGGCCTGCTTGACATTGAGCCGCAAGAAATTGCCGTTATCCCGCGCGGGTTGAAGTTCAGCGTGCAATTGCTCGATGGGCAGGCCCGCGGCTACATTTGCGAAAACCACGGTTGTGCCCTACGTCTGCCGGACCTCGGGCCGATCGGCAGCAACGGGCTGGCCAACCCGCGGGATTTTCAGGCGCCGGTGGCTCATTTCGACGACAGCGCGCAACCCACCGTGCTGGTGCAGAAATTCCTTGGCGAACTCTGGGGCACCCGGCTTGAGCACACGCCATTCGATGTGGTCGCCTGGCACGGCAACAACGTGCCCTACAAATATGACTTGCGCCTGTTCAACACCATCGGCACCGTCAGCTACGACCACCCAGACCCTTCGATTTTCACTGTGTTGACTTCACCAAGCGCGACTCACGGCCAGGCCAATGTCGATTTCGTGATCTTTCCGCCGCGGTGGATGGTGGCGGAAAACACCTTTCGTCCACCGTGGTTCCATCGCAACCTGATGAACGAGTTCATGGGCCTGATCGACGGCGCTTATGACGCCAAGGCCGAGGGCTTCATGCCCGGCGGTGTCTCGCTGCACAACTGCATGAGCGCCCACGGCCCAGATAATGCCACTGCTGAAAAAGCCATGAGCGCCGAACTCAAACCGCACAAGATCGAACAGACCATGGCTTTCATGTTCGAGACCGGCAAAGTCCTGCGCCCCAGCCGCCACGCACTGCAGTGCCCGCAGTTGCAAAGTGACTACGACGCCTGCTGGAACGGCATCGCCAGAACCTTCATCCCCCTCGATACGGACAGCCACCGATGAGCTCTCTTGAACACTTGCGCAGTTGGGTGACCTCGGCCAACGAGCATCCTGATTTCCCCCTGCAGAACCTGCCATTTGGCGTGTTCAGCCGTCCTGGCCTCGATAAGCGTGGCGGGGTGGCGGTCGGCGACTGCATTTTCGATCTGCAGGTGGCCATCGAGGCGAACCTGTTCGACGGCACCTCGCGGGTTGCCGCCGAGGCGGCCAGCCGTGGGCAGCTCAATGATTTCTTTGCCTTGGGTGCTTCGCCACGTCAGGCGTTGCGTCGCGAGCTGTTGAAGCTCCTGGATGAAAACAGCCCGCAGCGCGAACGCCTGCAAGCGTTGGGCGAAACCCTGCTGGTGCCGATGCGTGACTGCCAGATGCACTTGCCCGCGCACGTGGGCGACTACACCGACTTTTACGTCGGCATTCACCACGCGATGAACGTCGGCAAGCTGTTCCGCCCGGACAACCCCCTGCTGCCGAACTACAAATACGTGCCCATCGCCTACCACGGTCGTGCCTCGACGCTGTGCGTGTCGGGGACTCCGGTCAAACGCCCCAATGGCCAGACCCTGGCACCCGGCGCGGATGTGCCCGGATTCGGGCCGAGCAAGCGCCTGGATTATGAGCTGGAAGTCGGGGTCTGGATGGGGCAGGGCAATGAGGCCGGCGAGCCGATCGGCATTGCCGATGCGAGCGAGCATATCGCCGGTTTCTGCCTGCTCAACGACTGGTCTGCCCGCGATCTGCAAGCCTGGGAGTATCAGCCACTGGGGCCGTTTCTATCGAAAAGCTTCGCCACCAGTATTTCCCCTTGGGTTGTAACTGCTGAGGCGCTGGCGCCATTCCGCGCCGCACAACCCAAGCGTCCGTCTGGCGATCCACAACCGCTGGACTATCTGTTCGACGAACAGGATCAGAAGCAGGGCGCGCTGGATATCGAACTTGAAGTGCTGCTGCTGACCGCGCAGATGAAAGAACAGGGCATTGCGCCGCAGCGTCTGGCCTTGAGCAATACGCTGAACATGTACTGGACCGTCGCGCAGATGGTCACTCACCACAGCGTCAACGGCTGCAAATTGCAGGCGGGCGATCTGTTCGGCACCGGCACGTTGTCCGGCCCGCAGGCAGGGCAGTTCGGCAGCCTGCTGGAGATGACCGAAGGCGGCAAACACGCGGTGGAGTTACCCTCCGGCGAGACGCGCAAGTTTCTCGAGGCGGGGGACGAGGTGATCCTCAAGGCAAGATGCCGTCGAGAGGGCCAGGTGGCTATTGGGTTTGGCGAGTGTCGTGGAGTGATTGTGGGTTGAGTCCCACGGACCTGGACGAACGCTTACCGTAGGAGCCGGCTTGCTGGCGAACCGCGTCGTGTCAGCCAACGTCCACGTAGCTGACACGCCGCTATTCACTGTAGGAGCCGGCTTGCTGGCGAACGCGTCGTGTCAGCCAATACCCATGTAGCTGACACACCGCTGTTCGCCAGCAAGCCGGCTCCTA
>NZ_JBOICF010000002.1:0-10473 GCF_050739935.1 Pseudomonas sp. | reverse complement strand
CTTGTCGAAGAAGGGTTCGGGGGTGGTTACCGCTGCCGATATTCAGCTGGATCATGATGTCGAGATCGTTAACCCCGATCACGTAATCGCTAACCTGGCGTCTAACGGCGCCCTGAACATGAAGCTCGTTGTAGCTCGTGGTCGCGGTTATGAACCAGCAGACTCGCGTCAGAGCGATGAAGACGAAAGCCGCAGCATTGGTCGCTTGCAGCTCGATTCTTCGTTCAGCCCGGTTCGTCGTATCGCATACGTGGTGGAAAACGCCCGTGTCGAACAGCGTACTAACCTGGACAAACTGGTTATTGATCTGGAAACCAACGGTACTCTGGATCCTGAAGAGGCTATCCGTCGTGCGGCAACCATCCTGCAACAGCAGTTGGCTGCGTTCGTCGACCTCAAAGGTGACAGTGAACCCGTTGTAGTCGAACAGGAAGACGAGATCGATCCGATCCTGCTTCGTCCGGTTGACGATTTGGAACTGACCGTACGTTCGGCCAACTGCCTTAAGGCGGAGAACATTTACTACATCGGTGATCTGATTCAGCGCACTGAAGTAGAACTGTTGAAGACTCCGAACCTGGGCAAGAAATCCTTGACTGAAATCAAGGACGTTCTGGCTTCTCGTGGTCTCTCCCTCGGCATGCGCCTCGACAACTGGCCGCCTGCAAGTCTTAAGAAGGACGACAAGGCGACTGCCTGATCGTCGTAATCACCGAACGTTGTGTTTGGTAAGGAATGAACCATGCGTCATCGTAAAAGTGGACGTCACCTGAGCCGTACCAGCTCTCACCGCAAGGCCATGTTCCAAAACATGGCGGTGTCGCTGTTCGAGCACGAGCTGATCAAAACTACCCTGCCGAAAGCCAAGGAACTGCGCCGCGTTGCCGAGCCGCTGATCACCCTGGCCAAGATCGACAGCGTTGCTAACCGTCGTCTGGCTTTCGACCGTACTCGTTCGAAAGAAATCGTCGGTAAGCTGTTCAACGATCTGGGCAAGCGCTATGCGACCCGTGAGGGTGGCTACCTGCGTATCCTCAAGTGCGGTTTCCGCGCTGGCGACAACGCGCCTATGGCGTACGTCGAGCTGGTTGATCGTCCTGTTGGTGGCTCTGTAGAAGCCGCTGAATAAGACATCAGTCATCACGAAAAACCGGGCCTAGCGCCCGGTTTTTTGTTTTCTGATTCCCAGGTAAATACAACGCGTTATCAATTGATTGCCAGAATATTGCGCTAACTCTTAGTGATAAAGAGAACTCCCCTCATTTACTCCACTTTTCGGCACCAAATGTCAGGGAATCGCAGAAATTCTTCGTTTTTCTGCTCTTTGTCGGTGACCTTCCCATGATGTTGGTTCAGACTATCGGCTTTCCTGAAGGAGATTCACGGCAATGCAAGGCCACCCGGACGTCATCGATTATCTCAACACGCTGCTGACCGGCGAACTGGCTGCGCGCGACCAGTATTTTATCCATTCGCGGATGTACGAGGATTGGGGTTTCAGCAAGCTCTATGAGCGTATCAACCACGAGATGGAAGAAGAGGCACAGCACGCTGATGCGTTGATGCGCCGGATTCTGATGCTTGAAGGCACTCCGCGTATGCGTCCGGATGACTTGGACGTCGGCACTACGGTCCCTGAGATGCTTGCCAGCGATCTTCGGCTGGAATACAAGGTCCGTGCCGCACTCTGCAAGGGCATCGCTCTGTGCGAGCAGCACAAGGATTACGTCAGCCGCGACATCCTGCGTGTACAGTTGGCCGATACCGAAGAGGACCACACCTACTGGCTTGAAAAGCAGATGGGTCTGATCAAATCCATTGGCCTGGAAAACTACCTGCAATCGCAGTTCTGATTCCGGTCCAAGAAAAAGCCCCTGTCATGTTCGCCATGACAGGGGCTTTTTTACATTTCACGACCTTGCCTGCAATCAGGCGCGATCGCGCTCCAACAGTGGCTTGAGATAGTGGCCGGTATAAGACTGTTTCATCTCGGCCACCTGCTCCGGGGTGCCGGTCGCGATGATCTGTCCGCCTTTCGATCCGCCTTCCGGTCCAAGATCGACAAGCCAGTCCGCAGTCTTGATCACGTCCAGATTGTGTTCGATTACCACCACCGTATTGCCGTGGTCGCGCAGGCGATGCAAAACGTCCAGCAATTGCTGAATATCCGCGAAGTGCAGGCCGGTAGTCGGTTCGTCGAGGATATACAGCGTCTTGCCGGTATCGCGCTTGGATAGCTCACGGGAGAGTTTGACCCGCTGCGCTTCGCCGCCTGACAACGTCGTGGCTGACTGCCCGAGCTTTATATAGGACAGGCCTACATCCATCAGTGTTTGCAGTTTGCGCGCCAGCGCCGGGACGGCATCGAAGAACGCGCGTGCTTCTTCGATGGTCATCTCCAGCACTTCATGGACGCTCTTGCCCTTGTACTTGATTTCCAGGGTTTCGCGGTTGTAGCGCTTGCTCTTGCAGACGTCACACGGCACGTAGATATCCGGCAGGAAGTGCATCTCTACCTTAATCAGACCGTCGCCCTGGCACGCCTCACAACGGCCACCTTTGACGTTGAACGAGAAGCGACCCGGGCCATAACCACGGGAGCGCGATTCCGGCACGCCGGCGAACAATTCACGAATCGGTGTGAACAGACCCGTGTAAGTCGCCGGGTTCGAGCGCGGGGTACGGCCGATTGGGCTTTGGTCAATGTCGACCACCTTATCCAGATGCTGCAGACCGTCGATGCTGTCGTGTGTCGCTGCTTCCAGCGTGGTCGCTCCGTTGAGTGCGGTCGCGCTGAGCGGGAATAGGGTGTTGTTGATTAGCGTTGACTTACCCGACCCGGAAACCCCCGTCACGCAGGTGAGCAACCCGATTGGAATTTCCAGGTCGACGTTACGCAGGTTGTTCCCGCGCGCGCCTTTGAGCTTGAGCGATAGCTTCTTGTTGCGCGGCGTACGTTTGGCCGGCACTTCGATCTTCACCCGACCGGATAGATACTTCCCGGTAAGTGAGTCCGGGTGATCCATCACCTCTTGCGGAGTGCCTTCAGCAACGATGCTGCCACCGTGGATGCCGGCACCGGGGCCGATGTCGACCACGTAGTCCGCCAGGCGAATAGCATCTTCGTCATGCTCCACGACAATCACCGTGTTACCGATATCACGCAGGTGCCGAAGGGTGTCCAGCAACCGATCGTTGTCGCGTTGATGCAAGCCAATCGACGGTTCGTCGAGGATATACATGACGCCCACCAGACCCGCGCCGATCTGGCTAGCAAGGCGAATACGCTGGGCTTCACCGCCAGACAGGGTATCCGCGCTGCGATCCAGCGTCAGATAGTCCAAGCCAACGTTGACCAGGAACTGCAGGCGTTCGCGGATCTCCTTGAGGATTTTGTCGGCGATTTCGCCACGGCGCCCCGTGAGCTTCAACCTACCGAAGTAGTCAGTAGCATCGCCGATAGGCAGATTGGTCACCGCAGGTAGCGTTTTCTCACCGACCCACACATGCCGCGCTTCCCGGCGCAGGCGCGTACCACGGCAATCGGGGCAGGGCTGAGTGCTCAGGAACTTGGCCAGTTCTTCACGGACGGTCGCTGATTCGGTTTCGCGGTAGCGACGCTCCAGATTCGGCACGATCCCTTCGAACGGGTGCGCACGTTTGACGATGTCGCCCCGGTCGTTCAGGTAGCGGAAATCCACGTTCTGACTGCCGCTGCCGCTGAGCAGGACTTTCTGCTGATCGGCCGGCAGTTCCTTGAACGGGACCTCCAGACTGAAACCGTAATGCTTCGCCAGTGAGCCGAGCATCTGGAAGTAATAAACGTTGCGCCGATCCCAGCCGCGTATGGCGCCTTCGGCAAGCGTCAGTTCACCGTTGACCAGACGCTTGGTGTCGAAGAACTGCTTCACGCCCAAACCATCGCAGGTCGGGCATGCGCCTGCCGGATTGTTGAAGGAGAAAAGCTTGGGTTCCAGCTCGCTGATCGCGTGTCCACAGATGGGGCAGGCAAAGCGCGCTGAAAAGATGATTTCTTCACCCGGCTCGTCGTCCATTGGTGCGACCAGAGCGATGCCATCGGCCAACTTCAATGCGGTCTCGAAGGACTCCGCCAGACGCTGCTGCAGGTCGGCGCGCACTTTGAAGCGGTCGACGACGACATCAATAGAATGCTTCTTCTGTTTATCCAGCTTCGGCAGCTCGTCGAGTTCGCATAGCTTGCCGTTGACTCGCGCACGTACGAAGCCCTGGGCGCGCAGTTCTTCGAACACGGCCAGATGCTCGCCCTTGCGCTCACGAACGACGGGCGCGAGCAACATCAGTTTGCTGCCTTCCGGTTCGGCCAGCACCAGATCGACCATTTGACTGACCGTCTGCGCTTCCAGTGGAATATCGTGATCAGGGCAGCGAGGCTGACCGACGCGGGCATAGAGCAGGCGCAGGTAGTCGTAGATCTCGGTGATGGTGCCCACGGTCGATCGCGGGTTGTGGGACGTGGACTTCTGTTCGATGGAGATTGCCGGTGACAGACCTTCGATGGTGTCGACATCAGGCTTTTCCATCATCGACAAAAACTGCCGCGCGTAGGCAGACAACGATTCGACGTAGCGGCGCTGCCCTTCGGCATACAGCGTGTCGAATGCCAGCGACGATTTGCCGGAACCGGAGAGCCCGGTTATGACGATCAGCTTGTCCCGTGGCAGGGTAAGGTCGATGTTTTTCAGGTTGTGGGTTCGAGCCCCACGAATCAGGATCTTGTCCAAGGTGGCCTCGCACGGCGGGCGTCAAAACGCAGGAGTATACGGCCAAATACTGGATGGATGCACACTATTGGAAAGCGCCAGGCCTTATCTGCGAAAAGAAATTTCCCGCGATGCGCGGCAAAGCGTCGTATGTGCTGTACATCGATGGGACTGGTAGAATCGCCGCCGGTTCACATGAGGTTCTTCCATGCACGATTCTCACAGCGAGCGCATGAGTGGCAGCGAAACCCGTGCAGCGGGCGGTCTGGCGCTGGTGTTCGCGTTCCGTATGCTTGGCATGTTCATGGTTTTGCCGGTTCTGGCGACCTATGGCATGGACCTGGCTGGCGCGAGCCCGGCACTCATTGGTCTGGCGATTGGCGCATACGGCCTGACCCAGGCGGTGCTGCAAATTCCTTTCGGCATGATTTCCGATCGCATCGGCCGCCGTCCGGTCATTTATCTTGGGTTGGTGGTGTTTGCGCTCGGCAGCGTGCTGGCTGCACAGTCGACATCGATCTGGGGCGTGATCGCCGGTCGAATTCTCCAGGGCGCTGGCGCTATTTCGGCGGCAGTGATGGCCTTGCTGTCTGACCTAACCCGCGAACAGCACCGCACCAAAGCCATGGCGATGATTGGTATGACGATCGGTGTGTCGTTCGCCATTGCGATGGTGGTCGGTCCCATCCTCACCAGCGCGTTCGGCCTGTCAGGACTGTTTCTGGCAACCGGGGCAATGGCGCTGATCGGCATCGTTATCGTGGCATTCGTGGTGCCCAAGTCGACAGTGACGCTGCAGCACCGCGAGTCGGGCCTTGCGCGTCAGGCGCTGGGAGCGACGCTTCGCCATCCGGACCTGCTGCGTCTGGATTTGGGTATCTTCGCGTTGCACGCAATGCTGATGTCCAGTTTCGTGGCGTTGCCGCTGGCGTTGGTTGAAAAAGCCGGCCTGCCCAAGGAGCAGCACTGGTGGGTCTACCTGACCGCGCTGCTGATCTCTTTCTTCGCGATGATCCCGTTCATCATTTACGGCGAGAAGAAACGCCAGATGAAGCGGATTTTGCTAGGTGCGGTCCTGGTGCTGATGCTCACTGAGCTATTCTTCTGGGAGTTCGGCAACACCCTTCGGGCGTTGGTGATCGGCACCGTAGTGTTCTTCACTGCATTCAATCTTTTGGAAGCCTCGCTACCTTCGCTGATCAGCAAGGTCTCGCCGGCGGGAGGCAAGGGCACGGCGATGGGGATTTATTCCACCAGTCAGTTCCTCGGTTCCGCGGCTGGCGGCATCCTCGGCGGCTGGCTATTTCAGCACGGCGGGCTCGATGTTGTGTTCCTCGGCGGCGCCGGTCTGGCCGCCATCTGGCTCGCGTTTGCTGTTACCATGCGCGAACCTCCGTACGTGACCAGCCTTCGCTTGCCGTTGTCGCCCGAGGCTCAACGCGACACAAGCCTTGCCGATCGCGTGTTGGCCGTACGTGGAGTAACAGATGCAGTAGTGGTGGCCGACGAGGCCGCCATCTATATCAAATTTGACAAAGAACTGTTGGATCGGGCGTCTTTCGACGAAGTGGTCAATCCAGCGTCGGAAACGTGTGAAGCCTAGGAGAACGTTATGGCCCGTGGGGTTAACAAAGTCATATTGGTCGGCACATGTGGCCAGGATCCCGAAGTTCGCTACTTGCCTAACGGTAACGCCGTGACCAACCTGAGTCTGGCGACAAGCGAGCAGTGGACCGACAAGCAAACCGGTCAGAAAGTCGAAAAGACCGAATGGCACCGTGTTTCGATGTTCGGCAAGGTCGCAGAGATCGCCGGCGAGTACCTGCGCAAAGGCTCGCAGGTCTACATCGAAGGCAAGCTACAGACCCGCGAGTGGGAAAAAGACGGCATCAAGCGCTACACCACTGAAATCGTTGTCGACATGCAGGGCACCATGCAGTTGCTGGGCGGACGTCCACAAGGCGATGCTCAACAAGGTCAGGGTGGTGGCGGCTATCAGAATTCCGCCCCCCGCCCACAGCAATCGCGCCCGCAGGCCGCTCCTCAGCCGCAGCGTGAGTCGCGTCCTGCTCCACAACAGGCGCCGCAACCAGCTCCTGATTTCGACAGTTTCGATGACGATATTCCGTTCTGATCCTCCGGAATCGAACGCAGTAACGCGTTGAACAAAAAAGCCCCCGCACAGCTCTGCTGTCGGGGGCTTTGTTTTGGGAAGCGGAAAGTGGTGTTTACAGCCCCAAGTCACTCAGTCCTGGATGGTCATCGGGACGGCGTCCCAGTGGCCAGTGGAATTTGCGCTCCGATTCCTTGATTGGCATGTCATTGATGCAGGCGAATCGGCGGTGCATCAGGCCGTCTTCACTGAACTCCCAGTTTTCGTTGCCGTAGGAGCGAAACCAGTTCCCCGAATCATCGTGCCATTCGTAGGCGTAGCGTACGGCGATACGATTGTCGGTGAAGGCCCATAGCTCTTTAATCAACCGGTAATCGAGTTCCTTTTTCCACTTGCGGGTTAGAAAGGCCTTGGCCTCTTCGCGGTTGGTGGCGAACTCGGCGCGGTTACGCCATTGAGTGTCGAGGGTGTAGGCCAGCGAGACTTTTTCCGGATCGCGGCTGTTCCATCCGTCTTCGGCCAGACGGATCTTCTCGATGGCAGATTCGCGGGTAAAGGGGGGAAGTGGCGGGCGAGTCTGGGCGTTGGACATGGCGGAGCCTCCAGGCAAGTTGGATATAACGGTAAGTGAAGCGTTCTTGAAGCTCAGGCCTTTACGGCGGCCTGTTTCAGCAACAGCTGCGCAACGTCCCTTGCGCTGTCGGCAGCGCTGTAGTCACCCATGACACGAGCGGTGGTGATGGCGCCTTCCATGAGAATCAGCAACTGTTTGGCGAGTGCTGACGGTTGCTCGATGTTCAGTTGCTCGGTCAGTTCAAGCGTGTAATCGAACAACTTCTGTTTGTGCAACCTGGCAATCAGCCGGATCGGATCATTCGGATCGCCAATCTCCCCGGCTGTGTTGATGAAGGCACAACCGCAAAAGCCTTCAGACTCGAACCAGCCTTTGAGTACGGCAAACATGTTCAGGATTCGCGCTTGCGCAGAGTCGGCCCTGTCGGACTCGCTCCTGAACCACTGCATCCAGCGCACGTCCCGGGCATTCAGCGCGGCGGCAGCTACTTCATCTTTGGTCGCGAAGTGGCGATAGATGCTCTTTCTGGCAACGCCCGAGGTCCTCACCAAAAGATCCATGCCGGTAGCGTGTATCCCGTTTCGGTAGATGAGTTGTTCGGCAGTTGCGAGAATTTTTTCGCGGGTGTCATTGGTCTGTGTGCTCATGGGATCGTAAGGTAGAACGATCATTCTCCCTGGTCAAGCGGCGTGTGAAAAATAGTCGTTTTCGTGGCTCTGAGCGAACCGCTGTTCATGAAGCTTTGCAGCGCAGGCGAACTTGCGGGGCGAATATCGATCAGTTTCTGTGGGCATTGATTTCGCCGTCCCTCATGACTGAAAGGAGTGACCTGCGTTTTGTCGAACTTCAAATCTGTCCTGCTGCTGTGTGTGATGCTCTGCGTCGGCAGCTTTAACGTTCAGGCGGCCGATGCGCCCGCCGCCAGTACCGCACAATCAACCGCACCTGCTGACCCGCCACCTGCCGCCGAGCCCGATAAGCCGGAAATACTGGTCAAGGGCGGATTGCTCGGCGTTATCAGCACCAGCATCGACAGCGTGCAAGACAAGCTGGATCTAAATGGCCATTTGCTCGACTCCTGGCGTTTGCGTGCCGACCGCGCCGCTGACGAACTGGGCACCCTGGTCAACAAACCCTCGTCTCGTTCGCCTTGGGCCATCGCCGGGGACTTCCTGATTCTGTCAGTCGTCTGGATCGGCGCGTTCCTGCTGCTCAATCGGATAGGGGCATTCATTGCAAAGCGTGTGTCCCGGCACCGCCTGCTGCAGAAGTTTGACCGAGTGCAGGGTGTAGTGGGTTACGTGTTGCCCTTCACGATTCCGGCTCTGATATGCCTGCCGCTGACCCTTTATGTCAGTCATTTCATGCCGACATCCGTTGGCCGGGCGCTGGCGCTGTGTCTGGCGTACTCGACCAGCAGCGGCATCTTCTCGACCTCGGTGCTGATGTCGGTGATCGTGCTATTCAATGCGGGGCACAAGCGTCCGGCGGTTCGCATCATTCGTTCGTACGCACCGCATCCGCTGTTCATCATCGGATTCTTCGCTGCCTTGAGCGATGCGCTGACCAGCCCGCAAATTGCCCGGCAGTTGGGTGGCAACGTGACCACCAGTGTCGCCGTGTTCACCGGGCTGATGGCCTCGGTCATGTTTTGCATCGTGGTGATTCGTATGCGCCGACCGGTGGCACATCTGATTCGTAATCGCCCATTGAGCGCTCGTCTGGCGCGGCCTGCATTGCAGCAGACGTTGAAGGTTTTTTCGAGCCTTTGGCATCTGCCGATTCTGCTGATGATCCTGGTCTCGGCTATCAGCCTGATCGGTGCGGGAGAGGACAGCCAGGAGGCCTTGCGTTGCGCCATTCTGACCACGGTGCTGTTGATCGGCACGGTGTTTCTCAGCACCCTGTTCCAGCACATGTTCAAACCTGCCGAAGCGCACAGCTCCAGGGTCTACAAGGAACGCTTGCTCAGCCTGCTGCATGCGGTGCTGCGCATTGCACTGGCGGTGGGCTTCATCGAGTTACTAGGCCGGATCTGGGGTTTTTCGCTGTTCGAATTCGCCCAGCGCAATACGCTTGGCAAGGTAATCAGCGATTCATTGAGCAGCATCGGCCTGATCTTTCTGGTGACCTGGCTGCTGTGGGTCGTGATGGACACTGCAATTCAGGAAGCCCTCAAGCCGCCGAACAATAATCGCTCCATGCGCCAGCCCAGCACTCGGGTCAAGACCATCCTGCCGCTGCTGCGCAACGCGATCAAAATCATTCTGGTGGTGATCTGTACCATCACGACCATGGCCAATCTCGGGATCAACGTCGCGCCACTGCTGGCGGGTGCGGGGGTTGTCGGTCTGGCTATCGGCTTCGGTTCGCAGCAACTGGTACAGGACGTGATCACCGGCCTGTTCATCATCATCGAGGACACGATTTCCATCGGCGACTGGGTGGTGCTGGATTCCGGTCATGCCGGCACGGTGGAAAGCCTGACGATTCGCACGCTGCGTTTGCGCGACGGCAAGGGCTTCGTGCATTCAGTGCCCTTCGGTCAGATCAAGGCAGTCACCAACCAGTCCCGGCAGTTCGCGTATGCGTTTTTCTCGTTCCAGTTCACCTACGATTCGGACGTGGACTCGGCGACTTCGTTGATCCGCGAAGCGGGGCAGGCGATCAGTGATGACTTCTTGCTGGCGAGCACGCTACAAGGGCCGCTGGAAGTGTTCGGGCTTGATCGCATGGACATGAACGGGATCGTGATTACCGCCCAGTTCCGGACTTCGTCGGGCGGGCAATATGCGGTGAGTCGCGCGTTCAACGACAAGCTCAAGCGTCTTGTGGATAAATCCACGGACGTGCGATTTGCGCAAACTTATCCACAGCTGGTCATGAGCCCGCATAACGGGCAGATGCCGATAGACGATGGGGATGCGCAACAGCCGTTGCCGGGCAAGGCGTCGGTGGTAAACAAGGATGGCTCCGAGAGCCCTGTTTGAGCTTTTGCACAGCCTATTGTAGGAGCCGGCTTGCTGGCGAACGCGGAGTGTCAG
>NZ_JBOICF010000001.1:0-2225 GCF_050739935.1 Pseudomonas sp. | reverse complement strand
CACGGCGATTGCGTTTGAACTGTAGGGGCCGGCTTGCTGGCGAACGGCGGTGTGTCGGTTCCTACAGTTTGATCGACGTAGGGCTTTAACCTTCCTCCAGCCAGAATCGCAATGGCAATCCTGCTGCCGGCCACAGCTGCAACTGCTCGACCTCGGACATATCCCAATGCTGAACCTTGCCCAGGGCGTCGAGGAATCGGTGTTCCTGTTCCATCAATGCCGGGGCGCACAGTTTGCGGGTGCTGCCCACCGGGCCGAAGGTCAGCGCGTCGCCCTCCAGCCGATACGCCGCGAACCAGTGGTTGCAACCGGCGTTGCCATAGGCGCGGCCGTCCTTGCCCAGGGTCATGGTCAGGTGACTGTTGTCGATTAGCGGACGTTCACCGATCCATTCCAGAACATAGCCATGATCGCGCTTGAGCGCCTCGGTCTCGGTCGCGCAACCGGACAGCAGCGTAGCGGTGAACAGCGTCAGTACCAGCGCTTTCATGCGGCGTTCTTGGCACAGCTCGGGCAAAGATGATTCTCACCGACGGTCTTCCAGCCAAGTTCGGCAATGCGCGCGGTGGCGGCAGGCTTGAGGGCTTTCTTGCCTTCCTTGCCGTCGACCATGAACTCGATGTCCTGTTCCTTGCCGCAACCGTTGCAATTGACCTTCCACTGATGAATCGCAAGCTCGGTGAACGCCGGGCCGTTGGCCACCGCGACCCACTGGCCGGGCGGGTTGATCAGGTGCCGCACCTTTTCCACTGTCAGACGCATGTACAGGTCTTTGCTGCCTTTGACAGTGACGAGCAGCACGTCGTCGTGCTTGATCGAGCCACCGTTGCCGGTCACTTGATAGCGACCGAGCGCCAGACTTCGGCATTCGATCAGGGTGTGGTGGGGTGTGAGCATGCTGTAGCGAAAATCGTGTTCGGCCATGAGGGTCTCCAAATTTGCGCGCATGCTAACACTTTAGATTGCGCCTGCCCGCTGCCGGTGGGCGGTCAAACACGGTCGGGAAGATGGCGATGCAACGCTTGTGGGAGCGAATTCATTCGCGATGCAGTGGCACGGCCGACGCGTCTCTGTCGTTTGCAATATTTTTCGCGAATGAGTTCGCTCCACAGAGAATTTCGCATCCGAGAGCGTCGGATCTACACCTGATTCTGCGGACTTCCCGCCGCCCAACTCGCGATGTTATCCAGCGTGGTCTGAGCAATCGCTCCCAGCGCCTCGCGGGTCAGAAAGGCCTGATGCGCCGTGATTACCACATTCGGAAAGGTTAGCAGCCGCGCCAGCACGTCATCCTGCAGCGGCAGGTCCGAGCGGTCTTCGAAGAACAGCTGCGCTTCCTCTTCATACACATCCAGACCCAGGTAACCCAGTTGGCCGCTCTTGAGCGCCTCGATCAGGGCCGGGGTGTCGACCAGCGCCCCGCGTCCGGTGTTGATCAGCATCGCTCCGCGCTGCATGCGTGACAGCGAGTCCTGATTGATCAAGTGCCGTGTATGTTCGTTGAGCGGGCAGTGCAGGCTGATGATCTGCGCTTCGGACAACAACTGATCCAGCGGCAGATAACGGGCGCCGAGGGCTTCCACCTGAGAGTTGGGGTAGGGGTCGTACGCCAGCAGCTTGCAGCCGAAACCGGCCATGATTCGCGCGAACGTCGCGCCGATCTGTCCAGTGCCTATCACCCCGACGGTCTTGCCGACCAGATCGAAACCGGTCAGGCCATGCAAGGTGAAATCGCCGTCGCGGGTGCGGTTGTAGGCGCGGTGCAAATGGCGATTGAGTGAAAGGATCAGCGCCACCGCATGCTCGGCCACAGCGTGGGGCGAATAGGCCGGCACCCGAACCACATCGATGCCCAGGCGTTTCGCGGTGGGCAAGTCGACGTGATTGAAACCGGCGGAGCGCAGGGCGATCAACTTGGTGCCGCCCGCTGCCAGGCGTTCCAGGATCGGCGCGCTAAGATCGTCATTGATGAACGCGCAGACCACCGGATAGCCGTCCGCCAGCGCCACCGTATCGAGGGTCAACCGTGCCGGCTGGAAATGCAGCTCGATATCTGTCGCGCTCTGAGCGGCGAGAAAACTGTCGCGGTCGTAAGCCTGGCTGCTGAATAGGAGGGTGCGCATGATTCGCCCTTTAACGTTCCTTTATATAGATCTCACGCCCGATACGGCACGATTGCAGGAGCCGGCTTGCTGGCGAACGCGGAGGGTCAGTTACAGATGAAT